>CAYURD010000005.1:60270-98418 GCA_964446865.1 uncultured Glaciecola sp.
GCTATATCACGCGGCTATATCGCATTTGATGGGCAGGTGCGCTCAAGTATTGATCAAAATTCATGCAAATGTTTCTGACTAATAATCTACCACGAGGGTGAATTTTGATTTGCTCTTTGTTATTTGTGAGCAAATTGTCGTCGATAAAGGGCGTGAGTTGCGCCAAGCTTTCTGAGAAGTATTGATCAAAATCGATGTCATATTTTTCAGAAAATTGTGCTTTATCAACATAGAGGTTGCACATTAACTGATTGATAATTGCTCTATGTATCTGATCAGCTGTCGTTAAGCACAAGCCTTTTTCAATTAATCTCGTCTGTTTACCATCGTTGAGTAATTCTTTTAGCTCGTTAATTGTGTCATGCGCGAGTGCATCAATTGCCTGATAATAGTCTTTCAACTTTTTAACGTTTTGCGAATAGGCTGTTTGTAGATTGCTGATAGAAGAAACCCCTAAGCCTAGTAAACAATCAGAGTCATCGCTTGTATAGCCTTGAAAATTACGATGTAAAGTACGATTTTTTGCAGATATGCTAAGTTCGTCTGTGTCTTTAGCAAAATGATCCATACCAATAAATCGATAGCCTTGCGCACTTAAGGTTTGAATACTCTGTTTAAATAAAGAAAATTTAGTATCGCTAGTAGGCATCCACTCATTTTTTATTTTGCGCTGAGCAGGAAAAAGCGATGGCATATGGGCATAACTGAAAAGTGAAATGCGATCGGGGTTCATCTTTTTGACTTCGTTTAAGGTTGTTTCAACACTCTTATTTGATTGACCCGGCAGACCATAAATGAGATCAATATTGACTGATGCGATACCTAAGCTTTTCGCTCTTTCGATAATGTCTTTTACAAACTTCGTACTTTGTACTCGGTTTATTTTTTCTTGTACTGATTTATTGACGTCTTGTACGCCAATAGAAATTCGATTAAAACCCAGATGAAACAGTTCATCTATGTAGGGTAACTCTATTCTGCGAGGGTCTATCTCGATGCTTTGTTCAAGCCTTGTTGACAAATTAAAGCACTGCTTAATATGCGCTAGTAAATCTGCAAACTGAAGGGGGCTTAAAAAGCTTGGCGTGCCGCCACCAAAGTGTATGTTTTTTACTTCAAAGCTTGAGAATGCAGCACTTCTTAACGTGATTTCTTTTTTGATATAGGTTAAGTAGGTTTCGACTTTATCTTGGTTGCGAGTCACAATTTTATTGCAACCACAGTAGTAGCAAAGCGAATGACAAAAAGGAATATGTAAGTATAACGATAGGCTTGGTGTTTGTTTCTCTTTCGTTAATTGCTCTACGCTGCACGCAAAATCTTCTTCAGAAAATTCATTATGAAAAGCAACTGCAGTAGGGTACGAAGTATATCGAGGCCCTGTGGTGTTATATTTATCGAGCATTGCTTTATCGAAGATGTCAGTAATTTTATTCATTCATGCGCCTAGTTTACAATCATGTATTGGAACAGCTATTTATCGAATATAAACTTTAGCAGACAGTTTGACGTCGTTTATTGATCTCGGTTAAGTTAGCATAAGTTATATTTCCTATGAATATGTCTCTATCAACACAAATAATTACTCTTAATGTGCAAAAAACACTAACCTAGATTGACGATAAAATTAGGAAAAGCATATGGCACGTATGTATCTGGTTCGCCACGCCCAAGCATCTTTTGGCGCAGAGGATTACGATAACTTAAGTGACTTGGGGCACCAACAGTCACTTTTGTTAGGGGAATACTTTAACAACAAAAGTGTGAGTTTTGACTCAGTCATTACAGGCGATATGCTTAGACATAAGCAAACCGCGCAAGGCATTTTAGTCAATCAAAATGTTCAGCATGTGCATCATGATGACGCATGGAATGAATTTGACTTTGAGAGTATTGTTGCCGCATTTTTGACTTTGCATCCCCATAAAAAACCCGCCGCTGATGCACCTCGCAGCGAATGGTATAAAGTATTGAAACAGGCCATGCTTTGCTGGTCTAAAGGTGAGCTTGCCTTGCCAAACAGTGAAACGTGGCAGGGTTTTTGTGACCGTGTTTTACGCGGTACAAACGACATATTAGCATCAGAAAATAAATCGGTATTGGTCGTCACTTCTGGCGGCGCCATGGCAGTATTTTTAATGCATATGTTTGGTACAACTGTCGAAAAAGCGATTGAATTTAATCTACAAATTAAAAACACCAGCGTCAATGAGCTCTTTTTTAATAGGCGCGGGTTTCAATTAAATAGTTTTAACAATGTCCCGCACTTAGACACATCCGAACACTTGTCTAAAGTCACCTATAGTTAATTACCTTAAGGACGAAAGCATGAATTTTGATCACAGTGAAAAAGTTATTGAGTTAACTGAAAAGTTATCTGCTTTTATGGAAAAAGAAATTTACCCTTTAGAAGCACAGTATCATGACTTAGTGCACAACAATGAACATAAATGGCGTACACCAGCAATAATGGAAACGCTAAAAAACAAGGCAAAAGAAGCGGGTCTATGGAATCTATTTTTGCCGGAAGACTACCTACCTTATGGTGCAGGTTTAAGTAACCTTGAATATGCACCTTTATGCGAGTTAATGGGGCGTGTGTTATGGAGCTCTGAGGTGTTTAACTGCAGCGCGCCCGATACTGGTAATATGGAAGTCATTGCTAAATACGGTACACCCGCGCAGAAAAAGAAGTGGTTAGAACCATTGCTAAATGGCGAAATCCGTTCAGCTTTTGCGATGACTGAACCAGAAGTTGCATCTTCTGACGCAACCAACATTGAAACATCCATCAAGAATAAAGGTGACCACTACCTAATAAACGGTCGCAAATGGTATACCAGTGGCGCAATGAACGAAAACTGTCAAATTATGATAGTTATGGGGAAAACCGACCCGACTGCGGCCCGTCATGTTCAACAATCACAAATTCTTGTGCCAATGAATACTCCAGGGGTAACTATCGTTAGGCCAATGTCAGCGATGGGCTATTTAGATGAGCCTATTGGCCATGCCGAAGTATTGTTTGACAATGTAAAAGTACCTATTGATAACCTCGTGTATGGCGAGGGTAAGGGCTTTGAAGTCGCTCAAGGTCGTTTAGGGCCTGGTCGAATTCACCATTGCATGAGACTTATTGGCTGTGCGCAGCGTGCGCTTGATATGGCATGTGAGCGAGCAGAGAATAGAATTGCATTTGGTCAACCCTTAAGTAAACAGCAATCGGTTAGAGAAAGTATTGCTCAAATGTATTGTAAAATTGAACAGGCTCGTTTACTCACGCTAAAAGCAGCTGATAATATGGACAAATACGGCAACAAGGTGGCAAAGAACATCATTGCAGCCATTAAAATTGTCGCACCTAAAATGGCATGTGAGGTGATTGATGAATCAATTCAGATACATGGGGCAATGGGCACATCACAAGATACAACATTATCGGCGACACTTGCGTATGCACGTACCATCAGATTGGCTGATGGCCCTGATCAAGTGCATATGATGCAGCTGGGTAAAAATCTGATGGCAAGTGCCAAACGATAATGTATGGCAAGTGTTTTAAATACTTTGTAAATACGCTCTTACTACTCTTACTAATAGAACAACAAAATAAATAAGGCCTATATTCATGAAAGCGATTGTGTGTAACGAGTTTGCTGAGGTTGCCCAGCTCAAATATAAAGACGTTGACGATGTAAAAGCAGCAAAAGGACATGTTGTTGTAAAAGTAGCTGGCGCAGGTGTTAACTTTCCTGATAGCTTACTTGTTCAAGGTTTGTATCAGATGAAACCTGATTTACCGTTTATTCCTGGTAGTGAAGTTGCGGGTACCATTGTTGAAGTGGGTGAAGAGGTACCGTATCTCCAAGTGGGAATGAAAGTAATTGGTATCTGCGTGTTAGGGGGGTATGCGCAGCATGTGCAAATTCCTTGTCAACAAGTGATGCCGATACCAGATAGTATCCCACTTTTAGAAGCGGCAGGGTTAACAACAGCGCATGCAACGGCTCATCACGCTTTAAAACAAAGGGCGCAACTACAAGCAGGTGAAACATTGCTTGTTACCGGTGCGGCAGGTGGCACGGGCTTAGCGGCTGTGCAAATTGGTAAGCAAATGGGCGCTAAAGTGATCGCTGTTTGTTCGAGTGACGAAAAATGCGAAATGGCCAAAAATAATGGCGCTGAAATAACCATTAATCATAGTCAAGTAGATGTCAAAGACGCGGTAAAAGAGTTAACGAATGGAAAAGGTGTTGACGTTGTTTATGAATGCGTTGGCGGTGATACTTTTCATGCGTGTACGCGGGTCATGGCCTGGTCTGGTCGCTTATTAGTGATTGGCTTTGCTGGCGGCGAGATACCTAAATTTCCGGTTAATTTGTCTTTGGTAAAAGGCTTTTCGGTTGTGGGTGTATTTTGGGGGGCTTTTGTGCAGCATCAGCCGCAAGACTTTATGGCAAACATGAAAGAGCTCATTACATGGTATGCACAAGGAAAAGTGAAAGTGGTCGTTGATGAAGTATTTGAGCTTGAAAACGCAGTCGATGCGCTCAATAAAGTGACCTCTCGTCAAGTAATGGGCAAAGTCATTATTAAGCCTTAGTGAGCGCTTAAGCTTACATGAGTGCTTGGCGATCAGCATGTAAAAAAGAAAAAAGTGACCTCCGGGGAGGAGGTCACAAAAGGGCAAAGTTGCCTTTGCCTACCATGTTGAAAAGGTTATCAACAGGTTGATAAACAGATTAAATCCGTTTTTTTACGACTTCTGCGACAGGGTTACCATCGTGACCTTGCTCAGAAATCCAAGCCATTAACGTTTTACCGTCGTTCTCTGGCGCTTTTAAACTCTTTTTTGGCATTTTTTTCACCAATAAAGTGCCTGCTTCAAGCGCGTTGTTCTCTACCGCGACGCGGATCAAGCTATTGCCACCGCATTTAATGCCGTCGTAGTAGTCTCTCAACTTTACTCGGTAGTTATTTTCAACGTTCTTAAGTTTTTTGCGAAGTTCGCTTTTATCGTCGGCTTTTACGATAGCGCATATATTAGCTAATGAATCTTCCAAACTTGCTTGTGCGTGATTGGTTACACTGATGCTAATTAACGCGATAGAACCGATAACTAATTTTTTCAACATGTTTAGTACCTCTTCTTCATTGCAGTATTGCGTTATTCCGTGAAGAACTATATAAAGAAAAAGGTGTTTAGAAAGGGCTTATGCCGATACATTTGTATCGGCTTTAATACTTTATTTTTGTAAGCTATTGAAAATAAATGGTAATCAGCAATATAGATTGCGCCAAATATGTGTGTTTTTTTACACTAATTTGTGACTAGACCTTTAATTTAATATTAGAACTAGACCTTTAATTTAATATTAGATGAACAACAGAGATGCTTGTATTAGTCATACATTAGCACCTCAGCAGTCAAAATAAGTCGTTACCATGCAGTAACACCACCATCAATTGCAATGGTTTGACCGTTCATATACGTGTTACCTGGTGATAGGGTAAGCACCATAACATTGACGATTTCGTCTATAGTACTTATTCGCTTCATTGGGCTTCCGGCGCCTAGTTTCGCTTTTTCTTCGTCAGACGCTAAGCCATCAATATTCATAATATCGGTAGGGCTAAAGAATGGACAGATAGCATTAGCGCGCACGTTATAACGACCATATTCCACTGCTGCCGTGCGCGTTAAGCCAATGACTGCGTGTTTTGCCGCGCTATATGCGCTGCCTTTGGGCGTACCACCTATGCCGGCCAAAGAGCTAATGTTTAAGACGTGTCCGCTACCTTGTTTAAGCATCGCCGGTATTTGATACTTCATGCCAAAAGCAACACCTTTGACATTAACATCAAATTGTTTATCAAAAATATCCTCTGTCATTTTATGAAGCGGCGCTTGGGTGTGAGCAATACCAGCGTTATTCACTGCAATATCTAAGCGTTTAAATTTATCAATAGCTAGCTCAACAAGTGCCTTACTGCTATTTTCATCAGCCACATTGGCAAGCTTTGTTATACATAATTCAGGTTGCGCTAAACTTTTTAAAGTTTGGTTTAACCCTTCTTCATTGATGTCACTTAACACAAGCTGACAACCCCGTTGGTTAAGCGCAATTGCTAGTGCTCTGCCAAAACCACTCGCAGCGCCTGTGATAATAGCGCTTTGGCCAGTAAAATCTAATAATGCATCCAAGTCAAGACTCCTTAAAACATGTGATTGCAAGAGATACTAATTCGTGGGCACAATCTTCTTGCAAGAAGTGCCCACCATTTTTGAGAATAGAATGTGCTTGGTTTTGACACCCAGGTATCATCTTTTGAAAAATTTTTTCTGCGCCTTTGGTTACCGGGTCATTATCGCTAAATAAGGTTAAGAATGGTTTGCTAAACTGAGACAGTACTTTCCAAGCATTTCGGTTATTTTGCGACTCAGGATCATCAGGGCTAATTGGCACTAAAAGTGGAAACTTTCGGGCTCCTGCTTTGTATGTTTCGTCGGGGAATGGCGCATTATAAGCTTCTATAATTTCGTCAATCATATCTTTAGACGTTGCATTTTGAATAATCGCACCGATGTTGAATTCTTTAGTTTGTTGCGAATATTGCTGCCAATCAATAAAAGCTTGAGGGGCTTGATGATCACCCGTTGGCAACATGGTATTGGCTGCCACTACAGCCTTAAAATTATCGGGATCAGCAGCTAATAGCCGCAAACCCAAAAGCCCACCCCAGTCTTGGCAAATTAAATGAATATCTCGCAGTGCTAATTTTTGTAAGGCCTGAGTCAACCAATATAAGTGGCTTGCATATGTATAATCGTCTTGATTAGAAGGCTTGTCAGATTTTCCAAACCCGATTAAGTCTGGGGCAATAACTCTAAAACCGGCGCTCACTGCATCGTCAATCATGTGACGATATAAATAACTCCATGAGGGTTCACCATGTAGCATTAATATAACGGGGCTGTCAGAGTCGCCGTAATCAACATAGTGCATTCGCAGTGATGTTAAAGGTTCAGTACTAGACGCTTGTAAATCGATGTAGTTTTCTTGATAGCTATAACCTGGCAGATTTTCAAAACGCGACGCTGGGGTTCGTAGTATTTCCATTTTATTTTTCCCTGTAGAGTATTGAGCATGTCAGCGATATAAGCAGTGCCAATCCAAAAGCGTATATTGGTTTACATTTTCTTAACATTATAGGTTTGTTTGCTTTTAAACTGCAATCAACTTGATGAATATAATCTCATAAACAATCTAACAATCGAGTAGCTATTCGTTTACGGTCCTCTCAATCAAATTCGCTTATTCGGCAATATAACAGCAATAAATTAGTGGCAGGGGCGCTAATGTTTTAACATTTTATTATCAAAAAAATCTATTTATTACCTGTGAGGCGCAGCATGTCAGTCGTAAATCAAACAGTGCAAGACAATATTTGTATTATTAGTATGGCTAATACGCCTGTTAATGCATTATCTAAGGCGATTAGGGTCGGCATCATAGACGCTATGAATGCAGCATTAGAAAACAATGATGTTGAAGCCATCATTATTACAAGTGAACTCCCCTTATTTAGTGCAGGCGCAGATATATCAGAGTTTTCTGGTGGTGACTTGTCACCGATGTTGCCAGAAGTACTAAGCGTAATTGAAAATAGCAAAAAACCAGTGATAGCCGCCATTAACGGAGGCGCATTTGGTGGAGGCCTAGAATTAGCATTGGCGTGTCATTACCGAGTAAGCGTTGATGGCAACAAAGTGGGCTTGCCCGAGGTACATCTTGGTATTCTGCCAGGAGCAGGCGGTACTCAGCGCCTACCACGCCTTATCGCACCCGAACAGGCATTGCAAATGATTGTAAGTGGGGCGCCTACGCCGGTTAAAGCAATCTCCAGCTTGTTTTCTGAGATTACGCCTGCCGGTAATTTGCTCGTTTCTGCTATAACACTTGCTCAAAAAGTGAAAGAAATGCCCATTCCAGCGACCTGCAATATTAAGCTAGAGAGCAACGATGAGGTAAATGCTGTTTTTGAGCAAACCCGTCAGCAAGTGGCGGTAAAAGCGAGAGGCTTTTTTGCACCACTTAAATGCATAGATGCCGTGCAAGCCGCCTTTGATTTACCGTTCGATCAAGGGTTGGTAAAAGAGGGTGAATTATTCATGGAATGCATGAAAACACCCCAAGCGCGCGCTCAGCAGCACTTTTTCTTTGCTGAACGCGCTGCGGCTGCCTTACCAAATGTGGCAAAGGGCACCAGCACGCGAGATATCGAAAAAGTCGCCATCATTGGCGCCGGCACAATGGGTGGCGGTATTGCCATGAATTTTGCAAACGCTGGCATTCCTGTTGTGATGTTAGAGCTTGAACAAGCCAATTTAGACAAAGGTCTTGCGGTAATTAGGCGCAATTACGAAAACTCTGCTAAAAAAGGCAAACTCACTCAAGAGCAAGTCGAACAACGCATGGCCCTGCTAACAGGAACGACTACTTATGACGATTTGAGCGATGTAGATTTGGTGATTGAAGCGGTGTTTGAAAAAATGTCGGTCAAAAAGCAAGTGTTTCAAGCCTTAGACAAAGTATGTAAACAAGGTGCGATACTCGCCAGTAATACCTCAACGCTTGATTTAGATGAGATTGCACAGTGCGTGTCAAGACCGCAAGACGTGATTGGTCTGCACTTTTTCTCACCAGCAAATGTGATGAAGCTTCTTGAAATAGTGCAAGGCAAGCAGACGGCTGACGACGTTATTAAAACATCAATGAAGCTAGCAAAAACGATTAAGAAAGTTGGCGTGTTAGTGGGCGTATGCTTTGGTTTTGTTGGTAACAGAATGATTGAAGTATATGGTCGCGAAGCTAACCGCCTAATGCTAGAAGGTGCTACGCCGGAACAAGTTGATAAGGTCATTTTTGACTTTGGCTTACCCATGGGCCCTTTTACTATGGGCGATATGGCAGGGCTTGATATAGGTTATTTTGTGCGACAGTCACGTAAAGCGTTTATCGAGCATGACCCCTCTTATTGCGCAGTCGCCGACGTGTTAGTCGAAGACGGTAGAGCAGGGCTTAAAGTAGGCAAAGGCGTTTACCTATACGAAAAAGGCAATCGTAAACCTATTCCTGACCCAAGCGTACTTGAGTTAGCTAAACAAAAAGCAGATGAGCTTGGCATAAAGCAAAGACAAATTTCTGATCAAGAAATTCTTGAGCGATGCATATTTCCATTAATTAACGAAGGCGCAAATATTTTAGCAGAGGGTATTGCACAGCGTTCGAGTGATATTGATGTGATTTATGTTTATGGCTATGGCTTTCCTGTTTACCGAGGCGGTCCAATGAAGTACGCAGATGAAATTGGCCTCGATACCATCCTAAATAGAATGAAGCATTATCAAGAGAGCTTAGGTGAATATGGTAAGCATTGGTTTACCCCTTCACCATTACTTGAAGAATTGGTCGCAAATAAACAAACGTTTTCGAGCTACAAAGCCTAGCGAAGCGGAATATAAGCGAAGCGGAATATAAGCGAAGCGGAATATAAGCGAAGCGCAACATTAATCGTAAATAATTAAATTATGCAAAGGTATTAACATGCAAAATTATCAAGCACCATTGAGAGACACTCTGTTTGTCACCCAAGAATTACTCGAAATGCAAAGTCACTATGACAAGCTAGGATTTGATGAAGTCAGTGAGGATCTAGTCAAGGCTATATACCAAGAAGCCGGTAAATTTGCTGAAAATATCCTTGCGCCAATAAACGCTATTGGCGACCAACAAGGGTGTCAATTTGATGATGGTGTTGTGACTACGCCTGATGGTTTCAAGGAAGCTTATGCACAATACGTAGAGGGCGGTTGGCCATCAATGGCACATGGCGAAGAATTTGGTGGACAAGGGCTACCTTATTCATTAGCAACCTCTATCGCAGAATGGTTCTCGGGCGCTAATCACTCGTGGGCAATGTATCCAGGTTTGAGCCAAGGGTGCATGGAAACGCTTAAATCTCATGGCACAAAAGAACAGCAAGATGCGTTTTTATATAAGTTGATAGAAGGGGTTTGGACCGGCACGATGTGTTTGACAGAACCTCATTGTGGTTCAGATTTAGGAATGTTGAAGTGTAAAGCAGAGCCGCTCGACGACGGTACCTACAGCCTAACGGGCACTAAAATATTCATATCGGCAGGTGAACATGACATGTCAGACAATATTGTCCATATTGTGCTTGCACGTTTACCCGATGCACCGGCTGGTACACGCGGTATTTCTTTGTTTATTGTGCCTAAGTTCAATCTTGACGAAAACGGCGAGCCAGGAGAACGCAATGCGGTTAAATGTGGGTCTATTGAACACAAAATGGGCATTAAAGGTAGCGCCACTTGCGTGATTAATTTTGATGGGGCAAAAGCGCATCTAATTGGTCAGCCAAACCGTGGCTTAAATTGCATGTTCACGTTTATGAATATTGCACGCATTGGTACAGGAGTTGAAGGGTTATCGGCAATAGAAGCCGCCTTTCAGGGCGCACTTGCGTATGCCAATGACCGCGTTCAGTTTCGTTCATTAAGTGGTGCTAAAAATCCAGATGGACCAGCCGATCCTATTATTGTGCATCCTGATGTACGACGCATGTTGCTTACTCAAAAGTCCTTAGCTGAGGGCAACAGAGCAATGGCTAACTATTGCATGAAACTTGTTGATATCACTACTTATGGCAGCGATGAAGGCGAGAAAAAACTAGCAGAAGCAAAACTTGCCTTGTTAACGCCGATTGTGAAAGCTTTTTTGACAGAAACAGCGCAAGAGGCCACTAGTTATGGTATGCAAGTTTATGGTGGCCATGGCTATATTGCAGAGTGGGGCATGGAACAACTTGCACGTGATACACGGATTTGTACGATGTACGAAGGAACAACTGGTATTCAAGCAATAGACTTACTTGCTCGTAAAATTATGGGGTCAAACGGAGAGTTACTCAACATTTTTACAGCTGAAATTAAGGACTATTGTAATCAGGTGCGCGGGAATTCGCAATTTAACGCGTGGACTAATTCTCTTGATTCACACGTTGATGAATGGTTACAAATAACAAAGGATATAGGGCAATCTGCTGCCAATAACCCCGATGAACTCGGCGCGGCCGCAGTTGATTATTTAATGTATGCCGGATACGTGACGGTGGCTTATTTTTGGTTACAAATGGCCGTGATAGCACAGAAAAAACTGGATGAGGGTACGACTGAGAAAGACTTTTATCAGGCAAAAATTCATACCGCTAAGTTTTATTTTGACCGCATGATGGCACGCACTCGTTCGCTAGTGTCAGCGATTCATACTGGCTCAGACAACTTAATGGAAATGGATGCTGAGTTGTTTAAAGTAGGGTAAAGTCGTTTAATGTCAGCAAAATTCGAGGCAAAAGCGTCGATATTGCTGACAACTAAAATTTGAAGCTGATTGACGATAGGCCCTTAGATATTATGTCTTAGGCTCTATCGTTCGTTTTGGTCAGGATATTATTCAGGATTATAAGCTTTAGCGACTTCTGCTATTTGTTCGCGCATCCATTGATGAGCGCTGTCATGATCAGCGCTTAAATGCCAGTATAAAAAATACTCTATGGGTGGCAGCTCAAACGGTACCTCATACATTGCAACATCATAGTGTTTGGCTAAATGATATGGCATACACGCAATCATATCTGTTTTAGAGATGGTACTTGGGACGGTCAAAAAGTGCTGACCTCGCATCATGACGTGGCGTTTTTTGCCTAATTTATCAAGTGCAATATCTATTGGGCCAGCGCCTTTAGGTCTGTTCGACACATTAAAGTGATGCAATGATAAGAAATTATCCATGGTCAATGCATTTTTGATATTGGGATGGTTTTTGCGTGCAACAACAACAAAACGATCTTTCGCAATGCACTGTTTCTTCAAATGAACATCGGTAAATGTTGAGGCATCAGCGAAAAAGTCGAGATTACCGCTAGCCATAGACGACACTACCTTATTACGTCCCATTTCGTAATTAGTTAAGGTGATGTTGGGCGCGATATGCTGCAAACGTGCAAGCAAGCGAGGCATTATACTTACCTCTAAAATGTCACGGCTGGCAAAATTAAAAGCTTTTGTTGACGTTTCAGGCACAAAAATATGGCTTTGCTGGACACTTTTACGCAATAAACCCAATGCTTCTCTGGCAGGGACGATAATATTTTGTGCAACAGGCGTCGGCGTCATCGAATGACCTGTTCGCACAAACAATGGATCATTAAGCATATCTCTTAAACGTGCTAGCGAATTACTTACAGCCGGTTGAGTGATGCATAAAACATCAGCGGCTTTTGTTAAACTACCAGCCGTATAAATGGCGTCAAAAACAGCAAAGAGATTTAAGTCAATTCGATGTAAATTCATTTATAACCTTAAGGATGTATCAGAAAAATTAATAATTGCTTAACATAATAGTAAAGTTGATGTATTAATCAAATTAATAGTATAAATTGATATCGATTACTTAACTATATACAAGGAACATCATGCTAATTAATCAAATGCAAGTCGGTGATAGCGTTAGTGGTGAGGATTTTCATCAAATTAATCAAGCACAAATTCAACAATTCGCAGATTCTACAGGTGATCACCAGTGGATTCATTTAGACGTAGAGCGATGCAAAACAGACAGCCCTTATAAAACACCCATTGCCCACGGGTTTTTAACCTTATCTCTAATGCCAAAAATGTTTGCTAACTGCGTGAGTGTTGACCCCTCTATAACCACTATGATCAACTATGGTATGGATTCATTGCGGTTTATAGAGGCCGTGCGCGTCGATGACGAAATCAAATATGCGTTTACGCTCGTTGATATAGAGAACAAAGATATAGGCAAATTATATAAGTTTGAAGGCAAAGTGTTGATTAAAGGAAGAGAGAAACCTGCGCTTGTTGGTACGTTTTTGAGCTTAATTATGTAGTGCGACATAGTGCCATATAACACGACATCGCATGACTTTGGAGTTTACTAAGTAGAATGACACTCAACCCTTTTATTTTATTCAACAAGCCAGTGTCATTCACTATATGACTCACTCAATATCTGATCTAGTCTAATTGTCTGCACGTTAATGTTTTATACAAGACAAACTTTATATTATGACAGGACAAATTATGCCAACTCGTCTGGGTGAAAATGAAATCAAACAGCAACTTCAGATATTAAATCAGAATGCCGGCGACACACATTGGGAAGTGATTGACGGTAAATTACATAAAACATTTAAATTTAAGAGTTTTATCCGTGCTTTTGGTTGGATGAGTCAAATTGCTATATGGGCCGAAAAGCTCAAACACCATCCTGAGTGGTTTAATGTGTATAACAAAGTTGTCATTGATTTAGTGACACATGATGTTGACGGGATCAGTGAATTGGACTTTGAACTCGCCACAAAAATGGAGTTATTTAAACCAAGTGCTTAAAGAATAAGCGCTTGATAAAAATAATTAGTTTACTTGTTGCATCCTAACAAACGCTATGTATAATACGCCTCTCGTTGAGACAGACCTAATCGCAAATCGCGACATAGTGATGGCACAACATCCAGAATTCAGACGCGGGATGGAGCAGTCTGGTAGCTCGTCGGGCTCATAACCCGAAGGTCGTTGGTTCAAATCCAGCTCCCGCAACCATTGAAAGAGACGCGCCCTTTGTGGCGCGTTTTTTATTGTCTGACCCAAGCAAAACCCTTTGCAATCATTTAGCTTCAATCATTTATACAACTGAACGAATAAACAACACTCATTAATCCTGACTCGTCGGGAATCTCTTAGAACTGCGCGATTTTAGCTAAGTCTCTGTTTTTATAAGTTTTGCAATAACATCAACCAGATCCCCGCCTTCGCGAGGATGACGAGGAAGTCTTAACCGATCAGTATTAGGCCTGCGCCTGAATGACGGAGGTATAAAGGGGATTTTTACTGGTAGATTAGTGTTACAGAGCGCAAGAATTCACTGTTGGTAACTTGCAAGACCATTAAATCATATATATCATACTAATAAGGGTTGGGTAATATTGTAATGCTAAGCCACTGATGTTGTGTTACACGTTAATTTTGCCATAAACAATCTCAGTCCATTGTCAAAGAAGGTGTATATGATTTTACGCGAAACAAATATCGAAAAATTAGCGTCTCAAGATTACGATGTGCTGATTATTGGTGCGGGCATTAATGGCGCGGTGGCTGCGGCTTCTTTAAGTAGAAAAGGGGCGAAGGTCGCTATTATCGACAAAGGTGACTTTGCCGGTCATACTTCGTCTAACTCATCAAATCTTGCGTGGGGCGGCATAAAATACCTTGAAAATCATGAGTATTTGTTAGTCAATAAGCTTTGTAAGAGCCGAAATCATCTCATGAGAAGTTATCCTTCTACCGTGCAAGAGATACGCTTTTTAACGACTTTGCAAAAAGGGTTTCGGTTTCCAGCGTGGTTTGTTTTTATTGGCACGATTGTATATTGGCTGATGGGACGCTTTTTTACACAAAAACCCCAATTTTTGTCTACAGAAAAAATTAAACAATTAGAACCAGCGATTGACGTGTCGAACGCGCAAGGTGGTTTCGAGTATTCTGATGCGTTTTTGCACGACAATGATGCCCGATTTGTCTATAACTTTGTGCGAACGGCTATGGATAATGGTGCGATTGTGGCTAACTATGTTGACGCACAAAATAGTGTGAAAATAGGCGACACATGGGAAACAAAGGGTTCATGCCTTGAAACTGGGAAGACATTTACGATTAGGTCAAAAGCGATTATTAATGCTTGTGGCCCTATGGTTGACGAATATAACGCACGTATAAAACAGGAAACAGAGCATAACCACCTTTTCTCGAAAGGTGTTCATCTAATTGTGAAAAAACTCACTAAGGTAGATAAGGTACTGGCATTTTTTGCGTCAGATGGCCGCTTATTCTTTGTGATACCGATGGGGCAAAGAACATGTATTGGTACTACCGATAATCAAGTTGAAAAACCAATCACAAGCGTAACAGATGAAGACCGGGAGTTTATTTTAGATAATGTTAATGCGCTTTTGAGCCTTGATAAGCCTCTCACCAAAAATGATATTATTGCAGAGCGTTGGGGAGTAAGGCCACTAGCCATCAAAGGCGGGAAAGGCGAGGCTGATTGGGTGCAATTAAGTCGCAAACACGCAATTGATATCAATAAATCGCAAAAATACATCAGCATATTTGGTGGCAAGCTAACCGATTGTATAAACGTTGGTGAAGAAGTCGCTGATATCATGCAAGATTTGGGTATTTCTTTAGCCCAACCTGGCGCCATTTGGTATGGCGAGTCTGATGCTGCGGTAAAAAAGGAATTTGAATATAGAGCCCAATTACTGGATTTAGATGCTATGACACCTAGTTATTCATCTGAAAAATTATCGGTGCGTTTATGGAGACGATACGATATGCATGCATTTCAAATTTTGGATGAAATACAACGCGACCCGACACAAGCTGAGCAACTAATGGAAAACGCTGAATATATTCGCGCCGAGCTTCATCATTCAGCGCGCCGAGAAATGATCACGCGGTTAGAAGACTTTTTAAGACGTCGCTCAAAAATAGAAATGGTGCTCCGCAAAGACGAAATTGTGAATACCCCCGGTATTGATGAAGCATGTGAGATCCTATTTGGCGAGAAAGCAATGCAGAAAAAACAAGAGTATATAAGTCAATTGACATAAGTTGTTGACCATATTCGACTACTGATTTTTAGCAGGTTTTTTAATCGTCATCAATCCCCATCAATCGCCATAAAGGCATCTTGCAATGGGTAGTGTTATGCAGATTAATGCTGGGTGAATCGCATATCTTCTGTCTGGTTGATAAGTTAAAAGATTGCTTGGGCATTTTACGATTTTGTGTACTACACTTCGTTGTAATAAAACAACTCTGCATCTCTGATCCTTTTCTAGGTGTGCTCTCAAAAGTCTGAGCACAAACACTAAAATCGTATTTATCATACAATACGATGCATTTAAGATTTCTAATCTATATTTTTTGTTTTTAAAACTAACCCTTTGATATAATTTAAATTTATTAAAAATAATAAACGTAAAATATTTTATTTATTTAATTAACTTGATTATCAATATACGTTTTAATGTTAATTTAATGTATATATTTGTTGATAATTTGAAATTATTGGTTATATTATAATATAAATAAGCGAGAGCTTATTACTGAGACGTAAATCTTAGTACAGATGTAAAACATTAAACAAGTTACACACGTTAAGCATTACACACTATTTATTACTAACACGAATTATAGTAAACAATTCTATAATAGGGGCTAATTATGAAAACGAGTAAAATAAAACAATTAGGCACTTACTCTGCTATCGCAACAGCCGTTGCTGGGGCATTACTTGCAACACCTGCTATGAGTGCGCCGCAATCAAGCGCAGATGATGTTGAAGTTATTGCGATTAGCGGCTATCGCAGCAGTCTAAAAGCATCAATGAACGATAAGAAGAACTCTAACCTCGTCTCTGATGGTATAAAAGCAGAAGACATAGGTAAGTTCCCAGACTTAAACGTTGCTGAATCTCTGCAACGGATCACTGGTGTATCAATTGACCGTAACGGCGGCGAAGGACAAGCAGTGACTATTCGAGGCTTTGGTCCTCAGTTTAATACCGTGTTGGTAAATGGCCGTCAGATGGCGTCTGAAACAGGCGGAAGAGAATTCGCCTTTGATTCAGTTTCTGCCAACCAAATTGTTGGTGCTGACATATTTAAAACAGGTACAGCCAAAATGCAAGAAGGTGGCATTGGTGGTACGGTTGCTTTAATCACAGCTAGACCTTTTGATTACGATGGTTTTACTGCTGTTGTATCTGGTAAAGCGATGTATGAGAGTTTGTCTGAAGAGACATCACCGTCGTTTTCGGGTTTAGTGTCAAATACGTTTAATGACGGTACCATGGGTATTTTGTTTTCATTAAGCCATGAGCAACGTGATGTACAAATAAACCAAATCTCTACAGCAGGTTGGCGTCCAGGCCAAACCATCTCTAATTCACGCGACGGCATTTTGTTTACCAATGCATTCATCCCACGTAACTGGGATCAAATCGTAGACAATCAAGAGCGTACGCGTACTAATGCTAACTTGGTCTTTCAATTCGCGCCTTCTGAAGACGTTACTATTACACTAGATGGCTCAATTTCAACATTTGAAGTTGATTCACAAGTGACTGACCTTGCGTCTTGGTTTGAACCAGATCGCGTAGGCACAGCAACTATCGACGCTGCAACAGGTACACTAACATCATTTTCACAAGATGTTGATTTGTTTGTGAGTTCTGGTAATCCAGCGACTGACTTTGTATCAACGACACGTAACACTCGTGACATTTCAAATTCTGCATTTGGCTTAAATGTAGATTGGCAAATCAACGACGCTCTTTCGGCTAAATTTGACGTGTCAACTTCAAGTGCTGAGAATGACCGTGCTGGTAAAGACCGTTTCAACGTAGTTGGTATTATCAATAACTATACTTTTGATGGTACTGGTGGTACGCCAACAGTTCGTCATGATGGCTTTGAAAATGGCAGCTTGCCAAATGCTAACCTAGCGCGTTTACACTATAACGAAAAAGGTAATCAACCTAGTTTTGAAGACACGATTACTGAAGTTAAAGCTGACTTTAAATACGCATCAGAAAGTGAAGTGTTTACAGGTGCAAACTTCGGTGTTTATAGCCAAGATCGCGAAAAGAAACAGTTCCAAATCTTTGGTAGTCAGTGCGCGTTCTGTGGATATAACGACCCAGCACCGCTTGATGTCATCGATTTTAGAAGCTTCACTGCGAATAACTTCTTCCCAGGCTTGATAGATACTTTCTACACCTTTAACGGTGATGCGATGGTTGACTATTTAGCGTCAACAGGCAACCCAATAACAACAAGCTTGCAAAATAACCGCTTTACCGTGAACGAGACAATCACCTCAGTATATGCAGATTTCGATTTTGAAACTGAAGTAGGTGATATGCCATTGTTCTTAAACGTTGGCGCGCGTTATTCAACAACTGACGTTGATGTTGATGCAGTGCAAAGTTTCATTTCTGACGTGGTAAGAACAACAGATGAAACCTTATTCGCCAATCGCTTTGGTCCAGCAACTGAAATCGTTGAAGGCGGTTCGTATGCGAGCTTATTGCCAAGCATTAACTTAAAGCTTGAGTTGCAAGAAGATATGGTTCTAAGGTTTGCAGCTTATGATTCACTTACGCGCCCAACCATGAACGAAATGTCTCCAGCGACGACCTTTGGTGAGCCACGTAGACAAAGCTTAAATGCTAGCGGTGGTAACCCTGCACTTAAACCATTCCGTTCTTCTAACTGGGACATTTCTTACGAGTGGTATTACGCTGATACGTCAATCTTTACCTTTGCGTTTTTCAGCAAAGAAGTTGAAGATTTCATCACAAGCTTAACAGGTGAAGAGGTTTTCACTCTAGCTGATCGTGCAGACCAGCCTGGCTTCTTATGTTCAGATCCTTTATGTGCAACGCTTGACGTAAATGACCCGAACACAGCTGAAGAACTATTTGGTTTACAAGAGACCTACCGCGTTAGCCGTCCTCAAAATGGCGAATCAGCCAGGATCACAGGTTATGAAATTGCCTTAACGCATGTTTTTGAAAACGGATTTGGTTTTACCGCGAATGCAACCGTGGTCGACAGCTCAGTAGAGCTTGGTAGCGATACTACGACTTCATTTGCACTTGAAGGTTTAGGTGATTCTCAAAACTTAGTTTTGTTTTACGAGGCTGATGTATGGCAAGCACGTGTGGCTTACAACAACCGTGAAGGTTTCTTGCGTCAAATTGACAATGGATTTAACGGTGAGCCAATCAACACTGATACATTTGGTCAAATCGATATTAGTGCTAGTTATGACATTAATGACTCGATGACTGTGTTCTTTGAAGGTATTAACATTACTGAAGAAGAGCTTGTACAAACCGGTCGATTTGCGAATCAAACCTACTCGGTTGAAGACAACGGTTCACGTTTTGCTATAGGTGTACGCGCGACTTTCTAGTCGTTTAATACACTGATAACAAGCGCATAGCTTAATAGTCTAAATCAAAAAGGGTGGTGAATATTCACCCCCCTTTTTTTACACAAAATTTTGTTAAAAAAGATAAGCCGTATGTACATGAGAATAAATACGTTTTATCTTTGGTAATAGAAGTGTGCTAAACACCCACGAATTAGTATCAAACAAACAGTAATTTAATTGGCAGGTGTAATATGTCTGAGAAAATTAAAAGCATTACAATAGTTGGGGGCGGCACTGCAGGTTGGCTTGCAGCAGCGATTATTGCTGCCCAACACAAAAATGCAACAACACAAACCAATGAAAAAGCGGCTATAAAAGTCACGCTTATCGAATCCTCAGACATCCCCACTGTTGGTGTAGGCGAAGGTACATGGCCTACCATGAAAAACACCTTAAAAGAGATTGGTATCAAAGAAAGCGACATGTTTGCTCATTGCCAAGCAGTGTTTAAACAAGGTGGAAAATTTGTTGATTGGGTCAAAGGTGATGGTGATTTTTATTATCACCCATTTACCGTTCCACTTGGCTATGGCCGCATAGATCTAGCACCATACGTCCCAAACATTGAAGAGTATGCGATTGACTCCAATTATCAGCATCACATATGCGAAGCTAATTTAGCACCGCGCACTATCTCTGAAGGTGAATATTCTGGCAAGTGTAATTATGCCTATCATTTAGATGCAGGTGCATTTGCTGATTTACTTAAACATCACTGTCGCAACAACTTGGGTGTCGAACATATCATCGGTACTGTCGACAAGGTTAATGTAGACGATGATGGATACATTGATGGCGTAATGTTAAGCGATGAGCGCTATTGCAAAGCCGACTTATTTATTGATTGCACTGGCTTTAAGTCATTGCTTTTAGGCGAGGCCTTAGGGGTCAAATTTAAGCCAATGGACAAATATCTATTCAATGATTCTGCCATGGCCTTGCATGTTCCTTATAGTGAACCTAATCAAGAAATCCCTTCTCATACTATTGCGACTGGTCAAAATGCTGGGTGGATTTGGGATATAGGCCTAACGTCTAGGCGAGGTGTTGGTCATGTGTATTCAAGTCAATTTTTAAGTGATGATGAAGCTATTGACAATTTAAGACGCTATTTAGGCCCGCAAGGCGAGGGTATCGAACCTCGTAAAATCAGTTTTCAATCAGGACATCGTGAAAAATGGTGGCATAAAAACTGTGTGGCTGTGGGTATGGCGGGTGGCTTTGTCGAGCCTTTGGAAGCAACCGCTATTATGCTTATTGAAATTTCTTCTCGCTTTGTTGCACAAAACTTACCGCCAAATAAGGCCATTATGCGGACCGTTGCTAAGCGTTTTAATCAGCAAATGGAATACAAATGGTCTCGTATAATCGACTTTTTGAAGTTGCACTATATGCTAACAAAACGTCCTGAACCATATTGGCAGGCGCATACAAATCCTGATTCGATACCAGAAACTTTAAAAGAAGACCTAGAAATATGGGCTTACCGTGGTCCAACTCATGCTGATTTTGAAAGTGCTATTGAGTTATTCCCTGCAGCGAGTTATCAGTATGTTTTATACGGTATGGGGTTTAAACCTGATTTTACCCAACATCAGCATTTGTACAATCAGCAGCAACAAGCCAATTTGATTATGCAAAAAAACCAGCAGATTACACAGCAAATGCTAAATACATTGCCATCCCACAGAGAATTTATTCAAAAATGGTTAAGCACAACACAAGCAACGCAACAATTTCAAAAAGAGATGTAACGAATGCCTGAATTAGTCGAACTCAGCTCTACCGAGCATACCTCAAAAAAAGTTGTCGCAAGTGCGGTTATTGAGCATGCTTCAACACAGCATGTACTGCACATAAACGCGAGTGAAATCGCACAAGCGGCGACTTGTTTTCCGGTGTTTATGTCGAGGAATAATGACAATGGACAGTTTGTTTTTTCTGCCATGACAAGCTTCACTATTAAAAGAAATTTGTTTGTAAGAAACAGCGTTTGGGAAGCTGTTTTTCAACCGGCGTCAGTGCAAACTTATCCTCTGTATTTAATGAAATCACCTGAGGACGACACAAAATTTACGGTAGGCTTTGATCCTGATTCACCTGCACTTTCTGATACAGAAGGTAAGCCTCTTTTTGCAGAAGTTGGAAAAGCAAGCGAACACTTGTCAATGGTCACACAACTTTTAGAAACGAATCTTCAAGGCTTTCAGCAAAACTACAACCTTGCGCAAACACTAGAGCGTCTTAATTTGTTAAAAGAGATAGATTTGCAAGTGGTTTATCAAGATGGCCAACATAATACAATCAAGGGCCTACATACTATAAACGAAGATGTATTTAGAACACTGCCAGCAGAAGAGCTCGCTAAGCTCAATGAGAGCGGTTATCTTATGCCGATTCATGCGATGTTAATGTCACTATTTCAACTAAATGTATTAATCAACAAAAATAATGCCAGTGATGATTTGTTAAAAGTCACGACTGTCAAAATGGAAGTAAGCAAAGCGCTTGCTTAATAGCAGCATAGTCTATGTCGGAAAGTGAAACTGCCACATAGCATAAAAAAGAAGAATATTATGTCTGTAAACCTGATTCAAATTAGCGTCTTTTTGTTCGTCACATTGTTGATTGCGTTTTTAACCTATCTACAATGCAGAGGTAAAGGACATACTGAAGCTAGTCAAAGCAAAGAGTACTTTTTAGCCGGCGGGGGTTTAGCGTGGTATTTTGTCGCTGGGTCAATTACCTTAACTAATTTGAGTACAGATCAATTAGTCGGGATGAATGGCAATCAGATGGGCTTACTGGCGCTGTGGGAGTTTTCTGCCGTTATCGGTTTGATTGTGCTGGCTAAAGTATTTTTGCCAGTCTATTACAAATACAATTGTACCACTACCACCGAGTTATTAGAAAAACGTTATCATAACAAGCATATACGAGCGGTGATCAGTGTCTTGTTCTTTTTAGGCTCTGCGCTTATATTTTGCCCAGCTGTCATTTACAGCGGCTCTTTGTTTATGCAAAACATGTTTGAAGTAAATGTGCCTGTTATTTATATCGCTGTCATTTTCGCCATAGTTGGCGCGTTATATGCGATATTTGGTGGATTACGAGCTGTTGCGGTATCAGATACTTATTCAGGTGTAATACTGCTAGTCATGGCGGTGTTAGTAGTTGTGTTAGCGCTAAACGCAATTGACTACAATTTTGAAGAGATTCCAGCTGAGAGATTGACCTTAATTGGTGACAATGATTCACCCATTCCATGGCATACCTTATTAACGGGTATGATATTTATCCAAATGTTTTATTGGGGCACGAACCAAGTTATTACTCAGCGCGCAATGGCTGCGCCTAATATAAAAGAAGCGCAAAAAGGGGTGTTTGCAGCCGCGGGTATTCGTTTGTTAATTGTTCCTTCAATTATTGTTATTCCCGGTATTGTGTCATTTAAGCTTTACGGTGATATTGGCGATGCTGCATACGGTACCATTGTGGCTGACTTACTACCGTCTTGGCTAAGTGGCGTGTTTGCGGCAGCGATGGCCGCGGCAGTATTAACAACTTTCAATAGTAACCTCAACTCTGCCACCGCTCTTTATGTGTGTGACGTGCACGAAGCATACTTTAACAAAAAGCCTAACGTCCAAAGATTATCTGGCTTGGTTACTATTTTGATGACCTTGCTAGCCTTAGCATTGGTGCTTGTTTATAAAGAAGCCGACAGCATTATCAACCTCATCCAGCAATTGTACGGATTATTGAGCATGCCAATATTATCAGTCTTTATCTTAGGTTTGGTGTTTAAAAATGTGCATGCAGTAGCAGGATTGTTTTCGGTCATATTCGGCGTCATCTTATATACCTTACTATCGTTTGAATTTTCGCCTTTCCATGCACCTTTTGGATTACATTATATACACTTGATGTTCATTACTTTAGTAAGCTGTTTAACGCTTTCATTGCTGCTTAATTGGGCACTTTATGGGCAACGACCTGTTATTCAATGGGTTGGCAACGAGCCTGAAAACGCTTAAGCGTTTATCTAAGCGTTTTTAACCTTGTGTGTGGTGCGGTGCCGGTAAGTTTACGGCACTGCATTTTTTTCGGTGTCTATTTTTGCTTAGGGTTAGCGCTTAGGCTTGTCGCTTAGAGTTGAACTTAGGGTCGGTAAAGGCAATAACGCTCCATTAAAGTCTTGTTATTTAAGTTAATTTTTATTTAGCATATTTATATGATTTAATTTGCAATTCTTGTAAACTTATGTACATTTAATACATCAATTATGTATCTGTTTTACCGAATATATTACAAAGCAATCGTTTATTTTTTTGATATTACAGTTCTATATTGATTCAAAAAACGGTACACAACTTAACAGACATGCGAGACTAATTATGAATTCACTGCCTCAATATGTTCATCTAATTGGCGACAAAACTAGCCTTGTCATTGATTGCACAAGATTAACTCCTTGCGTACTGTACTTTGGTGCTAGATTATCGATGACTGATTCGCCAGATATGCTCGGTCTTTTAAGTACCCGTCAAGAAGCTAAATGTGCGCTGAGCGAAGAGGTTCCTCTTTCACTTTCTCCTTGTCTAGGTAACGGGTTTACCGGAGGACCCGGTATAGATATATTTAATGATAAAGACGCTTGGTCTGTTGGCGCGACGCTTGTAGAAGTAGAGCAGCAAAGTGAGTCGAGTGCACGTTTTATATCACTCGATGAACATCGACAAATTCAAATCACTCACTCAATTTCGATTGATGCAAGCAACGACGTGCTCTGTGCTAACACAGAAATAAAAAACCTCAATACCGAAGTACTTCATGTTAATTATTGCGCTGCTCCCACCTTTGCATTACCTGACAGTGCGAATAAAATATTATCGTTTGAGGGCAGATGGTCTCTAGAGTTCCAGCAAACTACTATTGATTTATTTTTAGGGGCATTTTTGCGTGAAAATCGCAAAGGGAAAACCTCACATGACAATTTTCCTGGTGTAATAGTGCATGAGCCTCATACGAATGAAGATAATGGAGAGTGTTTTGCGTTTCATCTGGGATGGAGTGGCAATCATAGAACGCGAGTAGAATTATTACCTGAACAGCGAACATATGTACAAATGGGTGAAATCTTAGGAAATAAAGAAATTGTCCTTGCTTGTTCAGAGAGTTACACCAGTCCTAGTCTTTATGCGACTTATTCAAGTAATGGGTTTGGTGAGTTATCACATAACTTTCATCGTTTTGTGCGAAAACAATTACTTAGTGACAATATCGTCAATACGCCAAGACCTATTCATTATAATACATGGGAAGGGATCTATTTTGATCATGAAACCGATACCCTAAAAGAGCTCGCCGATATCATGGCTGGTGTTGGCGTGGAACGCTTTGTGTTAGACGACGGATGGTTTAAATACAGACGACATGACAGAGCTGGTTTAGGGGATTGGATTGTTGACAAAGGCGTCTATCCTGAGGGACTTGATCCGATCATTAAGCATGTAGAATCGCTTGGTATGTCATTTGGTATCTGGTTTGAGCCTGAAATGGTAAATCCTGATAGCGACCTTTACCGCACTCATCCTGAATGGGTGTTAAGCACAAGGGGTAATCCACAAATTTCATTTAGAAATCAATATGTGCTTGATATGACTCGTCAAGAAGTTTGCGATTACTTATTTGAGCAAATAGATGATGTGTTGTCTAGCTATCCTGCTATTTCTTACATCAAATGGGATATGAATCGAGATATCAACCATACCGGCGATCAGCACGGTTTAAGTGCGATACATAAACAAACAATCGCGGTTTACGATTTGATACAGCGTGTGAAGATAGCTCATCCTCATGTTGAAATTGAGAGCTGCTCATCGGGCGGTGCTCGCATAGATTATGGTGTTTTGGCACATACAGACAGAGTGTGGACCTCGGATTCCAACGACGCGATTGACCGTTTAGCTATCCAAAGAGGTTGTTCGTTTTTTATACCGCCTGAAATAATGGGTTCACATGTTGGTCCACGTGACTGCCATATTACCGGCCGTCGTATCAGTATTGAGATGAGGATTGCAGTCTCATTGTTTGGTAGTTTTGGGATGGAGATGGATCCAAGAGAGTTAAACGATAAAGATAAAATAGCGCTTAAAGCAGGTGCTGACTTGTACAAAAAGCATCGCGAACTACTCCATTCTGGGCGCTTATATCGCTTTGATCAAGATGGTCAGTCAGTGGATTTTGGAATTGTCGCGACTGATCAATCATCGGCACTTTTTGCTTATAATAGTGTGGTAGAAAGTAGGCGTACGATGCCTAAAAAATATCGCTTTAAAGGCCTCAATAAGCAAAAGCAATATCGCTTTAATCTTGTGTGGCCTCACGAATATGAAGAATACACGCCGTCGCTACTTCAAAAAGTTGAAGGACAGGTGTTTAGTGGAGAAGCACTTATGTTATTTGGCATGCAATTGCCTATTACTGTTCCACAAACGGGCTTAATATTTAAGCTTTCACAAGTATAGCGCTATGGTGTTAATGATATAAATACATACAATTAAGTCATATTAAAAGCTCTTTTGTTGGTTTAATGAGTTTTTTATTTGGTGTATTTATCATACAATATGGCGTCAAGTAGGTATTTAGGTAGAGTTTATAAAAACATGTCAAAAAATTTGACCCAACAACTTACACACAAGCTTGGGGAAGCGATTGTCAGTGGTGAATACCCTGTGGGTTTAGGGATGCCATCTGAAGCAATCTTATGTGAACAATTCGAAGTCAGTAGAAGCGCGACACGCGAAGCGGTTAAGATGCTTTCTGCAAAAGGCTTAATTTCGTCAAGACCAAAACAAGGCATCAGAGTAAATGAAGAGTCAAATTGGAATTTATTCGACACAGATGTACTGGAATGGATTTTAAAAAGTAAGCCGTCGCTCAATCTGCTAAAAGAATTTACGCAGGTACGTTATGCCATTGAGCCTATGGCAGCAAAACTAGCCGCTGAAAATGCATCGCCTATACAACTGAAAAAGATGGAAGAAGCACTTTATCGAATATCAGTCGCACAAGAAGGTTTAGACGACCAACTCGATGCACACATTAGCTTTTTGAATACTATTTTAATGGCCAGCAGTAATCGTTTTTTTATCCAGCTTACACAGTTTGTCAACGCAGCGCTTAGGGTCAGTATCCGCTACACAAATAATGTGAAGGGTGTCTCAAACAATGACGCTAGTTTCCATCAAAAAGTGTTTGAAGCTATCAAAAATGGTGATTCGGTAAACGCATATAAACTCGTTGCAGAGATACTCGAGGATGCTTTGGCGCTAATAGAGAATAGGCTATAAAATAATCCTTTTTGCCTCAGTAAAAACAGGCAATAGAAAGGTTTGCGCATTACTCTAAATCCTTGTATACTCTCGCCATTAATAACGAACTCCCTGTTGTTGTATCGGGTATTAAGTCGGATAGTATTGCAAAGATTATTGCAAAGAGTACTGTAAATAGTATTGCAAAGAGCACTGTAAAAAAGTGCCTCAGACGGCGAATAGCACAGCACATCGAAAATTACTGATATAATTAATCGATATACTTTGCCATCCTTTACCTTATGCACGTTTAGTAGCACAGTAACGTTAGTACAAGCGGCATTGATATTCGTCATTGTATCAATTGTCAACTTATAAAGTGTGTTTAAGTAGATAGCCAAAGACGGCTTACTCGAAAACTACTAACACTTTGCAGTATAAGTATTACAGATTGATGTGATAGCTCCGCTTGTACGGGGCTTTTTTGTTTTTGTTGGCCAAAGAATGGCCAATTTGTAATGGGCTTTATGCCCTTTTTTTGTATGTGTAATTGGAGTTACGATTGTCACAACTTGAAAGAAAATTAACCGAAATGTTGAACGCGCCCGTTGAAGCGATTGGCTTTGAGCTCGTTGGCTTAGAGTTTGTCCGTGCGGGCAAGCATTCGACTTTGCGTATTTACATTGACTCTGAAAAGGGTATTGATGTCGATGATTGTGCTGATGTGAGTCATCAAGTTAGTGCAGTACTCGACGTTGAAGATCCTATCAGTACGGAATACAACTTAGAGGTGTCTTCTCCTGGATTAGATAGACCTTTATTTAAACCTGAACATTATCAGCAGGTAGCAGGGCAAACAATTACCGTGAAATTACAAATGCCAGAAAATGGACGTCGTAATTTTAAAGGTGTTTTAGGCCATGTTGATAATACCGTTTTTAGTATTGATGTAGACAACGAAACCTTTGAATTAGCATTTGATAATGTATTAAAAGCTAACGTAGTCCCAGAATTTGATTAAACCTATTATGCTCTAGGGTGAGCAATGAGGCGAAAATGAGTAAAGAAATATTACTAGTAGCAGAAGCCGTTTCTAACGAGAAACAGGTGCCAAGAGAAAAAATTTTTGAAGCATTAGAATTTGCATTAGCAAGTGCCACTAAAAAGAAAAACGATGGCGATATTGAAGTACGGGTCGAAATTGACCGAGAAACGGGTGATTTTGACACCTTCCGTCGTTGGATGGTGGTAGAGGATGATGCGGAGCAAGAAAACCCATTCGCTGAAATTACCATATCGGCAGCGCAAATAGATGAGCCTGAGATAGAACTAGGCGGTTTTGTTGAAGAACAAATCGACTCTATTTCGTTTGACAGAATTACGACACAGACAGCCAAGCAAGTCATTGTACAAAAAGTACGTGAGGCTGAACGCGCACAGATGATTGCTGAGTACGAGGACAAAGTAGGTGAACTTGTTACTGGCACCGTTAAAAAGGTTAATCGCGATAACGTACTAATCGATTTAGGCAATAACGCTGAAGGTGTCATTTTCAGAGAAGACATGCTTCCTCGCGAAACCTTTAGACCTGGCGATCGTGTTCGCGGTCTATTGTACGTTATTCGCCCCGAAGCAAGAGGTGCACAACTTTTCATTAGTCGAACACATCCAGACATGTTGGTTGAACTTTTCAGACTAGAAGTGCCAGAAATTGCTGAAGAAACATTAGAAATTAAAGCTGCAGCTCGCGATCCGGGCGCACGTGCAAAGATTGCTGTTAAGACAAACGATAAGCGTCTTGACCCAGTTGGTGCGTGCGTAGGAATGCGAGGTTCAAGAGTTCAAGCTGTCTCTAGCGAATTAGGCGGAGAGCGTGTTGATATCGTGTTATGGGATGAAAATCCAGCGACATTTGTGGTTAATGCGATGGCGCCTGCTGAAGTTGCATCAATCGTTGTTGATGAAGATGCTAAAGCAATGGATGTTGCCGTAGAGAGTGATAACTTAGCGCAAGCTATTGGCCGTAACGGGCAAAATATCCGTCTTGCTAGCCAATTAAGCGGCTGGGAACTCAACGTGATGACAGTCGAAGATTTAGCATCTAAGCATGAAGAAGAGAATCAAAAAGTATTATCAGTATTTACTGAAGGTTTAGATATTGATGAAGACTTTGCGCTAGTACTAGTTGATGAAGGTTTTACAAGTCTAGAAGAAATCGCCTATGTACCGGTTAGTGAACTTTTGGACATAGAAGGTCTAGACGAAGATATTGTTGAAGAATTAAGAGGTCGAGCTAAAGCAGCACTAACAACACGTGCATTGGCTAACGAAGAATCTCTAGAGTCTGCAGAGCCTGAGCAAGAATTGCTTGATTTAGAAGGTATGGATAAACACGTAGCCTATATTTTGGCCAGTCGCGGTGTAACTAACCTAGAGCTTCTAGCCGAGCAAGGCACAGACGAAATAAGTGATATAGAAGAGTTGACCGAAGAAAAAGCGGGCGAGCTGATAATGGCTGCACGTAACCTGGTTTGGTTTAACGAAGAATAGGTCAATAGGAGAATTAATTAATATGGCAGAAGTTTCCATAGAAAAGTTAGCAAGTGATATCAATACGACTGTTGACCGATTATTAAAACAATTTAAAGATGCAGGTATCGAAAAGTCTGCTGATGCAATGGTGACTGAGGAAGAAAAGCAAACACTGCTTGATTTTCTGAGTAAACAGCACGGCGGCGCGGGCGCAGCAACGGCCCCTAAAAAGATGACTTTGCAACGCAAAACGACCAGCACGATTAGTTTAGGAAAGTCGCGAGCAGTTAAAGTAGAAGTGCGTAAAAAGCGTACCTACGTAAAACGCTCTGATGAAGAGATTAAACGTCTTGCTGAAGAAGAAGCGCAGCGTAAAGCTGACGAAGAGGCGCGTAAAGAAGAAGAACGCAAGGCGGCAGAAGCAGCCAAAGCCGCTGCTGAAGAAAAAGCGAAACTCGCTGCTGAAGCTCGTAAAAAGCAAGAAGCAGAGCGTATCGCACGCGCTGAGAAAGCGAAAAAAGAAGCTGAAGAGCGTAAAGCGGCGGACTCTACCTTAACTGACGAAGAGCGCGCTGCGCAAGAGCAAGCGCGAGCTGAAGCTGAACGTATCAAAAAGCAGCAAGAAGAAGAAGCCCAGAAAAAACTTGAAAAAGACGCTAAAAAAGCAGCTGAAGAAGCACGTAAGCTAGCGGAAGAAAACGAGCGACGTTGGAAAGAAGAAGAAGAATTGCGCAAAAAAGAAGAAGCGCAAGAGGTTCATTTACACTCAAACCGTTATGCTCAACAAGCAGAAGATGAAGAAGATGCCCAAGTTGAGCGTGGTGGTAGACGTCGTAAGAAGTCTAGAAAAAATGCTGGTGAAGAGCTTAAGCACAGCTTTAACAAGCCTGTGGCGCCAGTTGAACGTATCGTTAAACTTGGCGAAACGATAACCGTAGGTGACTTAGCGAGCCGTATGTCGGTTAAAGGCACTGAAGTTATTAAAACCATGATGAAAATGGGCGAAATGGCGACCATTAACCAAGTTCTGGACCAGGAAACTGCTGTTTTAGTGGTTGAAGAAATGGGCCATAAGTATGAATTGGTCAATGAAAACGCGTTAGAAGAAGAGCTGATTGCTTCGTCAACTGACGGCGAAAAAGACTCAAGAGCGCCAGTTGTTACCATAATGGGTCATGTAGATCACGGTAAAACATCTTTACTTGACTATATTCGTCGAGCCAAAGTGGCCGATGGTGAAGCCGGTGGTATTACTCAGCATATTGGTGCGTATAGCGTTCAGACAGATAACGGTCGTATTGCGTTTTTAGATACACCAGGACACGCTGCCTTTACCGCAATGCGCGCCCGTGGTGCAACAGCGACTGATATTGTTGTATTGGTTGTTGCTGCCGACGATGGTGTTATGCCTCAAACCAAAGAAGCTATTCAGCATTCTAACGCTGCTAATGTGCCGCTAATTGTTGCGGTTAACAAAATGGATAAAGAAACCGCAGACCCTGACAGAGTAAAAACTGAGCTTTCACAAGTTGAAGTTATTTCAGAAGAATGGGGCGGTGATTATCAATTTGTCAATGTATCTGCCAAAACAGGTATGGGTGTTGACGAACTGCTTGAAGCGATTAACTTACAAGCTGAAGTCCTTGATTTACAAGCGGTTAAGTCAGGTTCTGCTCGTGGTATAGTCATTGAATCACGATTAGATAAGGGCCGCGGTCCAGTCGCATCTGTTCTTGTACAAGAAGGGCAACTTAAGCCAGGTGATATTTTATTATGTGGTGAAGAGTATGGTCGTGTTAGAGCGATGCGAGATGAGCACGGTGTCGAAATTAAAGTCGCTGGCCCATCAACTCCGGTTGAAGTACTAGGCTTATCGGGCGTACCGATTGCGGGCGAAAATGCGCTTGTCGTGCAAGACGAACGCAAGGCGCGTGAAGTTGCCGCTAAACGTCACACTAAACAACGTGAACTGAAACTTGCTAAACAGCAAAAAGCGAAGCTCGAAAACATGTTTGCGAACATGGAGAGTGGAGACGTTAGTGAATTGAACATTGTATTAAAAGCCGATGTTCAAGGTTCAATTGAAGCGATTGCTGATAGTTTGACGCGTTTATCAACTGCCGAAGTAAAAGTGAATATTGTGGGTAGTGGAGTAGGTGGTATCACTGAAACTGACGCTAGCTTAGCGGCTGCATCATCTGCAATCGTGGTTGGTTTTAACGTTCGTGCAGATGCAACAGCTCGCAAGATGATTGAAGCTGAAGAGATTGATTTGCGTTACTACAGCATCATTTATGAACTAATTGATGAAGTTAAACAAGCCATGAGCGGTATGCTTGCGCCTGAGTTTAAACAAGAAATCATTGGTTTGGCTGAAGTGCGTGATGTATTCAAATCGCCGAAGATCGGCGCAATTGCCGGCTGTATGGTGACAGAAGGGACTATTAAACGTAGTAATCCAATTCGTGTCTTACGAGATAATGTGGTTATTTATGAAGGTGAACTAGAGTCATTGCGCCGCTTTAAAGACGACGTACAAGATGTCAAAAAAGGCATTGAGTGTGGTATTGGTGTGAAAAACTACAATGACGTAAAAGTTGGCGACCAAATAGAAGTATTTGAGATTGTCGAAGTTAAGCGAGAAATTTAGCACTTTTACATAAACGAACTCGATAGGCTTAACGCAGCTTAATGAGACCAAACGGAGGCCGAGTGCCTCCGTTTTTGTCAACAAAATATACAAGGTAATTGAGGCAATAGAGAGTGGCGAGAGAATTTTCTAGAACAGACCGAGTTGGTCAACAAATACATAAAGAAGTAGCAAGCATACTTCAACATGAGTTTACACATAGAGAGCCAGAGGTTGGAATGATCACGGTCTCAGGTGTAGAAGTTAGTCGTGATTTAGCGCACGCGAAAATATTTATCACTTTTTACAATCAAGATGAAAGCAAAGCGGATGATGACTTAAGAAAACTGCAAGAAGCAAAAAGCTTTGTAAGAGGTTTATTAGGACGTCGAATTAGAATGCGTAATGTGCCAGCATTGCACTTTTTTAAAGATAGCTCCATTATGGAGGGCGCGCGTATTTCTGCATTGGTGAATCAAGCTGTCGCAAGTGATAAGGCAAAAAGCACAAATGAAGATACTGATTCATTTGAAGATACTGATTCATCTGAAAATAATACAAGTGACCAATAATGGCTCGAAAACGCAAAGGTAGACCCATTAATGGCGTCTTACTTGTCGATAAACCAAGTGGCGTTTCGTCTAATTATGTCGTTCAAGGCATTAAGCGCATGTTTAAAGCCGCGAAAGCAGGACATACAGGCGCGTTAGATCCGCTTGCCACTGGATTGTTACCTGTTTGCCTAGGAGAGGCGACTAAATTTTCACAGTTTTTATTAGATGCTGATAAAGCTTATGAGGTTGTGGCTAAATTAGGACAACGTACCGATACGTCTGATGCCGATGGGCAAATAGTCGAAACCCATGCTGTAGATGTGTGTGAAGCTGATATTAAAAACGCACTCACACAATTTTTGGGCAATATAAAACAAGTACCCTCAATGTTTTCGGCGTTAAAGCATGAAGGCAAACCACTGTATTTTTACGCTCGACAAGGCATTCATATTGACCGGCCTGCACGAGATATTTGTATCCATAGCATTGATTGGCTTGGACTCAATGGTGATGAACTTACATTAGCGGTAAAGTGCTCTAAAGGCACCTACATACGCACATTAGTGGATGATTTAGGTCAAGTCTTAGGATGCACAGCACATGTCAAAGAGTTAAGAAGAACACAAGTTGCTCATTACGACGCGAGTCAAATGCACACCTTCGAAGCGCTTGGCGAACTAGCAGCAGAAGTACAAGACGAAAACTTCAGCTCAATAGATAAGCTTCTTTTGTCTATGGATACACCAATAAAAGACTTACCACTGGTTAACGTTGATGAGCTCATCGCTGCGTATTTTATGCAAGGTCGCGCAATTAGTGTTGATGATACACAACAAGAAGGCGTTGAGGCCGGCGATGTGTGGCGTGTTTATGCCAAGCAAGACAATAGGTTTTTGGGCGTTGCTTTTGTCGATAGCGAAAATAACTTACAGCCTAAACGCTTGGTTGTTTATTCTTGAATAAATGCTGATTTCACTTGCGCTGTGATGGCAAATATATATAATACGCGCTCTTTTATACACAACTGAATTAGTGATCGGTTGTGTTCACCCTCTAGATTGGAGAAATACATGTCACTAACTACAGCAGAAACTGCAAAAATAGTTGCCGATTATGGCGTTAAAGAAGGCGATACAGGTTCACCTGAAGTACAAGTTGCATTGTTAACACACAACATTAACAAGCTTCAAGGCCATTTTGCAGACCATAAAAAAGACCATCACTCACGTCGTGGTTTATTAAGAATGGTTAGCCAACGCAGAAAATTACTTGATTACTTAAAAGGTAAGAACTCTGAGCGTTATCAAGACCTTATTAAGCGTTTAGGTTTACGTCGATAGTCGACAGACTTATCCGCATAAAAAAAAGCACCAATTAGGTGCTTTTTTTGTGTCTGTTATATTGAACAACAAAAAAGGTTATTTTTAGACTGATTTTTTGGCCAACTCGTCAAGCTTTGATTCTAAGGTTTGAATTTGTTGAAGCAAATTCGTGTTACGGCGTTCAAGTAAAATAAGTTTTTCACTCATTTCTCTCATGCTGCTACTGTTAGCACCATTCGACTGTTCAAATTCGTCTTGTTTAACATTGACAGCTAAAATGTCATTAGCCTGCGCATTTAGCTTTGTATTTATGCCATCAACTCTTGATTGCATACTTGCTAATGAGCTTGAATTTGCTTTAGTTTTGTCATCTACTTCTTTAACTAACTTATTGGCATCGTTTTGTAGATCTTTAAGGTTAGCAGACAAGGTTTTTATTTCTTGCTGATTTCGTCTCCATGCTGACGCCCATAGTTTGTCCATTTGTTCCCAAAGTTCTTCAGCGCGCGTTGATAACTCGCCTACTTTTACTTGCAGTGCCACCGTCGAATTACCCATTTCTTCGCCAGTAGCTGAAAGTCTGTCTTCTAAAGCTTGTAACCTTTTCTCGTTAGCCGCAATAATGGTTTGGCTATCTTGGTATAAGGTGTAGATGTACGCACCAGCGCCACACGACACTGCCGCTATGATTAAAGCAATAATGGCCACACTCTGACCAGCTTTGCTTGGCGCCGCCGTAGAGCCTGAATTTGACTGGCGTTGCGTCGCTCTTGGAATTCGATCGTTTATTTCAACATTGATGGGCGCAAAATCTTTGTCTTTATCATTCGCTGACATTCAACAGGTCCTCAGAAATTTTCATTTTTATTGGTTATCTACCGATATAATACAACAAGTTGTAAATTCGCCTAACTATTTCTATAAACGACCAAAAAATAAAAAATAGTCGCGAAATAGAGACGCTTATTGCGCCTTTTCGTTGTAATACTCATCTGACTTCATATACTATGGTTTAACACAGTAATAATACAAATATTATGCAAATAAATCGAAAATTATCGTTCACGCTAGGGATCAGGAGCTTATTTTTACTCATAAGCCTTGGTTTTGTAATGGCATTTCTTCAAACGATTTTTGATTTTCGTGAGCGCGAGACTGAAGTAAAAAATACTATCGATTCGGTGGTGACCTCTGCAAAAGGCGCAGCCAGTGACGCCGTGTTCTATCTTGAAGATTCGCTTGCTCAACAAGTTATTGATGGCTTGTCTTATTTTGAGTACTTCAGCTACGTTGCCATTGTTGATGACTCAGGTGCGGTGATGGCAGAGCATTCGAGACAAAAGGTACTCGACAATCAAGTTGCGATAAACACCAGTTATATACCCGCACTTTCGCTTGTGGTCGAAAATTTTACTAAAGATACGGTTGACTTGTATAAAGTAAATACGCCCAATAATCGCCGTATACCCACAGGGCAAATCGTCATGATTATCGACAATCATGTCGCGTTAAGTGGTGTTTACGACCGAGCAGTAAGAGCATTTTTGATAGCCTTAGGTGGTTATATCATGCTAACACTAGCTTTGGGCATCCTTTATCATTTTACATTGGCATCGCCATTAATCAGACTGTCGAAGCGTTTTCAACGCGTTAATACCAAATCTATCGCGACACAAAAACTGAGTCATCTCGCAGGACACGAGCGAAATGAATTTAGTTTAATTGTTAATGCTGCAAACGAAATGTTATCGCGTATATCGAGTAGCCAAGTCTTGTTGACTGAGCGAAGCCAGCGTTTCCGGCTTATCCTTGATACGGCGCCTGCACTTATCTTCTCATTAGATAATGATCAAAACTTTGTATTTGCGAATAAATCGACGGCGACGTTTTACGGGTATTCGATTTATGAATTAAAAGGGCGCTCAGCTAATGAGGTAATTGAGCCTGTCGATCCGAGTATGATGAGTTCAATTGACAAATTTGTAAACTCAAAGAAACGACAGTTTGACGAGACAATTTCGGTAAAAAATGCAAGTAACGTGAACTGCCATATGGAAATGTCGTACGTTAAGTTCAAGACGCCCGACGGGCATAGTATTTTAGTCACCGCATCGGATGTCACAAAGCGCATAAATGCTGAAGAAAAAATTGAAACTTTGGCGTATTTTGATCCACTGACGTCGCTTCCAAATCGAAATAAAGTATATGAGGTCCTCAGTGAAGAAGAGTCAGAAGCAAGCATGTTTGGCATCGCCGCTATTGCTGACCTTGATCAATTTAAGCGAATCAACGATACATTAAGCCATTCTGTTGGTGATCAGCTTATTGTTAAGCTAGCAAAGCGTTTGCGCAAAGAGTTTTCTTTTTCTGATCTAATTGCAAGGCTAGGTGCAGATGAGTTTCTATGCATTGAAGAAAATATTAGCAATAATATTGAAGTTGCAAAAAACGGCGCATTAGTGCTAGGTGAGCGTCTTCGAAGTTGTATAAACAAAGAAATAGAGATTGGGCTGCATAGTTACGCTTTATCGGCAAGTGTAGGCGTAATCGTCTTTAAGAAAAATCAGATCAGTGCTGACGAAATTCTGCAATATGCAGATACTGCTATGTACGAATCTAAAAAGTTAGGTCGCAATTGCGTGACTTTGTTTAAAGATGAAATGGCAACGCAAGCCGCACAGTTATTGCAACTTGAACGAGATATTATGAAAGCTATGTTTCGTGACGAGTTTTTCTTTGTTTTACAGCCTATTGTAGACTCAAGCACGCAAGAGGTAATGGGAGCCGAAGCGCTAATGCGATGGCGCAAAGGAGACAAAGTTGTTAGTCCAGATAATTTCATTCCTTTCTTAGAAGAAAGTGCGTTGATTGTTGATGTCGGTGAACGAATCTTTGACAAGGTTTGCGAATATACTGCTGAAATAAAAGCAAAAGGTATCTTACCAGAAGATTTTAGAGTCGCCGTGAATATTAGCGCAAAACAATTGGCTAGAAATGATTTTATTGAGATGGTTTCAAAAGCGTTAAGCCGTCATCAATTACCAGCAAAGCACATCGAATTAGAGATCACTGAAAGTGTCGCGCTCAACAACATGAGTGACACGATTAAAAAAATAATTAGTATTAAAAAGATGGGGATTACCTTTTCATTAGATGATTTTGGAACCGGCTACTCATCACTGAGTCATTTAAAAGATTTACCTGTAGACAAACTAAAAATAGATCGCTCCTTTATTAACGATATCACCGTTGACAAGCAGGATGAAAATTTAGTCCGTTCGATTATTCAGTTATCAAAGAATTTAGGATTAAAAACGGTTGCTGAAGGCGTTGAAACAGAGCAGCAAGTTGAATGGTTAATGCTAAACGGGGATATATTGCTGCAAGGATACTATTTTAGTAGACCGATTGAACCTGATGTATTTGAGCAACAATACTTAAATAATCACACCTCAGATTCGCCAAGTGAGCTTGTAGATAAACCATCAAGTGTTGCAACAACGAGCAAGTCTGAAACTGCTGTTAATAACAATGGTAACAGCAAGACAGAGGATAAGCCTGCCTAATGGTAAAATACGTAATCACGCTTATCTTGGTGTTAGCTTCCTATAGCGCAAATGCATGTACAATTAAGCATGTTGGCGAATTCTCTGAAAAAGATACTCGTCATTATTACCCCTTATCCTTACTCAAGCATATACTTTATATAACAGAAGCTGAGTATGGAAAATGTGAGTTAGAAGCAGTAGGGCAAGCTAATCAAGCGAGACAAATAGCATGGTTAAAAGCTAATGGTCCCATCGATATTGCGTGGTTGCCTGTTACTGATACTCTTAACCAAAACTTAAATGCAATTCCTATCCCGATCAGAAAAGGCTTTTTGGGTTGGCGATTGTTGCTAGTTAAAAAAGATGAACTTGATGTATTTGCTGATATAAACACGCTCGCAGATTTTGAACCGTATACTCTAGGCTTTGGCGCAACATGGGGAGATTTACCCGTGATGCAGCATAATTTCACAAACGTGATCACAAGCGTGTCTTACGACTCGCTATTTGAAATGTTGAAGCGTGATCGTTTTGATTTTTTATCTCGCGCGGTGTACGAAGCGTACGATGAGTTATTGGTAAGAAAAGACTTACTGGATACGGTGGTTATTGAGCCACATTTGGCGTTACGTTATCGCCAGGCTGACTTTTTCTACGTCAAAAAAGATGATAAAGCATTACAAGAACGGATTAAAAAGGGCTTTAAAAAAGCAATACGAAATGGCTCGTTCAACGTCCTTTTTTACGGATATTACGCCGATTACATAGAAAAGAGCAATATGGATAAACGTACAATCATCGAATTGGAAAACCCTTACTTACCACAGAACGTGCCAGTAGATGATCCTGAACTTTGGTTTCAACTTGAAGTTTATGATCGTTTAAAGAAACAAGCGATTAATGGAAGGATAAATGATATTGATGTTGGCGTTGATATAATTAGAAACGAAGTAGATTAACGTTAAATTGAACAAACAAGTAAATAAAAGAAAACCCGCTAATTAGCGGGTTTTTTAATGTGGTGGAGCTGGCGGGAATTGAACCCGCGTCCAGAAAGCGTCAACCATTGGTAC
>CAYURD010000006.1:0-41345 GCA_964446865.1 uncultured Glaciecola sp.
CGGCTAGCAAAACCGTCATCCTCGCGGAGGCGGGGATCTGGTGGATGTTATTAGAAAGCCCAATAACATCCACATAGCAGGCATGGACTAGTTCCAAGGAGATTCCCGATGCCTCGGGAATGACGAGGTTTTTGCTTAAGCTGCGTTAGCCTTAGACTCTTCAGACAATTCTTCGCCTGAAGCATCAAGTAGCTCCATGTCGAAAGTAAACTCATCTACACGCACAGATAACTTGCGCTTCTCGTTGTACTCTAACAGCGTTGATTTTTCTGCATCCGTTAGTTCGCCTTTTTCATTTAAGATATTGACAGCATTCTCAAACGATAAAAATGGAATAACAGGTGCTTTGCGTAAGGCTTTTTGAACCTTTTTAAGCAACGGCATCGCCGCATGCTTCGCTTTAAACGCTTGCTCGTTTATATCGTGGCCATCGCCTGGAATTACTTTTACGGCGTGCGTGAGCTGCGCTTTAATGCTGCTGTCTTGCATAGATGCTTCAGACAATTCACGTTTTAAATCATCACTGATACCACGAACCGACGAAGTATAGGTGTTTGTAAGTACGCGCATCAACAGCTTGGTTGGCATATTTGGGAAGTTATTCACAAAATCGACAACTGCTTGTTCACCTTGTTGCAATGACCATTCAATCGCATATTCAAAATACGGTTGCGCTTGTTGACGGTCTTGCACACGCTGCTCGTAAAAACGTACTGCAGCCATTGCCGCATACACATAAGAAATTACATCACCTAATCGTGCCGAAAGTAATTCTGCTTTCTTTAAATCACCACCTAGTACTAATAATGAGAAATCAGCTAAAGGCGCTAACTTTGCAGAAAGTGCGTTTAAGCGTTTTTCATATTTACGTACTTCAGGTAGGGCTGAATCAGCACTTCGCAAAAACGGTAAATAACTGTTAGCAAGGCTTCTAAATGCGTTTTTCACACTAAATTTGACTGTTTTGCCTAGCACAGCATTAAATTCTGCATCTGCATTAGCATCGGTAGAGTGTATTAGGTCTACCATTTCTTTCAAATGTGGATGACAACGCATCGCACCTTGACCAAATATCATAAGATTACGCGTGAGTATGTTGGCACCTTCTACCGTAATCGCGATTGGCAAAGCTGAATATCCGTTCGCCAAAATGTTCTGAGGACCACGTTGTATCGCTTTACCTGCTTGAACATCCATTGCTGAATTACACACATCGCGACCTAACTCTGTCATGTGATACTTCGCGATAGCGGTCACTACAGATGGTTTAAGTCCTTCGCCTAGCCCTTCGGTTGTGAGTACACGCATGGCTTCTAACAAGAATGTTTTACCAGCAATATCAGCTAGCTTATCTTGGATACCTTCAAAACGACCAATTGGTACGCCAAATTGCTCACGAACAAATGAGTATTCGGCGGTAGACTTAAATGCTGATTGAGCAGTTGCCACGCCCATTGCCGGTAAACTAATACCGCGACCCGCCCCTAGGCAAGCCACTAGCATTTGCCAGCCTTTACCAATGTTTTGTTGCCCACCAATGATAAAGTCCATCGGAATAAACACATCGTTTCCGCGGGTTGTACCGTTGTAGAATGTAACACCCATTGGGTCATGGCGGTTACCAAGCTCTACGCCAGGGTGTGATTTGGGTAACAATGCACACGTAATGCCAAGCTCAAGCTCATCACCTAGTAACTGCTCTGGGTCGAATACTTTAAATGCAAGGCCAAGCACGGTTGCGATAGGGGCAAGGGTAATGTATCGCTTGTCCCAAGTGACGCGAAGACCGAGTACTTCTTTGCCTTCGAACTCGCCTTTAGTCACTATGGCGGCATCAGGAATAGAGCCCGCATCAGAGCCTGCTTCAGGGCTTGTGAGTGCGAAACAAGGAATGTCGTCACCAACGGCCAGGCGCGGTAACCAATAATTTTGTTGATCTTCAGTCCCATAATGCATTAATAACTCGCCTGGTCCTAAAGAATTAGGCACCATTACGGTGACCGCTATTGCGCCGCTTTTTGTGGCGATAGTCGTCACAACTGTTGAGTTTGCAAACGGACTAAATTCTAAACCACCAAATTTTTTCGGAATAATCATCGAGAAAAATTTGTTCTTTCCTAAGAAATCGATGATGTCTTTTGGAATATGCTTATCGTCATGAAGCGCAAAGTCATCAATCATCTCTAGTAACTGCTGAACGGGTCCGTCCATAAATGCTTGTTCGTCGGCTGTTAGCTTTGCCTGTGGCAATTGACGAAGCGCGGCCATGTCAGGTTTACCTTGATAAATTGACGATTCAATCCAAACATCCCCCGCGTCAAGCGCTTCTTGCTCGGTAACTGAAATTGGGGGTAATACTTTTTTAAGATTTGTTCTAATACTCATAATTAACTTATCCGCTCATCTGACCAGTTGAAATGACATGTAAACATAAATTTTTGAACAGGTCAAAAATTTGTTAACACGACTTCACGCAAATTGTGCACGTTTCAGTACACTATAGAGTCTTTTGCTTGATAGATTATGCTAAGCAATACCATAGTATTTTACAGTAATGAAAGACGATTCATTGTGTACTATTCTCCAAAAAAATTGTTTAAATTTCACGACAATAGCAAGCCCTTTGTACAGTGGCGTAAAACTTGCTTATGCACTAATGTAAAAAAGTAATGTGCATAAACACAGTCAAGTCTATATCGACTCGACGTTAACTTCGCCACTGTGCGTGCTGCAACATTACATTTTCTTAATCTTTAACTTTACAGTGCGCCACAAGGGTAGAAAATGAATAATCGGTCAATCAAACTTATCTTAACTTGCCTATTCACATGGGGAGTTTGCACATCTGTAAACGCCCAAGATACAGGGCTGCACATTGTTGCAGGCGCAGGTTTTGCAATCAACGAAGTGGGTACAGATGATTTTCCAAGTAATGACTTAGAAGAAGTCAGTTATAAGGTGGGCATAGGATACGAGCTCAGTTCACAATGGGCATTTGAGTTGGCGTATCAAGATTTTGGTGACAGTGAATTGACGATGATAAGTGATGAAGAGTCAATTTTAGATTTAAGTGAACAAGCTTTTGACGTTTCTGGCGTGCAATTATCTGCGCTTGGTAAAGCTGGAAATGAGCATGGTGAACTTTTTTACAGACTTGGCGTGATGCAGATAATGAATGAAACAACATATCGAGTAAACGACGCCCAGTGCGCACTTAACGACACCTTGCTTTCCAGTATTAGCGCCGAACCGCTGCTAAACTCATGCCTACGTGATAATGATGAGCTAGCAGGTGTTGTTGGGATAGGGTTTGATTTTTATGTTTATCAATCGATGATGGTCCGCTTAGAGATGGAATATATACAAGGTGAAGATGATTACACTGCGCAAGCCGCCTACTTGGGATTTCGTTTCAATTTTTAGTACTTGATGTTGTTCTGATCTTTTCATGCTAGCAAGCATACTAAAATCACGGTAATTGCTTATTTGCATTCAAGAGGCAAGCTTCGTTATTAAGTGAATAGCGTAGTGACGGTCTACGTACCTGGCGAAATCTTTTGAATGATACGGTATGGGTTATTTGATGAAAAATGATGTAGACAGCAAGTTTTTACTCGCAGTATTTGAAAAAGTGCGAACACATGGAAAGCAAGAAGACGGCGTTTATTTGCTTGATGGGATAAAAGCGTTTACTGACTTTGACGGTTATACCTTGTACATCGAAGACGCACTGGTGAAGTTGAGCTTTGGCTTTCATAATCAATATCGATTTGACTACGAATCAGCAAGCCACTTTGAAGCCTTTGAGAAAAAGTTAAAAGCTATTGTTGCTAACTATTAAAATGTAATAGCGACTCACGTCTCTGTGTTGTAAACTTTCACTACAGTGTCAATTTGACACCAGAGTAATAACAGAGGACTTGCATAACTTGGGCACACAAGAGCAAACGTCAAATACCACAAACGAAAAAGTCGTCGTTAAAAAACAAAATATTAAAAAAGTCATGGCACCTGCATTTAGCTGGCGTTTTTTGCTGCCAAATTATTGGTTGATTTGGATTGGCGCTTTTATTTTATATTGTTTAACGTGGCTTCCTCTTCCCATTATCAGGCTATTAGGCGCTGGTTTTGGGCGTCTCCTTAACTTAATTGTGCCCAAACGAGTGGCGGTTGCCAAGCGTAATATTCGCTTAACCTTTCCTGATTGGTCTGATGAAAAAGTAGATGAAGTGTTTAAAGCGAATATCGCGCGCACAGGCATGGCTTTATTTGAAACCGGTATGGGATGGTGGTGGCCGGTTTGGCGAATGAAAAAACATGTGAGATATGAAGGCTTTGAAGAGGCAAAAGCAGTCCTTGATAGCGGTAAAGGTATTTTTGGTTTGGCGCTACACAATGTTAATTTAGAGATGGGTTTGCGCGGTATTGGGTATGCCCATCAAGCGGTTGCTTTTTATCGCAAGCATAACAACCCCTTATTAGATTATTTGCAATACCACGGTCGAAATCGCTCAAATAAATATCTTATTCACAAGCGTAATGCAAAAGCCTTAATACAAGCGATGAATCAAGGCGAGCTATGTTTATATTTGCCTGACCAAGACTACGGGGCAAAACAGTCTATATTTGTTCCTTTTGGTGGTGTAAAAGAAACAGCAACATCAACTGCAACCTTGATGTTTGCCAATAGAACCGATGCCGTTCCTTTTTTTGTTTTTTCGCAATACACAGATACTGGTTACGTGGTTAGATTTGTTTCAGCAATCGATTATTTGACCGATAACAATAAAGAAGTCGCGTTGACCAAGCTCAATAGTGACATTCTTTCGATAGTTGAAGAACAACCTGACGCTTATTTGTGGATGCACAAACGGTTTAAAACGCGACCACCAGAATCGCCTGAGTCTTTATACAAATAATCGCCATGAGTTAGTCACTTGTTCTTTTAGTTGCAAAACCTTACGTCATTTGTACGTAGTGCTTTAAGAAACGAGTATATGGCAAAACACAATATCAGCGGTTTTTGGTTAAAACGAATACTTGTTATGTTAGGCGTTATTGCAAGCGCTATCGCGTTTTTGCTTTATATCCCAGACCCGTCGGCAACAAGTACCTTACCGAACGAACCCGCCGCTGAAGAAAAATCGGTTGCCGACAGCGTGAGTCGTTTCTACACGCGATTTAAAACCACATCAGATGATCCCATCAAACAAAAGTATGGAAATTATACGATTTTACTCGATGATCCTGCTGACAAACCGCTTGGCAATGCCATAGAGGAAGTGTCACAAAGGAATTTTAGGCCGCTTGATGATTGGGAAGGCGCGTATAAGCAGCGAGGATTTACCAAAGATAGCACGCTTATGAAAGAAGCAATTGCCCATGGTGAGCGCGAAGGTTACAAGCTAGTATGGGATTTAGGTCAGGATTTTATTGTGCGCGAACGCTTCGTTTCTGAAAATACTTATATAGGCATGTTAGATGAACTAGCCGGTGCAATTGATGCTAATTTTAATGAGCCCATATCGGTGTATTTCTGTTTTAAAAAGCGTGCAATGGTGATCACGACGCGTGAATCTAATTACCTGCGCCTTAACTGCATCAAAAGCGAAGGGTCGTTTCAAGAGTACTAGGGTCTGCTTGCTTATTTTTGACCTTGCTAGATCACTGGCCGCTATGAGTTAATTAAACCAAGTCGCCAAATACCTGTTCAAAAATACCTTTCACTTGTTGTATTGCTTTACGTAGTTTTGTACTTTGATTTACGCCTGCACGCGCGAGGCTTTGATTTGCCAATTGGATTCGATGTGACGCGTGACGTAATCGTAAATAAGCGTGGCTGAGAGCCTCTTGGGTTCTGGGCTCGATAACCTTGTGAGTCGCTAAATCTTCTAAAATTCGTAAATTATCTGACCAGTGACAAATGTCTACCTTATAGTGTGACTGGCTTAACACCCAAAATTGAACCATAAATTCCACATCAACAATGCCCCCTCGACTCTGTTTAATGTCTAGATGAGTATATGAACTGCGATCAAGATGCGCTCTCATCTTTTCACGCATGTCGAATACCTCAGTGCGTAATTTATTTGGATCGCGTTGTATGGCTAAAATGTTTTGCCTGCATTGCGTAAATTGCTCTGTTAATTTAGAGGATAGACTGATGCATCTTGCCCTGACAATGGCTTGATGCTCCCATGTCCATGCATGGCGCATTTGATAGTCATAGAATGAGTCAATATGGCTGACTAACAAGCCCGAGTTGCCAGATGGACGAAGGCGTAAATCAATGTCGTATAAAATGCCGTTATAGGTCTTTGTCCCACAAATATGGCAAATTCGCTGAACTAGTTTAATAAAAAACTCTTGATTAGACAGTGTTTTGCGGCTGCCGCTTCCATCAGTAGAGAGTGTTAAGTCTGCATTGTGCAAAAACACTAGGTCAAGATCAGAACCATAACTAAGCTCGATACCGCCAAATTTACCATAGGCAATTAAACAGAAGTGCTTGTGAGGACTGATAATAACTAATTCGTTTGGGTCGTCTTGTTTATACCTGGGAGAACCATATAGTCTTTGCATTTGTTGCCATGCATACTCTATGACCTGCTGCATAATAACTTCGGCGAGTAAGGTGAGCTTATCGCTTACTTGGTTAATGGCTAAAGTACCCGATATATCAGACGCAGCAATTCGCAATTGGTTAATGTGTTTGAATTCACGTAAGCGATCCATAATGAGCTCTTCGTCTAGTGGATCTACTCGCAACATTGTTTGACGTAATTGGTCATTAATTTGTTCTCGCCACTGCTTGAGACTGGTTTCGTTTTTATCCAAATAAATTGGATGTAGCAGTTCATCTAATAAAACCGGATACTGCGCAATTTGTTGGGCGACCCAAACGCTTTTTTTACAGAGCAAATAGAGTTGTTGACGAACTTGGGGGTGTTCAAGCAGTAAATCAAAATAGGTAACGCGTCCGCTAATTGTTTGCAGAATATTAAAAATTCCTTCGCATTGATTTAGAAATACATCGTCAACAGGACTGTTTGCCTTGGGTTTGCCTTTATTGGTGTTTGTTATATCGACTAAGGTGTCAACGGCAGGGGTAAGGCGCAATAAATCCTCAATTAGCTCAGACAGCAATAAAGGCATAAGTCGATCAATAGACTGCGTTGCTCTTTGGCTTGCCCCGCTTCGTGTCACTTTTTTCTTAAATTTGTTGATATGCTCAATTAGACATTGAGCATTATGTTCTTTAATAAATACGCTAAGTGCATTGAGTGCTTCCGCTTCACTTAAGTCTAGTGACCATATATCTTCTAATGCGCTTTGGAGGTTGTCGGTATGTTGGTCGAGCAAAGCACTGTTTGGTAAAGCCATCTCTGACATAGCATTGTCATTTAGGGTTGCACTATGTTGCGCTTGTGGCGAATTAGAAGCGCTATTGGCGTCATCGAAAAAGTTTGAAAAAACCTTATGGATGTTTTGCATATGCTTGTCTACTAGCTGCTGACAATGGTGAAAGTTTTCACCATTTAGTAAATGAACTAAGCGAGTCTGATTATTGATGAGATGATGGTCATTTTGCACTGGCAGTGTTTGTGTTTGCTCATCATTAAATGCTTGTAAATAGTGTTCTACTTTGCGTAAAAATAGATAGTCGTTTTTGAGCGATTGTATATCTATATCACCCTGTAATTGTTGAGCTTCAATTGCATCCATCGCCTTTAAGATTGAAGTATGTTGACACTGGGTGAATCGGCCAGCATGAATCAACTGCAGACTCTGTACAAAAAATTCGACTTCCCTAATGCCGCCTTTTCCTAGTTTTATGTCGTTGCTAATTTGACGCCGGCGGACCTCCTTTTCAATCATACCTTTCATTTCGCGGATAGATTCAATTGTTGTGTAATCGATGTACTTTCGATAAACAAATGGTTGGATTATTGTGTGTAACTGTTCGTTATGAGCGGTTTGGTTAATTATCCGCATTTTTTGCATTGCAAATCTTTCCCACTGCCGTCCTTGTTCAACATAGTAGTTTTCAAATGCCGTAAACGGCATGACTAAAGGGCCACTTTCACCCAAAGGACGTAAACGCATATCCACAATATACGCCCTGCCATCCTGCGTTATGTTGTCTAATAACTTGATAAATTTTTGTGCTAAGCGAGTAAAAAAGGTCTGATGATCTAATGGTTTGGTTTCATGCTGTGTTTCACCTTGATTTGGATAAGTGAAAATTAAGTCAATGTCAGACGAAAAGTTGAGTTCACCTCCGCCAAGTTTCCCCATGCCCAATATAAGTAGTCGTTGCTCATCTTCGGGGGCGCCGTAGCGTTTGCAAAACGCGTTGTGTAAACAGTCGTATGTTGCGGTAATGATGGTGTCAGCTAAGGTAGATATTGCAAACAGTGAAGTATGTATTGATTGTTTTTGCAAAAAATCAAACCACGCAATTTCGAGCATGCAAATATGTCTAAACTGCCTTACTACGGGTGTTAGGTTTGCTTCTAAACTGACAATAGTATTGGCATTTTGAATTGCGGGCGCGATGTTTTTTGCTAATTCTTGAGCATAAAAAGAATAATATTCAGAGCTTATGGTTTGCTTGCTTGATAAAAAAGCATACATACGCGTTAAAGATTGCTGAAACAGCTCGGGATATTGCAAGGCAATTTTTTGAATAAAGTCACTATAAAAAAATGCACTTTTGATGTCAGCTCGATGCTGAATGAGTATGTCTTTGTCGAGCTTATGTTTATCAAATTGAGTCAAAAGCGCGTCAAACTGGGTTTGTGCTTGGCTCTGTAGAGCAGTACTTTTTTGATTTATTTGTTCTGAGTTTTGTCCAAGGTGTAGTTGTTGGTCTTTTTTATTTGACGCTTCTGACACTTTTTTACCTATTTTTTTGTAAATTATCGTTTTTTGTCAATAACATGGATTGTTCTTTTTGATTAATGCCCTAATTTATGTTGTTGTAGAGAGAAAAGCCATACGAGATATCTTAGTTTCTAATATCGTATACGCGGATAATAATACAGGCAATGTTAATTTTATGAACCAACTCATCAACCTTATGCCAATTTCAAACGATTTGGCCATTTATTTACTCATCGATATTTCAATCGCAATCGCTTTGTTGTTTGTTATTAGGGCCTTGTCGGGCTATGCAAGCAAAGTGAGTGTGAGAGAGGAGTTAGGTGAGCGCGATAATTTTGCGTTTGGTATTAGCTTGGCTGGTCGCATGCTCTCGCTCACTATTGTGTTGTCGGCAGTAGTTGGTCGTCATGTTGGTCAAGGTTTTGATAATGCGGCTATCAGCATGTTGTTGTTTGGTATACTTGCCATTGCTTTGGTCAGAATAGGGCGGGTGGCGCACGACAAAATTGTACTTAACCGGCTCGATAAAGAAGACATGATCCGTGACAAAAATGTATCAGTGGCGCTTGTTGATGCATGTTCGTCGGTGGCCAGCGCTATTGTTATCAAAAGTATTATTGAATGGGCAAACGGGACTGATTTTAGTGCATTTTTTGCGATTTTTTCAGGCGTTATTATTGTGTTAGCCGTGCTTGTGATTGCGACGCGCTTACAAGAGTATGTTTATGCTAAGCGTAACCAAAATAGTGGTTTTCAGCGCACACTATGTAACGGTCAGATTGCATTGGCGATTAAACATGGTGGGCATATAATTGGCATCGCGATTGCCGTTAGTGCTGCAAGTAAAGTGCTAGTGTATCAGCCTGAAACTTACGTAACTAATATGACTGGCTGGCTTATTTCAGGCATGTTGTTAACGGCTGCGTTTATGTTTTTGTCGGCAGTCACCAAACGCGCAGTGTTGTTCAGTCTTAAACGCACGCGCGAAGTAGCACTTGAGCATAACGTTGGGATTGCCAGTATTGAAGCAGCGCTGTCTATTGGCATCGCATTGCTATTTATGAATATTTTTGTGTGAGCCCAAAGTTTGTCAAGCACACCACCGTATGCGTATATGGGAGCGCGGTTTTGCCATTAATGATTTGAAGCTTTTTTATGCGGACCTGTTTCTTCATCCATATTTCAGCTTGCATGGCGCTTTTTTGGCAGTTCAGTTTTGCGCAAAATCGAAGTGTTAATGGGCCTTTTCCTCTGAGTGCTTTAGCGCATTTTACTGAGCCAGTATTGTGTTCTTCAAATCTGCGTTGCCAATCAAGAGTGACGCCAGTGTATAGTTGGTCGTGCTTAGTTTCAATAATATATAAAAACCAAGGTCTTGCTGATTTTTGCGCCTGCACTGGTTATACTTCTACCATTAAATTCTATTTGTACTAATAGCATAAGGTTAATATGACATCTTCTCAAGGGAACCTTTTACAAGCCGCACACCAACATAAAATAAAAGACAATCAAGCAAACCAAGTTAGCAAAGTGCCCGATTTTAGTCGTGCGCGTTTGTTAGTGGTCGGCGATTTGATGTTAGATAGATATTATAAAGGCGCAACCGGGCGTATTTCGCCAGAGGCGCCGGTACCAGTCGTTAATGTGAATAGCACTGAAGATCGGCCTGGCGGTGCTGCAAACGTAGCCGTAAATGCGGCGATGCTGGGCGCTTCAGTAAAGCTATTAGGTTTTGTTGGCAAAGATGAACCTGCCGACTCGCTATGCTTAGCGCTTGCTGCACACAACATTGATTGTGATTTTGTTGCGCTAGATGACTTTGATACTATCACCAAGCTTAGGGTAGTCAGCCGTAATCAGCAGTTGTTACGCTTAGATTTTGAAAAATCTTTTGCTGAGGTTAATAAGCAAGGACTACTCAAACAGTTTGAAGAAGCTTTGGACGACACTGACATTGTTGTTTTATCTGATTATGCAAAAGGTACATTGTCTGATATTCAGCCTTTTATAAAAGCCGCTAAAGAAAAAAGTGTGCGGGTCATTGTCGACCCTAAAGGAAATACTTTTGCGCGATATAAGGGGGCTTTTGTGATTACGCCAAATATGTCTGAATTTGAACTTGTACAAGGCCTTAGCGCCAACGAGAGCGAGTTATTACAACGTGCAGGTGAATGTTGCGAAGAAAATGAACTGGCGCATGTATTGTTAACGCGTTCGGAAAAGGGAATGTCCTTATTCTCTCGACGTAAAGGTGAAAGCTTGGAAAATGATAGCGCTTCGCTACATTTGCCCGCGTTGGCAAGAGAAGTCTATGATGTGACAGGGGCAGGCGATACAGTTGTCTCAACACTGGCTTGTGCCTTAGCTGTGGATACAGATATTGAATTTGCTTGTCAATTGGCAAACCATGCGGCCGGGGTTGTTGTGGCTAAGCAAGGGACATCAAGCGTAACCACAACCGAGCTCGCAATTGCGCTTACCCAGCATAAGTCTGTAGACGGCGGCGTGCTTAATCAAGAGCAATTAATTGAAGCGGTGAAACAAGCTCAAGAAAAAGGCGAAAAGGTCGTTATGACTAATGGCTGTTTTGATATTTTGCATGCAGGCCATGTTAGCTATTTAAGCGAAGCGGCTGCATTGGGTCAACGTCTTATTGTGGCTGTTAATTCAGATGCTTCGGTGACTGAATTAAAAGGACTAGGTCGACCCGTTAACAACGTAAATAGACGAATGGCGGTGTTAGCAGGCCTATCGTCGGTTGATTGGGTAGTAGAATTTAGTGAAGATACTCCGCAACGACTTATTTCTGAAGTACTTCCTGATGTGTTGGTGAAAGGCGGTGATTACACTGTTGATCAAATTGCTGGGGCGGTTGAAGTCATGGAAAATGGCGGTGAAGTGAGGACATTGGGTTTTGAAGATGGTGTGTCGACCAGTGCCATCATATCGCAGATTGTCAGTGGCAAATAAAATCGCTGATGGTGAGCGGTAATTAAGCATATTTTAGACTGTTAATTGCGCGTGCCTATGTTATTAAGCGAATGCTTTTTGAGCAATTTTGCTTTATACTGCGCCGCTTGAATGGAAGCACAAAACGGTCATGCATATGTATTTACGCGCAAATGACGGCAGAGATAGTATTTGTCGGTAGTGCATGCAACTAATTTACATCAGTATGTGTATATGAAGGTTTGGTATATCGAATATATTGAGCACTGTCGTTTAACACCTATTTGATTATTTTTATGGATACCTGAACCATGTACGAAAGTTATTACGGTTTAAACTCTAAGCCTTTCCAGTTGACACCCGATCCTGAGTTTTTCTTCGCCAGTAAATTACATAGGCGAGCAATGTCTTATTTACAATATGGTTTGTCGCAAGCTGAAGGGTTTATAGTGATAACCGGCGACATTGGTACAGGTAAAACGACCATTGCTAATAGTTTGCTTAATGACATCGAAGCTGACATCTACGCCGCTCAAATAGTCACACCAAAACTTTCTCCAGATGAAATTGTAAAAATGGTCGCTGCCAAGTTTGGTATAGATACCAATGGCAAAACTAAAACTGATTTATTAGAATCCTTACAAACATTTTTAGAGCAATTAGCAGCCAGCGGAAAACGCGCTTTACTGCTTGTTGATGAAGCACAAAACCTACCCTTAGAAACAATTGAAGAACTGCGCATGTTGTCTAACTTTCAGCAATCTGGCAAACCATTGTTACAGAGCTTTTTGTTAGGGCAGGCCGAATTACAGCCTATTCTTAGAGCGCCAAATATGGAGCAATTTAGGCAGCGTATTGTTGCATCTTGTCATTTAGCGCCGCTTAATTTTGAAGAGACCTGCGCATATATCAATTATCGTTTAGAGCATGCTGGATGCGAACGTGATGATTTATTTGATGATGCTGGCTTTGAGTCGATACACAAATTTACCCTAGGCGTACCACGTAAAATAAACACCCTTATGGACAGAGTGCTTTTATATGGGTTTTTAGAAGAGCTAGAACGCTTCTCTGATGAAGATGTTTGTAGTGTTATTGATGAGGTACAAGCAGAGATGTTTGTGCCTGAGACTGAGATTGAGAGCGCACAAGAAGCGCTTGGCGAACAAGCTGGCGCTGTTCCTCCTCAGACGCCTTCAGAAAACAATAGCAATGTTGTTGCCTTGAAAGATTCTGTGGCGCAAACACTTAACAATAATCAAGATGATGCAGCTACAAATCAAACCACTGGTGGTTTGGGCGAAAACGCTGCTAGTGACACAAATGAGCGTCCTGTTCACATCACACCAAATGGGAATGTGGTGCAAGATGCTCAATATTACAAAGAGATGTTAGAAGAGTTAGTAGACGCTTTGGATGATGCGATAAAGCATAAGGTAAAACTGACTCAGTATATTGATAAACTGTTGAAGAAGAAGTATCAGACTTATGTGAAGTTGAAAGGGGATGATGGGGAAAAGTAGTGTTTGCTTTGAAAACCCATTGAAATACTCTACTTCCCGTTTTTATCTACTTCTGTTTTCGCCAAAGGTGTAGCTAAGAGAGAAAGATATTCGACGGTCCGTTAGTGAACCATTTATACCTCTAAAGTCCTCAAATCCTCTATTGACTTCACCATCGCGTTTTAAATATGTTAGCGCTAAAGCAGTAGTAAAATTGTTGCTAATTCGACGGTTATATCTAAGTTCTTGCCTTCTTGTTGTTGCTTGCTGAAGTTCTCCAGAACGGTCTTGCTCTCTCTCCGAATATAAATTGCTCACTGATATTGACGAACGCTGACTTACCTGAAAGTTAAGTAACATACTTAACGATTGGACATCGAAAATCCGATTGATTTCAACTTCTTCATCTTCTGAAACAGAACCAGTAATTGAAAGTGTTGTTCTGCGTCTAGAAACTGCTGTTTGTGCGGTCAAACTCTTTCTGATAATGATTCGATCGTTTAGGTCAAGAGTTGGAATGGTGAGTGGAACTACTACTTCACCTGCATTTAGATCAGGTTCCAAATCGTCGCTTAAACGGCAAGATGAAAAGTCGTTAGAGCCGGAATCACACACAAACAAACCTGTATTTTGCGAGTTAATCAGTTGCGAGGTACTACTAACGACTTCTGAGTAGTTGATGCTAGAGCGCCAATTACGTAATTGATGTCTGAATGACAAATTGCCTGCATCACCAAAAAAACGTCTAGTATATGAGCCTTGCAGACGGGTTCTTGTTGAAAAAGCCCAATTTACCGAGTATCCAATAAACGTATCTGTCTCATCTTCTCCATCTTCTAGTTGAGAGTTAGTCGAAGACCTATTAAGTGTAACCTCAATCATCCTATCTATTGCTGATTGCCAAATCAATCCTGCTCCGTAAGAGTGAAACTCCCGCAAGCTATCGAATGGCAGTTCAAAATCGGTTTTTATTTCATTATTTTCATAAAAGCCATTTACTGCAAGCGCCAAGCTGTCGAAGATAGCTGTATCTATGTTTAGGTTGACGGTTTGACTGACAAAGTCTTGTCCCGAGTCTCGTTTTGAATATCTTGCGTTACCCGCTAATGTAATTCTGACGCCTGTGAGATTTGTCCCTGAAATCATATTAAAACTTAAACCGTAAGTTTCATTTTGAAAGATGCTTGGATCTTGCAATGAGGCGAGGTCGATTGTTGAGCTAGTTTTGTTATATGATGTAATCGCCGATAAGCCAATGATTTCGTTTCGACGAAGATTTAAATTTAAACTTGCGTTGTTAGACTTTACTTTATTTAGCGAATCCGCATTCAATAAAAAATCATCAACTAAGAAGCTGTCTAAGGCATTACTTCTAAAGTTCTCAAGTCCGTTAAATGACACAGACAAAACATTATCAATAATACGATAAGTTCCTGAATAATTGTATTCTGTAAAATCCTGAGAAACCGATTCGTTTTCGAGCTTACGATAAACATGATTGTTGGTAACGCGCGCATTAAGTTGCAAATCGCGACCATCGTATACGAGCGCTACAAATGGAGTTACGAGGGTATTATTTGCATTTATAGTTATGTCTTGATCTTTGGATTCAGTTGTCTGATCAATATAGCTTGCGGTGGCGCCGGCAAAAAAGTCTAACTCATTTGCACTCACAAGATTCGAAATGCAAAGTGCAAATGTTGTAACCACAAATTTTGAGTGCAAGCTACGAATCATGTAATGATGTCCCTGTATGTTAATCCAAGTTACTTAATTATTAATTTCAGAGCCGTAATACATGTAACCATAATATCCGCCAGTCTCGTTGTATTGAGTAGATTTATTAACAACAAAACCAATAGCCATATCAGGGTTTAACCTTTCGACAGCAGTTTTAGTATCATTAAGTTTAGATTTACCTTCTTCAACAACGATTACCGCTTGGCCCGCTAAATTAGCTAATACAGCTGACTCATTAATACCAATTAATGGCGGCGTATCGATAATTACTACACGGTCTGGGTATCGGGTCGAAAATTCTTCAACAGTTTCTTTCATCACTGTTGAAGCTAATAATTCGGTAGAAAGCAAATGAGATTGACCGGCGGGGATCACTCTTAATTTAGGAACATTTGTGTGATATATAACGTCACTAAGGTCGGGCACTTTGCCTAGCAAATACTCCATTAATCCATCTTCAGCTTCGACTTGCAGCGTTCTTAATACATTTGGTTTTAAAACATCAGCGTCCACTAGTAAGACTGTCTTATCCTGTTCGGCCGCGATGCTTAGCGCCAAGTTTACAGCGGTAAATGTTTTGCCCTCTGAGGGTCTGGCGCTGCTTACCATAATAATGTTGCTGCTGCTTATTGTTGACGCCAATGGGCCAAAAGCTGTCTGTAAAAGCTTTCTTTTTATTTCACGATATTCTTCGTTAATCAAATTTCTTGATGTTTCGAGGCCTACGAATCCGCGCTGCTCTAACTCTTGTAAATCAATATTGAGCCATTTAGCATTATCTTCTCTCGGGTTGGGGTTTGTTACTGTCGCCGGTGAGGAAGTATCTGGCACTTGCGATACAACCGGTTCTTCAATCGTTTTTGAAATCTCATTTACGCTTTGCTTGATTTGTTCGGCGGCCTTTTTAGCATCTGCTTCAGGGACTGTATTAGTGCTGTGATTGTTATCATCAGGTTTGACGGCAGCATTAGCTTCTGCTTCAAGCGTTTTTCTCTCTTGTTCTTTCTGTTTTTGTAAGGCTTTCTCGATTGTATTTTTCATTATACCACCTTACTTAAAATATCTACGTTCATAAAATCTGCCGCAACCAATACACAATATATAAAGAATATTGCAAATGACGAAATCGCGAACGTCGCAGCTCTAAATCTTTGATTTCGTTTGATTTTATCAAGATCTAGATGCGTCACAACGCCTAAAATAGGATAACCGGTGACTGAAGTAAGTTGATGGCCTCTCACTAAGACTGGCGTCAACTGACTTAATAAAAATGCAATGGCGATACCTGCACCAAAACCAAGAATCAACACACCTGAGTAAAAAATAAAACGCGAAGGCCCCGTAGGTGCTGGCGGCACAAGAGGTGGCTTAATGATTCTGAATTGCAAGTCTTCAGAAGAACTGTCTGCTCTTCTTGAGATGTCTGCCGCTTCTTTCCTCGTAAGCAGTTCTTCGTATTTCTGCTTAATAATGTCGTAGTTACGATTTTTGGCAATTCCTTCCGCCTCAATTTGTGGCACCAAGTCTATTTTATTTCGTAACTCGTTAATTTTGTCCACAAAATTTTCTTCTCGCACCTTCAGTGATGCGATTTCACCTTCTAAGCGGCTTATTTCTAAAGAAATTTCCTGATTTAGCTGATTCAACATTGGCGAATCTTCGCCGTTGTCTTCGCTCAAAAAGGTCTCTATTTCTTTGTCGCGAGCACTCAACAAGTTTTCTAGGAGTTGATTAGCTTCAATAACGTCAGGATGTTGTTCGGTGAAGCGCAGTTGTAGGTCATCCAATCGCTCTTCTAATGCTGTTATGCGTGCATCAAACCTAGTTGTGATTACTGGCCCGCTATCGCCACCTTGAACAGAGAAACTGTCAGATGCTTTTCTTGCGCTTGTTAGGCGGTTACGCAACGTTGCCGCTTTTTGTTCGGCTTCTCTAATTACTAATTGGGTGCTTGCTAATTGATCTCTCAAACTCTGTAGTTTATTGTGAAAGGTTCCTTGTAACGGCAGTATGTCTGAATGTTGACGCCTAAATTCAGCTCTTTGTTGCTCAGCTTCTGAAAGTCGCGCCTCATATTCGGCAATTTGTTCATCTATAAATCGTGTCGCTGATTCTGTGTCTCTTCTGCCTCCCCCTAATGAACCTTCAACAAACAAATCTAACGTTTCTTGAACGACATTACGTGCAGTTTGTGGTGTTTCTGATTCATAAGAAATCGTGTAGATGTTGCTTCTGTTGGTAGTCGCCAACCGAATATCTCGGGTCAAGCCTAGTATAAGCTCTTCATACTCTGCATCTGTGGTCGCGCCGATATCTAAATCAGCCTCGCGCGCAATCTCTTCAATGTTGGCGCGACTTTTTAAAGTTTGAGCCATCATTCGTACTTCTGAACCCGGATCATTTCCTAAGCTAATACCACTCAATAACGGCTGTAGTATCGAGCGGGTGTCTACGTAAACCTGTGCTTCAGAGCGATAAACGTCGGGCATTGATGCTACGTAAACAAAGCCCATAGGACATATAAGCCACGAGCATATCATTAGATATCGCTTACGTATCCATATGCCTTTGACGTAATCAAGTATTGTTTGGAGCGTTTGTTGTAAATCTTGCATTAATTATTAACTCTGGTTACCACTTAAATTAAAACCAAGCTTCAGGAATAATGACGATGTCGCCTGGCAATATGTCTACGTTCTTAGTTATATCGCCATCTTTAATTAAATCTTCAATTCTAACGCCATATACTTTTTGTTCATTGTTAACCACTCTGATCAATTTAGCATTGTTGCCATTAGCGAACTGAGTTAAACCACCAACTTGAATCATTAGGTCTAGTAAGGTCATATGTTGGGTGTAACTGATTGTTTTTGGATTTGTTGCCTCACCAATTACACGTACCTGTTCACTGAATGGGCCATTAAACCTATTGACCGATACTGTTACACGTGGGTTGTTGATGTAAGTCGACAGCTCTTCTTCGATTTGGCGAGCCAACATTGTTGGGGTTCTGCCAGTCACATCAATGTCTTCTACTAAGGAGGTTGATACCTTCCCGTCTGGTCTAACAATGAATGATCCTGATATTTCAGGGTTTCGCCAAACAAAAATGGTGAGTTGATCGCCTGGACCAATTAAATACTGGTAGTCATTCACATCAGTGGTTAGTGACGCGCGGGTTGTCGCGCTAGGTAAGGGCGTAGTGTCGCAGCCGCTAACTAAAACGGAAAATATAACTATTAGAAATATATACACACTTTTCGACCGCATCATACTGTCATTCCTTTCTTGTTAAAAACTATCAATTATCACGTTTAAGCTAAGCCATGTTCAAAATATTTGCGCATTTATAAAATTAAGAACCGCCGCATTATGCATTAATTTAACCCTAAAAAAAATACATTTAATGCAAGTATATTAAGTTGTGTGTTTACGATTCGCCGTTTTACACTATAATACGCTCGTGCTCGGGATGTCAGTCGATTATAAGTTTTAGTCTGCTGATGTTGTTTTTTGATTGGGTAACTCATTGGATTAATTACCAATATTATGATGGCTAAAAATACCAAAACCGGCAGCAGATCTATAAAACTAGTTGTATTTGAAGGCGCGTTGATAGCGTATGCAACCTACTTTACTGCGCTTGCACTAGACTGGCTAGGGATGTATGGAAACGCCCACACGTTTGGCACATTATCTAACACAATTCTCTTCGTGATATCGGTGTTGACTATTAATTTGTCGGTGGGTCTTTATGAACAAAGGCTAAGGGAGCCGTTTAGAGGTATCATACGGCGTATTTTTGTTTCAACCGTGATTAGTTATTTCGTTGTGGTTGTTGTCGATGGAATCATCTTTGATGTAGCTTCGGCTCATTATCTGCACGCTCCCTTTTCTGTTGCGCTTATCGTTATAACGCTTGTTATTTTTCGATACTTTGTTTATCGAACGGAATCATTTGCTTCAAAGCCTAACTTAGTTGTTTTAGGGGCAGGCGTACGAGCAGCAGTAATTGAAAACCGAATGAGAAGAGAAGTCGATCGTAATAATTTTAATCTTATTAGTTTCATTCCTGTTTCCGGAGATCAAGCAGAAGTAGGTATCAAAAAGGAACGGGTAGCTAAGATTGATTTGCAAAACCAACTAACTGAATACTTAGAAGAAAATGACATCAATGAGATTATAATTGCCAATGACCAAAGGCGCGGTACCTTGCCCATGGACTCCATCTTTAATGCAAGGCTCAAAGGCATTCAGGTTACTGAGTTGCTAGACTTTTTAGAACGTGAAACCGGACAAATTGCCGTCGATTTAATGTATCCGAGCTGGGTCATTTATTCGAATGGTTTTCAAACTCAAAAGATATTTAGACAAGTTGCTGATTATTGGTTAAACATAGGCTTCGCGTTCTTTATTCTGTTCTTCACTTGGCCAATAATGTTGATAACGTCTTTAATAATATACATCGACGACGGCTTTAGAACGGGCGTGTCTGTTTTTTACAAACAAGAACGAATCGGCAAAGATGGCAAACCGTTCAACATTATCAAGTTTAGAAGCATGCGCCCAGATGCTGAAAAAGATGGTGCGAAATGGGCGTCTAAAAACGATAACCGCGTGACAAGCGTAGGCGCTTTTATACGCAAATACAGAATTGATGAATTACCCCAACTTTTGAACGTTGTGAAGGGTGAAATGTCCTTTATTGGACCTCGGCCAGAAAGACCTGAGTTTGTTGCAAAGTTGATTGAAGAAGTGCCTTATTACGCTGAACGCCATAATGTTAAGCCCGGTCTTGCAGGATGGGCTCAATTAAACTATCCATATGGTGCAAGCGTAAAAGACTCTCTAGAGAAATTAAAGTTTGATTTGTATTATGTAAAACATCAAAGTTTGTTGTTGGACATACTAATACTTATACGCACTGTGGAAGTGGTATTATTTGGTAAAGGTAGATAAATCTTGAGTCGAAACAATAAAACAGAGCAATTACGCATAAATGCAATGACAGTTGATGTTGAAGACTACTTTCATGTCTCTGCATTCGACTCCGTTATTAAGCCTTCACAATGGTCTGAAATTACGCCGAGGGTTGGCGATAATACTCATAGACTCATTGATTTGTTCAATGACAATGATGTAAAGGCAACATTTTTCACGCTTGGATGGGTAGCAAAAGCTTGCCCTGATGTTATAAAGAGGATAGTTGATGAAGGGCATGAATTAGCCAGCCATGGAACTAACCATCGTCGCAATACAAAGATGACCAGTGACGAAGTATATACGGATATCAAAGATAGCAAAGATTTGTTAGAGCAAATTAGTGGGCATGAGGTGATCGGCTATCGAGCACCCAGTTTTTCGATTGATAAGAGTAATGAGTATGTTTTTCAACTACTCGTAGATTTAGGGTTCAAATATTCATCAAGTACATATCCTATTGAACACGACCTTTATGGCGTACCTGAATGGCCTCGTTTTATGCATAAGCGTGAGGAGGGAATTATAGAAGTCCCAATACCGACTGTCGAAAACAATGGGTCTAATAAAGGGATCGGTGGCGGTGGTTATTTCCGTTTGTATCCATATTGGCTATCTAGACGAAGAATCGAAAAATACTTAGCATCTACAGATAAACCATATAATTTTTACTTTCATCCCTGGGAAATAGACGTCCATCAGCCTAGAGTTGCCGATGCTCCTTTTAAATCAAAGCTACGACATTATGTCAATTTACACGTAATGGAGAAAAAGCTAGTGCAGCTCATGAAGGATTATAATTGGGGCACTATGCGAGACGTATATCAAATCGATGAAATGGATTGAACAATATGATTAGCAAGCTACAGGATGATAAGCGTTTGTTAATAAGCTTTGTTGGTTTATTTTTTGCTTGGTTACTCGTTGTTTATGAGTCAATTTGGTCTGCGATAGAAATATGGATAGGCAATGAAATATATAATCATTGTTTGATTGTAATACCCGCATCGATTTATCTAATTTATGAAAAAAGACATGTAATTGATTGGTCAAAACAATCGATGTCATGGTTAGCTGCACTGCTTTTTTGTGGTCAACTTTTATTCTTTATTCTATCTACTGCTGCTGATATACAGCTTTTTCAACATGTTGCGACATTTAGTATGTTATCCACATTATTTTGGATATTTGTTGGGAATAAAATCGCATGGGATCTGAAGTTTCCTTTGTTTTTTGTTTTATTTGCGGTGCCTGTTGGCGAGGAGCTTGTTCCGTTTTTACAAGAGATTACCGCAGATATGTCGGTTTATATGTTAAACCTCACCGGGATTCCTTTATACCGGAGCGGATTATTTATTGAAATACCGCAAGGTAAGTTTTTGGTTGCCGAAGCATGTTCTGGCGTCAGTTTTTTGATTGCATCTGTTGTCTTAGGTAACTTATATGCCTACATGAATTTACGCTCATTACGTAGACGCGTTTTCTTTCTAATACTATCATTTGCTTTTCCAATTTTTGCAAATGCAATAAGGGTTTACGGCATTATTTATATTGGTTATTCAAGTGATATGCAGCACGCCGTTGGTGCTGACCACCTAATTTACGGATGGTTCTTTTTTGCATTTGTGCTTGTTTGCCTATTTTTAATTGGTGAGTTAATCAGACGAAATGAAGTCAAGAAACTGGCTTCTATTGAGTTTAATAATCAAGAGTCAGACGAAAATGAAACAAAGTCTTCTCTAGAGCCTTGGTCAATAAGCGGCAAAGTTAAGGTTAATACCGCATTGTGCTTGGTTGTATTGGTTTTGGTCGTTTTAACCAAAATACAAGTCACTAGAATGGACTCTCCGACAGTATTAGTTCAGTCTGACCTGACATTAAACCTAACTGGTTTTGAAGCATCTGAATTTAAGCAAGGGCTGAACTGGAAGCCAAGATATGTCGGCAACACAAAAGAAAAAATGTCGTATGTAACCCGTGGTCAAAATGAATATAGCGTGTACTTTGCGTATTTTGATGGCTCAAAAGGTGAACTAGCGTCCTCTCTTCACCGGTTGTACGAACAAGACCGGTGGACTAGAGAACGCCGCAGTCAGTCTTCGTTAGGTGAAGCCTCCGTCAATGTTGAATTAGCGACTAGTTCAATTGGAGTCAAAAAAGAAATCATATATTGGTATTTAGTTGATGGCAAAATTATGAATAACTACAAAGATGTGAAGATACATCAACTAATGAAAAAACTACAAGGTGAATCAAGTCAGTCAGCGGTGATTGCGGTGTCCATCGATATAGAGCGCAATATGCCTTCTAAACAACAAACCTTGGAAGAGGCTGCCAACATCATACTAAAAAACAACTTGAATTTGCTTGCTGGCGAATGAGTACTTATTTTGTCCCCAACAATTTATAAAATATTCATATTATGAAAGCAAGACTCATTGTGATTGGTATTATTGCTGTTTTTTTTGCATATAGTGCATTTTTTTATCTTAATCATGCACAAACTGTTAGATATTGGTTGCAAGATTTTAATGAGAGAGCAGTAGATTACACTTTTTTAATTGGCAGCTCTTCAATTGCAAGAATGCCTAGAGACTTACTTAATGATTGTGGTGCGAATAAAATTTACGGATTTAGTAATGGTACGGTTGAAGACATTCAAACCTATCTTAGGTTTGCTGAGCTCAAGAATGCAAAAAAAATTGTCATATATATCGGTGAAAATGATATTGCAAGAGGAGAAGCGTCGTCTCTCACTTTTCAGCAGTTTGTAAACCTATTGAATAGCATAAGAGAAAAGAGCGATGTGCCTATAGGTATTGCTAGTTTAAAGTTTAGCCCAGCAAGAGAAGATGCTCACGCTGAATTTGAGACTTTCAATAAACGTTTGCACGAGTTAGTAAGTGCCACGAATAACTTACATCTAATCCCATATCACCAAATCAAACAAAAATGGCTTTATAGTAAAGATGAGATCCATACAAATAATGAAGGAACGACGTTGTTTGCAAATATGATCAACGAATTTTGTCGAAGTCACTAATGCGGCTTTATTATCTTGATAACCTTAGATCAATCTTAATGGTACTAGGGCTTGTATTACACACTTGTGCGGCCTTTTCGACGCAAGAGTTTTGGTTGGTTACCCATCATCAAACTATCCCATTAGCTGACACATTAAATCAATCAATCCATGTCTTTCGTATGCCTCTATTTTTTATGGTATCCGGTTTTTTCGCATATATGATGATGAACAAACAAAGTATAGCGGTATTTGTAAAGACTAAATTACTAAGAATAGCGATACCGTTTCTGAGCGTGTTTTTACTGATTAATTTGCCGCAATCGTTTGCTTTAGATGCGTTAAATAATCACTCGGATGAATTGCGTATTAATAGTCACTCGGTCACTGGGCATTTATGGTTTTTGCTCAATTTACTATTTTACTTTCTAATTTATGTGTTGCTGCATAAGGCCTTCAGGGTTTTCGATTTTGTTGCCAAAAGACTAGATGCTTCACACTACACCGCTGCCGTTGTGTTTGTGCTTCCTGTTTTATTTACTGTTTTGCTTGCATTGAATAAAGTGGGGCTTCCTATATATGAAAAAATACCTGTTCTTGGTAGCTTTTATTCACTATTTTCTTACTTTGATTATTTTTTAATTGGTGCGCTTTTAGCACGATTGCCACATTCGGCATTGTTAGCGGGTTTTAAATCAAGGTCGGCGATTATCTATTTGTTAATCTTAGCTTGCTTAGCAATAGCTTTGAAAGCCTCATGGCTTGAAATGTTTATTTCTCCGTCTACCGCATTGGGCACGATTGTTTTTGCTTATTTAGAACATCTTTTTCCTATCCTATTTTGCTTATTACTTTGGTACTTTTCTTATATATTCATAAACAAAAATAATAAATGGTTTGTAAGTCTCAGTAAGTCATCTTATTCAATTTATTTGTTTCACCATTTTATTATTATTGCGGCGGTGGTCTTATTAAACTACTTGTTCGTCACTTACGATTTTTCTGTAAATCGATTCTTCGCATTTTTCGGTGTTATCTCGATAACCTTATTCACTACGCTAGTTTTACACTTTTTACTTATTAATCGAATAAGGCTCTTTTCTCTATTATTTAATGGGAAAGCTTAAGTTTATAAGATCAAAGGAGTCGCAATAAGATAAAGCAACAAGCGACTCCTGAGTTTTTGTAAAGCTTTTATTATTGATAAGTAAACCTAGTACTTTCAACATTTTTGTTTCCGTAGGCGTCATTAATTTCGATTTTCAGCACATAGTCTGTTTGACTTGATAAGCCAGGCATATCGAATGATACGACACCATTATCGTTGCGTGCAAATTCACTAATAAATGTGACTTCACTAGCATTCTCAACATCGTAAAACGATATTATCAAACTATCCCAATTTAAACCTGACATTGCATCCGTAAAGCCAATTACTGCTTTATTGGAAGTGTTTACTCCAGAAAACGGATGATGAATGTTAATGACTGGTAACTGATAATCATCTGTATATCTAAACCCTGCAAAGTCTTCATTGTTTAAGTCTGGAAAGTCAATTGGAGACCCTAAATCTATCCAACGAGCTATTGTTCGTTTTTCACTATCACTCAATTCAAGGTTTGGATGAGACTCAGGATAATCCACATCGTTATTGCGAGTTTCATTTGTTCTGCCGTCTAACCTTTCACCCCAAACTACCCAGGTTAACAAACTCTGTCTTGCTTGAGGTATTCTGATATATTTATTGCGCTGCGGATACGAATAGCTAGCGTCACTTTTTGTCAATATCGTATATGGCTTCGTCTCATCGGTATTTCCATCTAAGATGAGGGCTTCTCCAGAACCACCTGACGTATGACAGCCGATACAATTGTTGTTTATGATTGGCAATACGTCTCTATTAAATTCAACGCTATACGACTGTCCTGGTACTTTTGTAATCCCTTGTTCAGCTAAAAGTGGTATTTCCCCCTTCGTCAAATCCCAAAGGCCTTCTTGTACCATTGGGTCGCTCACTGCCATATTGGCAATACCCTGAATTGGTGCTCGGTTTCCTGATTGAGTACTACTATAATCTAACTTTTCTACAGAATGTGCGTGGCATCCACCACAATCGACCCTCGTCTCACCGGGCTTTAGGCCTCTCCATGTCAATTCGCTAATTGCTGTCATGCCGTTTTTATCAAGTGTTTGTATCAAAAAAGGCGTATCAGCTGGTATTTTGGCAGCCCAAGAAGTATCTGGATTACCTTGTTGATCAATCGTGTCAGTATGCGCAAGCGGGAATTCTCCTAATATCTCCCAACGTTCGCCATGCTCTGAACCATATCGCGCTACAACCGAAAGTTGCCTATCACTTGCAATATACTCCTTTATTTCCTCATACTCAGCTCTTGACCCCCAATATCTTATAGGCTTTGTAAAAGGTTTTGGTGGAGTCGCAATCAATCTGACCGCGTATATATCATCGTCGGTGACGACGCCAGCCTCAGCCCCTTCGATTCTCCAGTTACCATCATTCATTTCCCTCTGTTGATTGGGTTTAAAAGGGTCTGGGTTTTCCTCATCGAGCGGTTCTCTGTTGAGCATAGAAGCTGTACCCACTATTGCGGCGGCTTCACCTTCCTCCAATCTGTCGTCTAATATTTGAGTTTCTATTGTGTGAGGTTTATCGATACCATAAATATCGTAAAACGGTGCCACAACACGCGGCCATATTTCATTGTAATCAGGGTCGTCTTTGATTTCTATCAGTTGTGAAGGTGAATTAACCATCGTATTAGCGGCATCATCTATCAAATATATGCCTGACCTTAACTCTTCGCATCGATAAACCGCTTGATTACAAACTGCGTCAAAGTGATTTACATAACCAGAAGAGTAGGCTACTAACAAGCCTCCATTAACTGTTGCCGATGGCATTGAATATTTGCCTGAACGGTCAGGTGCGGGAGAATCACCTGCAGTGGTATGTGGCGTGATTGCGACGGTTCCTATTCGATCAAAAGAGCGGTTGCTTATTCGATATTGATTTCCCCAAGGATATCGTTGTTGTATGCTTGTGCGCTGAAAATCAGGACCATCAGCAGCGATAGGGAATTTCATTAAAATTCCGTATCCATAATCAAAAGAGGGATAATAGTAACCTGAAACAATGCTGTCATCGTCTATTTGAGTGGCGAAGTGGTCGAGAATTTTATGTTGTTCATGTGGTACAGTAAATTGGCGTAGATTACTACCATCAGGATGAACTGTGAACAGTGAAGTCATTGCATAGTTCATTTTTGTCGCAGCATTTTGCCAGCTTGAAAATAAGATACGGCCATCTTTTAGTTGGAAAGGGTGTTGAACCATTGTTAGGTTTCCGGTTTCAAGCAACTTTAAGTTCGAAAGTTCTTTGGTTGTGGCGCTGCCATCATGGTCGTCAACAACATATAGCTGTTGCACGCTAGCTCTTACTAATGCGTCTGTCCCAGGTTTAAATGCAGTTAACGCTGAGCGATTAGATGTAAATACAATTCTGCCATCTGCTAATGGTGCAGGGCCCATATCACGGATTTGTCGATATGCGCTTTGGTCGTGGCCGGGCGTTGTATTGTCGGCGTAGAGGTTTGAATTAAAGCCATCATCGAAGGTCAATCTTATTGGAGTCAAGTCTGCACTGGTAAGATTGATTTTATAAATCCAGCTAGAAGACTCTCTTGTTGGTGCTGTTACTAAGGAGTAATAAACTGTTTCTCCGTCAAACGATACGAAAGGGTCCATAACGCTGCACTGATCACAATCTACTAATATTGTTTCGGTGCCATCAGGTTTTAACAACATCAAATCAGCTCCCGCTGAGATGTCATATGGTTTTTCACCTTGTGGTATATCAACAAACCTATTGTTTGGCGTTTCATTTGGATAGCGCACGTAAACGATGTCATATTGTTTTGCTTCGCATGCAATATTGACGTTAGCTATGTTTTGATTTGATATTACCCCTGAAGCATTGGTAACGCGGCATGATTGAGCAGATGGTTGGCTGCTGATCAACACTTCATAAGGGGCTCCCGTTAAATACTCTTGATTAAAACTGTACGTACCATCAGCGACGATGGATAGTTGCTCGTCTGTGTCGTTTCTTAAATCAAGGGTAGATGCGGATAATCCAATTATGTTAACGCTCAAGGTATAAGTTTCCACAACCGGATCTGGCTCAGGTTCTGGCGGAGTTGGCTGTGGCACCGGATCGGGGGCTGATGGCGGTGTTGGCGTCGGATTTGGTTGTGGTGCAGGATCAGGTGCTGGTGTCGGATCTGGCTGTGGGTTGGGAACTGGGTCTGGAGCCACTGGCAATACTGGCCCAGGTGTTTGAATTGGTGTTTGCACGGGTGGCTGAGTTTGTGGTTGACTGGATTCAGTATCGGAGCCGCCTCCGCCTCCGCATGCGCTCAAAAATGCAATGCTCACTATTAGGGAAAAAGTACTTTTAAATTTCACAACAACCTCTCAACATCCGATAAGCTCAAATCCCATTGCGGGAATTTTGGAACAACGTTATATGTTGTGATTATCAGGTTAATTTGGTTTTAGCTGTGTATCAGGCTTCGCTCATATGTATTGAAAGAAATACTCTAAATCTTACTTCACTAAAAGAAACTCAGTTTTTATCTAGCGAAAAAGTCAGATTTACAAACGTTAATGCATATTGTTTTCACCATAAAAAATATGCCTTTACGCTGGTTTTTCAGTAGGCGGAGGGTTTTATTTCAGAAGTCTTAACATTTGTTAGGCACCAATTCTTAAGACTGTGTAAAGTTATTTTTATTCTGAGGCTGTTCTTAACATGGCGTATTAAAGGTACTATACTTTCTGTTTGGTCAACCTATCATGTTAACTTAGGCTATATAACGTAATGTTTAGTGATATTAAGAATCTTATTAAAGAAAAACGCCTCCCATATTCTTGGACCTTGAGATATCATAAATGGCGTTATTTGGGTGAACTACGAGCGACTTTACATAGTGTTAGAGAAACACCTCCTCAAGTTGCCGCTATAAATTCTCAGACCGAATTGCATTTGCAAATTTGTCAATATGATATAGACATGGCCATACTTGCTATAAAGTCATTACTCAGATTCAATAGCGATATTTCAGTAATCATTCATGATGACAATACCTTTACAGACGATGATTTTGATTTGGTATCTAAACACATAACAAACGTAGTATTTTATCGTGTCAGTGAGGCAGAACAAAAGTCGAAGCAAGATGAGGAGGTTTGGCAGCTGCGCCAAGCGTTTCACAAACGGTTTGACTTCGAAGCACGATTTAATTCTCGAATCCAGTCAAGAATAAATAAAATTTTTGACATTCATGCTTATTCAGAGGCTGAAAATATCTTATACCTGGATTCCGATATTATTTTTACAAAAGAACCTACAGAACTCAGAACATGGATGGCTGACCCATCGAAAAAACCATTTCATACTGAACCACCGATCCAAAATGTATTGACTGATCCAGAGGGCATGGTCGCCGTTTTTCCTGATATGGAAGTTATTAAAAATTTCAATTCTGGTTTTTTTGGGTTTAGAAAAAGTCAAATACCATACTCATTAATGTTGGGGGTAGTAAAAAAACTGCTCGATAATAGGCAAATAAAGATTTTTGGTGATGAGTCGGTTTGGCGTATTGTTTATGGGCATGTACAAAGAGACGTATTAGATTGTTCACGCTATCCTCTTTTTGGCAATAAACAACATTATCAATTGCTCAATGACGTTGAAAAATCTGTCTACATGCATTTTATATATAAGCATCAATATGGACATTATGCGCGGGAAGCAGCAAAAGTAATAAACGAGCTTATGTAATTTAAAAGTAGAGAGCCTTTATCTCTGAGCTATTTCATTAAAGCTTATTTATACTTTAAATTTTTAAACCACTTCATTATTAGTTAGGTGTTGAATGAATGACGTAAAACCATTGCTTAGTATAATAATACCTATATACAACGTAGAGTCAGAACTAAAAGAATGTCTGGAGTCAGTTTACGCAATATCAACAAACAACTACGAAGTGATATTGATAAATGATGGTTCAACTGACAACTCTCTTGAAATTGCACAAGTTTTTAAAAATAGATATCCGATAATTACGACACTAATCAATCAAGAAAACACTGGTTTGTCTGCGGCCAGAAATAAGGGGCTTTCTCTTGTGTCTGGAACATGGATTGCATTTTTAGATAGTGATGACTTTATTGATCCTAAAGAATTCGAACTTGTTTTAAAGCGAGTTGAAATGACAAAAGCGGATGTCGTCACATTTGATGGTTATCGCTATATTGATGAATCTAAATTGGTACTGCCGTTGCTGGCATCTACCTTGCCATTTCATGAAGAGTTGCTGATAGACAGCAGGCAATACTTGTCGGCTGTGCTTGCTCTTAAAATGACCAATATTGTTACTGTGTGGGACAAGCTTTATAAAAAAGAACTCCTTGAACGCTTACATCTCAGCTTTATGGAAAATCACTATCATGAAGACATCCCTTTTACACTGACTCTTTTTTTGGCGGGTGTAAACGTAGAATACTGCGATGCCAAAGTAATTTATTATCGTCAACGCACTGGCAGTATAATGCACAGTGTTAACCCCAAAAAGCTAGACTCTCGACTGTTTATTGTAGATTATTTGTTAGAGCAAATAGATGAAAATTCAGTAAATGACGTGAATATTAACGGTTATATAGTATTTATGTTGCGAGGGATTTTAGAAAAGAAGGGGAAGGTCGATAAAAAAACACTAACGAGAACTTGGCACTTGAAGTTAAGCGTAAAAAAGAGGGTATTACTGCTATTTTTAATAGTTAAAAATTTAAAAACTCTGTAGATACATCCATTCGTTTTCTTTCCAAATAAAAGAGTAACTATGACACCTATTTCAATCGAATACGGAAAATTGCAAGAACTTAAAGCTATTTTCTTGGATAACATTGCCAGTATAAAAGATAAAAATGTTGTTTATTTAGATTATCCCGTGCACAACAACGTGGGTGACTTATTAATTTATTGGGGCGCAATCGAAGCGCTGCGAATAAACAACAATAGAATTGTTGCTCAATTTTTTACGGGAAACTTTGATGTGGCAACAGTACGAAAATTGGTCGATAAACACAACGCCATTATTATATGCCACGGTGGTGGCAACTTTGGAGACCTTTATCATCAGCATCAAAACCTTAGGCGTCAAGTTGTTAGCCATTTTAAGGACACTAAGATTCATGTATTTCCTCAAAGTGTTTTCTTTGAATCCGAACAAGAAAAAGAAAAACAATTAGCAGAATTTGTGCAAGAGAATCTTACCATTCATGTTCGGGATACCGAAAGTGAGAAATTGTTATTAGACCATGGTGTTAACGTGATCAAAACACCCGATTGTGCACACTTTCTTTTAGACAAATTAAGTCGTTCTAAAGTCGCAAGCCAACAACAAGACAACGTGCTTGTTTTTAGAAGAAAAGACAAGGAAGCTGTGGGGACAGAAATTGGTTTTGATTGGAGTGAAATAAACTCTGATGTTGATAAAGTGCTTTATAAATTACTAAAGACAACCACAGCTAATCCGCGTTTCCACCGATACTCTTTATTTTTATTCCACCTTTACACAAAGCGACTTGTCAGAAAAGCAGAGGAGAAGTTTAGTCAATATAACCGAGTAGATACCGACAGGTTGCACGGTTTTATTCTTGCTATTTTGATGGACATACCCGTGACGCATTTAGATAATTCTTACCAGAAAATCTTGAAGTATAAATCAGCTTGGTTGTGAATTATGCACAAGTACGTCTAAACCGTACTCTTTTATCATATTATTGATACATACGTCGTTTTGGCTTAATTCAATATTTTCTTTAGCTAGGCCGTGTGCGTCAGTGCCTAGCCAATTTACGGTACTTATGTTGTAACCACTCCATTTTGCGCTGTATCCATTCAGTCTAGTCATCCAGAAAAACCAAACATCGTCAGCACTAGCACAAATACTCATGAACTTATCTTCATTAAATACTTCGCTTGAAAATATATTTGGTGGGTAACATACGCCACCAATTCCAGTCGGAAATAATATACCGTCTTGACGTCTAGCGTTTTTTAGCCAAGTAGAGTAAGGCATAAACTCACTGTCTTTAAATTTAGGTCGATGGACTCTATGCGCAATAACATTTTTGGTATCATTTACATTTTTTATCAGAAACTCTAGCCATTTTTTGGGATAGTATAGATCGTCGTCGGCAGTAACTATGAATGAGTCTGGAAAGTCGATAAGTGCGGGGATAAGCTTTTTATATGAACGTAGATCGCGACAAGTCTTTATTTCAAAAAACTCGTGATTTCTCTCTAAACTAATTACCGCTTCTGGCAGTAAATCATAGTCTTGTGTTGCAATCCAAAGCACGATTTTGTCTGGACTTACTGATTGATTGAGCAAACCTTTTAAGGTCAAGTGTAGTTTATTAAATCTAGGTGGAAAGCTGGTCAAAGAGACAACTAATCTATTGCTCAAGTGATGCGCCTTATTAGATGGTTTTACACACAAGTGTTTTACGTAAAATTCTATAACAAGTGACTCTGTTCGCCAAAACCAAATTCTTATTCTGTTTAACAATTCGTCTTTCCTGTTTAAGTACAGTTTTAATTAAAAGATACAATATCCCAATGTCACACACACTAATCGCTTTAATTTGCGCTTCTCTTAATTAATAAATATAAGGATACTCTCACGTTATGTAAACTAGCCGTAAAGTTTACTTCTAATGCTAACTAGAAAGGGAGTAAGCGTTCTTTTTAATAAATTTTCTAAATACTCCCACTCAGATATGTTTTTAAATCCAAGTATAAAAATAGCGTAGATGACAGCGAAAAATAAAACAAAAAATATTGTCGTTATCGTTATAAGTTGAACAAACACATGATATTGCTCAAGTGGCAACTGATTGACGACATAGCTGGCTATAGCTGTGCCAGTAATTAACGGAATAACTGATATAGCAAATTTGAAAATACTCTTAATTCCCGTGTATTTGCCCAAGATATATGTGAAGAACAATAGTGATACAATATTTTCCATCGTTACTAATGTAAAACTGAGTACTTTTATGTCTGATAAACCGATATAAATGGCGACAGAATATACGACCACAAATGCGATGCACTCATAAATAAAGATTTGTTTAGTTTTAGCGTAAATTAGCAGTACTCTTTTTGCGTGGTTTAACATAACTGATGGGGGTATTAAAAGGCCAAAAGCAGCCATTAAGTAACTATATTCAAGCCAATTTGGACCCAATAATAAGAGTGTTATTTGAAGGTGAAAAAAGTACATGATTGATGTTATTGGCAAGGCAATTAACATAAGAAGCAAAAAGGACGCTTTGAATTGCTTTGTGAAATATGACTTTGATGTTTTAGTTTTGGTCAACTCGACTAAAAATGGTTCACTCATTGGGACTAAAAAATTAGCACTTGGAATATAAGCCACATATTTCATTGTATGGTAAGACCCTAGTGCTGCTTGACCAAATGTACTACTGACAATTAGAGTATCCAGCTGTGAGCGAAAGTAACCAAATATAGCTTGAGGGATCATCCAGCCAGAAAAGTGCCATTGTTCTTTGGCGTTCTTCAGTAATAATCGCATTTTATAATCAAAAATTAAGTGGCTGCCAACAACGGTAATAACAGCACTGACTGCCTTTGCAATTACTAATGCCCAGTAGCTTTCGTAGATAACAGCGACTAAGATCGCTGCGATTACAGCAGCAAATTTAGCAAACAATGTGAGCTGGACTAGGCGTTTATAATTTTGTGCTCTTTTTAAATAAGCAGTGCCTGGATTAGTGAATGCATGAAAAAAAAATAAAAAGGTCAAGCTTATCAGGACGGGAGTTAACCGAGGATCGCCGTAAAAATCAGCAATTAAAAAGGAAAAACCAAGCATCAACAACGAAAGAAAAGACTTTATTATCAAATTAATTGTAAATGAGGTATCTATTTTTTCGTCATCTAAATCATCAACTCTCATTAGATACTGCGCAGATCCGGTCGCTGATAAGATAGATATAAAACCGACCATCATGGTTGCAATAGCTATGATGCCAAAATCTTCTGGTAGTAGTACTCTGGCTAAAATAAGCGTACTAACGAGGCCTATTAATTTTTGACCAACCGAGTCAAATACAAGGAGTAGGCTACTTAAAACACCTTTTTTAAGGTTGCTATTCACGTGATTCTTCTTGAGCTATTAGTTTGTGAAGTCGTTTCTTTACGAGATATTTTTTAATAGGCCCTAAATGTTTCGCTTTTTCGTCGAAGTGGCTAGAAATATCAAGATTAATACCGTGCATTCTTCTGGGCCAATCTTGCCGTTTCAATTTATCTAAATAAGTTTCTTGAATCATCCCGAGTTCGTATCTAGCGATTCTATTTTTATATAGTTTAATGTCAGCCCATTTAAAGGGAGACAAACTTTCGAACTCAAACCCGACACCTTTTTTATGAATGACTTTGTTTGGAAGGTTTTTACTATAGAATTCGATATCCGTGTTTGCTGCTTTGGTTAAAAATGAGTCTATCCAATTCAGTCCAACAGGCATATAGAAGTTCTTATCTCTAATCATTTCTATATATTCTTGCGTTGCTCCGTATAAATTACCAAAAAAGCATGAGCGTTCTTCTATTAACCATCTGTAAAAATCTAGATTGCGACCACTTAAAGGATAGCCGCCAATTATATTTGGCTTTGGCTCAGTTTTATTAAGCTCATCAAACAAGATAGGAAAGCAATTGTGCGAAAAAATAACATCAGCATCAACAAAAAAGTGACAGTCTGCATTTTCACCTATATCGTGGATATAGTGATTCCAAGCATTACATTTGTCTCCAATACTGATTTCCACAATCTTTAATTTATTGGTCTGTAATTCAGATTTAGTCTTTTCGGCAATTTGAATAGTGTTGTCAGTGCACCCGTTTGCCAATAAATAAACATTCTGTAAACGGTCATCAACGTTGTTAAAGACGTTTTTCAATGCAAAGTCAATGTGACCTGCCTCGTTATAAGCGAACATTATTATGTTATACACGCGATGGTCCTGAATAGGCTTTATCAGTTGTTGACGAATAAAATGAGTGACTCGGTTTTCGTTCGTTTTCAGTTGATTCAGTGATTAAACTTTTCTTCAATGCAAAATTGTTCGCAACGATTATTAATAGTAAGAAGTAAAAAGGCTCAAATATAATTAAATCTAAAAACAATGCGCCAACAAAAAAACCTATTAGGCCACAAAAACTGGCTTTATTCACGTAAGTATAAAAACTGTTGGGACGTTCGTCCAATGTAGATTTATTCCATCTATACATTTTACGAGCAACCCAAAAGAAACTTAAGAACGCGAACCCAGTGACTAAGCCGGTATTAGCAGAAAAATTTAAAAACGTATTATGTGCAACGTGTGGAGTCTGTCCAGGGAAATAAAATGCTGAGGCCTCTAAGAACCGCTGAGGCCCTACACCGGTAATAGGGTGCTTTCCAATTAGTTGCAAACCAACTTGCCAAGATATAATTCTTGGATTGACTACTTTGCGTTCGCCACTTTCAGATTGTTGAACTGCTTCAGAAGCTCTCGATATTACTTGACCACCTTGATCAATAACAAACACGAAAAAGCCCGCAACGAGCACGACATTAAATGCTTTAGATTTTATCATCCACGCTGATGCTATAGTCGCGACCCCTGCACTTAAAAGTGCCCCTCTAGATGCATACAAAACAAGTGCGTGCCACAAAAGAGGTATACAGAGAATTAGTAAGGCTTTCTGCCATGTTCTATCAACTTGATATATTGCAAACAATATAAAGGGCAATCCAATAACATACAAAACAGAGAACACGTTGCCATCGCTGTAGGGACTGCCTGCTGGTCCCTCAAGTCTACCAGCGACAAATTGTGACCAATTCGATGTAAAGTACTGCATATTTGCCCAATAAGTATAGTAAACAGTTACCGCTATCAATGCGCCTATCATGAACTTTAGCGCTCGTTGATTATTAATTAAGCCAAGAGTAATAAAGAACATTATTAATATCGTCGTGTATATATCGATGACCAAACTTGATGAGACTCTAGATGAATAGTTTGGAAACGGCGAGGCTGCGTTTGAGAGGTGCATCATAATACCAATTACGACCATGGCGTAAAAAATACCATTATTATAGACTTTCCAGTCAATCATCCCTCTTAGCATCATAATACCCCAAGCAATGATCGCCATGCCAGCTGATATTTTAAATATTGAAATTCCTGAAAAAGCCCAAAACCAAACGTACTGTGGTTGCAAAATAGATACCGTTGCATAAAACACACCAGATAAAAACGGTGCTGACACGATAAAAAGTCCAGATATTAATATCACTAAGTACGTCAATAATTTAATCATGACTTATAGCACTCTCTGTAACGTTCAGACATGATTTCTACCTTAAATAGGTCATTAAATCGTTCAAGTCCTTTCTCACTAAAATCGGACATTAAGTCTTCTTTTTCAATCATCTTTTGCATGGCAAGACAAAGCGCTTCCTGATTGTCATTTTCTGTCACAAATCCTGTTACGTTGTGCTCTACAATCTCGGGGTTACCGCCTGCTTCAGTCACTATACAGGGTTTGCTCATTGACATTGCTTCTAACAGTGTCATCGATGTACCTTCACTTAAAGAGGGCAATAAAAATACGTCCATCGCATTAAGGTGATCTTTAGGGTAAGAAATGTAACCAGTAAATTTCACATTATCTTCTACTTTCAAATCGCTTACTTGAGTTTTTAGGCTGCCCATAAGCTCGCCATCACCAACAATTAGCAGCTTTGCATTTTGATGTACTTTGATTAAATCAGCAAAGGCCGCAATCATCATTTTATGGTTCTTAATTGGGTCTAGTCTTGCAATGGTACCAAAAACAATATCATTCGTTTGAAAACCCAGTGAGCTTCTAACGCTTTCTTTTTTCGACACGTCAGCTTTTAAGGCGCGGATCCCATTATATATCACACTGATATCATCGCCCAGCAAATATTCGTTGTCGACGAGTGCTTGCTTAGTCGCATTTGAGATTGCCGTCATTTTGAAAGTTAGTTTTGCTAGAATAGGATTAATAAATCTGCGTTTTGGGCTTTTGTAGTCTGGATAAAAGCGCCCGTGCTCGGTAAAAATCACTTTAGTGTTTGTGGCCAATGCGGCTAAACACCCATATGCCCAAGGCGTATATTGGTGACAGTGTACAATATCAATGTTGTTTGTTTTTATATATTTACGAAGTGCAAACACGACTGAAAAGTCGAACCCATCTTTACGACCAACCGATGCAATCTCAAGCCCTGAATTTTGTAAATCTATACCCCAGGGTCCAATAGGCTGCTCAATACAAAAAATTGACATCTCAATACTCTTGTCTTGATTGCCTTCGATAATATTTTTTATCACCATTTCAGCGCCGCCAATTCTCATATCGTAGGTGACATGCAGCACTTTTGTTGTGTTTTGCTCTTTAGTTAAGGAAGAGGTAGACATCGTTAATCCATATACCTATGCCACCACATCTCAAACATCAACATAGACCACAGTATGGCACTGTGGTCATGTCGACCGCTTTGATGCTCTTGCCAAATGCTCTTCACTTTGTTCACCTCAAAGATTTCCCCTAAACCCTTAACGTCTTGAATTAAATAACGTTGAGCAATATCTTTAATTTCTTGCCTAAACCACTGCGCTAAAGGCACCGAGAAGCCCATTTTTTTGCGGTATAAAATATCATCACTTAATAAGGGTTTAAATGCTTCTTTAAGCGCGTATTTCTTCTCTTTGTCTCTAAATTTCAAATTTGAGGGCAGGGTGGCCGAGTATTCTATAATTTCTTTATCTAAAATAGGCGCGCGCACTTCAAGCGAATTTGCCATGCTCATCCTATCAACTTTAACCAAAATACCGCCAGTTAAATACGTTTTCATATCGGTGTACAGTATTTTACTAACATGATCGGGACCATCGGCCTGTTTATAAAAGTCGGTGGTAATTGTCGACGGGTGATAATCCCCCAATTTGGCACTTACCGCAGGTTTAACGAGCGCTTGCCATTGTTCATCATTCATCTGTGAATTAGTAATATAAAACCCCATTTCAGGGCTCACACTTAAGCTCGTAAATAGGCTTTTTGCGCGTTTGAAAGGCGTTAGTTTAATTGCCCCGCACACCGACGCTAAGCCCGGGAAAATATGCTCTCGGATCCAATCAGGAAACTTTTCTCTTAATTGGTTTTCAATATGATCACTGGTATATTTTTCGTAGCCTGCAAATACTTCATCACCGCCATCTCCGGCAATTGCCACTGTCACCTCTTTTCGCGCTAATTCCGATACAAAAAAGGTAGGTACTAAAGACGGATCGGCAAAGGGCTCGTCAAAAAAGCTAACGATGTGCTCTAGCGTATCTGCAACATTTTGATGCACTAACAATTCATGATGCTCTGTTTTGTATTGCTCGGCAACAGCTTTTGCAAACTCAGCTTCGTTGTACTTTTTGTTATCAAAGGCAATGGTACAGGTTTTAATGGGCTTGTCTGACAAGCCAGACATAGTGGCCACTACACCACTTGAATCAACACCGCCACTCAAAAAGGCGCCAAGGGGCACGTCACTAATCATTCTGCGTTTGGTGGTAGCTTTAATTTTATCTTGTAGTTGACTAATGGATTCGGCTTCGCTTTGTGAACTTTGTTTTGCAAAGCTTAAGGTCCAGTACTCTTCAATGCTTGTTTGCCCATCTTTGATAAGCATAAAATGCGCTGGCGGCAGCTTGTGGATATGTGTAAATATGCTTTTAGGATCGGGGACATATTGATAAGCAAAAAAATCATAAGCGGCGTCAAGTCGTAGCTCTTTTTTAATATCTGGCAGGGCTAGTATTGCTTTGATTTCAGAGGCAAAACAGAAACGCGAAGGCTCAGCAGGATCTGAATAATAATATAAAGGTTTTTTGCCAAGACGGTCGCGCGCAATAAATAATTGTTTTTCTTGCTTGTCCCAAAGTGCAAATGCAAACATGCCGTTTAGTTTATCGAGACATTTAACGCCTTCACGCTCATATAGCTTAATAATAACTTCGGTATCGGTACCTGTGGCAAACACAACACCATCTTTTTCTAATTGCGCTTTTAAGTCTAAAAAGTTATAAATCTCGCCATTAAACACAATGACGACGTTCTCGTCAGTCGAAAACATGGGCTGATTACCCGCGACCGATAAGTCTAATATACTTAATCGTCGATGGCTTAAGCCCACAAAGTCATCCAAATATTCACCATGTGCATCTGGACCGCGATGAGCAATCGCATTTCCCATCTCAATGAGGTGCTTTTTAGTTAATTGGTTCGCCTCAGTGGTATCTGACGATGTTGTAAGGTCGCTTTTATGATGTAAAAAGCCAGCAATCCCGCACATAGGTCCCCTATAAACTTATATATTTACGAATTTTAGGCCCAATTGCCGTGGTGACGCCTAGTGGCATCTTTTGCCATATGTTTTCAATTTTAGCGCGCAAAGCAGATTTATCAGATGTTTTTTCTGCCTGCAGTTTGTCGTCTACCAATGATTCCCATTGCAAAGCAACGGGTAATGCTCCCCACTGTTTTTTAAATCGATACGTGCCTTCATTATAGCCAGAGCGTCCAAAATCAAAATTGCGGATACCACGCTCTATAACTTGCGCTAGTACTTCCCAATATAAAAGCATATTTGGTGCCAATTTGTTATGGCTACGCAAAGTACTCGCCCATGGAATAACGGCTTTATGCTGGGTATGAATGACAATGCCACCGCCAATGCATTTATCGTCAATGTCGACCAAGACTAAAAATGCTTGCTCATCGTAACTGGCAAATATTTGTGTAAACCAATCTTTTGCGTGCACAGGTGACCCTAAATCACGCATATTTGTGGCAAAAACCTCGTAAAATTCATCAATGTCTGATGCGCTAGGTTTTGCGACAACTCGTGCTTTAACCCCGTTTTTACTTGCTTTTTTGATTTGGCTTCGTAATTTTGGTTTAAAACTCTTCATCTGCGCATCAACATCATCAAGAAGCGAATAAATCATCCTGACTTTCGTGCCATCAGCAATGTTTTCACCAGAAGCTTTGTCGCCTGTAGCTTCTGGAGAAGAATTTTCAGATATGTTTGCATTGTTGGTCATAGTTTCTGTGATTGTGTCTCGAAATTCGAATTCGCAAGCGTGTTTAAGCGCATAGTCCACAACAGCATTTTTGAGTGCGCTTGATGCCTCGTTACTAAGCGCCAATATTCCACCTAAGTCACAATAGGGTAGTGAGCAAATTAGTTTTTTACCTTTAAGCGTTTTCATCAGTACAGCGGGCATCACAGCAGTGATTTCACCGTTTTGTTTTAATCCAAAGTACAGACTGTCAAAGCCATATGCTTTTTCAACGGCTTTACCCCACGCCATGTTGTGATAAGCGTTCGCGTCGTTATGTGCATCCACAAATTGTTGATATAAGTGGATGTCAGATGAACTAAACTGGTGTAATGTCATAAGGCAATCTGGTCTTGATTATTACTTAAATGGATTTTGTATTCACTCGGCGTCATAAACTGCACATGATAGCGTTGCTGCAAATGAGCAAGTACTTTTGAAATACGTTTGACGATAAGCTCATAGGCATTGTCGGTTTTAAAAAAGCCCGTGCTATTGGTAATTAAATTGGAAGAATGAAAGAACATGTGCAAGCAGTTATGACCACTTTTAATGGATGCTTCGGCCAGTTGGATCATGCTTGTTGTGTCTGACACTTCTGGGCTTAGATAGATTTTTTTGAGTAAGTTTGTATGCCACAACAACGCGGTTATCTTACACGTTTGTAACAAAGGATGCTGCGTGGCGTCATGTATCTTTGCTGAGCGCTGAAATGGCGTGCGATTAAAGCCGACGGTGACCGGCAATTCGATGATATTTCGTTGTTGGCCTTTTGTCAGTACGTTTTGAGTATCCGGCCAGTAGGGGATTAGTGGCGAGCCATAACAATCAAAATAGTTGTTTTTATAAAAGGGATACACGCTTGAGTCAATATCAAACCCGCGCGTATACAACAAATGCATAATGTCTTCAGAAATTCCCCAGCGACCTGTGCGAAAGGCTTTTGGTTGGTACGATAAGTTATCTTTAAACATTGTCATTAAAGCATCGAGTTTTTGTTCAACTTGCTCAATTGGCAAATTCACAACATGGGAGTTACTCTCGGTCGGTTTACCAAAATACGGTGGATTTGCCCAAGGATGAAGATGTGCGCCAAGTTCGCATGTTGAACGCTCGACAGATTGCATGAATGCAGTTTGTTTTGATAGTAACGCAGCGGCGGGATAATCAACAAAGTAACAAGGGCGAATGCCATTGCCTTCACAGTATTGCTGAAAATCGGGTAACCTTTGAAGATTCTCGACAGAAAAGTCTGATTCAGGAAATTCGCCCTCCCAATCCCACTCCTCTTCTGTATCAACACTTAGCAAAAACGTGATTTGCTTTTTGTTTTGCATCAAACATGTCCCTTATGTTTGTCGTCCAACAGTTGCGTGAAAAGACTTAAATACTCGGCCGCCATGCGACTCGCTGCATAGTGTTCGTTGACATAGCTAATGGCATTTTTCCCTAAAGTTAAAGCATGTTTAGGCTTATCATAAACTTCCAAGAAAAGCGTTTCCAGTGTTTGCTTATCGTGAAGAGGTGCAAGTAAACCCGTCTCGTTGTGGGTTATTAGCTGATCTACTCCATCTATATCGTACGACACCACGGGTATTCCCATTGCACAAGCTTCCATTAAACACCTAGGAATACCTTCTAGGGTTGAGGTCATGGCAAAAATATCAAAGCTTTTTAAATAGGCTAATCGGTCATCCCTGTAGCCTAAAAAGTGAATGTCATCTTTTGACGAAAGCGTTTGTGTGTATTGCTCTAACATTTCTCTTTCGTCGCCGTCACCTAGCATTACTAATTCTACATCTTGGCGCTTATTGTGCACTTCTGTAAACACATCTAGTAGGTGCTTGATGTTTTTTCGACTTATCATTTGTCCAATAAAACCGACTCTAAATTTTGTTTTTGGATTGGCCGGTAAGTTATCTCGAGCATGCTCAACTTCGCTTAAATCGACACCGTTT
>CAYURD010000006.1:41355-76596 GCA_964446865.1 uncultured Glaciecola sp.
ATTCAAGAGTAGGCTGTTTAACGCCAAATTTTTTGACATCTTCCATAAGCGCTGGTGATAAAGGCACAACTTTGTCGGCAAATCGCATTGCCTGACAGCCAAGCCAAATAAAGGCTCTGAGTTTAAAGTCAGCTGCGTTTTCAAACCCATGGGGCGTCACAACAACAGGAATGCCTGCTTTTTTGGCTGCCATTACGCCTAAAATATCAGATTTGTAACCGTGCGTATGGATAATATCAATGTTGTGGGTGTTTATGTGCTCGGCTAGCTTGCCCACTACCGAGTAATCAAATTTGTTAGCCATAGGAAGTGCATAGGCTTCTCCGCAATCACGCTTAAAGTGCTTTACAAGCTCTAAATCTTGGGAGTTTTGCTCATCGGTTACTGCTAATGAATATACGCAGTCGGCTTTGTCGGTATTATTACAAAGGGCAAGTATCCAACGTTCGGCACCATAAAATCCAGTAGAGCAAATAAATTGTAAGACATTTAACGGTCGCTTTGATGGCCTGTTTTGCTGCCGATTTTCGCTCATTGTTTAAATACACCTGAATCAAGAGTTTTAATGGCCCCAAATACAGTGCCGATTGTTCTAGCTGGAAAGTATAAGCTATAAAAGGCGACTATCGCGAATAAACTAGGACACCTTTGTCGTTTTTTAAATAACCTAAGGCTATAGACAAGTAAAATAAAGCTGCTGCCGAGTATAGCTAAATAAGCTAGCGCATAAAAACTGAGTATGACAGCGATTAAAAACACAAGTAAGCCGCCGGTAAATAAAGGAGGCGCAATAAAGCTAGGTACTTCAGACATGGGAACTTTTCTGCCTTTTATTGAGGCCAAATTAGACTGACCACGCCAAACTTCTTTTTTCGCCATGGGCCAAAATGCTTTATCTTCGCCTAAATGAACATATTGTGCCTGACTAGTATAAAATAACTTGCCAAATTCGCTGACTTTTTGAGTAAATACATAATCTTCACAAGTCACTAGTTCGGGTGGGAAGCCGCCTGTTTTTTCAAAAGTTTCGCGTGACAAACATAAATTTCGGCCAGGTAAAAATTCCATTTCACAGTCAATGCTTAGATTGCTTAACAGTACTCTGACATGTTCTAACTGAGTAGGCGAGTCACTCTCTTGTTGAATTGCGCTGGCAAGCGCGATGTCTGGTTTGCTCAGTAACTGGGCCATAATTAGCAGCCAATTACTAGATAACGCGATATCTGCATCAATAAATGCAAGGTAATCACTTGATACTTTTGCGACACCTATGTTGCGTTGTTCGGATATGGTCACGCTTAAATCGACGCTAATAAACTGAATGTCTAGCGCTTGCTTAAATGCTAGGATTTCCTCGCTAAAGTGCGCGTTTTTACTAACTACAACCACGCTAACACTGATATCGTGTGTGATAAGTTTGGTAATTGAAACAAGTGTGTCAATTAACAATGACTCTCGCCCCATGTGAGGAATAATAAATGCAATGCTGTTCATCATTTGAATACCCGCTTCACAGCTGGTACGCGTATAACAAGCAATGCGAGTTCTCTTTTAAATGAATATTGCTTAACAAACCTGAAAAAGCGCGTTAAAAATGACGGGTTTAAAGGCATGTGTTTGACCTTGCTGTCAATTGTCAACGATTCAGCTTTATTCATGATTAAATCCAAACCAGAAAATTGACTTTTGATGGATTCAGGCGATACCACGTTTTGCATTATAAGGGCTTGTAAGCGAGTGTATAAAAGCTCGTCACTTTGGCGTAACGTGGGCATTATTTCATCTGATAAATATTTTGCTTTGTCTAACATTTTTTTATCTTGTGTGAGTTCGTACCCGCACCAAAGTAAATGTAATTTACGCAAATCTTGCGCCGTCCATGTATCATTTGGATATTCTAGTTTGTCTTTATTTGCCAAATAGTGAGTTTCATTGTCAGCCATCCATTTTGCATAATGAACAAAAGCGTTTTTGATAGACACCACCCGTTTTATTTGCGCTTTTTCATTGCACACAGAGTTGGCATTTGTACCATCAAGGGCTTGCTCAGAAACAACGCTAAGGTATCGCGCAACGGCTTGCAAAAAAACAGTATAAAACCACGTCGTTTCAATATCATCAAAATTGCGCTTTGCAATGTCATCAAGCTCGTTAATGGTGTTTAGTATGACATATTCACTTTTGTGCAAGTAATCAACTTGATTAGTTAACATAAAGCAATCGAGCATTAGATTGAGATAATTTCCAGTGCCTCGGTCTAGAGGGTATTGATTCGTAAAAACGTTGCGCAATACGCCCGTGCCAAAGCCTAACAGCAATTTATTGGTAAATGGAATACGAAGGTGATTCGCATTTTTAATACGCAATACTAAGCCTAATAAAGTGCCATCACCCTCAAATATATGTTGCATCCATTTAAATAGCCCTAAAGTAATATCTTTTGCCGCGATATTACCCGTTAACAAATAGTAAAACGCTAGGCCAGTACTATAGCAATGGTGAGGGCCTGGTCCGCCACCACTTATATGGTCCATATAGACGTTGGCTTCTTGATGTTTTGAATAGGTACGATGCGACGCAGTCTCAGCTTTTACATAATGGTCGGTATGCCAAAACATGCCTTGATTGTAATCGGGCTTGTCACCTTGAGTATGATAAATGTCTATATTCGCAATGTGCTCAAACAACTCATCAGCAAGTTGCTTATATTTTGGATTGCCACATAATAGCCACTTTTTTAGGAAACCTAAAAGTGGGTCGTATTGATTATTATAGTGAGAAACAAAAATATCGTCGCCTTTGTAATTAGCGGCTTCATGATCGGCATATAAATCTCCAAAGTTTCGCCAACCATATTCATCTAAGGTTTCGCGCTTGGCGAGCCAATTTTCGACATCTGCAGTTTGTTTTTCTTCACTGTCTACATTTAACAAAGGATGTTTAGTAAGATCGCCGCCACAAAATGGTAGTGGATGAAAATGCGCTATGTCATCATCAACCAGTGACTTTGAATCTACTAATTTAATGTTTGGCGTATAAGCAAGTGCGGCTTCATCAATTCCTTTTGAGCTTGAGAACCAGAGACTGTGTGATTTTATTTCTCCGGCTTGTAGTTCGACTTCACAATCAGTTTTAAGCGAAGCGTAGTCGATGACGGTGCTTGTATTGCAGGCACTTACACTACTTGGAAATTTTTGCCAAAAATAATCAGGCGAGATAGTTAAGGTCGTTGATTTAATCTGCGTGGTAATACTGGGAGAAGGGCGCAATATCTCGGTAGTTTGAATATTTTCATTAGCTGTGGTTAAGGTGATAACACCACCTCGTTTGCTCACACCTAGCTTGTTATGTCTGTCTTTATGGTTGGGACTATCCCAATTTTCGCCGCCACTGCTATGTTGTATCAATTCTATATGGTCAAATGCTTGCTGTGTTTCTTTGGGGGATTGATTTGGGTCTAGGTTGATATATTGCTTATCGCTATTATAGTCAAAGCAAACACCAAGTGATGCCAAGTAAACACTACTTTCGTTACCAAGATCCCATTTACCACCTTCAGGTACTATTGCGTTGGTATTGTGCAGTCGAAGGTTTAACCTAACACTCGCATCATGATAAAAAATCGAAAAGTCAGCATGCAGCTTTACCAAGGTTTGCTTGCCCTTAGGTGACTTGAGCTTGATTGATGCTAGTTGTTTTACATGACAAATCAGCGGATTCTCTTGAGTGTCATATACGACTTCATATTCGGTTTCAATTGCGTCAAAAACATATTCTTGTTCTGCAAACGCGACTGCATTGCTAAGCTGGCTTATTTTTACACTGTCATTGTCAAACAAGCTTAGCGCACACAAGTGCGTTAAATCGAATTCAAACCTTGTATGTGCTGTATTGATAATGAGTGATTTATCAGTTCTGTTGACCCAATCATGTCGTTTGTCAGCGTGATGATTAGGGATAACTTGCAGAGACAGCGTTGTGTTTTTGGACATCGCGTTAATTAAGTGAGCTTCAACTAACAACCATTTGATAGATTTGTCGGGCCATAGCGCTAGTGACCTAAGCTTGGCATTTATGATATTGCCACTGTCGTCAACAAGATGCAGTGCTTGCGAATTGTAAAATCGTGAAGGTGCTAAAAAAGCGCTTAATTTACATTTAGCGTGCGCGGGTGTTGGCGAATTAATTTGCAATATAGGCTGCGAATTTTCTGGCATATAAATGGTTTTACACTCTTTACGCTATTTTTGGGGGAGTAAGTTACTTTCTTAAGGCTTTTGCCATTAAGTAACGTTTTACTCTAACTGCTACCATAATCGGCGCATAGTACCATTTGTTTGAGTAAATTTTTACATTATATAATAAATATTCTTGGTTACTCAGTGAGGTTTTGTATCTAGCCTTGCCTGCTAAAAAGTCATATGAGCTAAAGCCTTGGTGCATAAAGTCTTCCATGGCTAGCTTGTGCATGACTAAGCCCGGCTTATATTTGTTATTATGATTCGCGTAATTTATTGCCGACAAATAAAAGTACACTGTTGTGCCAAAGGTAAAATAATAAAGGTAGCCCAGCAGTTGGTCGCCTGCGGTATATTTTGCAACATGTGCGGTTTGCCCAATACCTTGTGTCATTATATTGCGATGAAAATCGACAAAACGCTTATTTGAAAAGCCACTGCCAAAAGAATGCCCACCCCACTGTTTAATGTGCAGTTTCGCCATCTGCTCTAGGGTGCCTTCTATTTCGCTATGTGTGATCCACGCGTACGATATTTCGCCGTACTCTTGCTCTATAAAGCGGACTGAGCGAGAAATCTGTGATTTTGTATTTTTAGAAAAGTGACTGCCAATAGGCGTAGTTGAATCAATGTTTGTTTTGTAGCTATGCATGGTTTGTGTTGACCATTCAAGCCATTTGGGGCTAAGCCAATTGTCGGTTGTTTGATTAATACCAATAAATTGATAGCTTCTTGGCTGACTAGCGATATATTCAAGTAAGGCTAATCGGCATTCTTGATGATGCGACGCACAAATAACGTCGTTATATTCAATCCATATCTGGTCGTCTTTTTCGTTGCCTGTTTGGTTTAGGTAATAATGATCACCTAAAATCGAGCTGCGCTTACCGATAAACACAAAGCCAACTATGTCATTATTATATCTAAAAGTGAGCAATTTAGGAGTGAGTTTTGCGCAGGCAAGCCAGTTTCGTATCCAATGCTCGCTTAAAAAAAAGTTATCAAGGGCTGGCGTGGGAAAAGTGTCGGCATAAAGCTGCTGTATATCGGCATCGGTATAGCTAAGTGTGCTTTGGACGTCTATTTTTACTTGGCTTTGCATTTACTGATTTGTGTCCTTTACGCAAGTTTTTTCGCACTTTATTAGCGTTTGATTTTGTTTATGAATTTTTTTTGATGATATTGGTAGGGTTATCGGCTTGATGAGCGATAACACTACTGATAAATCCAATGTTTAACAATTGCTGCATATTCATACATGGCGCGCTCACTGCGTCTTAAGGCAATTAAAGATGGAAAGTTAACGCCCATATTATTTTTTCCTTTTGAACTAAAATGCACTGGTACAAAGACGAATTCGATGTCTTCAGAATTTAACACTTTGTGCAGCCTAATACCATGTGTCGCTGACGAAACGACCGCAATGGTTTCATGTTGCAGGTGTTTTTTAAGTGCGGCGGCTTCTTGTAATGTGTTTTGACCCTCGGCAACGACAATAATATCTTTTTCATTTACACCAAGTTGCATCAGCAGTTTAGAAGAATATTCAGCATGTGATACCTTAGATTGATGATTAAAAAACCCGCCAGTTAAATATATCGGGGCCTTATTGACGTGATACATGCTCGCTGCATGAACAAGCCTTTCTAAGGAACAATGATTAAACTGACTCACCAAAGTAATTGTGTCATCGTCAAAGTGATAGCACGCTAAAACCCAAGTGGCTGTAGTTTGTTGCCATAATGGATTGTCAATTGTGATTGTCTTATGTGCTTTCTCTAATGGTGAAATAAGCCAGTGACTAAAAAAAAATTGTGAACAAAGCCACAGCCAAATTAGGCTAGTCAGAATAATACTGTTAACAACCGCTTTGTGTATTTTGGTAAATTTTAACAAAAGTACACTGGTTAATAATCCCAACAAGGTTTGATTAAGCGGTGAAATTAAAATGTGTGCAATATAGTCTAGCATCTCGCCGCTCATCTAAGTGTTGGGATTGTTATCGCGTCTATTCTATCAGGCAATGCGAGCACTATGAATAAATTTTACTATTGTTCGCGCAAGCACTAGAATGCACCCTAACGCAAACTTTGTTCGTAAATAGTGACAGGAGTTGTTGCAACAAACACTATGGCAAATAACACGGTAAGCAGTGTGGTAATCAGTTTGGTAAATAACATCGCAAATAACACGTCAAATAACGCTAGGATTGACTGAAATGGTACTTAACATATGGCTCTAGTAGTTGTGTTGGCCCAGCGTGTGCCATACCCGCCGAACAAAGGAGAAAAGCTAAGAACCTTTCATCAAATCGAAGGTTTAATAGACAAAGGTCACCATGTTCAAGTAATTGTCCCTGTTGAAGATGATCAAGAGAAACAAAATGCGCTAGCATTGGCTAAGCATTTTGATATTGAAGTAAGCTGCCATCCACTGCCTCATAAACTGCATCGTCTAGCGCGAGCTGTTGTCACAAATAAATCATTTAGTGAAGCTAATTTTTACTCAAAAACCTTAATGCTGTCGTTGGAAAATGCGCTACAAAAAGCCGATGCCTTGTTATTAACAGCTTCATCATTAGCACCTTATGTCTTTGCTTTGCCTAACGCACTCAAATCAAAGCTTAAGTTACTGATGGACTTTATGGATGTCGATTCAGATAAGTGGTTGCAATACGCTCAGCAGAGCAATTTTCCAAAGTCGCTTGTCTATCGCAGAGAAGCACAGAAAATTAGCTCACTTGAGCGTGCAACCGCCAAATATTTTGATACCTGCTTTTTAATCGCACAAGCCGAAATCAATATTTTTAAGCAAAATGTGAGTTCCATAGGGCAAGTAGAAGTGCTTGGCAACGGGATAGACCAGTCTCTTTTTAATCCTAATCTTAAAAAGCCAGCAGCACCAATGACGTTTTTATTCAGTGGTGTCATGGATTACAAGCCCAATATTGATGCAGTGATGTGGTTTGTTAAACATTGTTGGCCCAGCATCAAACAAGATTTGGGTGATGTCAAATTTGTAATCGCGGGTATGAACCCTGTTGCCGAAATTAGCAAGCTAAGTGCTGACTCTACGATTGAAGTCACGGGGTTTGTAGACGACATTAAGCCATATTTTGATAAGGCCCATATTTTTGTTGCTCCTTTTCAGATTGCTCGCGGTGTCCAAAACAAGGTCCTTCAAGCAATGGCGTGCGCATTGCCTGTAATATCAACAACACTTGGGGCTGAAGGGATCAACTGTCAACCAGAGACTGATATTGTCTTAGCTGACGATGCAAAAAGCTTTTTGTCGGCGGCAATATCCCTAGCATCAAATCAAACACGAAGAGAAAACATTGGCCAAGCTGCACTCATTACCATCGAAGAAAACTATGCATGGCAGTCTGTATTAAAACCATTGATGCATGGCCTTGAGATGAATAACCTTGATAAGTCTTAAAGTAGCGTGGAAAATATTTAAAGATGAAAAAGCTCATTAAACTCCTTGTTAGAGCCGTGGCGACGATACTTGTGTTGCCACTTTTATTGACATACTTTTTCATGGGGGCTGTCTTAAACAAAGACCAAACTTTAGCGGGTCATAGTCAACTGCTCAGTTTAATACCAGGTAAAACCGGGGTATATCTCAGAGCGGCGTTTTATCGATTGACCCTCAACAAGAGCGACGCTTCGGCATATATTGGTTTTGGAGCTTTGTTGTCTCAGGTGGATACAAGCATAGCATCTGGTGTTTATATTGGGCCACAGTGCAATATAGGAAGGTGCAGCATTGCGGGTGATACTCTGTTAGGCAGTGGCGTTCATGTCATGAGTGGTAAAAATCAACATGCATTTGACGATATCAGTAAGCCCATAAGAGAGCAGGGTGGTACATTTCAGAAAGTCCAAATAGGCAAAAATTGCTGGATAGGCAACGGCGCAATGATTATGGCTAATATTGGTGATAATTGTATAATTGCTGCAGGCTCTGTGGTGATAAATGACATCCCAGAAAAGTCGATAGTCGGTGGTAATCCAGCAAAAATTATTAAAACGCGATAATGTGCAGGTAATATGTTGCGCTAATGACGCACTCATAATATTGCCAATAGCGTTGATCTTAAGGAATATACAAATGCAATCGAACAAAAATACATCTGTTTTTAAAAAAGCTCGCTGTTTAAGTAAGAGTTTATTAGTGACGTTAACGTTTGCTTTGTGTTTTTTCTCAAGTGCTTATGCCGTTGAAGATAACAACACGCAAGTACCATTACCAGAACTCATAAAAAGCATGAAACCATCAATCGTCGGTATCGGGATTTATGCGCCAATCAAATCTAAAGCTCCAAGGATCATCGGGTCGGGGTTTGTGGTGGGTAACGGTAAACATATTGTCACAAATTATCACGTAGTTTCAAAAGAGCTCGATCCCACTATTGTCGAGCACTATGTTGCTTTATCTGGGGAAGGGAAGCAGCCTCGTGTCCACAAAATGACCTTGGTGGGGGTCGATCCAGTCCATGATTTAGCCATTTTATCAATTGAAGATGACTTACCGCCAGTCACGCTAGGCAGCAACTCGTTTGCAGACGCTGGCACAAACATTGTAATGACAGGCTATCCTATTGGGGCTGTATTAGGACTTTATCCAGCTACGCATGTGGGTATTGTTGCCGCTATCGCGCCAGACATTAATCCGGCATCAAATGCAGATGAATTAACGATTAGCATGTTGAATCGCCTAAAAGACCCGTTTTTAATTTACCAGCTAGACATTACAGCATTTCCTGGTAACAGCGGCAGCCCTATATACAACAGACAAAATGGTGAAGTGATAGGGGTGCTAAACAAAGTGTTCGTATCTGCAGGTAAAGAGTCAGCGCTCACAAATCCGAGTGGGATAAGCTATGCCATACCAATCTTGCAATTAAGGAAATTAGCGGCAAAGTACAGTGTAGATTTATAGACATATAAATTGTAGTTACGAGTCTGGTTATTTAGCGGTTTGTTTTTATGCCAGCGGAGCGATATAGAGAACGGAGCGATATAGAGAACGGAGCGATATAGAGAACGGAGCGATACAGAGAACGGAGTGATATAGAGAACGGAGCGATACAGAGAACGTTTAACTATTTGCGAAAAATAAACTCGCCGAAGGTCTTTTTTACGAGCGTACGGTAACTTTTATATATCATGTGTTTAATAAACTTGATGATAGGCATTTTGCTTAAATGACCTCTAACGTAAACTTTAAATCGTACTAGTGTATTGCTTGAATCTGCCAAATATTCACTGTTTGGAAATACCGCTAAAGAGAAATCCGTAGCATGTTGCTGGTGTTTCTTAAGCGCCTGCGAATCCAAAAATGAAGCACAATAGGGCAAGCTGTGCTCTTTAAATAAGATATTTAGCAGGCCAATGAGAATATAAAACTCGCCTTCACACCCTGAATCAATAAACAAACTGTGTAGCTCATTTATATCATTGTTGTTGACGTAGCTTATGAGCATCTGATGAAGATCAAGGCAATCACGCAAGCCTTTTTCAATGTCATCATTTAATAATAAATGAATGGCGCTGTGCAATATTAGATGTCTATCATCAAGTGCAAAAAGAGGCGTGTCGGTCGCTTGTTTGTCTTTAAAAATACGTTTGATATCAATTGTTTTGCCCGCGCTGCCAGGCAATAGGTTGTGATGAATATCGAGTGTTACGCCTGTTTCGAGGTGAAAATATGGAGGAAGCTCATGAGACCAGTCTCGATAGTATTTTTCGTCGTAATCATCTAGCTCTTTAGCTTGCCAACCATTAGCTTGTAAGCGCGATTCAATTTCACTTAATTGGTCTTTTTCGACCAAAATATCAATATCCGAAATCAATCGACCTTTCGCATTTGCTTTGTTGGTAACGATGTACGCAGCGCCTTTCATCAAGAGTATTGGTGTATTAGCCGCATCAAGGTCGTCTGCAATAGTGCGACACGCTTGTAAAACTTGTAAATATTGCGCGCTTGAAAAAGTACGAACCGACGTTAAGTGTCTTTTAAACGGCTCTGGGTAAGGAGATAGGTCGTCTACTCTGTATGCTATATAACCTTGTAGTTGAGAATGAATAAGAACGCGCAGTAACGCGTGATATAAGGCATGATAGTCGGCTTCCGTTTCGGCTTTTGTTTCGGTAAGTGTTTGCTGTACAGCAGACAAGTCGACAGAGATAAGAAAGTCACATAATGAGTGTCGCGTAATCTGCTTAAACACTGACTAGCTCCTCTAGAAACTCTGCTAACGCATCTAACTGCGAATAGCTAACTTCAAACACCTCAGCTTTGCCGACTATATCCGTTAAAGTATGAAAAGCGGGTTCGCCAATCACGCTATAGTTAAATGCGTTTGCAATTAATTTAGAGAAACCTATGGCTTGATCTACTTGGAATATATCTAAGTTAGCGTTCGCTTCGTAATTTAAATACACAATTGCCGATACATCGACTTCTTGCAAGGTATCAAAGGTTTTACGGCTCATGGTTCGTACCTGAGCAATTGAACCCTTGTGGGTGTTGTGTGTGACCTCACTGATAAAGTGCTCACAGCTGTCACTCGACACAAATGGTCGTATAATTTCAATCGATTCGTTTTTAAGCGACGTGGGTCGAAAAACAGGCGCCACTTTCCCTGTTTCTAAATTAATAAGCGCCATTTCGTCATAATATAAGTGCCAGCCATTAAGGCCTAAATACGTCGATGTGGTCGATTTGCCAGAACCAGAGCGCGCAGGGAACAAGATCGCTTTTCCGTTTTTTTCGACTACTGAGCAGTGGATGAGTAAATGCGTATGATCATAAGCGGCAATACACCAGTTCATGCACCACTCTATAGAGGGTATAAGCTTAGTTGGTGATATTGGGTTAAATGGCTGTTGTCCATCAACCTGCAAAACAACTTGAGGTCTTAGTAAGGTGCGCAATAGGCTGGTTTTTTGTATATCAATTTGATAATCAGCAATACTTTCGTTATGGCTGATTGAATCGGGGTATAAGTTGTGTAATTGCTTGCAGATAGGATTGTTGTCGGAAGACGCAAGTCCGTTGACGAAGAATGTATAAAGACCGGTGTCAATACAATGCATTTATTCAATAAAATCCTGCAGTGTTAATGCCGAAAGAAGCTTAATTTGAGCTTCTTCGTTAAGATGTATAAATGCTTCTTCTTCAAGATTTGGGTGTTCTTCTCGAAGCAAACCAAATGCAATTGGCAGCTGAATGACCAATGTTTTATATGTGTCTTTGTCAAAAACAACAAAGGCTGACTTATCAGCCAGCCTTTTATAAATAAGGTTTGTTAGCATTAGTACCTATAGGACGTGTTGCCTTCTTAATAGCTTTCTTAAGTCACTTTCGGTTAATTTGTTTGGTGCACCGTAGCTAGAAGTTAACACACTAAGCGTATGTACTTCACTGCCTTCGTGCAACGAACCCCAAACATGTTCTAAAAACGCCTTAAGGCCGTCACTACCTTTAAATTGGTGATCGACTTGAGCTAAACCGAAGAGTACATTACAGTAAACTGTCACCAAATGTTTAACCTTTGCAGGCTGGCTGTGTATGTTTCGTAATGTGTGGCCAACGTTTATGTGCAATGGTGGAGTGTGTTTTCCAAACGCTGCAATATCGATTCGTTTTTTGTCTAATAGATCCTTAACGACACCATAATAAAAGTCTTTTTTCTTTGCTCTAGGGTGGTTATTGAATCGAGAGTTTTTATTAACCCCCATCACCATATGCGTCAGTCTTTCTTTTTGACTTTCAGTTGGATGGCCTTGTGCTAGATCTTTCCAAAAGTCTGGCCAGCGGCCACCATGAAATGGTCTGACTGTACAGCTTGAATTTATGCTCTGAGAACCACCAGAGACGCCAGAAACGTTACAAGTGCCCCACACATTTGATGCTGGCAAAATTGATATGCCAGCAATCGCTGAAGTCTTTTTTACAAACCCACGACGAGCTTTATTTCGCTCGGTAGTATTACTTGTATTGTTGTTGTCCATTTATAAAACCCTATAACTTCTCAAACTGGTACTATCAATGCAAAAAGTGTACCTACTTATAAGCGCCTGATTTTACAAGTATTACCGAAGCGATAAATCTTAACTGTAAAAAACCGTGACACTTTTGAAATGGCTCAATCTTTCCTACGGTGAGTATACCGCAAACTCTACGTAACGGCAATTTACCAAAATTTACTTTTAAGCTAAGGAGGTGAGGGTGATTGAGATGTGTTCAAATAACTGAAAAGCTAGGCAAAATATGCACATTGGTTTACCATATACACATTAATAGACTCTACCGAATATATACATGAAAATTTTGGTCACCGGTGCTGCTGGGTTTATTGGCGCGCATACTGCTCGTCACTTGCTTGGTATGAAAAATGAAAAAATTGAAGTAGTAGGTATCGATAATATTAATGATTATTATGACACTTCTCTAAAGCAAGCTCGCATTGAATGGGTTGAAACACATCGCCACGCCGAACGTTTTACCTTTATCAAAATGGACATATCAGACCGAGATGCCATGGCGACCCTTTTTGCCAACCACCAATTTGACAAAGTAATTCATTTAGCGGCCCAAGCCGGCGTGAGATTTTCAATTACTAATCCTCATGCTTATGTTGATTCAAACATTGTTGGGTTTATGAATATTTTAGAAGGTTGCCGTCACAATAAAGTCGAGCATTTATGTTACGCCTCGAGCAGCAGCGTGTATGGTGCAAATGAATCTATGCCGTTTTCAGTCGATGATAACGTTGACCACCCAGTTTCATTATACGCTGCGAGCAAAAAAGCAAACGAGCTTATGGCGCATACTTACAGTCATTTGTACGACTTACCCACAACTGGATTGCGCTTTTTTACAGTCTATGGTCCGTGGGGCCGTCCCGATATGGCACCGTTTAAATTCACCAAAGCGATTAGCGAAGGTGACGCGATAGACGTTTATAATTACGGGAACCATAGGCGCGACTTCACTTACATTGATGATATCGTTAATGGCGTTATAAAGGCGACGATGCATACTGCGCAAGTAGACGCTGCGTGGGACCCTAAATCGCCATCACCAAGCACGAGTAAAGCACCATGGCGGGTTTATAATATAGGGGCCCAAACGCCTGTACATCTTCTCACCTTTATAGAGCTTATCGAAAAGTCACTCGGCAAAAAAGCAGAAAAGAATTTGTTGCCAATGCAAGCAGGAGACGTGCCCGATACCTATGCGAATGTCGAATCTTTGATTGCCGATGTTGGCTATGAGCCAAGCGTTCCTCTAGAGCAAGGCATTGAAGAATTTGTGAAGTGGTATAAGTCATTTTATTGAAGCTTTGCAGGCTTGGTAGCCTTGTGAAATTCAAAATTGGCGAATTGCTAAAGTATTGATTACCTTAGCGTTTAACAACTGATTATACTAATTGTAAATCAACAAACTCTTTATAAACCTCACTGCTGAGGTATAGCTCATCATGTTTGCCACTGGCAATAATGCGGCCTTTATCGAGCACAATTATTTCGTCAGCATTTACCACCGTCGATAGGCGATGGGCGATGATCAATGTGGTTTTATCTTCCACTAGCTTATCAAGTGCTTTTTTGACATATTGTTCGCTATTAGCGTCAAGTGCGCTCGTTGCTTCATCTAGTAATAATATTGGCCGTTTTGCGACAATGGCTCGCGCAATAGCGATACGCTGCTTTTGACCGCCGCTTAATTTAATGCCTCGCTCACCTAGTTCGCTGTTGTAAGCATCAGGGAGCTGCTCAATAAATTCGTGGGCATATGCCAGTTTTGCTGCTTCAATGATGTCATTTTTTGAGGCATTAGGATTAGAAAAGCCAATATTCTCAGCTACGCTACCCGCAAAAATAACAGCATCTTGTGGAACCAGTGCGAACTGCTCTCGAAGGCTTGTTAGCGTGATAGTATCAATCGGTGCGCCAAATAATTTAATGCTGCCTGATTGAGCCTCGTAGAAGCGCAGTAATAATTGGAAAATAGTCGATTTACCCGCACCGCTATGCCCGACAACGGCAACGCGTTTGCCTTTACTTATGCTTACGTTAATGTTTTCTAGCACTGGTTTTTGCTCTGCTTCATAAGCAAAGCTTACTTCATGCAAACTTAGCGCAAGCTCAGCACTTTCGACATTTTTTGTGATATCAAGTTTACCTGTATCGTTAACTGCAGGTACTTCTTGCATAAGTTCAACAATTCGTTCTGAAGCGCCCGCTGCTTTTTGTAATTCGCCAATGACTTCGCTGATGGTTGCTATTGCGCCACCTGCAAGCACGGCATAAAATACAAATGCGGTGAGCTCGCCAACAGTGATACTTTTATCAATTACCATTAAAGCGCCAACATAGGCGACAATAAAAATAGCCGTTAAGCTGATCACCATGACAATTGAGATTAACAGCGCTCTAAAATGAATACGTTTGCGGGCTTGTTGCATAACCGCTTCAACTTTTTCAGCAAATAGTTTGCTGCTAATTGCTTGGTGATTGTAGGCTTGCACGGTATGTATTTCATGAAGGCTTTCGTCAATCATGCCGCCCACTTTTGCCACTTTATCTTGGCTTAATTTACTATGTACACGCACTTTTGCGCCTAAGATCCTGATGGGAATAAGCATTAAAGGTACGGCAACAAACACCATTAAGGTGAGTTTTAGGCTGGTGATAGCCATTAATATAAGTGCGCCCAAAAACATCACCAACGAGCGTAGCGCCATCGAGACGCCAGTGCCTACAACAGACTGCAACAAAGTGGTATCACTCGTGAAGCGCGAAATAATTTCGCCAGTGCGAGTATTTTCAAAAAAACTAGGAGTAAGCGTAACTAAGTGGGTAAAAAGCGCTTTACGAATATCAGCGCAAACTCGTTCGCCTAGCCATACCATCCAATAGAATCTGAAGTAAGTAGCAATTGCGCCAAAAATCACGACAGCTAACACCATGTAAAGTGAGCGCACAAGCGCATCTTTGTTATTTGCGACAAAGCCTTGGTCAATGACATACTTTATTCCCTGACCGAGCAGCAACCAAGCTAAGGAACTGAGCATTAGCGCGACAAGTGCAATGGCTACTTGTTTTTTATAAGGTGCTAAGTGTGAAAAAAGCCAGGCGATGATTTGCCTACTTGTTTGTTTTTGGGTCAAAATGCTTTCCATTCGATATCAGTAGAGAGTAGTAGCTCTCTGAGAGACAGTGCCCTTGGGATCCCTTTTCCTCTAACCGTCCAGCAGTGGCCGGCACAGGCTGCTGCCATGATCCCTTTCGTCGGTTTTAATAGCAGGTACTTTGCTTGCTTGGGCACAATATCAAAGTATTCGCCAGACTTTGAAAACCAGCCAAATTTATTTAAATGGAAACGGTCGGAAGCTTCTATATCTATACAATCGAGTTCGATATGTTGTGTGCCCATAGATTCAACGTAAACCGGAACAACATCCCCTTTTTTCGCAATTTGAGAATACCATTGTAAGGTGCGATCGGGTGTTTGTGAGCTAAGTGGGCATTTGCCACTTTGTTTTGCTTGCCAACTGCCGTTGTGGACATCTACATTGATAGGCGCCTTACCTTCGAGTAAGTGCATTGTCGCGTTTTTAATGTGGTGGCTTAAGCCTTTTAACTTTCTTTTCAACAAGTTGGGATCACTGATCGTACTGCTAGCCAGCACTTGTAATTCTCGCTCATACAAGGCATTACTTAACTCTGCAAAGTTTGGATATTTTGCTGCTAAATGAAATATGTCAGTTTGTTGGTCTTGTTGTTCTATCGCCATTAATGTCTTTTATATTTATCTTGCCTATACTGGCAGGAACCTCCAATTTTACTTTTCACATGTCATTCTGGCGAAGGCCAAAACCTCCTGCTACATACGCTGTTCCAAAAAATGGCGACAACTCACACTAAAACGAACAATCACTTGGCAAGGTTCAAAGAGTTCCAAGGAGGTTCCCGACGACTCGGGAATGACGAGGTTTTTATGACGAGCCTTTCGTGAGAGCCTTTTTATTAGAGCGCCTTTCAATGACAAGCTTTCCCTAACAACCTCATACGCCGCTAAGTATACAAGGCTTTTACTTAATTCCATATAATTGAAGCATAAAAAAAACCAGCTGGAACTGTATTTTAGCTGGTTTTTTAATTTATTAGCACTTAATCCTCAGTTCATTACTACCCAACTGAAGCTTCAGGCTCTACCTTATTGCCCTTTAATTTCACTACGGCCTTTGTAAGGTGCATCAGCGCCAAGCTCACCTTCGATACGCAACAGTTGATTATACTTTGCTACGCGATCTGAGCGACAAAGTGAGCCAGTTTTAATTTGGCCCGCTGCCGTGCCAACGGCTAAATCAGCGATCGTAGCGTCTTCAGTTTCACCACTGCGGTGCGAGATAACCGCAGTAAAACCAGCGTCTTTAGCCATCTTTATTGCGTTTAAAGTTTCGGTTAACGAACCAATCTGATTAAACTTAATCAAAATACTGTTGGCAACGCCATTGTCTATACCACGTTTCAAAATCTTAGTGTTAGTCACAAATAAATCGTCGCCAACTAACTGAACTTTATCGCCTAAAATTTTGGTCTGATATGCCCAACCATCCCAGTCACTCTCGTCTAGGCCATCTTCAATTGATACAATCGGATATTGTTCACTAAGCTCGGCTAAGTAATCACTAAAGCCGTCTGAATCGAAAGACTTGCTTTCGCCGCTTAATACGTATTGACCGTCTTTATAAAACTCAGAAGCCGCGCAATCTAGTGCAAGCGTTACATCTTCGTTCATTTTATAGCCCGCGTTTTCAACCGCAGTCACAATAACTGCGAGTGCTTCGGCGTTAGACACTAAGTTAGGGGCAAAACCGCCTTCGTCACCAACCGCTGTATTAAGACCTTTTTCGTTAAGTACTTTTTTCAAACTATGAAAAATTTCAGCGCCCATGCGTAGCGCTTCAGCAAAGTTTTTTGCGCCGACTGGCTGTACCATAAATTCTTGGATATCAACGTTATTATCGGCATGTTCGCCACCATTGATGATGTTCATCATGGGCACAGGCATCGAATATTGACCGGGTGTGCCATTTATGTCTGCGATGTGCGCGTATAAAGGCTTTCCTACACTAATTGCTTGGGCTTTTGCGACTGCCAAAGAAACGGCTAGTATTGCGTTTGCACCAAACTTTTCTTTGTTTTCAGTGCCGTCTAAATCAATCATAATTTGATCAACTTTAGCTTGTTCATTGGCTTCAACGCCTGTTAAAGCCTTAACAATGTCGTTGTTAATTGCCGAAACGGCTTTTAATACACCTTTGCCTAAGTAACGTGACTTGTCACCGTCGCGAAGCTCCAAGGCTTCTCGAGAGCCTGTTGAGGCCCCCGATGGCGCTGCGGCTCTGCCCATTGCACCGCATTCTAAATACACATCTGCTTCGACAGTAGGGTTGCCTCTAGAATCTAATATCTCGCGTCCAACAATTCGGCTAATTTTGGCCATTGGTATTCCTCTTAATTAATGATTTTCTTTTTTAAACACACCGGCGGCTGCCACAAAACCTGTAAACAGTTTATGCCCGTCTCGCGGTGTTGAATTAAATTCTGGATGGAATTGACCCGCTATAAAAAACGGATGGTCTTCAATTTCAATTACTTCAACAAGTCGTTTATCGGTTGACAGCCCACTTACTTTTAACCCTGCTTTTTCGATTTGAGGTCGCAAATTGTTATTGACCTCGTAGCGATGGCGGTGGCGTTCATAAATCTCTGTATCTTCATAAATGTCGGCGACTTGCGAACCCTCAATAAGATGACAAAGCTGACTGCCAAGACGCATAGTACCACCTAAATCAGTATCAACATCTCTGATCTCTTTGCTACCGTCTGAATCTAACCATTCTGTGATTAGGCCAACAACCGGATAAGGCGTATCAGGATCAAACTCAGTACTATTAGCTTGTTCCATGCCAGCAACGTTTCTAGCGTACTCGATATAAGCTACCTGCATGCCTAGGCAGATGCCTAAATACGGGACATTACATTCACGAGCGTAGCGAGCGGCTGCTATTTTGCCTTCAATACCGCGTTCGCCAAAACCACCCGGTACCAAAATTGCGTCAACTTCGTCAAGTAGTTGATTCGCACCTTTTGACTCAATGTCTTGTGAATCAATATGAATTATCTTTACGCTTAAGCGTGTTTTTAATCCAGCGTGTTTAAGCGCTTCATTGATTGATTTATAAGCGTCGGGCAGAGCAACATATTTGCCTACCATCGCTATTTTAACTTCGTCAACAGGATTAGATTCTGCATACAGAACCTGTTCCCATTCTGTTAAATCTGCCTCTGGACAATCATAACCAAAACGTTTAACGACAAGTTCATCCATGCCTTGTGCTTTTAATGCGGCGGGGATGCGATAGATACTGTCTGCATCTCTAAGCGAAATTACGGCTTTTTCATTGACGTTTGTAAACAGTGCAATTTTGCTTCTTTCGTTACTCGGCAGAGGAACTTCTGAGCGACAAACTAAAATATCGGGCTGGATACCTACCGATCGTAGTTCTTTGACTGAATGCTGGGTGGGTTTGGTTTTTGTCTCACCCGAGGCGGCTAAAAATGGCACTAAGGTAAGGTGCATAAACATGGTGTGGTCGCGACCGCGCTCAACGCCTAATTGGCGAATGGCTTCAATAAATGGTTGTGACTCGATATCGCCGACTGTGCCGCCTACTTCAACAATGGCAACATCATAGCCTTCGGCACCCGCTATAACGCGTCGTTTTATTTCATTCGTAATATGGGGGATGACCTGAATAGTCGCGCCTAAATAATCACCTCTGCGTTCGCGTTTAATAACGGTGTTATATACACGACCGGTAGTGAAGTTGTTTCGTTTGGTCATGCGGGTACGAATAAATCGTTCGTAGTGACCTAAATCAAGATCGGTCTCGGCCCCGTCATCGGTGACAAAAACTTCGCCATGCTGAATAGGGCTCATTGTCCCTGGATCAACGTTAATATAAGGGTCAAGTTTTAGCATGGTAACGTTTAAACCACGGGCCTCAAGAATAGCGGCTAACGAGGCTGCTGCAATACCTTTACCCAGAGATGAAACCACTCCACCGGTGACGAAAATATAATTGGTCATCTTGTTCCTAGCATGTGAATTGGTGATATGATTTTTAAGGTAAAAAAGTCATTGTATAGGTGGCTAACACTTAAATCGCAACTTAGGCTGAACAGGTCTTTGCTAAGCTCAACACAGCGATAAACCGACTAAGAATTGTTTAGTCAGTTGACAATTTGTTTCTACGTTAATAAAACACACACGATTTAAGCAGTATGAACACCGCCTTTGTTGGGCAGGTATTATACCTATGTTTACAATGATTAGTAAATCAAATTTGTGCGCTAAGGTAAAAAATTCGCCAAATTCCAAACATAAGTATTTAAGGCAATTTGCTTTTTAAATGATACAACAAAGCTTGTGCTTCTCTGGGGGAGAGTGCGTCTATATCTATGTCATTTATGGCTTTTTCTAGCCAGTGAGGCTCATCTAGCGGCATGCTCAACTGTTTATGTGCATCGCCTTCAAGGTTTGTATTTTGCTTAGCCTTTTTCGATTTTTTCTGCCTGTTATCAATCGCGTTTTCTTGGCTCTCAAGTTGCTTAAGCTTTTGTTTTGCGAGTGTAATGACAGGTTTTGGCACACCTGCTAGTTTAGCTACTTGTAAGCCAAAACTGCCGCTTGCGGCGCCTTGTTCCACTTTGTGCATAAACTTGATGTCATCCCCATGTTCAAGTGCAGTTACGTGCACATTTTCAACCACTGAGAATTGTTGTGTTAACTCGGTCAATTCAAAATAATGCGTGGCAAAAAGCGTGAGGCTTTTGGTTTTTTCTGCTAAATATTGGGCACAAGCCCAAGCCAACGAGAGCCCGTCATAAGTACTAGTACCGCGTCCAATTTCATCCATGAGTACCAAACTATTTTTGCTGGCATTGTGCATGATATTAGCTGTTTCGGTCATTTCTACCATAAATGTAGAGCGTCCAGATGCTAAATCGTCAGCCGCACCAATGCGTGTGAAGATTTGGTCAATTGGGCCAATTTGGGCATCGTTTGCGGGCACAAAACTCCCGATGTAAGCCAATATGACTATTAAGGCAGTCTGGCGCATATAAGTTGATTTACCGCCCATATTTGGACCTGTCACCATTAGCATTCGGCTTTTTTCGTCCATATGCAGTGGGTTTGCGATAAATGGACTTTGCATGACTTGTTCAACCACTAAATGGCGACCATTGTGGTAGTTAAGTGTGTTCGTAGTTACCAATGTGGGTTGGAATAGGTTTAACTGCAGTGCTTGTTCGGCAAAGTTGGTTAAGACATCTAGCTTTGCAATGTTGGCTGCGCATAGCATCAAAGGGTTTAATTGCGCAATTATATCGTCAAATAAAGCTTCAAAAAGCCGCTTTTCTAAGGCCAGAGCTCTACTTTGACTGGTTAAGACTTGATCTTCATGGTCTTTTAACTCTGGGATAATGTAACGTTCGTTATTTTTGAGTGTTTGCCTACGGATATAGTCAGCAGGGACTTGTGCACTATTTGCTCGACTCACTTCAATATAAAAGCCATGAACTTTATTATAGTTTACCTTAAGTGTGCTAATGCCTGTGCGTTCCCGCTCGCGCTGCTCCAATTGGCGTAAATAGTCGCTAGCACCTTCAGCTAAATCTCTTAAATGGTCAAGCTCTTCACTATAGCCTGGCTTAATCACGCCACCATCTCGAATCACAACGGGTGGGTTTTCGATGATAGCGCGTTCTAACAACGATGCTAAATCGTCAAATGTGCCAATATTTGTTTGGTAAATTTGAATATCTGAGCGGTGCTCTTCAATCACTTTAGCTAACTCTATTAACTGAGTTTGCAGCAAAGGTAAGCTCGAAAGCGCTATGCTTAATCTTGCAAAATCTCGTGGTCTTGCGCTGCGTAACGCCATTCTAGCGAGAACTCGCTCAATATCACCTATCGTTTTATAAATAGCAGTGAACTCAGTAACATCGTACTGTAAAAAGCTATTAATGACTGCGTGGCGATGAGTGATTTCATTGGTGTCGCGAGTTGGGCGATGTATATATCTCTGGAGAAGCCGTGACGCCATTGTGGTGGTGGTGTTATCAATGGCACTTAATAAGGTATGTTCAATACCGCCTGACAAATTGCGTGTTAGCTCTAAATTTTGCTGGGTGGCGGCATCCATCACAAGACAGCTCGACATACTCTCTTGGTTAATAGACTTAATATGCATCAACTGCGTGCGCTGCGTTTCTTGGATATATTGCAACACGCTACCTGCGCTACAGATGCTGGTGCTGTGTGTATTCACACCAAAGCCATCTAAATTTAGCGTTTCAAATTGTTCTGTGAGTTTTGTGACTGCCGTTTGGTGATCAAACTCCCAAACAGGTCTTTTTCGTTTACCGATAAGCGGTGGCAGTAAATGCACAAAGCTGGCGCCCTCAGGGTACAAAATTTCCGTTGGCTTTATGCGGGCTAAACTTGATTGCAGGGCTTGTTCACTATCGCAATCAATAATATTAAAGCGTCCCGACGCGAGTTCGATATAAGCAAGGCCAAACACTGATGGTAGTTTTTTGTTGACGCTGCCATAAAACACAGATGCAAGAATAGATTCGCTTCGCTCTTCTAATAAGGCCTCGTCGGTAATGGTGCCCGGGGTAATAATCCGTACTACTTTTCGTTCAACGGGTCCTTTTGATGTTGCAGGGTCGCCCACTTGTTCACAAATCGCAACTGATTGGCCCATTTTTACCAGTTTAGCTAAATAATTTTCGGCAGCATGATAGGGCACACCTGCCATCGGGATAGGATCGCCGTTTGACTTTCCGCGTGCGGTAAGTGAAATGTTTAGAAGTTGGGACGCGTTTTTAGCATCGTCAAAAAAGAGTTCATAAAAATCCCCCATTCTATAAAACAATAGTATATCTGGATGCTCGGCTTTGATGCGCAAATATTGCGTCATCATTGGGGTGTTTTCAGACTTTTTTGACATGATGAGTGTTTTTCTTATTTTTATGTACACGACAGCAAATATTCATGCCGTATGTTTGAGATTTAATCCTTAATCAGGGTATTCTATGAGAATTCTAATCAACTAAAAAGATGTAGTATTGATTAACTTCACATTTGAACAAAAAAAACGACTTGCAGACACCTTAGGCGAGCTTCTTTTGGCGAGGCAAGCAACGGTTGCAAGCGTAGAATCATGTACCGGTGGTGGCATAGCCTACGCAATTACAGAAGTGGCTGGGTCATCTGCATGGTTTAGACAGTCTTGGGTCACGTATTCGAATGACGCCAAACATACGCTGATTGGGGTGAGTAACGACACACTTGAAAACTTTGGCGCAGTGTCAGAAGAAGTGGTGATTGAAATGGCTAGCAAAGGCGCTAAGCTCGCTGATGCTGATTTGTGTATAGCGGTAAGCGGTATAGCTGGGCCTAGCGGTGGCAGTGTTGAAAAACCAGTTGGCCTAGTCTGGTTTGCGATTGCAGGTAGCTTTTTGTCTTCGACGATTAGTTTTAACCGGCGTTTTTCTGGAGACCGAGCTTTAGTAAGAGAGCAGGCAATCGCCGTTGGACTTGAAAAACTGATCGAAAGCCTAGCTGTTTAACTTTTATGTGCTTGTTATACTGCTGACAAGTTACTGTATAAACAAGCTTTTGCATTCTTAATAATTACTTATATTATCTAAAAAACATGGGCTAGATATTATTTTTTACTTAAAAAACTATGCAAAACAATGGTATATGATTTATTTGTCATTTCTTGTTGAATCTGGATTTTTATACAGTATACTTGCGATATAAATGATTGCATGCATGAAGTTGATATTGGTTTGCTCTATATTCTTACCAGTGTGAAATATGCGATTACGCTCATCGGATGTAATCAGGAAAAAGAATAGATACAGTTTGGCAAATTTTACGTTTAACAAGCTATGACGTTTAACAAGCTACGAATAAAACCGAGATGTATAATCGGTGTAAAAATTAATCAAGGAACCTAACCATGAAACAAGATAATAGATCAGACGCCTTAAGTGCAGCATTATCGCAAATAGAAAAACAATTCGGCAAAGGTTCAATTATGAAGCTTGGCGAAAACAGAACGATGGATGTTGAGACGATCTCTACCGGTTCTTTAGGCCTTGATATTGCGCTTGGCGCCGGCGGTTTGCCAATGGGACGTATCGTTGAAATTTATGGTCCTGAATCTTCAGGTAAAACGACACTCACGCTTGAGGTTATTGCACAGGCTCAGCGCGAAGGTAAAACATGCGCATTTGTTGATGCTGAGCATGCACTTGACCCAATTTACGCACAAAAGTTAGGTGTTAATATTAACGAATTACTTGTTTCTCAACCAGACACTGGTGAGCAAGCACTTGAAATATGCGACATGCTAACGCGCTCGGGTGCTGTTGATGTAATTGTTGTTGACTCGGTCGCAGCACTTACACCTCGAGCAGAAATTGAAGGTGATATTGGTGACTCTCACATGGGCTTGGCGGCAAGAATGATGTCGCAAAGTATGCGTAAAATTACAGGTAACCTAAAGCGTAGTAACACAATGCTTATTTTTATTAACCAAATAAGAATGAAGATTGGCGTAATGTTTGGTAATCCTGAAACAACAACAGGTGGTAATGCACTTAAATTTTATGCATCTGTTAGATTGGACATCCGCCGTACGGGCGCGATTAAAGAAGGTGACGAAGTCGTTGGTAACGAAACTCGCGTAAAGGTTGTCAAAAACAAAATTGCACCACCGTTTAAGCAAGCTGAATTCCAAATTATGTATGGTCAAGGGATTAGCAAAGAAGCTGAACTAATTGATTTGGGTGTTAAGCAAAAGCTCATCGATAAAGCCGGTGCTTGGTATAGCTGTAACGGCGACCGTATTGGTCAGGGTAAAGCAAATGTTGTGCAATACCTTAAAGAACACAAAGCATTAGCTGAAGAAATTGAAGGTAAAATTAGAGCAGAGCTTTTAATGAAGGCTGAGCCTGAAAAAGAAGAAGCGGATAAAAGCGAAGCTAAAGCATAATAGAGTGTATGACCATTAGCGGGTTATAATTATTTTCCCTAGCAACTAACGTAGTTAGTTTTTTAAGCACCTTCATTGAAGGTGCTTTTTTCGTTTATAGCGCTTATTCTTCAAGCTTATATTTCTCAAACCAAGCGAGAATGTTTTCAACTTTACCCACAAGTCTTGATGGTTTGCTTGCAATGCCATGTGATGCGCCGGGCACTCTAACAAGCACGGCGTCGACTTTGCGTAATTTCAGGGCCTGATAAAACTGTTCACTTTCTGACATTGGCGTGCGTCTATCTTCTTCGCCAGTCAGTAACATAGTAGGTGTGGTCACATTTCCCATAAGAGATAAAGGCGAACGTTCCCAATAATGCTCAACGTGCTCCCAAGGTAAGCCTGGAAATTGATGAGGTATTTGATAAATATAGCTATCGGCAGTAAGCACCTTTGAAATCCAATTAATAACGGGTTTTGCAACGACAGCGGCTTTAAATCTATCTGTTAAGCCAATCGCATATGCGGCAGCAATACCGCCAGCAGAACCTCCTGTAATAAATAGCTGTTCGGCGTCCACAAGTCCTTTATCTATCAATGCATCTATGCCAGACATATGGTCGGCAAAATCATATTTTGAAGAATATTTATTTTGTAGAAGAAGGGCAAACCGTTCTCCGTAGCCAGTGCTGCCTCTGTGGTTGTTGTAAAACACAATGTAGCCTTCAGCGGCCATGCGTTGAAGCTCAGCACTAAAGACTGGCCCATAAGCTAGATGCGGGCCACCATGGATTTCAATGATCATTGGGTATTTTTTACTGCTGTCATAATCAGGAGGCAAAATATACCAGCCATGGATCTCTTCACCATCTATTGAAGATGCGTAGGTAAATTCTTTTACCTCTCCAAGTGTTTTATGCCCAAATACATCTTCATTTAACTGTGTTAGTTGTTGTTCTTTTTTGCCTTTTTTAACAAAAATGTCGGCGGGTCTGTCAGTACGGCCTCTAGTAAATGCAATCGTATCATTTGCATACGAAAAGGTACCGCTAGTGTAAGGACGGCCTAAGGAAACACCACCAAGTCCTTTAAGTATGTTTTTATGTTTGGAATTTGACACTCTAACGTAGTCAATTTGCGTGACGCCTCTTAACATTTGTTGGTAATAAATACCTCGGTTCTCATCCCAATGAAAGTTAGATACGCTGTTATCAACGCCTTGTGATAAGTTTTTATCATTGTTGCCATCAATGTCCATGATGTGCAAATAACGATTTCGGTAGGCGAGTTTTTTGTCATCACGTTTCGAGTATGCAATATATTCTCCGTTTGGAGAAACCAATGGCGAGCTTTCGATACCAGGAGCGTTGGTAATTTGCTCTATTTCACCGGCTAAATTAACAGAAAATATATCTGCTTCAGTGGTTTGATATTCCCATTCAGGATGACGATTAGCTGAAAAGAAAACTTTCTCGCTATTTGCACCCCAGCTTAACTGCCCGCTATGATTGAAATGCCCCGATGTTAGTTGCCTCGCGCTTCCTCCGTCGCTTGGCACTATAAATACATGACTAAAAGTGGGTTCTAAAATGCCCCTTCCATCGGCCTGATAGCGAGCTTTGGTAACATATTCAAAACTCTCTGCCCATTTTGCGCCCTTAGGTTTAGTTGGCATACTCACTGAAAACGGTTTTTCATTCGATTTTACACGCATGGTAAACGCGATATGCTGACCATTTGGTGACCAAGTAATAGAAGAAGGGGAAGAGGGGACATTACTTATTAAAGCAGTTTGTCCGGTATCCACCCATCTTACATAAAGCTGAGCTTTGCCACTGGTGTTTGAAATGTAGGCAATACGATTTCCCTTTGGTGACCAACGAGGAGAATAATAATTATGTGTTGAAGAGACTAGCGGGCGATGGCTTTCACCTTCAATATCGGTTATCCAGATGCTTGAGCGTGTGCTGTCGGTCATAATGTCGTTTGAACGGCGAACATAAATGATATTTTTGCCGTTTGGTGATATCTGTGGATCGCTTGCGACTTCTAACTCAAAAATATCTTCAGGCTGAAAATGTGGATGCTCAATACCACTGCGCTCTTCATCTGTTATCGAATTGGCAGAGGTAGTCATACTGAAACCTACTAACAAGCTAGCTATAATTAGCGGTTTTGCATTTGTTACGTTGCTTGTTAAAGAGGGCAAGATAGAAGTTCGAAGGTGAAACATTTTTATTCCCTTGATTTAAGAATTGAGACTAACGTCATGTTATAGGGTGTTAGTACGCCTTTAATTCGAATTAAGCTTACCTGAAATAATTTTCAAAATAAAAAAGTGAGAGCAGTAGGCAAAAACGCACATATATTGGAAGGTTTCGTCTGAGTTTGTTTATTCTGTAAAGTCGATATGTTCTAGGGTATTTTTCCAGCTATTTGGAAATTTGCCTTGTAACACATAAGAAAAAGCAATTAGCTCTGCAATAACATGATACAAACTTTCAGGAATTTCTTGGCCTAAATCAAGCTGAGCCAATAGCTGGCTAAGGTCATCATCTTTATGGATCAAAACTCCGTGCTGTTGGGCTAAAGCAATCATTTCCTGTGCAATATCCCCCGTTCCTTTTGCTACTACTTTAGGCGCAACATTTTTCGCTTGGTCGGCGTTAGCTTGCGAGTATTTCAGCGCGACCGCGCGTTGAGTCGAGTGATTGCTTGTATTCGGTTTATACATAGGCTTGCACCACTTGAAAATCATTCTTGTGTAAGGTGTCTGGAATTTTACCAACATAACACTTCGGTTTTGTGATAAGACCAAGGGTCGTAAAACGGTTTTCTAAGTAGGGCAAATAGTCCATCACTTTGTTTTTAAGATTTTGGTTGGACGCGTACAAATGTAAATCAAGACTGTTGTTAATGAGTTTGACCTTTGCCAATACATCACCTTGTTCGCCGATTTCAAGTTTCATATTCAATTGCCAAGATTGCTGAGTGTCGACTTGCTCTTTTTCAGGTGCTTCTTGATACCGGCGAATCACTAGCTCTATATCTTTTTGTTGGGGGGAAAACACATTGGGCAAGGTATAATAAAAAGTATCTTGGCCTTGTAAGCTAGCCTCCATGGAGCGCAGTTTATGCAGGGAGTGCTGACTTAGTACTTTGTTTAATTCGCCTATTAAATTTCCTCGAGGATCGACTCTGTTAATATCTTGCAGTAGTTTTGTGTGATTTTGTGATGCTTTTAAGCCTAAGACTGTTTTATTCTTCGCTTGACCTGTCTGTAGCCGAGCATCCATTGGACCTATGCCACTTAGCATCGTTTGTTGCAGTTTGCTCAGTGATTGAAGGTTTAGATGAGGGCTTTGGGAGATGAGTTTCGCTTGTAAACTCGCCTGAAGCATGGTCACGAGCGCATTCACCATATTGTTTTGCGGCCTGATGTTAACATCACCAGAGCTTGTATTTTGACTATAGCCTGCCAATTGATGACTACCGAGCAGACTTTTAATTTTATCTGCTTCTATCGTGCTAATAAAATCTTCGTTAGTTTGTTCTGAAGATAGGTCGTTGATAAAGGTGCTGGGCTGGCTAGTGGGCGCTGCCGCATTAATTTGAGTAATGTGCTGACTGATAGAATGCAATAGTGCCTTTAATTCAGGACCTGCTTTTTTTTGCATGACGGCAATTTCGCTCATCAATGCTGGCAGCAATTTACTGAAGTTTTCGGCTCTGGGCAATACTTGATTTAACTCATTGGAAACCGCGGTTTGCAATAGTGAGCTTGTTTTCAATGCAGATTCGGAGTCCAGACCGTTTTTTAGGAGTGATGTGATAAGCTTGCTTTTGAGAATATCACTTATAAGAGCGTTTGTTTTACTCGCCACATTTGTATCTTGACCGGCAATGGCTTTTTGTTCCGTTCTCGCCTTTTGTTCCGCTCTCTCCTTTTGTTCCGCTATCGCTAGGGCACCACTCCCTTCCCTAGTGATGTCAACTTGTCCATTGCGTTCGTTGTTTTGATTATTCTGAGCGCCGAGCAATTTAGTCAATTGTTGAGATTCAGCAGTTGTGAGAAGATTGCTCGATAAACCAATTATTAGCGGTTTGGCAATTACGCTTAGCTGTATTTGATTGCTGAGGTTTTTTTCAGCATTGAGCAAAATTTTGGCATCAGACAACACTGCATTACTAATGCCATCGCTAATATTCTGTTTTATGCTTGCACCTAAAGCACTTAGGTTTGATGCGTTTGTCGCAATCACAAGACCATTTTGTAGCGTAGCTGAATTTGGCGCACTGACGAGCGAAGACAGAGTCTGTCGTATCCTTGTTAAATTTTGCAGCAGTGCTTGATTAATTGTTGCTAAGGTTTCTTTACTTAGCGATTGTCCCGAGGTAAATGTTTTTGCGCCATTTTTGCCTATTAAGACATCGCTAATAATAGATGATGTTTTTCCATTAATATTGCCAGTGCTATTGCCATCAATGCTCAGCTTTACGCTTTGCCCATTTTGCAGCTTGTTGCGAAGTTCGTTATTAATTGGAATATCTATATTGATATTAGTGCCGTCACCGAGTGCGACGACTAGCCTAAGCCCAGTAGCACTAGCGGGAGGCACATTAATAGTATTATTAGCACCGAGAAAAGAGACCGTTGCATTTGCATCAAATTTTAAAATAGGTTGTCCCGACCTATTAGCGATGTCAATGACTGCCGCAATAATGGCATTTGCTTGGACTGAATTAGCCGGTATTTGAAGTTGATTAAGGACAATTGGCGAACTCTGCTTGAGTATTAACGGGTTAAGTTGAGGCCACTGTGCACTTAGCTCATTGAGCACTTTGTTAAGCGTGTTGTTTGGTAAAGACTTGATGGGGTTATTTGGGTTTATTTGTTGGTATTGGGCTTTAATGACCGAAAAGTTAGCGGTCCTATTATTTGCGCTGCTGTTGCTGTTAATCAGAAGCAACTTGTCGCCTTTTACGAGATTTGCAGCAGCCTCACCCGAAAGAGCTTCTTTCGCAAACGTAATTCGCTCCCCGCTATTTTGGTTTTGTAGCAGTATTTGGTCTTGACGATTAGCAAGCACAACTAACGTTAAGGCTTGCACTTGTTGCGCTTGAGACGAGCGGGTAGGGAGCCCAGTCGTTGCATAGCCAGACTGAGCCGATTCAATCACTTTTGTGACGGATTGGAATATGTTTGATTTAACCTCGTTCATAACAAGCTATCGGCACAAAACCTTTTTTACATGGCAATTGATGCAAGTAATGCAAAATTTATGCTAGTATTCGCTTGATTTTCAATAACATGAGAAAAACCTTTGTTGGTGTTAGACGCAGTCCAGTTGAGTTGTGAAAAACAAGACCGAATTTTGTTTCAAGATATTGATTTATCTATCAAAACGGGCGAGCTAGTATTGCTTAAAGGTGAAAATGGCGCAGGCAAAACGAGTTTGCTTAGGATACTTGTTGGGCTAAGTCAGCCACAAAACGGCAATGTGCGTATTAATCAACACGATGTACAAAGTGACGTAAATTTGGCGTCATCCCAATTAGTGTATGTTGGTCATAAACTTGGACTTAGCGCATTACTTAACCCCATCGAAAATCTTCAATTTTATTGTCAAAGCATTGGCCAGGAACAAGTGGCTCAAAATGACATCATTGACATACTAGAACAACTTGGTCTGCATGGTCATGAAGACCTTTCAGTCAAAAATTTATCAGCAGGCCAACAAAGACGAGTCGCGTTGGCCAAGTTATGGTTGCACAAAACTGCAAACTTATGGGTGCTTGACGAACCGTTTACGGCCTTAGATGTCGCAACGGTTGAATTATTACAAACCTTCATTGCTGAGTTCTTGCAACGAGGCGGTGGTGTGATTATGACCTCTCATCAAGCAGTGCGTATCGACCATCCAATCCGAGTATTTGAGTTGGAGTATGCATGGTGAGCCAACAAGACGATACTTTACAATCGTACAAAACGCTTCCTGTCCTGTGGGCGGTAGCAAAGCGCGATTTTTCACTCGCGTATCGTCAACGAGCAGAGCTTATGCAGCCGTTGATGTTTTTTTTGATGGTGATTACCCTTTTTCCGCTTGCCATTGGGCCTGCCCCGCAAACTTTACAACTAGTGAGTGGTGCAGTGATTTGGGTAGCAGCGATACTGTCGCTACTTATGGGATTGGAGCGCTTATTCAGAGACGATTATTTGGACGGTAGCCTAGAGCAACTTATATTGTCGCCTACGCCCCTTTATTTAATTGTGCTGGTTAAAGTGGTGAGTCATTGGCTTGTCAATATGATCCCGCTTCTTATTATGTCTCCATTGCTCGCGCTCTTTTTAAATATGACACCAAGTATGTATACCACGCTAATATTCACGCTTTTGCTGGGTACGCCGATAATTAGCTTAGTGGGAGCAATTGGCGTTGCTTTAACCGTGGGCTTACAGCGTTCAGGTGTTTTGGTCGCGCTTTTACTCATTCCGCTTTTTATCCCGTTACTTATATTTGCCACTTCGGCAATAGATTCTGCAGCAATGAATTTACCAATTAGTTTTCAACTTGGTATTATTTCGGTGCTGTTACTTGTCGCGTTGGCAGTATCGCCAATGGTAATTGCATATTCTTTAAAAGTGAGTCAACACTAATGTGGAAATGGATAAACTCTTTTGCCCAACCTGAACGTGCTTACGGCGCGTGCAATAGCCTATTGCCTTATTTTACTTTCATTTTATGTGTATGTTTACCAGTTGGCATGATTTGGGGTTTGGCATTTTCGCCCACCGATTACCAGCAATTTGACGTGTATCGTATTATTTATATTCATGTCCCTACGGCCACATTGTCGTTAAGCGCGTATATGGCAATGGCATCAGCGGCTTTTGTGGGGATAGTTTGGCAGTGGCGCAGTGCGTTTATGGTCATGGTGGCGATTGCGCCAATTGGCGCAGTGGTCACGTTTATTTCTTTATTTACTGGTGCTGTATGGGGTAAGCCCACTTGGGGCACATATTGGATTTGGGATGCTCGTTTAACGTCTCAGCTCATTTTATTGTTTTTATACCTAGGCGTAATTGCACTTTATTTGTCGTTTGACGATAAGCAACAAGGAGCTAAAGCCGCGGCGATTATGGCTTTGGTAGGCGTGATAAATATACCTATTATCAAATATTCAGTTGAATGGTGGAATACATTGCATCAAACTGCCACTATCAGCAAATTAGATAAACCGTCTGCGCCAATGTCTATGGTAATTCCTTTGCTTACTTCTATGCTTGGTATGGCTGGTTATATTGGTACGGTAACGTTAATTAGACTCAAAAATGAGTTGTTAAAGCGTGATGCTCATCGGCCTTGGGTGGCAGAGACCCTGCAAAAAGAACATTTGCAAAGGGAACAAGCGCAACAAAAGCCAGTCATAGGTATAACGTGGTGGGTGATCATCGTAGTGTGTTTAATTGCAGGCTTAAGTGCAGCATTTATGCAAGGATTTAAGTTTGACAGTATGAGTGCTTTTTTTGACATGGGCGGTCGAGCTATTTTCGTTTGGTTGAGCTTTGGCGTGGGCTTATTAGTGTTAGCTGTATTATTTGTAGTGAGTGTATTGGAACGCAAGGGAATTATTGATGTTGCCAATCGTCAACGTGAGAGAGCCGAAAAAATAATGGCGGCGAGAGAGCGGAAAAAGGCGGCAAAAGCGGCCAAGGCAGCACAAACAAATTAAAAGTACGCCCATAAAATCTAAGACTATTGATACCAGGTCAACCAAAGGTATCAATGGCAGTAACAAAATTTAAATTTAGTAAGAGTAGAGAAAACAATGAATGCAAGACGCAAACAACGATTGTTCGCAGTTAGCAGTATCTTTTTACTGATAAGTGTCGCGGTGGGTATCATGTTGTATAGCTTAAGCAATAATTTTGATGCTTTTTACACACCAACTGAAATTATACAAGGCAAAGACCAAACCGGAAAAATTCCAACGGTTGGTCAACGTTTGCGAATTGGTGGGATGGTCGTGCCTGGAAGCGTTAAGCGCGACCAAGATACGCTTGCCGTCAGCTTTGATTTAGTCGATACAGGACCTGCGGTGACTGTGCAATATCAAGGCATATTGCCTGACCTATTTAGAGAAGGCCAAGGTATCGTCGCCACGGGGATCCTTGAAGGCAGCAAACTTATCGTTGCTCATGAAGTGTTAGCGAAACATGACGAAGAGTATATGCCGCCCGAACTTGCAGAAAAAATGAAAGGCATAAAACATATTCCACCCGCGGAGGCATCGTACTAATGATCCCCGAGATTGGTAATTTCACCCTTGTTGTTGCCTTAGTATTATCAATATTGCTTGCGGTCTATCCACTTTGGGGTGCGCAAACCAATAACGAAACAATGATGAAAACCGCAAGACCGCTCACGATTGCATTGTTTGTTTTTACCTTAATTGCCTACATTTGCCTGACCCACGCTTTTTTGACTGATAATTTTAGCGTGAGTTATGTGGCTCAAAACTCAAACAGTCAACTGCCTTGGTACTACAAAATGACCGCTGTATGGGGTGGCCACGAAGGCTCGTTTTTACTGTGGGTGCTAATTTTTGCGGTGTGGACACTCGCTGTCGCTCTATTTTCTAAGGGTATTCCTGAGCAAATGGTGTCTAGGGTGTTAGCTGTGTTGGGCATGGTGAGTATTTCGTTTTACTTGTTTATGCTGATTACATCTAATCCGTTTGATAGCCTGCTACCATTTTTCCCTGTGGATGGCCGTGATTTAAATCCATTGCTGCAAGACTTTGGCATGATCATTCACCCGCCTATGCTTTACATGGGCTACGTTGGATTTTCAGTCGCCTTTGCGTTTGCGATTGCTGCGCTAATTGGCGGACAACTTGATTCGACATGGGCACGGTGGTCAAGACCTTGGACCATTGCTGCGTGGAGTTTTTTGACCATAGGTATCGCCTTAGGAAGTTGGTGGGCATATTACGAACTAGGTTGGGGCGGCTGGTGGTTTTGGGATCCAGTTGAAAATGCTTCATTTATGCCTTGGTTAGTCGGCACTGCTCTAATGCACAGTTTAGCGGTGACTGAAAAGCGAAAAGTCTTTAAGTCTTGGACAGTGTTGTTAGCAATAGCCGCATTTTCTCTAAGCTTATTGGGCACGTTTTTAGTACGCTCTGGTGTGCTTGTATCGGTGCATTCATTTGCAAGTGACCCTGACAGAGGTCTATTTATTCTTGGACTTTTAGTCGTTGTTATTGGCGGCTCTTTACTGCTTTACGCAGTGCGTGCATCAAAGCTTAAACATGTTGGTCGTTACGACATATTTTCTCGTGAAATGATGTTAATGGGCAACAATGTTTTGCTTGTTGCTGCAACGATAGTGGTTCTACTTGGTACTTTGTTTCCGTTGATCCACAAAGAAATAGGCCTAGGCACCATTTCAATTGGCGCGCCCTTTTTTAATCAAATGTTTACTCTGCTGATTGTGCCATTTGTGTTGTTTATTGGTATTGGCCCACTAACACGCTGGAAGTCACAAAACCCATTAGTATTGCGTAATCAACTGATTGTTGCATTTTTACTTGCGCTTAGCGCAGGACTATTGGTTAATTTTAGTTATGACCAGCAAACATACATGGCCTTATTAGGCTTGGTCATGAGTTTTTGGATAATTGTGACGACAGTGCTAGAAGTGCGTCAGCGTGTTGTTTCTAATACTAAAGATGAGCCACTTTTTGCTTCTTTAAAACGCCTTACAAGCAGTCATTGGGGCATGGTCCTTGGCCATTTGGGCTTTGCGGTTACTTTAATCGGTATCACCTTAGTGAGTAATTATGAGCTAGAACGCGATGTAAAAGTGTTGCCAGGGCAAAGTATTAAAATTGCCGACTATGACGTGTTATTCACGGGCGTTGAAGAAGTGAATGGCCCTAATTACATTGCAGATAGAGGCGTATTTGATGTATTTAGAGATGGCGAACTGGTGAGCCATTTAGAACCAGAAAAACGTTTTTATACGGTTCAGCGAACAACGATGACTGAAGCCGGCATTCATACTACTTTAACGCGAGATTTGTTTGTTGCCATGGGGGAACAACTCGATGGCGAAGCATGGTCAGTGCGTTTATATTACAAGCCATTTGTCGTTTGGATTTGGGGTGGTTCGTTTATCATGTGTATTGGCGGTGTACTATCGATAGCAGATAAACGCTACCGTATTAAAAAGATTGCGAAAGTAAGACGTGCATTAAAACCAAAGCAAAAGTCTAGCAACAGTGCTTTAGGTGCGAATACCGCCTCAGCAAAAGTGAGTTTTGCGGGTGATGCAAACGGGTTAGATAACGCAGGTAAAGACCAATAATGAAGCGGATTATTACGGTATCAATACCACTTATACTCTTTTTAATTATGTGTGTGTTTTTGTATAGAGGTTTATACTCTGATCCTACTGAGCGTAAGTCTGAAGTGCTAACGAAGACGTTTCCGGCGTTTTCCTTGCCCGATTTAGATAATGAGTCAATTTTGTACACTAACGATATTTTTGATGGCAAGGTGACGCTCATCAATGTTTGGGGTGTGTGGTGCGTAACATGCGCGATTGAATTGCCGTATTTAACTGCCTTATCTGAGCAAGGCTTAGAAATCGTAGGGCTTTATTACGATCAAGATATAGACCCTGATTTTGGTACAAAAACGCTTACGAGGGTGCGCCAAGAAGTTAAAAACACTGTGTCAAAATATGGCGACCCGTATGCGTATAATATTTTTGACGTATACAGAAATACCGCACTAGATTTGGGCGTAACGGGCGCGCCAGAGCATTTTTTAGTCGACCAAAA
>CAYURD010000006.1:76696-85123 GCA_964446865.1 uncultured Glaciecola sp.
CAACAGGCGCAAAATGACGATACGGCCGACAGCCTAGTTGCACAACCAGAAGTCAAGCAACAATACGCCGAAAATTACGTCTTCGCCGACCCTAATCAGCGTAAAGTATTTTTAGAGTTAACCGGTGAGCTGCGTTGCCCAAAGTGCCAAAATCAAAATATTGCTGATTCTGATGCGCCAATTGCGCATGATATGCGTCGCAAAGTTTACGAACTTATGCAAGAAGGCAGTGATAAGCCTCAAGTAATCGATTGGATGAAAGAGCGTTATGGTGACTTTGTTCATTATCAACCACCTGTAACCGCGGTCACTATATGGCTTTGGTTAACACCTGTATTGTTTGCTTTGATAATGGTGGTCGTTTTTGTACGTCGCCGTAAACCTCAAGTCGAAAACAACGTAGAAGCAAAACTAGCTCAAGCCGAACAGATGCTGAAGGACGATTAAGTGTTATATTTTTATTTAACCGCGGCTGGTATCGCTTTTGCTGCACTCATATTTGTTGTTTATCCAATCATACGTCAACAACGGTCAGCAACTGCAATTCAATCGAGTAAGGGTAAAGACGATGAAGCCGTAGAGCTTTCGAACGCTAGTGTGATTAAGCAAAGAATAAGCGAGCTTGAAAGAGAAGTTGATGAAGGCTTAATTGGCGCCAAAGACAAAGAAAATGCGATTAAAGACCTTAAACTAGCATTGGTTGATGAAATGCCTAACCAACCTCAAGGTCAGCAAAACGTAAAAACGCTCACCCTCGTGTTACTTGCATTACCCGCTATTGTCATTGGTGCTTGGGTATACTGGCAATCCAATCAATTAAACGGACTGCAAGAATACAAACAATCGGCGCTTGAAGTTGAAGACTTGAGGAAAAAGCTAGAAGAGCAAGGGCCACAGAGTTTGACCCCAAACGACTTTGCGAAATTTGCCTTATCTATTCGTAGCAATCTTCGCGATAATCCTGATGATGCGAGAGGGTGGTCTTATTTGGCGATGGTGAATACCTCAATTGGACGCGTAGAAGAGGGCATTGCTGCGTATAAAAGGGCGCTTGACCTTACACCCCAAGACGACCAAGTACGTTTCAAATATGCAGAAGCGTTGATGTTTCAAGGGACTGAGCAGAGTTTTTTGAATGCGAGAAGGCAGCTTGAGTATTTAATTAGCAAGGATCCACAAGATAGAAATAATAGATTGTTATTAACGTCTGTTGCCATACAACTTGGTGATGCAGCGCTTGCGGTTAATCAATTCAGGATGATAAAAGGTGCGATGAACCCTAGTAGCCAGTTTTATCAATCAATTGTTGCTGAGCTAAAAAAGTTAGGGGTGAATGATGTATCGATAGTAGGTGAAGTAAACGCGAGTGTTGACTCGCCTCAAAATACCGTCGTTGATACCAATTCGACAGGAAATGAACCAAACCTACTTATTAACGTAAACGTGTCACCGAAAATCGCAAATCAACTGCCAGACCAGGCATATTTGATTGTATTTGCTCAACACAGCGACCAAAGAAGTAGAGCACCTTTAGCTGTAAAACGAATAAACCTACCTACGCTACCCATTACCATAAGCTTAAGTGATAGCGATGCCATGATCCCGGCAATGAATCTTAGCAGTGCGCAAATTGTAAAAATTAGCGCACGGGTTTCTTTAGATGCAGATGTAATGGTCTCGCCAGGTGAGTTTGAAGGCAGCGTAAATGACATTGATTTATCGCAGTATTCTGGCGAGCAGATTGAATTGGTGATTGATACTAAGTTGTAGAGATTTTTCAAACACCGGTACTAAAGCCTATTTGAAACTTGCTAAGCAACTGCGCTTAAATTGTATAAAATTGTACAATGTCACGTTTTGATACAAAGTAATGTCCACTTTTCTGCTAATCTTCGTTATATACTATATGGGTGCACCTAATACGTCATCCTCGCGAAGGCGTAATGCTGTTCGGTTAAGACTTCCTCGTCATCCTCGCGAAGGCGGGGATCTGGTGGATGTTATTAGTAAGCCTAAAAATATCCACATTGCTGACATCGAGTAGTGCCAAAGAGATTCCCGAAGCCTTGGGAATGACGAGGTTTTGATTTAAGCAAACAGTATAAGGCCTTTGTCAGAGTGCGTTGTTGGAGGATAGGACAAACGCTTTGTACGAATGATAGTGACACATTAAAAGTAAGCGCACATTACACGAGGATATTATTTTGGCAAAGCCAGCACTTTCAGAAATCTTAGATAGTTTCATGGGGTTATTTAAGCTCAGAACATCAAAGCAATTTATTTGCTTATCAATATTGACGGTCGCCTTATGTAGCGGTTGTGCGTCAAATAAACAAAGTCAGGCGCAAGCACAACAAGTAAGCACGGGGGCAGATGCCAGCCTCGAAACTAATTCGACTGACGATAAAAACGGCATTTCAGACCCATTTGAACCAGTCAACAGAGTAATGTGGGATTTCAATTATGAAGTACTTGATAAGTACTTACTAAAGCCCGTTACGCAAGGTTACGTAGCAATTACACCACAACCCGTTAGAAATGGTTTGGTGAATGCAGCAAATAACATTGAAGAACCAGCAAACGCGATTAACAATTTGCTGCAAGGTAAAGGTAAAAGCTCAATTACCAGTGTTGCACGCTTTGCTGTGAATACTACCGTGGGCATTTTAGGTATTTTTGATGTGGCAACATCAATGGGGCTTGAGCGCGAACGAGAGGATTTTGGACAAGTACTCGGTGTTTGGGGGGTGGGAACAGGCCCTTATTTAATGTTACCAGGGTTAGGCCCAAGTGATTTTAGAAGTTTTACGGGCGATTTTGTTGATAACTATTATTGGCCCGCAACGGTATTAGAAGACCCTTATGTTATAGGGGCTGCCGTTGTTTCTTTATTAGAAGCACGCGCGTCCTTGATGGAACAAGAAGAGACCTTAAATCGCGCGCTCGACCAATATTTATTTGTTCGAGACGCTTATTTTCAGCGGCTTGCGTTTGAGGTAAGCGATGGCAAAATAGAGCAAAAATCTGAAGAAGAAATAGAAGAGGAAGAGGATGACTTTTCTGATTTTGAGGATTTGTTGAATGGGATGGATTAGTTTGTAGGATGGTTTACTAGACATACAAATTCGTCAAAAAAATGCCTTCACGATGAAGGCATTTTTTATGTAAGTTATCTATATAGTAGTTACTTAGGATAGCCGTCAGGATTTTGGCTCTGCCATCGCCAAGAATCAGCACACATTTCATCAAGGCCCTTTTCCGCTTTCCAATTTAATTCATCTGCTGCTAATTTGGGATCCGCATAACAAGAGGCAACATCACCACTTCGGCGCTGCACAATCTTATACGCTACTTCTTGTCCACTAGCTTTTTCAAAAGCGCTTACCATTTCAAGCACGCTATAGCCTTGACCAGTGCCTAAATTACAAGTAAACAAGCCACAGTTTTTACCAATTTTATCAAGCGCTTTTAAATGTCCATTGGCTAAATCTTCAACGTGAATGTAATCTCGTACACCTGTTCCGTCGGTTGTATCATAGTCGTCACCAAATACACTTAAAAATTCACGTTTACCGGTAGCGACTTGCGTGATAAATGGCATAAGATTGTTTGGAATACCGTTTGGATCTTCCCCAATTTTGCCAGAAGGGTGCGCACCTGCAGGATTAAAATAACGCAGTAACACAACATTCCACTGCGGATCTGCTTTTTGCATATCAGTCATCATAAGCTCAACCATTAGCTTTGACATCCCGTAAGGGTTGGTTGGCGTGCCTGTAGGAAGCCCTTCATGAAGCGGCAATTCAACAGGATCGCCATAAACAGTCGCCGATGAACTAAATACAATGTTTTTAACGCCGTGTTTGGCCATTGTTTTGCACAAATTCAATGAGCCATAAACGTTGTTTTCGTAATACATGAGGGGTTTCTCGACCGACTCGCCAACCGCCTTTAAGCCAGCAAAGTGGATCACCGAGTCAATATTATGTTTGGTAAATATTTCATCTAATATTTCGGTGTCTCTAATGTCGCCTTTTACCAGTGTTGCCGATTTTCCAGTCAACTCGCTAACGCGCTCTAAGCTCACTGCTGAAGAATTAGCAAAATTATCAAGTACGATAACGGTAAAGTTTTGTTCTAACATTTGTAAAACAGTGTGACTACCAATATAACCGCAGCCACCAGTGACAAGTACTGTTTTCATTCATCTTCCTCAGGTTTTTTCAATTTGATATATTTTGCGCTAAGTGAGTATTGTAAGGGTTTAACAAATAGTGGATAAAGCAATAATACTAGGCCGGCCCACGCCAGTACCCACCAGTTTTCGACCACTCTTAGTAACAAAGCAAACACCGGTACAATAACGAGCAACTTAATTATATTGAGCAAAGTTTTTTCTGGGATGGTCATACGATTACCAGCTTGCTCCAAAATCGCCATGCGCTCGGTTACCGATAAGTTCTCGAGCCCCGGAATTTTTTTGGTAGAAGTGTATATTTTCAATTCATTCTCCGACGTAGTTACATATTGTACACCAGCGACAAAAAAAAGGATGACAATTTGTATGTCATCCTTTTGCTTTATATATGAAGGGTAGCGAACTTTCATGTTCGTATGATTTATTTAACGTCCGCTTTAGCTTCAATAGCGGCTTTTTCCCATTTACCCGTTTTGAAAGAAAGAAGAATAAGTACGATGCCCACACCAATGCTGAATAATGTGATTTGCATGTATAGTCCAGGCATTTGGTCAACCTTTTCTGGATCAAAGTTGCCTGATAATAAACCAGCGATGATGTTACCCATCGCATAAGTGAGTGTAAATACACCCATCATCTGGCCTGAGAAACGACGTGGTGACAGTTTGCTCACTGCACTCAATGCTACAGGGCTCAAACACAATTCGCCCACGGTATGTAAAAAATAGGTAGCCACTAACCAGTAAGGAGCGACTTTAAGGCCCGTTGCCGCATATTGCGCGGCAAAGTACATTACGATAAAACCTGTCGCCATGATAATTAGACCAACGGCGCACTTAATTGAATAACTGGGTTCTATCATGCGCTTTGCTAGATTAATCCACATTGCCGCAAAGAAAGGAGAAAGCAATATAATGAAATATGAATTGATTGACTGGAACCAAGCAGGTGGAATTTCAAAGTCACCCACCATGCGGTCTGTGAAGTTTTGACCAAATAGGTTTAACGAGGAGCCTGCTTGTTCAAAGCCCGCCCAAAAGCAAGTAGACGCCACACATATCAAAAATAGCGCGCCAAGGCCGCGTTTTTCATTGCTATCTAGTTGGCCCATAAAAAACACATAAGCAAAATAAGCCAAAAAGATGACGCCGATAATTTTGGCCACGTTTTTGGCGACCGCCACAGGCTCAATAACAATACTGCCTGACATTGTCATAGCAGTAATGGTGGTCAGTACCACCAAAAATATGCCAATAGCACTCCATGCTATCTTATTGCCTTGAACCGAAAGAGGGGTTTTAGGACCATCTGCCACACCAGCAATATCATGCGAGGTTAATTTGTATTGGACTAAACCAATTCCCATACCGATTGCGGCAGCGCCAAATGCGTAGTGGTAGCCGTAATTTACTTGTAGGTAACCGCAAATCATATAGCCAATAACAGAACCGATATTAATTCCCATGTAATATAGGGTGTAGGCACTGTCACGACGGCTATCTTCAGGGTGGTACAATTCGCCCACCATCGCGCCAATATTCGGTTTAAGTAAGCCGGTGCCTAAAACAACAAATATTAAGCCAACAAAAAAGCTCCAGTTGGTGGGAATGGCGAGAATGATGTGGCCAATCATGATGACGATACCGCCATAAAAGACGGCTTTTTGTCCACCTATTAAACGGTCTGCAATCCAACCGCCCGGCAAACCAAAGAAATAAACAGCACCGGTATATAGGCCATATATTGCCCCTGCGGTGGCGACGGTTAATCCGAGTCCGCCTTCTTGTAAAGATAACACCATAAATAATACGAGCAATGCACGCATGCCGTAATAACTCATGCGTTCCCACATTTCTGTGAGTGCTAGGGTTCTAAGGCCCATTGGGTGGCCGAAAAAGCGGGTGTCGTTGTTTTGGTCTAGTGGGTGGTCGTTAGGATTGCTTGGTTCATTAATACTGCTCATCGTTGTTCCTGAGTCTATTATTATTTTTGTGTGGTTATTATGCCTATGAATTTTGGTAAGTTGCAAGTTGTGGCTAACAATTTAATCTTGCGAGCTAGCAAAAACATTAGCGAAAAGTGTGACATTTCAATGACCTTTCGTTACACTTTAACGATTAAATTTATGTCTTAAGTATTTTTAAGACGATTTGCTATTTAAAAACCATCCCTTGTAACGTGATAGGTCATATGAACGTAATTAATCGAGTAGTTTTGTCTATTGCTGTCATCAGCGTGTTATTTCTTGTGTCTGGTGCTTTTACGCTTAATGCGCAGTCTTTTATGCCGTCGCCTCAGCAAATTGAACAATTTAAAAATCTGCCTAGGGCACAGCAAGAGCAACTCGCTAGACAGATGGGATTTGACATTTCGATGCTTGATGGTGCGACTAACAATAGTCAATCAATTGACAGTAGAGATGAGATTGATTTTGTAGAGCGACAAATTAATAACGACGATATAGCAAAAGAATTATCTAAGCAAAGCGTTGTTGAGGACTCAACTGCGACCCTTATGCCTTTCGGATACGATATTTTTGAATCACGAGACGAGCCTGCTGCTCCGACCTCAAATATGCCTGTGCCTCCCGATTATATTATCGGCCCAGGAGACTCTGTTAAAATTCAGTTATTTGGAAAAGAAACAGGTGATTTTGAGTTGGTTGTCAATAATGAGGGAGACTTAAATATCCCCGATATTGGCCCGCTAAATGTATCAGGGACTAACTTTACAGAATTAAAAAACCTTGTTAAAGAAAAATACGAGCAACAAAAAATAGGCGTTACTTCTTTCGTCTCAATGGGCCAACTTCGCACCATTCAAATATTCTTAGTCGGAGAAGTTTATCAACCCGGACCATTAGTAGTCTCTGGATTATCAACGGTGACTTCTGCTTTAATCAACAGTGGTGGCGTTAATGAAATTGGTTCTTTGAGAAATATCCACGTAAAACGAAACGGAAAAACCGTCGCTAATTTTGATTTATATGACCTAATCGTATTTGGCGATACTAGTAAAGATGTTCGATTGCAGCAAGGCGATGTATTGTTCGTCCCGACTGCGCAAACGATTGTGTCTGTTGACGGACAAGTTAGAAGACCCGCAATTTATGAGATGGTAGAAGGTGAAACGCTGAGCGATTTACTTAAGCTAATTGGTGGGTTTCTTCCAAGTGCTGATACGAGCTCAGTTCAGTTAGTAAGAAGTGAGATTGGTGAAGGATTATCTATCACTAACTTCGCTGTTGATAACAAAGTGGCATTAGAGCAAAAATTGATTAATGGCGATTTTGTTAGAGTGCCTAGAGCTAATCAAGAGTTTAAAAATGCGATATTGGTGAATGGCGCTATTAATTTGCCTAATATTATTTCAGATAAAGGTCAGTCTTTACAAAAACTCATTACTAAGCGCACTGTGCTAGCAAATACTGACTTAGACTATGCATTGGTATTACGAAAAAGTCGATTTGATCAAAATACTACAGTGATTCAATTTAGGCCCGTTGATGTTATCGAGCGTCGGTTTGATTTGGAGCTCAAGCCATTTGATGAGCTTATTGTTTTTAATAGAGTATCGGGTGCGGATTTTGAAGAACAAGATGAGGTAGAGGTTGTTAGTAATGTGTTAGCATCGTCAGATGACCTCAAATCTCAAGAAGCAACTTTTTTACAAGATGCAGAGACAAATCGTTTTACTACTGATATTTTTGAACAAGAAGTTAATTCTAACTTCTCGCGGAAAGAACTGCTTGAAAAAGTGGGGCCTCTGATACAAAACCAATACAACTAGCAGCGGTAAGAGGCCAAGTTAAATATCCTGGCGTTTATCCTTTATCTGAAAACGCCTCGTTGCAATCTTTTTTATACGCGGCAGGTGGCTTAACAGAATCTGCTCACCGAGAGCGCGCAGAGATTACAAGCGTGAGAGTGCTAGACGGGACACTGCAGGTCGCTCATAAAAATATCAATATTGATAAGCAAATACTATTGCCTGAAAAACAGCAGGTTAAAATACAGTCAAAGGATGTATTGAATATCGCACGAGTACCACAGTGGTTCGACAGCAATACGATTACTCTTAGAGGTGAAGTCGTTTTCCCCGGTGAATATCAGATAAAAGAAAATGAAACCTTGTCTAGTGTTATTAAACGAGCTGGTGGTTTGACTGAACAGGCCACTATAAAAGCCGCTGTTTTTAGCCGTGAGGAGTTAAAGAAAAAAGAGCTTGAA
>CAYURD010000007.1:0-17082 GCA_964446865.1 uncultured Glaciecola sp.
AAGCTATGCCACAAACACATTTAACCGATACGTTATTTTCATCTCTTTCGATCCACCCGCAGGTTTTAGCGGGCTTAGACGAAGCTGGTTTTAGCCAGTGTACGCCTATTCAATCGATGAGCTTACCACAATTACTTGCGGGCAGTGATATTGCAGGTCAAGCACAAACAGGTACAGGTAAAACCATTGCCTTTTTGGTTGCTACTTTTCACTATCTTTTGAGTAATCCTAAAACTGACCATGGTACAAGCCCACGTGCAATCATTATGGCACCTACTCGAGAACTTGCCGTACAAATTTATAACGACGCAGAACTGCTCAGTAAGCACACTGGATTAACCATTGCGAGTATATATGGTGGCGAAGGTTACGAAAGTCAACGCCAACAACTCGAAAAAGGCGTCGATATTTTAATTGGCACCACTGGCCGCATTATTGACTACTATAAACAGAACGTCTTTACGCTAGATCATATCCAAGTAGCCGTGTTAGACGAAGCTGACCGCATGTTTGATTTAGGCTTTATTAAAGATATTAGATATATGTTTAGACGCATGCCTGAGCCGACTCAGCGCCTAAGTATGCTGTTTTCAGCAACCTTAAGCTTTAGAGTACAAGAACTCGCTTACGAACACATGAATAACCCCGTGCATGTGCAAGTCGCGCCTGAAACTAAAACAGGCGTAGGCATTAGCGAAGAATTATTTTATCCAAGTAATGAAGACAAACCTTTATTGTTGCTCACATTATTTGAAGAAGAATGGCCTGACAAAGCCATTGTGTTTGCTAATACTAAGCACGATTGTGAAAAAGTCACAGCATGGTTACAAGCCGATGGCCATAGAGTTGGTTTGTTAAGCGGCGATGTACAGCAAAAGAAACGCTTGACCATTTTAGAAGACTTTACCAGTGGCGCACTTGATATCTTAGTGGCTACCGACGTTGCCGCCCGCGGCTTACACATCGATAAAGTTACCCATGTATTTAACTACGATTTACCAGACGATTCTGAAGATTACGTCCATCGTATTGGCCGAACAGGCCGAGCTGGTCAAACCGGCACTGCCATCAGTTTTGCTTGCGAACGATACGCACAAAATCTACCCGCAATTGAATTATACATAGGGCACGACATTCCCGTCACCGATTATAATCCTCTAAACTTGTTAGATGATGTAAAACCACCTAAGATTCAAAGACGCCCTCAACGCGGTCGCCCAAGTGGCGGTGGCAGAGGCAACGGACCACGTAAAGACAATAGACAAGGAAGAAATCAATCTAGAGGACCGAAGCGTTCGTAGTATTAACGTGAGTTGTTCATCGTATCCACAAAAACACGTCATCCCAGCGTAGGCTGGGATCTCCTTGGAACTAAAAAAACAATAAGTAACACAGAGAAAATAGATGTTTGTAGAGTTATCTAGTATTGGTGAATTAGGCACTTATAATCAAAGAGATGAGTATTATGCCGCCATCGATTTAGGCTCTAACAGTTTCCATATGGTCATTGTGAGAGTATTAGCGGGTAGCGTACAAATCGTCAGTAAAAATAAGCATAAGGTCCGCCTTGCTGCCGGCTTAAATCAAGACAACGTACTAAGCGACGAGGCAATGGCGCGAGGACTTGATTGCTTACGTAATTTTGCTGAAAAACTCCAAGATATTCCCCCTGAAAACATCAAAATAGTCGCTACAGCCACTTTGCGCTTAGCCACAAATGCGGGTGTTTTTGTTAGACAAGCCGAAGACATTTTAGAGCATAAGCTGCAGGTTATTAGCGGCGAAGAAGAAGCTCGGCAAATATTTTTGGGCGTGGCCTATACTTCAGCTAATCAAGGTAACTCACTGGTTATTGATATTGGCGGCGCAAGCACCGAAATCATTATTGGCCGTGATATCGAACCGGTGCATTTAGCCAGCTTAAATATGGGCTGCGTGACCTTTATGGAGCGTTACTTTCCTGACGGAGAGTTAAGTAAAGCCAATTTTGACAATGCTTATCGCGCCGCATTAGATGTATTAAGAGAGCACCGCAACACCTTTTTATGCTTTGATTGGCAACAATGTTTAGGTGCTTCAGGCACGCCACAGGCGGTAACACAAATATTAGTTAAACAAGGTATTAACGACGCGATACGACTATCGTACTTGTACGAACTACGCGAAACATGTATTGCCCAAGAACAAGTATCAAAATTAGATATTGATGGCCTTCCGCCTACACGCCAAGCTATATTTCCAAGTGGTTTAGCCATATTAATCGCACTATTTGAGAGTTTTGATATAAACAATATGCAAATAGCCGGCGGTGCACTTCGTGAAGGCATTATTTATGGCATGCTTGATAGTTACCACAAGTCTGATAGGCGTACTCAAGGCTTAAATCAGCTTATTTCAAAGTTTCACATTGACCCGTCACACAGTCAAAGAGCACGAGAAGTCGCTTTAGACCTGTGTCATCAAATGTGCGACCAAGCAAAATTTTGTGATTATGACACTCATGGAATTGTTGGCGCGGCAGCGGCGCTGCATGAACTGGGCTTACATATTGGTTATAAGTCTTATCACGAGCACGGCGCTTACATTTTAAACCATGTAGAAATTACCGGATTTACCGCACTACAGCGCATGATGATACGTGACTTAGTCAGTATGCATCGACAACCAATCGACCTATTAGCCCTTGGTAGTTACAGCGATGAGCTACAAACCATGCTTAATTGTAGTCTTCGTATTTTACGACTTGCTATTATTCTTGTGGGTAGACGCAAAGACAAAGCCATTCCAAAAGTTGAATTGGCGATTGACGGTGACAACTGGTTACTTAACTTACCCGACGACATCAAGAAAAAGCACCCGCTTATACATACTGAGCTTATTCACGAATGTTGGATGCAGCACAAGGCAGGCTGGAAGCTAAGCTTGTCGACACAATCAGGGCAAGCAAACCCTCGCCAAATAGACTGGAACGACTAAGGTAGCTTTCGTCTCTATCGTAATTTTTTAAACGACAAATACCACGATACTAAGGCAATCGCCCCACTACCCACGCACAAAAGCCAATGTTGGTTGTATACATATAAAACTGCGGTAGCAATCGAAAAGGTGATTGCGCTTTTCCCCAGCATGCGCGCCTTTTGAATATTAACTTGCACGACAAGGGATTCTTGATGCTGCTTTTCTAGTTGCAGCGGTAGTTGATTTAGCTGACGCAAGGTGTCGTAAGCTAAGTCAGGAATTTCGGGCATCTTTTCAGACCAAAAAGGCAAGTTCTCTTTTAATTGAGTAAACATCGCCTTGGGACCTATTTGCTCCTTCATCCAATTTTCTAAAAAGGGTTTGGCAGTTTTCCATAAGTCTAACTGCGGATACAAGGTACGACCCAATCCTTCAACGTAAAGAAGCGTTTTTTGCAATAAAACCAGCTGAGGCTGCACTTGCATATTAAAGCGCCTTGCCGTGTTAAACAGCTGCAACAAAACATTGCCAAACGAAATATCAGCCAATGGTTTTTGGAAAATTGGCTCACAGACGGTGCGAATGGCCATTTCAAAATCAGAGATATTAGTGTCGGCAGGTACCCACCCCGAATCAACATGGAGCTCTGCGACTTTGCGATAGTTACGATTAAAAAAAGCGATAAAGTTTTCGGCTAAATAACGTTTATCTTGTTTATTTAGTGTGCCAACAATACCGTAGTCAATGCCAATGTACTGAGGGTTTTCAGGGGTTTTATAAGATACAAATATATTACCTGGATGCATATCGGCATGAAAAAAACTGTCTCTAAATACCTGCGTAAAAAAGACCTCTACGCCTCGCTCTGCTAATAACTGCAGGTTGGTATTTTGCGCCCTCAGTGCGTCAATGTCCGAAACGGGTATACCGTAAATCCGCTCCATCACAATCACATTAACGCGGCAATGATCACTATAAATGTGAGGGACATAAAGACTTTCAGAGCCTTCGAAGTTGCGTTTTATTTGAATACCGTTGGCAGCCTCACGAAGTAAATCAAGCTCGTCCAAGATGGTACGCTTATATTCTTTTACTACTTCAATTGGACGCAGTCTTTTGCCGTCGGGCAGCCAGTTTTGAATTATTTTGGCGATGGAAATCAGTAAGTCAACGTCAGCTTCAATAGTTTGCTTTACATTGGGTCTTAAGACTTTAACCACAACGTCTTTATCATCTACTTTGAGTTTTGCGGCGTGAACTTGTGCGACCGATGCAGACGCAAGAGGCGTGTGCTGAAATTCACTAAACAATTCGTCTAGCTGGCTTAAACCAAGCGCTTTTTTGATTAATGCCTCTGCTTCGCTCGAATCAAAAGGCTCTACGTCATCTTGCAATTTGGCTAATTCGTTGACAATGTCGGCCGACAATAGGTCGCGCCGAGTCGAGAGCATTTGGCCAAACTTAACAAAAACGGGACCTAGGGTTTGCAACGCTAAACGTAAGCGCCGGCCCTTGCTTTCAGACTTGTGTTTGTTAGGCCACCAAAATAAACAATTGCGTAATATTCTAAAATATCGAGGCCGAAAACGTTTAGGGATAAGGTCATCTAAACCATGATTGAGTAATACGCCGCCAATGCGCAAAAATCGACGATATCTCATCTATACACCCTTATTTTCATTTTTATTAGATCGTACGTGCATTTTTTCTAAGCGTGTAATTCTAGACTCTATCCTGTCGACATCATCTGCTAATGCAGATACTTCATCACAAAAGTTTATTAGCATTATTTTACGCACAGCAATTGGTTTTTCGTCAAGTGCGGCATCCGCAAACGTGGATCTCAACAAATCTAGTTGTTTTTTAGCATGCTCAGCAAACTGCTGCGCACCATTATTAAGTTGGTAGGCAGCTACATCGCCAATATACTGAGACAGTACTTCTTCAAAACTTAAGTCAAGCTTATCAAATAAAGCACTTACGGCTTGTAATATCGATAAGTCACCTGAAAAGTCGAGCTTACCTGTTTTTATCAATTTTGTGAGTTGATTGCGCTGTTTAAGCTGATCTAATGCAAATAATGACACACTCACCCAGCATTCGTTGTCTGCTAAGCCAGCCTCATTGTTTTGTTCATCTTCAGGAATTTCTTTATAAAGACCGTCTTGGTCAACACGAACCTGGATACCATCGCTAGTAAAATCAAAAATAAGCGCATTTTCTAATTCGTGCGTGTAAATAATACAAGTTTTGTTAGCTAGTGGGAGCAGTAATTCGTCGCGATTATGTGCCCAGCCAAGCGCTTTGTTGATACCCATCTCAAGCCCAGCGCTGAGTATTTGCATGCTTAGCACCGGCATGCTTGTTGGGGTCGAGCTTGATTCGGACATTGACGACATTAAAACTTAAAACCTCGGTGCAACGCCACTATACCGCCGGTGAGATTGTGATAAGTGGTTTGCTCAAAACCAACGTCTTTCATCATTTGCTCAAGCGTTTCTTGATCAGGATGCATGCGGATTGATTCGGCAAGATAACGATAACTCTCGGCATCGTTAGCGACCAATTTGCCCATTTGCGGCAGCAAATAAAATGAGTATGCGTCGTAGACTTTACTTAAAGCTTCGGTAGTCGGTTTCGAAAACTCTAATACCAACAATCGGCCACCTGGTTTAAGCACTCTAAACATTGACGCCAATGCTTTAGACTTATCGGTTACATTGCGCAGGCCAAAGGCTATGGTAATCACGTCAAAGTGATTATCAGGGAAAGGCAAGGCTTCTGCGTTTGCTTGCACGTAATGCAAGTTACCAATAATGCCTTTATTCAAAAGTTTCTCTTTGCCAACATTCAACATCGAATGATTGATATCGGCAAGCACCACCTCGCCAGTTGGCCCCACTAGCCGACTAAATTTAGCGGCTAAATCGCCTGTGCCACCGGCTAAATCGAGTACCTTTTGGCCGCTACGTACACCGCTACAGTCTATTGTATAACGCTTCCAAACCCGGTGAATACCCATCGACATCAAGTCGTTCATGATGTCGTATTTTGCCGCTACGGAATGGAAGACCTCGGCCACCATAGCCTGCTTTTGCGTTTTTTCGACTTGAGTGAAGCCAAAATCGGTTGTGTTTTTTGATTCGGATGTAGACGAAGCATTTATAGGCGTTACCTTGCTTTCGCTAGCGTGTTCGGCAGTTTTTGGCATGAGAATTCACATTAATGACGTGGATGACGATTCAATGCGCTAAGTGTAGCGCAAAGCATGCATAACTTACAGAGAAGTGGCCAAAATTAGCCCATCGCTTCGCGTAAATATAAAGAAGACAGGCTTAATTGCGATCGGCAGAGAGTAAAGATATGAGTTTGATATTTGAGCCAATTGACAAAACACTTAATACAGCCACAGCGACAGCAACTTCAGTCTTATTATATGGAATGTAGTACATCGCAATTACCACTGACACAAGCAATGTTGTAAACAAAATAGTATAGAAAAGGTAATTTTCGATACTGGGGGTTTGTTTGATTAATAACATTGAGCGCTCCGAACTTGTGTTCAATTTCAGCTTAGCAATGCAACAAAATAAATCTCGTGCGTTAAGTTGAAATGGTGATAATAAAATTCTTACTTAAATAAATATCGGAATATATTCGATAGACTTAAGCAGGAATACGATTATCACCCACGCTCATAGACACAATCTGACTAATTTCTTGCAAGGAACGCCCGCTTTGTTGTTGCCAAGTGTTGAACTGATTTTGGATGGCGGTAAGGCTGCGCTTGGAGCGTGATGAGCCTTGAATAAGATCGCGTGCAACAAAATAACCTTCAATATCTTGGCTAATTAAAAAGGTGTCTTTGCCTAAAAATCGCAAAGTATAAGGGCCAGTGTTGCCGCCTAAGCGTGAGCCGTTTTTCTTTAAAAAATCCCATAGACCAATTATATCAGCACGGTCCCACTCGCTCACAAAATTAGCAAATGAGCCATGCGATTGTTGGATACTTTTTATCATTAAAGCGTTATCACGAATGGTGAGCACTTTATTAAGATTACGAATAATGTCAGGGTTGGTCGCTTTTTTCTCGAGCATTTCGTCAGGCATGAGTAAAATCTTTTCGATATCAAATTTAAAAAATTCGCGCTCAAAATGCGGCCACTTTTGCCTAACAACTCGCCAAACAAATCCTGATTGAAAAACTTTTTTAGTAAATTCCGCTAAAAATCGGTCGTCACCAATCTCTTTAATATGTTTGTCGGCAAGTGGTTTGCCGACCATAGATTCAAGCTTGGCTTCACCGCCTTTGCGCTTGGCGGCGCGCACATAAATACTATCAAACTTTTCAGCAGGCATAACCCTTATCCTTTACCTGTAAGCACTCACGCAACGCGTATATTAAGCCGCTTCATTACTAGTAATACCCGAATGACGCAACAAGGCATCGGTACTTGGCTCGCGGCCTCTAAACGCTTTAAAAAGTTCCATTGGCTCTTTTGAACCGCCCTTTTCAAGAATATTGTTTAAGAAGTCCTGACCCGTTTGTGAATTAAAGATCCCTTCCTCCTCAAAACGACTAAATGCGTCAGCAGAGAGTACCTCGGCCCACTTATAGCTGTAATAACCCGCGGCATAACCGCCAGCAAAAATATGACCAAAACTGTTTTGGAATCGATTAAACGCGGGTGGAATCGTCACCGATACTTCTTTTCGTACCTCATCTAATACATCTTGTACGCTTTGGCCACTTTTAAGACCTTGATGCAGACTAAAATCAAACAGACTAAATTCTAGCTGACGCACCATTTGCATCGCCGATTGGAAATTACGAGCCGCTAACATTTTGTCTAAAAGGTCTTGTGGTAAAGGATCGTACGTTTCGTAATGGCCAGAAATAAAAGCAAGTGCTTCAGGTTGCCAACACCAATTTTCTAAAAATTGGCTGGGTAATTCAACTGCATCCCATGCCACGCCGCTTATGCCTGACACACCAGCCACATCAACTTGAGTAAGCATATGATGAATACCATGGCCAAATTCATGGAACAAGGTCACGACTTCGTTGTGAGTAAATAGCGCAGGTTTATCGCCGACCGGGCCAGAAAAATTACACGTTAAGTATGCAACCGGGCTTTGAAGAGAGCCATCAAGCGTATTTCGACGTGTTCTACACACATCCATCCAAGCGCCGCCGCGCTTTTTCTCTCTGGCATATAAATCGAGGTAAAACGCACCGCGCAAGCGCCCAATACTGTCTTGGATTTCAAAATATCGAACGTCTTTGTGCCATGTGTCTACATTCAATACTTCAACTACTTTTACGTCGTACAAGCGAGACACGACGGTAAATAAGCCTGACAAGACTTTTTGTTCAGGAAAATACGGACGTAATTCTTCGTCAGAAACAGAGTATTTATCTTGCTTTAACTTTTCGCCGTAGTAAGCATAATCCCATGCTTGAAGCTGTGTTACATAAGCGTTGTCTTGCGCAAAAGCTTCTATTTCCGCTTTTTCTGCTTCAGCTTGCGGTTTTGAACGTGTCGCTAAGTCTCGCAAAAAATTGAGTACTTGGTCAGCGCTTTCGGCCATTTTGGTGGCGAGCGAATAATCACTATAACTTTCAAAGTCTAATAACTCTGCGAGTGCTTGGCGTAGGGTTAGCGTTTCGTCAATAATCGCAGCATTATCAAATTTACCCGCGATCTCACTTACACTCGAGTTTGTACTTATATTATCTTGATCAGACGCTCTAGTAACGTAGGCAGTATAAAGCTCTTGGCGCAACTCACGATTATCTGCATACATCATAACCGGTAAATAACTCGGGATATCGAGTGTAAATAAATACCCGTCTAACTCTTTTTGTTGAGCAAGTTGCTTAGCGGCGTCAAGCGCACTTTGCGGTAGTCCTGCAAGCTCATTCTCGTCAGATACATGTTTAGAGTATGCTAGTGTGGCGTCCATTACATTGTTTGAAAATTGAGAAGAGAGCTCTGACAACTTTGCAGAAATACTCGCATACTCTTGCTTTTTATCTTCAGCCAAGGCAACACCTGATAACTTAAAGTCACGCACAGCATTGCTCACCACTTTTTGCTGAGCTTCGCTTAAGCTTGCGAAGGTCTCTGACGCTGCTAGAGCTTCGTACAAATCACATAAGCCTTGATGTTGACCAACAAACGTAGAGTATTCAGATAATAGTGGCAAACATGCATCGTGAGCTTCTCGTAATTCATCGCTACTAACCACTGAGTTCATATGACTAATAGGTGACCATAATTTCCCTAGTGCATCATCAGCTTCTTCGAGTTTAGACACCACGTTCTCAAAGCTTAACTCAGCGCTTTCAACAGCCTCGGCAATCACTGCCTTGCAGTGAGCAATGGCTTTTTCAACATCATCCACGACAGTTGAAGGCTCAATTGCGGAAAATACGGGGTTGTTAGATAGGTCGCTGCGCGCGTCGTCACTTGAAATTTGCTCAATACTCATATTTAAAAAAACTCAATTGTATAACTAATAATGATTAAGAAATTGTGGGGATAAACCCGATAAAAGCAATAGTTTTTGGTAAAACTATTAAAAACAGCTGTCAAAAAGTGCAATGAATACTTGAATTATTCGGTCTAGTTGCCATAGTTGTTAACTCTGCAGCTGTTTTGCCCTAATTTTCTAGTGCTAATTTTATTTGGATATTTATGACTGACTCATCAACACACTTCGATTACATTTGTATTGGCGGCGGCAGCGGTGGCATTGCCTCTGCTAATAGAGCTTCCCGTCACGGAAAAAAAGCCGCAATAGTTGAGGCAAAAGCAATAGGCGGAACCTGTGTAAATGTTGGGTGTGTGCCTAAAAAGGCCATGTGGTATGGCGCGCAAGTTGCAGAAGCTATTCATAAATATGCGCCTGATTACGGTTTTGATGTCACCGTTAATAATTTTAGCTGGGAAACCTTAGTTAAAAGTCGCGAAGCATATATTAGCCGAATTCATGACTCCTACGATCGCGTGCTAGGTAACAACGGCGTGACCTTAATTAATGGCTTTGCTACTTTTGTAGATAACAACACCATTGACGTTAATGGCACAAAATACACTGCCGACCATATTACCATCGCAACGGGTGGACGCCCTGTTAAGCCGCCAGTACCAGGCGCAGAGCTTGGTATAGATTCAGACGGCTTTTTTGCACTTGAACAACAGCCAAAACGCGTAGTTGTTGTAGGCGCAGGCTATATTGCGGTCGAATTAGCCGGTGTTTTGCATTCCTTAGGCACCCAAACACATTTATTAGTACGTCGCGAAAAACCCTTACGCGCCTTTGATGATATGCTCTCAGATACGCTCACCGAAATTATGCAAGAAGAAGGCGTTAACTTGCATACTCATACCGAAGTAAGCAAAATTGAGAAACAAGCTGATGGCAGCTTAAAAGTGCATTTAAATGGTGACCGCCATCTTGAGGTCGACACCTTGATTTGGGCCATTGGCCGCGAACCCGCTAACGACAAAATAAATATTGAAAATACCGATGTCGAACTAGACAAACGCGGTTATATCACCGTTGATAAATATCAAAATACAACAGCTCAAAACATCTATGCTGTCGGTGATAACATCGGAAAAGTAGACTTAACACCCGTTGCCGTGAAAGCTGGCCGCTTGTTGTCTGAGCGTTTGTTTAACGGCAAAGACGATGCTCACATGGATTATGACCTGATCCCAACCGTGGTATTTAGTCATCCGACTATTGGCACCATTGGCCTAACTGAAGCCGAAGCGAAAGCAAAATATGGTGATGATTTAACCGTTTATAATTCAAGCTTTGCAGCGATGTACACTGCGGTAACTTCGCATCGTCAAGCCACTAAAATGAAGATCATTTGCGCTGGTAAAGAAGAAAAAGTAGTTGGCCTACATGGTATTGGCTATGCAATGGACGAAATAATGCAAGGCTTTGGCGTTGCCATGAAAATGGGCGCAACAAAAGCTGACTTAGATGCATGCGTAGCAATACACCCGACGTCGGGCGAAGAGTTTGTCACTATGTAAACTTCGCCTTACCATGCTAGAAGTAAGTAATGCCTGCACTTGAAATGTGATCGTGGTGAACTTTGTGATATAACATCAAGCATTTATAATACGAGTTCAACTAGAAGATGGAGGCTTAGAAACATGATGAAAGTGAAAACTCCATTCTGTAATTGCGCCTTAATCATGCTGCTGTTCTTATTTGTTAGCACTCCCGCGACAGCAATTGATATAGTAACCGTCAATGTCGGCGAATCTGAAAATGACACGCGCGTTCTGTTTAAAAATGAATTAGTAGTAAACGCATTAGAGTTAACCAAAGAAGAATACGGTGACTATAAAATAGTTGAAAACCCAAACCGTATGAATATCGCTAGAGCCTTTAGAGAGTTGCAAAGCGGTAAAAATTTGTCGCTAACCTTTGCACATACTCGCCCAGAATTTGAACAAATGGCGAGGCCAGTAAGAGTATCGATTCGCAGTAAAGTTGATTCATACCGCTTACTTGTTGTTAAAAAGGGTCAAAGCGCGAAATTTAAAGACGTAAAAACATTAAACGACCTAGCTCAGTTTACCATTGGCTTGAGCCCCAATTGGTCAACTTACAAGATCATGCAAGAAAACGGTTTTACTATAGTCGACACACCAATATACAACAGTATGTTTCGGATGCTAGAACAAGGCCGCTTTGATTTTATGCCGCGAGCAGTCAACGAGGTTTATGATGAATTAGCGTTGCATAAGCCGGTAAATGAAGGGCTAGAAATCGTACCTGAACTAGCCCTATTTATCCCTTCAAACAGTTACATGTTTGTGAGCCCCAAATTACCCCGCATTTTCGACCGTTTAAATTCTGGCCTACACGCAATGAGCTTAAATGGTGACCTAGATAAACTAAACGAACAGTATTTTAGAGAGTTCATTACCCGAGCAAAAATACAAAACCGCAGGATCCTAACCGTGCCGCATTCTCAGATACCTTTGACCCCAAGTATCGAAGAGCCTCTTGTTAAAACTGATATTATAATTTCAGAGTAGATGTTTTTGCTATTTTGATTTTTAAATTGATTTAGTGCCTAGTTTTAATCTTATGTTCATTACTATCAGCAAATCATGAAGTCACTGGAATATCAAAAAAGTAGTTAGGTAACTATTTATTGACTATACTTGCGCAAGTAGTATAGTAACTACTTAGCAGTTTTAGCGGAGGGGCACATGCAAACAGTCACCAGCCAAGCCTTTAATCAAAACCCAACAGCGGCCAAGCGCAAAGCGACTAAAGAGCCAGTTAAGATAACCGAGCGCGGTAAAGTGTCTCATGTCTTACTGTCAATTGCAGAATATGAATCTATTACTGGCCAGTCAAAAAACATAGTCGACATGCTAGAAATGACTGAAGAAAGCGCTGACTATGAATTTGATAAGCTAAACGCCAGCTCAATCAAACCCACGAATTTTGATTAATGTATTTACTCGATACTAATGTTCTGTCTGAGCTTCGAAAAGCAGGGGCTAAAAAAGCTGATGCGAATGTTGTTAGTTGGGCAAAAGAACAATCAACAAGTAATTTATATATTTCTTCAATCTCTATTTTAGAAATTGAAATGGGCATATTACAAATTGCCCGCAAAGACACTAAACAAGCCAATATCTTGCGAAAATGGTTAAGCGAACAAGTACTAAGGGCATTCTCTGACCGTATAATTCCCTTTGACACCAACATCGCATTAAAATGCGCACAACTGCACGTCCCTGATCTCAAATCTGAACGTGATGCCATGATTGCTGCAACATGCATTATTAACGGCTTTACATTAGTCAGTCGAAACGAAAAAGACTTTGGTCATATTGAAGTAAATATCATTAATCCTTGGTTACATAAGACATAAATATTGGCTTCGCTATCCAAGCCCAGAAAAAAAGTGTTACATTACTAATTGATGATAAATTCATGTAAGCGCAAGGCATAAAAATGATAAAAATAAATGCTACGCACGTTTTCGACGGTACTCAGACGCATGCAGACTCATGTTTGAGTATTGATAGGGGCATTGTATCCTCATTAGCTACTTCATTTGATAAAAACGCCGATTTAACGGTAAATGGTACAATCGTGCCTGGTTTTATAGATGTGCAAGTTAACGGCGGTGGTGGTTACTTATTAAATAATCAGCCTGATTTGAACACCCTTATCAAAATGAGTGAAGCGCATCAACGCTTTGGCACAACGGCTATGCTGCCCACCGTGATAACCGATAATTTATCAACAATGAATGCCTCGACTGTGGCCATAAGCGAGGCACTATCACAACAAGTACCTGGTATTATTGGTATTCACTTTGAAGGCCCTCATCTTGATACGGTAAAACGCGGGATTCATCCAGCATCACAAATCCGCAGTATCACCGACAAAGAACTTTCATTATATTGCCGTAACGACCTTGGCAAAGTAATAGTTACGCTTGCGCCTGAACATATTCCAACCGACGTGATAAAAGACTTAGTCAATCAAGGCGTGATTGTATGCTTAGGCCATTCAAACGCAACAATTGAACAGGCCATAAACGCACTTGGGGCAGGCGCGACAGGCTTTACACATTTATACAATGCAATGTCACCACTTCATAGCCGCGCAGCTGGCATGGTGGGCGCCGCGCTATTATCAGACACGGCATACGCTGGACTCATTGTCGACTTAGAACATGTCGATAAATACGCCTGCCAATTAGCCGTAAAAGCCATAAGCACAGAACGCCTAATGTTGGTCACTGATTCAATGTCTCACATTGGTACTAATCAAGTGTCATTGCGCTTTAATGACGAAGAAATACTGCGCGACAAGAATCGTTTAAGTTTACGAGATGGTACCTTAGCGGGCTCTGCACTTGATATGCTAAGCGCCGTGCGTAACAGCATTGAACATTTGAATGTACCGTTTGAACAAGCGCTGCAAATGGCCTCTAAAACGCCGGCTAACTTTTTATCGATGCCTACCAAAGGTCGTTTACAAACGGGTAGCGATGCAGATTTTGTAGTACTGAATAATAACAACGAAATAACCCACACCTTTATTGCAGGAAAGTTAGTTTTTGATGCCAACAAACACACACAAATAAGAGACGTTATATGAGTCAAACCAGCGCATACCCAAACAAACAAAGTGTCATCATGCCAATGGCCATTATTGGCACACTATTTTTTATATTTGGCTTTGTGACGTGGCTTAACGGTGCGCTTATTCCCTTTTTACAAATAGTGTGTGAGCTGACCGAGAGCCAAGCGCTGTTTGTTGCCTTTTCTTTTTATATCGCTTACGTGGTAATGGCTCTGCCAATGTCGTTTGTACTCGATAAAGTAGGCTTTAAACGCGCTATGTCGTTGGGCTTAGGCTTAATTGCGCTGGGGTGTTTGCTATTTATTCCTGCAGCCTATTCTCGCGAATTTTCCATATTCTTGATTGCACAATTTACCATGGGCGCAGGCCTCACTATTTTGCAAACTGCATCGAATCCTTACGTGGTTAAAATTGGCCCACAAGAAAGCGCCGCTGCGCGTATCTCTATTATGGGAATACTCAATAAATTTGCCGGTTTTTTAGCGCCTATTGTATTTACTGCACTCGTGTTAGGCGAGTTTGCAGGTGTTAATGCACAATTTATGGAAACGCTCAGCGATGCCGAGCGCAACGCGAAAATCGAAACTTTAGCACAAGGCCTTGTGCAGCCATACATTGGCATGGCAGTGGTATTGTTAGGACTCGCCGTTTTACTGCATTTCTCAGCTTTACCCGACCTAGATTTAGAAGATGAAGCGCAACACGCACAAGATGAAAACAAAGGCCAAGATGACAATAAAAAACAAAGCCTACGTGATTATCCGCATTTGTTATTAGGCGTGGTTGCACTATTCATGTACGTTGGTGTAGAAGTCATTGCCGGTGACACAATTGGCCTATATGGCTCTCAAATTGGCGTTAGTAATGCCACAGCACTTACCTCGTACACTATGGCATTCATGATTATTGGTTATGTACTTGGGCTAGTGCTTATCCCTAAAGTCATCACTCAATCGCAAGCGCTGACAAGCTCAGCCATTTTAGGCATTGTGCTGTCGTTATATTTGTTATTTGCAGATAACCAAAGCACCTTAATTGCCGACATACTCTGGGGCTGGATTGGCATACAAGTAGTGCCGAACAGCGTCGCCATTTTAGCAATATTAGGCTTTGCCAACGCGCTCGTATGGCCGTCAGTTTGGCCCCTGGCACTAGAAGGCCTTGGCAAGCTAACCGCCAGAGCGTCAGCCTTACTCATAATGGGTATTTCAGGCGGCGCCATTTTACCCGTTGTTTACGGCTATTTAGCCGACACCTACAACTCACAAAGCGCCTACTGGCTACTAATACCCTGCTACGGATTCATTTTATATTACGCAATTTGGGGGCATAAAAAACGAAAGTAAACACACCTTATTTTCGCAATAAAAAACCGTCATTCTGGCGAAGGCCTAATACTGATCGGTTAAGACTTCCTCGTCATCCTCGCGAAGGCGGGGATCTGGTTGATGTTATTGCAAAACTAGACAAAACAAATGCTTAGCCAAGATTGATTAGTTCCAATGAGGTTCCCGCCTTCGCGGGAATGACGGGGTTTTGGCTTAACCGAACAGTATTAGGCGAAGGCCAGAACCTCCAACAGTTAAGCTCTAATCCGAAATTATCAAACACTTAGCAAACATCACTGAGTCCCAAGGAGATTCACGACGCCTCGAGAATGACGGAAATCAAGCCTCCCTAGCAACAAACTCCATCCCTTCAAGCTCCTGCAAAGTCGGCAAAGCCTCCATCGCCCCAATCTTTGAACAAACAAGCCCACTCACCTTCCCCGCAAACTCGACAAACCCAGCAATATCATTCGCAAAAAAGGCATCATCGACTACAGCTTGTGACATCTGATAAAGAATTGCCCCAATAAACGAATCGCCCGCGCCCGTGGTATCAACTGGCACAATCTTATAAGCAGGCACACGAACTTGTTTGACAGCCTTGGTTTGAGTATCTGCCTGCGAAATCAAACAACCATCGCCGCCAAGCGTCACCAACACAATCTTTACGCCCTTATCATGAAAATACGCACAGCCTTGCTCAAAATCACTCGTTTTAGCAATCAACTCCAACTCTTCATCACTCACTTTAACGATATCAGCAATATCAAAATACTCATCGCATACTTCAATAAACTGCTTTTCGTTACCACGCCAAAGGTCTATTCTAAAATTAGGATCAAAACAAATAATATTCCCATTTGCTTTAGCCGCATGCGCGAGTTGAGAGTAAGCTTTGGATAACTGTCCACCCAGTAACGCCGTGGCAGAACCTAAATGCAAAATAGCGTCTTGGCTTAAATCTGCAATCGCTTCATTAGACAATGTTAAGGCTTCGTCAGCACCACGGTTGAAGGCAAACTCTCGCTCACCGTTGTCTGCTAACGACACAAAGGCAAAAGTAGTAGATAAAGGCAACACAGACACATAGCGAGTATCAATATGATATTTTTCGACTTCTTTTTGTAAAAACTCACCATAAGGATCGCTCCCTACCGACGCGACCATAAGCACATTACCACCTAGCTTGCCAATACAAGCCGCAACATTAGCCGGCGCCCCGCCAGACTTCTTGACGTAGTTAACACCATTTACCAAACCTTGATTAGTATCGGTGCAAACAAAGTCTATTAGCATTTCGCCGATGCATACTACTTTCATATATTATTCCGTGATTGTCGTAAAAAAATTAACGGTTTTTGAATACTAAAACGGTAGGTTACCAAATTATTATTAAAAGGCTTAATACTTTATACACAACGGACGTTGTGCAATTTTCAACGAGCAAGAGGATTCCAAAGTTGCCCAATAAAACAGCATTGAAACAGGAGATGGTTCCCTTGCAATCGAGTGCAATACATCAAGCTCTTAAACAAGCCGGCAGTTACGCCAACAGTTAGCCGTTTATTCACTTTATGATGTAAGTAATCCTTCAAACTCTTTCTCAAAACGCCTCTGTAAACGCCCCTGTAAACGCCCCTGTAAA
>CAYURD010000007.1:17182-80565 GCA_964446865.1 uncultured Glaciecola sp.
TTCAAACTCTTTCTCAAAACGCCTCTGTAAACGCCCCTGTAAACGCCCCTGTAAATAATGACTCGCATTATACTCAAGGTTAACTGATTACGTTTTTGAAGCTACAGCTTCAAGAAAAATTCTCTTAAATTCAGGAAGTTCAAACGCAGATGTTTTCTTTTCTACAAGCCTCATTTTATCGAGCATGAGGCTTAAGTCTTCCATCAACAGCCCATATTTGTCAGAAGAGGAATTCAATACAGCTTGATAAGTTTTTGAAGAGATACGATGCTCAATTACCGAATACCCGAAATAAGTTCTGTCCCCATATAAAGGGTTTTTTGCGACATATTTTTGCTTATAACTAGGTCTTCTTGCGCTATAATATTCCAACGTGTCATCGTTTGTACTTTCATAACTAACAGCAATTAACAAGAATCCAAAATGTTCGACAGCCCACCAATCTTTGTAAGCTAGTGTTTCTGTTGCGGCATCATCCAATAGAGCTTGTAAATTTTTGAATGCTTCTTTAAACGCAATATCAATGCGAAATGTGAAGCTGGTTTCAGTATTCATCTATAAATTTCCGGCAGATAAGGCCTTATATGTGTTCTCTTTGATTATATAAATCGTGCAGGTCTGCTTCTGATGGCTCGTTTAAAATCACATTTTCGTTACTTGAATAAGTTAATATAAGACGGCACGTACTCGAACCATCATCTATCTTTCTGACTCCGTCAATAACTGCTAGAAAACCGAACAATGCTTCATCTACTGATGATGTTATTATATCGCGCACGAGTTCTTTAGTAGTTTTATCTAAACTGTTGAACCAATTAGAACGAATCTTTTCTTCTTTATCAATTTTTCTCCCAGGCGGGGTTTCTAAATTAGAAATTGTGCTTGGTAGCCTATCACCATATCTATAGCCATTTTCTATTTCGCATTCAACAACTGCGGGCTTGACGACTAAATCACCCGTAATATTGTTTTTTATCCCTCTTTCTTCCAACTCTGTGCTGGAGTCGGTTTATTTCGTAAAAAATTTATCAAAACCCAAGGTGAGAGATATCAAAATAACAAAAAAAGCTACGATCACTTTTTGTTTCATTTGCGAAAGTCCAAGTCGTTTTATCAATATTTAATTAGAAAAGACTGTCAATTATGAGCTTCTTTAAGTGAAAAAACAAAATTGGGAGTTTCAAGGGCTTTTGGCACATCCAATAAATCAAAACTAAACCAGTACTCTTTATTTAAAGCGCAGTAATAGCTGAAATAAAAACACTTTTCGTCAGCATCATAACCACCACAAAAATGTTCAGATTGAAACATATCGCTAGATTCAATTTCTGCCCATTGTTCTTCGGAATAACCATATTTGAGTATGGTTCTCAATATCTCTTTTAATTCAGGTTCTATAGTGAGCTCCATTTCTGCTCAAGCCTGCGTATTTCTGCAAAACGCTAATTTGAAAAGACTCGCTAGCTCACTAACATGAAAATTGATGATTGCGTTTAGTCCAGCATGAAAAATTGGTTTTTGAGAGATGTTACAAACAAGAAAAATGCAGGAAGTTTTCACTAATTTAGCATCCTAAAAACTCTAATTTTATAAGTTTAAATAAATTCTTAGATTAGCATATTTTGGCAGTAGCTATAAAGTATGGATGGCCCGATTAGAAAATACGATGGCCAGCTTTTCTGATGAATTGGCAGCTATGAATACCAAGCGATAAAACGTTTAATAACCCCAAAATTATCAATTTAAGTATAACGCCTATTCGGCTATTGACGTAATTAACTTATCTTTACCCATAAACGTTTTTACGGTGTTAAGGTCAAACGTTGTAGCTAACAATCTGACCTTATGCAACCACACAAATAGAACAAACCGCGATTGTATAAACAGCGAAAGAAGCGGCTAATATTTTATGTTTGATAGTCATGTGTGTTTCCTCAAATAGTGTTATCTAATGTGTTTTGCGTTTTGTTATCACTATGTACTTCAGTGATTTATACTTGTTCTTTGCTAAGATTATGCCAACATTTATACCATTGTTTTTATTGAATATTTTTAAGCTATTAAAAATTACTCGAATTGAAGGCATAAAAAAAGTGTTCATTTAGAACACTTTTTAGTCTTTTTCACACTGTTGGCGTTTTTCGCCACAATGCGCTGACTTCGATGAAATGCAGTCAAATAATCCGGTATATATTTATCTAGGCATTTTGCGCTTCTGAGTGATGTTCGTTTTGATGCACTGTTAAAACTAATATTCCCATTTGCGTCATCACCTTGTTCTAAAAAATAAAAATAGTCTTGCGCGACACTGTCTAGTGAGATCACTTGCCATATGTCATTTAGCAAAGTAATTATTGATTGGTCATTTCCGAGTACAAAGGTGTCATTAGTCGCTGCGCCATAAAGAAATAAGCTAATTTCTGCTAACAATCGTTTACATATTAAATATGAAAATATATATTCATATTTAATCAATAATAAAAGTAGCGAAAAATGAAATCAAAAGCACTCATATTACTAGTTACCTGCGCCGCATTCTTAAACGCATGCAACTCAACTCAACCAAACGACCAAGCAAACAATGAGTTTACACTCACCCAAAACTGGCAACCGTTGCTCGACAAAGACTTAAGCCTTTGGCATTCGTGGATGGGCGTGCCACACACTAGCATTAAACAGCTCCCAGAGGGCACATATACCGCCAACAACTTGCAAGTAAATGGCAGCCCTCAAGATGCCATGGGCAAAAATGCTGATATCAAAAATGTGTATTCGGTCATCACCGAAAATGGTGAAACGGTGTTAAAAGTTACCGGCGAAATTTATGGCGGCTTAACATCTAACTTTTCAGTGGCCGATTATCACTTGAGTTTGCAAGTTAAATGGGGCGATAAAAAATGGGCACCGCGCCTCGATAAGAAAAAAGACAGTGGATTGCTTTTTCATTGCAGTGGCCCTCATGGCGCATTTTGGCGAGTGTGGAAAGCGTGCCAAGAGCTACAAATACAAGAGAAGGACTTTGGTGATTACATTCCTTTAGCAGGGCCTAAAGGCGACATTCGTGTTAATCCAGATAAAAACGCACCTACCTATTATCCATTTGGCACACAGCTTAAAACCATTACTGGCTACAGCCATGCCTACAAAGAGCCCGATTATGCAAATGGTGAGTGGAATACTATCGACTTATATGCGTTTGGTGACAAAGCCTTGTTTGTGGTAAATGGCGTGCAAGTTATGCTTGTCGAAAACTCAAGAGACAAAAATAATGCCCCCTTAACGTCGGGTGAATTGCAATTGCAATCTGAAGGGGCCGAAGTGTATTTTAAAAACGTGAAAATAAGAGCGATTAGTCAACTTCCGACTATCGATAAAGGCTAACCGCGCTTAATAAGTTTGTTAAAAAACTACAGTTAATGTTCGCAGCTTTGAGTAAAAGCTGCGATTTACATTTAGCGTTTAACGCAAGGCATTAATCCTATCTTCAAGCGGTGGGTGGCTTGCAAAAAACTTACTCACTTTACCCGCACTAATGGCAAACGCTGCCATTTGTTCTGGCATGTCGGGTTCGCCTTGGCTTTTTTGTAAACGTTCAAGTGCAGCGCGCATATTATCTTTACCCACCAGCGCAGCGCCGCCTGCATCGGCTTTAAATTCGCGATAGCGTGAAAACCACATAGTGATCATCGTGGCTAAAATGCCCAATACGATTTGTGCCACAATAGACACAATAAAATAAGCAGGCCCGTGGCCTCGCTCTACTTTAAATACCACTCGGTCTACAACGTGCCCTATTACGCGTGATATAAACACCACAAAGGTATTTACAACGCCTTGCAATAAGGTCATTGTGACCATATCGCCATTAGCTACGTGGGCTATTTCGTGGGCAAGGACGGCTTCAACTTCATTGTCTTTCATGTTTTCGAGCAAACCCGTGCTAACCGCAACTAGCGAATTGTTTTTATTCCAGCCAGTGGCAAAAGCATTAGGAGAGTGGCTGTGAAATAGTCCAACTTCAGGCATGCCAATGTTCGCTTTTTTGGCTAGCTTCTCAACTGACGAATAAAGCCATTGCTCAGTTTGGTTAGCAGGTTGCTTAATCACATGCACTTTCATTGTGCGCTTTGCCATCCACTTTGAAATAAGCAAAGAAATAAACGAGCCACCAAAGCCGATAATGATCGACATTACCAATAGCGCCTGCAGGTTTAGGTCAACGCCATTTTCAGCCAATACGCCTTCCAGTCCAAAAATACTAAATATCACGCTGATTAGCGCAATAATTGCGATATTGGTGCCCAAAAATAACACTATTCGTAACATGAGTTTTTCCTGAATAATTAAAAGTCTGCTTATGTGAGCTCAGTGCCATATACGAAACAAGGTCAAGAGCTTAGCTTAGGTACATCATAGTACAAAAAAGGCTTAGTAAAACTAAAACACTGCTTTGTTTGCCCTATATTCTTGCAATAATTTTCTTTTCAAGGCACTTATCGCTTTTTTTTTCAGTAAACATTTTACAATGCACAAATAGTCAGCACAAACTGCACTTTTAAAGTGAATGGGCTAGCACTCACCACTCACCTTAAATCCTATCTATATGTTTTTATTTAATATTTTAAATCTGGCACAAGAAATGTATCAGCAAAAGTGAAGTAATTATTAATTAATCACCACCACATTCATCATTATGGCATCGAAGCCCGTTTGCACTCGGTAACATCCGTTACCCACATGCATCGGGCTTTTTTATTGGGAGAAACACAATGCTGCTATTTAAAAAACTTGGCGCGAGCGTCATCTTATCATCACTGGTTTGTGCGCTTAGCTTTACCATTAGTGCATCTGCACAGTCAGAAGAGCTTGGGTATCCAGAAAAAGAAGAGCTTACGTTTGGCTTTATTAAACTTACCGACATGGCACCCATCGCCATTGCATACGAAAATGGCTATTTTGAAGATGAAGGCCTTTACGTCACCATCGAAGCCCAAGCCAACTGGAAAGTGCTACTAGATGGCGTTGTAGACGGAAGATTAGACGGTGCTCACATGCTAGCAGGTCAACCTATTGCAGCGACCATTGGTTACGGGACTAAAGCAAATATCATTACGCCATTTTCGATGGACCTAAACGGTAACGGTATTACGGTATCAAATAGCGTTTGGGCAGAAATGAAAAAGAACATTCCTAAACAAGCCGACGGCAAACCCGTGCACCCCGTTAAAGCAGATGCACTAAAACCGATTGTGGATGCTACTCGTGATGCGGGCAAGCCATTTAACATGGGCATGGTATTTCCGGTATCGACACACAACTATGAATTACGCTATTGGCTAGCAGCTGGCGGATTACACCCAGGATATTATGCACCACATAAGGGTGACACCTCGGGTCAGCTAAATGCCGATGTGATGCTTTCAGTAACGCCACCACCACAAATGCCCGCCACTTTAGAAGCCGGCACTATTAGCGGTTATTGCGTTGGCGAACCTTGGAATCAGCAGGCTGTTTTTAAAGGTATTGGTGTACCTGTTGTAACCGATTATGAGATTTGGAAAAACAACCCAGAAAAAGTATTTGGCATTACCGAAGAGTTTGCAGAAAAATATCCTAACACCACCGTTCGTGTTGTAAGAGCCTTAATTAGAGCCGCAAAATGGCTAGACGAAAACGACAATGCTAATCGCCCTGCCGCAGTCAAAATATTAGCGCAATCTAACTATGTGGGCGCCGACTATGAAGTGATTGCCAACAGTATGACCGGCACCTTTGAGTACGAAAAAGGTGACAAGCGTGAAGTCCCTGATTTTAACGTATTTTTTAGATATAACGCGACTTATCCTTACTATTCAGATGCTATTTGGTATTTAACGCAAATGCGCCGCTGGGGCCAAATAAGCGAAGATAAGCCCGACAGCTGGTATAAAGAAACCGCTGCAAAAGTATATCGCCCCGACATATATCAAATAGCCGCTCAATCATTAATAGACGAAAAAGTGTTAACAAGCGCAGAGTTTCCTGACTTTGATTCTGAGACAGGCTTTAGAGCGCCACAAACACACTTTATAGATAACTTAGTTTACGACGGCAACCAACCTAATGCGTATATCGATAGTTTTGACATTGGTTTAAAGCAAGGTGAGAAGTTATGAGCACTCTTATCGCGCGCTTTGCTGGAAAATTCAGCCAGCCGCAGCAGAGTTTGGCGGGACAGCTGTTAAACAAGGCCCGTCAAATAGCCTTGCCAATATTGGGTATTGCGGTATTTCTGCTACTGTGGGGACTTGCCGCAAGTCAAGTCGACACCTCATTAGGTAAGTTTCCGGGGCCATCGTCGGTGATGACGCAAGTAGGCAACTTATATAACGAACACGTAGCAGAGCGTGAAAAAGCCGATAAGTTTTACGAACGTCAAGAAAAGCGAAATGCTGAACGTTTAGCTAAAGATCCTGATTACAACGCAAAAATCAGAAAATATACCGGTAAAGAAACGTTTTTAGACCAAATTGTTACCAGCTTAGTAACAGTGATGAGCGGCTTTGTTTTAGCCGCCGCCATCGCCATTCCACTTGGTATTGCAGTGGGTTTAAGCTCATCACTTAATACCGCAATCAATCCAATTATTCAGATTTTTAAGCCAGTATCACCATTAGCATGGCTGCCATTAGTCACCATGCTAGTAAGCGCGACTTATGTGTCTGACGACCCGTTTTTTGCTAAGTCGTTTATCAACTCGGTGATTACCGTCATGCTTTGTTGTATATGGCCAATGATCATCAATACCTCTATAGGTGTAGCGAGTGTTGAAAAAGACTGGGTTAACGTGGGTAAAGTCTTGCAGTTGTCGGCAATTAAAAACGTGCAAAAAATTGTCTTACCTGCCTCTATACCCGCTATTTTTACTGGCATGCGTATGTCACTTGGTATTGCTTGGATGGTATTAATTGCCGCAGAAATGCTTGCGCAAAACCCAGGCTTGGGCAAATTTATTTGGGATGAGTTTCAAAACGGTAGTTCGTCGAGCTTAAGTCGGATAATGACGGCGGTATTGGTGATAGGCGTGATTGGCTTTTTACTCGACCGTTCAATGCTCATGATCCAGCGCTGGGTATCTTGGGATAAGTCTCAAGCCGCAAGATAGCTTAATGACAAGACAGCTCAATAAATAGCATAGATGTAAGAATTTACAATAAGTTTACGAGAAAATACTCATGAAACCATTTTTAGATATAAGCAATATTGATGTGACCTTCCCAACGCCAAAAGGGGAATTTACGGCCTTACAAAACGTCGACATTAAAATCCAAAAAGGAGAGTTTGTTTCTCTGATTGGTCATTCAGGCTGCGGTAAGTCAACAGTACTTAATGTTATTGCTGGTTTAGTTCAAGCAAAAACTGGCGGCGTGCTGCTTAAAAACAAAGAAGTGAACTCTCCAGGCCCTGAGCGCGCGGTTGTTTTTCAGAATCATTCTCTGCTTCCTTGGTTAACGGCTTATCAAAATATCGAATTGGCCGTTAAACAGGTGTTCAAGAAAAAAAAATCAAAGGCCGAAATGAAAGAGTGGATTGAGTACAACTTAAAACTTGTGTACATGGATCACGCTATGCATAAGCGTCCTGACGAAATGTCTGGCGGCATGAAACAGCGCATTGGCATTGCCCGCGCGCTTGCCATGCAGCCAGAAGTACTGTTAATGGACGAGCCTTTTGGTGCACTGGATGCATTGACTCGGGCTCATTTGCAAGACTCATTAATGGAAATTCAAGACGAACTGAAAAACACAGTGGTCATGATCACCCATGATGTAGACGAAGCAGTGCTGTTGTCTGATCGTATCGTAATGATGACCAACGGTCCTGCCGCCACGGTTGGCGAGATTTTAGATGTAGATTTACCAAGACCAAGAGAGCGTTTAGCCTTAGCAAAAGACCCGCAGTATACGCATTTGCGCTCACAGGTATTGACCTTCTTATACGAAAAACAGTGCAAGGTTGAAAGTGTTAAGCGCAAACCAGAAGCACCGACGTCGATAAGCAAAGTTGAAGTGGCGTAATAACAGTAGTTTGCTTAACAAACACTGGGCCAGTCTTGGTTTATAGATGTAGATCAAAGGCTTTGCTTAAAGGCAACGTAAAATATCGAGAAAACGACTAATATTGAACTGAACATTCACTCAACTCAGTTCATTATTTTCAACACCATTTAGGAAAATTATGAATAAATCACATTTGAATAAAATAACCTGCACACTAATTGGCGCGGGAATATTAGGCACCTCAAGCATGAGTGCTGCCGAAGATATTGTAGACGCAAGCGTAGATTTTAGAATACGTTATGAAAACGTATCACAAGACAATGCGCTAGATGACGCAGATTCATTGACTTTGCGCACCACCGTAAATTTAAAAACCAAAGCCGTTAATGGCTGGTCGGGCGTGGTTGAATTTGAAGATGTTCGTTCAGTATTTGGTTTAGATGATTACAACAATACATTAGGCATGAATACCGATACTTCGGTAATTGCTGATCCTGAAACCACCGAGCTTGACCAAGGTTACATTCAGTATAAAGGTGAGCAAGTTACGGCTAAATTTGGTCGCCAAGTGATTACGCTTGATGATCATCGCTTTGTTGGACATGTTGCGTGGCGACAAGACAAGCAAACCTTTGATGCGGCCTCGTTCGTGTACAGCCCAAGTGAAAAACTCAAAGTATTTTACGCCTACTTAGCGCAGCGTAATCGTATTTTTGCTGAAGAAAGAGACCTTAATTCAGACGATCATTTACTCAATATAAGCTACTCAAGCAGCATTGGTAAAATCGTGGGTTATTCGTATTTACTCGAACTTGATAACAGCGTCGATAATAGCTTAAACACCTACGGTGCTTACTTAAAAGGCAGCACGGATGTCGACAAAACTAAGTTGCTTTATCACGTAGAATATGCAACGCAAAGCGCTGAGTCTGGCGAATCTGATTTTGACGCAGACTTTTTTAGAGTAGAAGGTGGTGTTGCTATTAGCGGCGTCACTGCAAAGCTAGGCCTTGAAGTATTAGGCTCTGATGAAGGTCAATTTGGTTTCTCGACACCTCTGGCGACGCTGCATAAGTTTAACGGTTGGAGCGATCAATTTTTAGGCACACCATCGACCGGCCTAAGTGACGCATACTTTTCATTGGCGGGTAAAGCCTTTGGCGGTAAATGGTTAGCGGTTTATCACGATTTCTCGGCCGACGAATCAACAGAAACAGTCGATGACCTAGGTTCTGAAATAAACCTTCAATACACAAAAGGCTTCAAAAATGGTATGTCGATGGGCATTAAATACGCCAATTATTCTGCAGGCGACAGCGCTGCTGGAAAAGTCGACGCCGACAAAGTATGGGTATGGCTTGGCAAACGTTTTTAAGCCATTTTAAAACACGACAACAAGGACGTTACTGTGCCCTTACATCCTGAGCAAACTAGCATTTCGAGCACCTGCGCCTATTGTGGCGTAGGGTGCGGTGTTGATATATCTTTAGACAAGGGGAAGCCTGTTGCTCTAGAAGGCACTCGCGAACACCCCGCTAATTTTGGTCGATTGTGTGTTAAGGGTACACATTTACTCGATACTACGAGTAATGAGCAACGTTTGAGCTCACCTCAAATAAAAGGTCACGATGTAACATGGCCCCAAGCCATCAATAAAGTCGCCACAAGCCTGCAAGATGTTATTAAAGAGCATGGCAAAGATGCCGTCGCTTTTTATGTATCGGGTCAATTGCTTACCGAAGACTATTACATTGCCAACAAGCTAATGAAGGGCTACATTGGCAGTGCGAATATCGATACTAACTCTCGCTTGTGTATGTCATCTGCAGTGAGTGCTTACAAACGCGCATTCGGCGAAGATGTTGTGCCTTGCGACTATACTGATATTGAGCAAACTGATGTATTTGTGTTGGTCGGCTCTAACGCCGCTTGGACGCATCCGGTGTTATTTCAACGCGCTCAGCGTGCTAAAATGCAGCGCCCAAACATGAAAATCATTGTTATAGACCCGCGCAAAACCGCCACCGCTGATGCGGCCGATTTACACCTTCAATTACGCCCCGGCAGTGACGCGGCTCTTTTTAACGGGCTAGTCAACTTTGCTCAGCAACACCGTTTACTCGATGCTGAGTTTATTGAAAATCACACTAATCACTTTGATGCTTGTCTTGATGCTTGTGAAGCATGGACAGTCGATAAAGTCGCTGAGTTTTGTGAACTTGATAAAGCCGACATCATTGCCTTCTATCGCTACTTTTGTGAACACAAGCGAGTGTTAAGTTTTTATTCGATGGGCATTAACCAATCGAGCTCTGGCGTCGACAAATGCAATGCGATAATTAACAGTCATTTGGCCACAGGTAAGCTTTTATACAAAGGTGCAGGTCCATTTTCAATTACCGGGCAACCTAATGCCATGGGTGGCCGTGAAGTGGGTGGTTTGGCAAATCAGCTAGCTGCTCATTTAGATATCGAAAACCCTGAACATCGCCAGCGTGTGCAACATTTTTGGCAGTCACCGTCTATCGCTAACAAAGCTGGCAAAAAAGCAGTCGACATGTTTAATGCTCTTAAAAGCGGTAAGATTAAAGCGGTTTGGATCATGGCAACAAACCCATTGGTTAGCTTACCTAATCGAAAAGAAATTGAAGCGGCCTTACAAGCCTGCGAATGCGTAATTGTGTCTGATTGCGTGAGTAAAAATGACACGCTTGGCTTTGCCGACATTGTTTTACCCGCGAGCGGCTGGTTAGAAAAAGATGGTACGGTAACTAATTCGCAGCGTACTATTTCGCGACAGCGCGGCGTTGTTAAGCCCTACAAACAAGCCAAGCATGATTGGCAAATTATGTGTGAAGTGGCAAAAGCCATGGGCTACAAGGGCTTTGACTTTGATTCGCCCCATCAAATTTTTGATGAATGGGCAAGCATGACAAAAGCACTTAATACGCCAGTCAATAATATAAAACATCGCCAACTCGACCTTTCGCCTTTATGTGGTTTAGATCAAGACCAATACGATGCTTTACGTCCCAAACAATGGCCTTTTGACCAGCAAGGTAACACCACCCGCGTATTTGAAAATAAGCAATTTAGTACGGCTAATCAAAAAGCTAATTTTGTGCCGATTACCCCTCAGTTGCCTAAACAGGTGACCTCAGATGAATTTCCACTGCTGCTAAACTCAGGGCGAATGCGCGACCAATGGCACACCATGACAAGAACGGCTCGAGCAGATGCGTTAAATCAGCATAGTCCCTTTCCAACTATTGAACTTCATGCTGATTGGGCTGACAAGTTAGGGATTAAAAACGGTGAAATCTTACAGCTAGATTCGGCATTTGGCCAGGCAAGAGCTTATGTTGTTATTTCTGACAGCGTGCGTAAAAACGAGTGTTTTATGCCAATTCATTGGAATGCACAATTTGCATCTAGCGCGAGTGTTAGTGCCCTGTATAGCTCGGTTGTTGATCCACTGTCAGGGCAACCCGAAAGTAAACAAGTGGCGGTAAAGGCCAGTAAAGTTCAATACAAACAGTTTGTGAGTGTTTTTTCAAAAGCGTCGGTTCAACATACCAGTGATTTTTGGGTCAAAAGCAAACATGCTTCATGTGAATACACAGAAATAGCGAATATCGATAAGCAAGAAATTGAAGAAATGTTTGATAAAAGCACGCTGACAAGAGGAGAATGGATTAGCAGACGTTCACCTTTTGTAGAAGCGCAAATTTTGGTAAAAGACGGCCAGCTACAATTCGCGGCTTTTAGTTTTAGTACTCAAAAACAACAGCAACATTTACCGAGCATGTGGGTAAACAGCTGTTTTGACGAAGCGCTTAATAATAAAACAATGTCTGCCTTATTGTCGGCAACCGCACCTCTAGAATTCACTCGTGGAAAAGTTATTTGCAGTTGTTTTAATGTTCATGAAAAAACCATTAACGAAGCCATTGCCAGCGGTGCGCAAAGCGTTGGTGAACTTGGTAAGCAACTTAAATGCGGCACTAACTGCGGTTCGTGCAAAAGCGAACTAAGTCAAATGTTAAAGGCAGCATCGACATCGCAGCATAAAGACCCTGATGCTGCCAGAGATACATCGTCTCAACATACACTACCCGCTAGTGATGAGTCAGAAAATGCTAGACAAATCCGCGCGCAACACTACACTGCTGAAGAAAACAAAATAGATATCGACATCATCAGAGCCTGATAATGACCAGCAAAGACACCAGTCAACTTTTTGAAAAGCTTTCAGACTATGTAGCCTTGGTAGGGCGCGGTCAAAAATCAGGTAAAACGCTTAATCAAGCACAAGCTCGTCATATAATGCTCGCCATGCTACAAGAAAAAACGCTTCCTGAGCAAACTGGCGCATTGCTTATGCTCTTGCGCATGCGCGAAGAAACCGACGAAGAGCTCGCTGGCTTTGTACAGGCTTGTAGAGACACCTTGCCAAATACTATTAATAACTTACCTAATGTTGACATCGATCTTGGCTGTTATGCAGGCAAACGAAGACATTTACCTTGGTTTGTATTGTCAGGTTTATGCTTAGCAACTAATGGCTATACCGTATTGCTGCATGGACTAGAAGAGCATGACTCAAATAGACTTTATCTAGACCAAGTATTTAGAGATTTATCTTGGCCCATTGCAGCCAATGTAGATGAGACTAAACAGCAACTACTGGATTATTCGTTTAGTTATATAAGCCTGCAACACCTGCATCCAAGCATGACAAAACTGCTACAACTACGCCACATATTAGGTTTGCGATCATGTATGCATAGTGTCGCGAAAATGTTAAACCCAGCAGGTGCTAAAGCCAGTATTCATGGGGTATATCATCGTGAACTCGACGATACACATATTCAAGTAGCCCGCCTTTTACATGAAACTCGCATTGCTTGCATACGCGGCGATAGTGGCGAAGTAGAAGCTACCCCCGAAAAACCATTTACGATGAATTATATGGATGCAGAGTCTAAGGCTAAAAAGTACGAGTTTCCTATTTACTTAAGCTCTTGGTCGCATCAAACTCGCCAGCTTGGATCGCAGGCGCTCAAAGAATTATGGTGCGGCCAACTTGACAATAAATATGGCGAAGCCGCAACTATATCAACGCTAGCGGTCTATCTATCTGCTTTGCACGGGCATGATGCCTGTGACGCGCTAGCAAAAGCTGCCGATATGTGGCATTCACGTTCTAAAGTTTGGCCTTTAAGCTAAGTATTATAGAGGTAACATAAACCAGATGTCAGAACGTATGCAAAAAACAGCCAAGATTCAAAAACCAATGCCACAGCAAGCGATCACCGGTTTGATTTTAGCCGGAGGCAAAAGCGCTCGCATGGGCACCGACAAAGCCCTTTTAGATTGGCAAGGTAAAACGTGGTTAGCACAAATGGCAGAAATACTGCAGCAAGCCGGCGTGAGTAACATAGTCGTTAGTCGAAATTCGATTACACAATTTACAACCGTTAACGATGCGTTTATTGATGGTGGCCCACTTAGTGGTTTATACAGTGCGATTAAACAAGCAGACATACTGTCACCAATGTTAGTCGTCCCCATTGACATGCCAATGCTGTGCGCAAGTGCATTAACTGAACTAGTTGAGTCAACCGATAACATTGATGAAGCAAGTTGTTACCAAAATTCACCTTTGCCGTTTTTTATAAAACCAACACAACAGCATATTGATTTGTTATTTGACCAACTTAGTAACCCTGATAGCAAAAAGTCTATTTGGCAATTTTTAAAAAAGATCAATACAAGACAGCTCAATAAACAGATAGATACACCTAACTTCAATTCACTAAAAGATATCCCATAAAGCCAAGTCTGCATGTTATGCATAAATCCTTCGATTAAATAGAAAGGTATAGTGATTTTATTGCAATTTTAATTCTATTTTATTGATATAGACTACCTACATCACTTAACAAGATGAAGATAGGTAAGACCATGAAAAATATATTAGTTATTAATTCAAGCCTTCAAGGCGAACTCGGAAACAGCAACAAAGCGACCAAGCAGTATGTTGAACATCTCGAAAATACCCAAAGCATCAATAAGACGCTAATTGATTTACATAAAGACGATATTCCACATTTGAGCGGTGCAGAAATGCAAGCGTGGGGGACAAAATTAGAAGATAGAAGCGAGCAGCAAGCTGCGCTGGCCAGTATTTCTGACAACTATATTGCACAAATACAAGAAGCCGACGAAATTGTGCTAGGCGTACCAATGTATAACTTTGGCATACCGTCAGTATTAAAAGCGTTTTTTGACCGCATCGCCAGAGCGGGTATCACATTTAGTTATTCTGAAAATGGGCCCAAAGGCCTACTAAAAGGTAAAAAAGTAACTGTATTAGCTGCGCGAGGTGGCAAATACAAAGGTACAGCTCTTGATACTCAGTCTGATTATCTAACTAATTTTTGGAGGTTTTTAGGTGTCAAAGAAGTTAACATATTTTATATTGAGGGTTTAGCCATGGGTGAAGAGGCTAGTAAAGAAGCTTGGCAACAATTTGCGAACGAACTAAAGGGATAATACCCAAAACAGCGTAAACCATGGCCAAAAGTTTGACTAGAATTGAGTAACCAAAATAGCCAGCAATTAGTAGACTAACGCTGGCTAAGCTGTTTTACATTAGTTAGGCTAATTACAGCCTGTTTGACCCTCAGGCAATGGTGCCAAACCAATATTAGCGACTTCAAATTCTAGTTTGCCTTGTGTAGCAATGCTCAGTACGCTACTAATTTGAGTAAAATCAAAATTACCATCTAAGTTAAAGCATGCTAGTGGGATAGGTAAGTACATCCACTTCTTTTTAGGTAAGCGTTTAAGCGCTGCTTTCATGGGATACTTGCCAACACACTTGTTACTGTACTGACACTGCATCGAAAAATGAACATTTTCGTTAGGGGCTTTCAATAACCTAATTTCAAGGACTAAAGCCGCTGATGAACTGACCGATGATAAATCTATTACATGGTTTTTAATGGTAAAGCTTGTGTCGTTGAGTTGGTTTCCACCCCACTGATTTTTGACTATTTTGCCTCTCCATTTTAGATGTAAGGCATCATCTTCACCGTCTTTATCTGCAGGATTTATTTGAAGGTTCTTTCTTGCCGTTTGCCCTTTTTGATTCTCTACGGGGATACTCCAGTTAAGCCCATTGCCAACAGATGCTTGCCAAGGCTGTATTAGTTTACCCTCTACCAAGTAACTAGAAACAGGATCGCTACCAAACGCACTTTGAGATATTGCTGTGTGCGGAACTAATATAAGTAGTCCGTATAAAAATATTCTTTTAAGCATTGGTGAACTCCTGCTTCTATTGTGCTGTATATTTATATATAAATACGTAAATGTATTGAAACGAAACTTTATTACTGTCGAAAAGATTACCGAAAATAAATAAATCCTGCAAAACATTTTTTTAACAATTTCGTTACTTCCTATAATCTATAAGGATTTCAAAGGAATTCACTAAAAATAATATGCAGTAAAACAACTTTCGTTTATTTATTAAATATAAATTTTAGTATTTACATGCAAAATTTAGATAGTGTTTTTCAAAATAAGTGCTATGATGTTTGCATGAACAAATTATGTCCTATTATGGGAGGTGCTTCCTCATGAAAAGTATCGTATGTATAGAGCCAGGCAGATTAGAATCGCGTGACGTTGATAAACCAGCGCGCAAAAGCAATGAAGTACTTGTAAAAATTAAGTCAATTGGCATCTGCGGCACCGATATTCACGCCTTTGGTGGAAACCAACCATTCTTCGCTTACCCGCGAGTATTAGGTCACGAGTTAGCAGGTATCGTAGAAGAAACATGCGATAACGATAACATTCCGGTAGGCGCATTTGTTTATATAATACCTTATATAAGCTGTGGTGAATGCATTGCATGTAAAAGCGAAAAACCTAACTGCTGTGAAAATATAGAAGTATTAGGTGTTCACCGAGATGGCGGCATGACCGAATATATAAGTGTACCGCAATCTGCAGTTGTTGTTGCTCACGGCCTACACTTTAACGACATGGCAATTATCGAATGCTTAGCAATTGGCGCACATGCAGTTGCTCGAGCACAGTTACAAGCTAGAGACACAGTGTTAGTGCAAGGGTCGGGCCCAATAGGCATTGGCGTTGCACAATTTGCTAAGTTATCAGGCGCAAGAGTGCTTATTTCTGATATACACGAAGGTAAGTTAGCGGCCGCCGTTAAGAACTACGCTTTAGATGGCAGTGTTGATGCCAAAGGTGATGTTAAACAGCAGCTGTATGACCTTACCGACGGCGATATGCCCACGGCTATTTTTGATTGCACTGGTAATATTAATGCCATGCAGTCTGCAGTCACCAATTTGGCACACGGCGGTAAAATAATTTATGTCAGTGTCGTAAAAGACAAGCTTTGCTTTGACGACCCTGAGTTCCACAAACGCGAAATTACCATGTTAGGTAGCCGGAACGCGACAAAAGACGATTTTGAAGAAGTGGTTAAAAGAATGAGAGAAGGCTCTGTCACTAGCAGTGGTTTTATCACAGATGTAGTGAAATTTGCTGATTTAGTGCCTTTCTTTGACCAATGCAGTAAGCCCGATTCTGGTATTGTCAAAGCCGTTATCGAAATGGAAGATTAATGCGAATAGATGCACACCATCATCTTTGGGAGTTTAATACTGAAGAATATGGATGGATAGGCGAACAAGAAGCCGTCTTAAAACAAGATTTTGACATTGAAGCACTCGCAGCAGTTTGCAATAGCAACAAAATAAACGCCACAGTGGCAGTACAAGCCCGTCAGTCACACGAAGAGACTGACACATTGCTAGCCTTAGCAGAAAAAAGTAGTCACATAAAAGCCGTAGTCGGCTGGGTTGATCTCAAATCCAACAAACTCGACGCTATTCTTGACCAATGGGATAACAATCAATATTTGAAAGGTTTTAGGCACGTTTTACAAGATGAGCCTGATAACGATTTCATGTTAGATCCTGACTTTATAGCCGGGTTAAAAAACATATCAAACCGCGGGTACTGTTACGACTTACTTGTACTACCGCAACATCTCAAAAATAGTTTTACACTTGCTCAATTACTACCAGATTTGAACTTTGTCATTGACCATCTAGCAAAACCGTCAATTAAAGATGGACAAGGGTTTACTGAGTGGCAACGCGACATTAGTAAGTTGGCCGAATTACCTAATGTTTATTGTAAGCTTTCAGGTATGGTAACTGAAGCCAATCTAAATTCATGGAAACTTAACGATTTCTCGCTTTATTTGTCGTCAGTTATCCATGCTTTTGGCTGTAAGCGCGTAATGTATGGTTCTGATTGGCCTGTTTGTTTACTCGGTGGCAGTTACACGCAAGTTATTAGTATTGTTGAGCAATATGTTAAGCAAACATGCCCTGCCTTTGAGCACGACATTATGGGCCTTAACGCGAAGCGCTTTTACAAGATATAAAGTAGGAAAGTCATGAAGTACAAAACATTAGGTAAAACTGGACTCGAGATCTCTCAATTAAGCTATGGCGCATCTCCACTAGGCAGCGTTTTTCGAAATATTAATGAAGCCGACGGGATCAAAACCGTACACACTGCGCTTGACCACGGTATCAACTATCTGGATGTATCACCTTATTATGGAGATACCGTAGCCGAGACAGTGCTAGGCAAGGCATTAAGTACCGTTAGCCGTGACAAGTATATTTTATCAACTAAAGCTGGTCGCTATGGCAGTGATTTTGCCGATTTTGATTTTTCAGAAAAGCGTATCACCGCTAGTTTAGACGAGAGTATGACGCGTTTAAACACCGACTATATCGATATTTTGTTTTTACATGATATTGAGTTTGGTTCTTTACAGCAGGTATTGGACGAATCGTTACCTTGCTTAGAAAAACTAAAAGCGGCAGGAAAAATCGGATTTATCGGTGTAACGGGCTACCCATTAAAAGTCTTCACTGAGGTTGCCAAGCATTACAGCATCGATGCCATTTTAAGCTATTGCCGGTATTCACTAAATGACACTTCATTACTTAATGCCATCCCTGCGCTTGATGAGGCGGGTATCGGTATTATTAATGCATCACCTACGTCAATGGGACTACTTACTGAAAGAGGCGCTCCGCCTTGGCACCCAGCCCAAAAGGCATTGGTAGAAGCTTCACAACAAGCAGTAAAATTGTGCCAAGAGCACGGCACTGACATAACGTCACTCGCCTTACAATTTGCCATTGACCATCCATCTATCACATCGACTTTGGTTGGTACGGCTAATCCCGAAAATATCATTAAAAACGTCAACTGGTCAAAAAGTTCACCAGACCAAGCACTCGTTGCTAAGATTCAGAAGTTATTTGTAGGAATTGACTGTACTTGGCCTTCTGGTCATCCAGAGAATCAAGACTAAAAACATACCTTAAGATGACACACCGCTACTGCTTTAGTCGAGCATTAGCGGTGTTTTTAATTTAGGCGAAGGTTTTTATTTCAGGCGCTTTAGTATGTACTATTAAAGCGTGACGCCATTCTTCCAAATAGCAATTTCTCTGTTGTCGTTAATTTCATTTTTAGTTTTTTGACCTGATGCTATCTCAATAATTTGTTCAAACAAAAGCTCAGCAGCATCGTCTATCGAAATCTCAGTATCAATTATTTGCCCTGCGTTAAAATCTATCCAATGAGGTTTAAAGTCAGCTAAATCGCTATTTGACGAAATTTTAAGCGTAGGGACAGGAAAACCAAGTGGCGTGCCACGCCCCGTTGTAAATAGCACTATATGCGCACCAGCAGCCGCCAATGCCGTTGACGACACCGCATCATTCCCAGGAGCTTGTAACAAGGTTAAGCCAGCCTCTGTAGACGCTTGTTCCCCGTAGCCAATGACTTCAGTAATAATTGCGCTTCCGCCTTTTTGTATTGCGCCAATTGATTTTTCTTCTAAGGTGGTTAAACCACCGGCTTTGTTACCCGGGCTCGGGTTTTCGTATATTGGCTGGTTGTTATTAATAAAATACTGTTTAAACTCATCAACCAAATTAACTATATTATTGTAAACAGATTGCGTCTTAGATCTGTCCATGAGGATCTGTTCAGCACCAAACATCTCTGGTGTTTCAGTTAAGATAACTTTTCCGCCAGCGGCGGTGAGTTTATCGGTTATACGCCCAACCAATGGATTGGCAGTCAAACCGCTAAATCCGTCTGAACCTCCGCACTTCATGCCTAACACTAATTTGCTTAAAGGCACTGCTTGTCTTGTGTCTTGCTTAACTTCTTCAACTAGTTCTGCGATGAGTTTCATGCCTTCAGAGACTTCGTCACTCACACTTTGCGAATTAAAATAACGAATGCGTTCTTTGGGTATGCCTTGCGCCTCGCTGATGAGCGTCGATAGTTGGTTATTTTCACACCCAAGTCCTATTACAAGCACACCACCAGCATTTGGGTTTTGCATTAAACTACTCAGTAGCTTTTTCGTGTTAGATAAGTCATCACCAAGTTGAGAGCAGCCAAATGGATGCGTATTTGCGATAAAATCATCGATTACACCTTCGTACACAATTTTACTTTTTTGGGCGATTTTATCGGCGGCTTTATTCACACAGCCAACCGTATTAATAATCCATATTTCGTTTCTGATACCAACACGGCCATTTGCTCTTGGGTAAGCCATAAAGGTACGCGTTGTATCTTCAATATTTAGAGTGCGAGGGCCTTCTTCGTAATGATAGGTTTCAGAGCCATCTAATTTTGTTTTTAAGTTTTGACTGTGAATGTGCGTACCTTTTTGAATGTCGGCAGTACACTGACCAATCGAAAAGCCATACTTAGTTACCGTATCACCTTGGTTAAGGTTATATAATGCGACTTTATGCCCTTTTGAGATATCTTCAATTAAGGTTAATTCATGACCGTCTACTGTCAGCACTGCACCTGCTTTTAAATCACCAATCGCGACTGCAACATTATCGTTTGCATGTACTTTTATTAGGTGCTTTGTTTTCTTTTTAGTGACGGTATTGTCAGTATTCATTTGCTATCTCGCTTTGCTATCTTGGTTTGCTATCTTGGTTTGCTAATTCGGTTTGCTAATTCGGTTTGCTATTTTGTTTTCTGGCATCATCAACGGTGTACAGGCATTGTATATTTTTTATTCACTTATGAGCTGGTTTTTATAAAAGCCTCTTACATATGTTTTTATATGAACATCTTACTTTAAATATAAATACACATAAAGTAATTAATTTTCTACAAAACTACCTTTTGGAACGATAGAATGCTCGACATATTTGCCTAAAAGGTTTAAATTAAGTCAATTGTAAACAAAATGATAATAAAATATATATTTATATATAAAATAGAACTATCGCAAATGATCTTACTAAACGTTTTTATTGATCATGGCTTTTTAGAATAAAAAGGGAATAAATTATGTCAGTTGACACAAGCTCAGCAAACCCAAGTGACGCGCAGGCAAGTGAGCCAAACGCAACACCAAATGTCAAAGCAACAACTCCACCAAAAATATTAGAGGCTAAGTATATAGTACCATTCATTTTGGTTGCTTCACTTTTTCCTTTATGGGGTTTTGCTAATGATGTCACCAACCCCTTGGTCAAAGCTTTTAAAGACATATTTCTTATTTCAAACGCGCAAAGTGGCCTTGTCCAATTCGCGTTTTATCTAGGTTATGGTGTCATGGCCATACCTGCTGCTATTTTTATCAGAAAATTTTCATACAAATCAGGGATACTTTTAGGCTTAGCCTTGTATGCGACTGGCGCGAGTTTGTTTATACCCGCTTCTATCTATATGGAGTTTAGTTTCTTTCTTGCTGCGCTTTGGATACTCACTTGTGGGCTTGCATTGTTAGAAACGACTGCAAACCCTTATGTGTTGTCGATGGGCGACCCTGCAACCGCTACACAGCGATTAAATCTAGCACAAGCATTCAACCCTATTGGTTCATTAACAGGCATGTTAGTGGCCTCAAACTATATCTTGAGTGAGCTACAAGTTGAAAAGTTCAGACAAGAAGAAAAAGCGTCTGACCCAGCATATACCGATATGCTACCGTCAGTCGCTGATGGCAAGGTTACGCAGGCCTTACAAGACTTTGCCGTCAATAATCCTATTGATCATCAAGCCATGCAAGCAGCTGACCTGATAACGGTTAGAGGTCCGTATGTTGCCATTGCTGCAGTAGTTGCAGTTTTATTTCTTGTGTTTTTGTTTTCGAAGTTACCACGTACAATTTCGAGTGATAAACCTTTTACCATGAGTGAGTTAAGCGAGACATTTAAGCGTCTTCTTAACAATTTACAGTACATTGAAGGTGTTATCGCTCAAGCATTCTATGTTGGTGCACAAATCATGTGCTGGACATTTGTTATTCATTACGGAATATCTGTAGTGGGCTTAAGCGCTGCTGAGGCGCAAAGCTATAATATTATTGCGATGAGTATTTTCTTATGTAGTCGCTTTATTTGTACCTTCTTACTTGGCTTTGTTAAACCGGGGCAATTAATGATGATATTGTCAGTTGGTGGCATTGCTTTAATGCTAGGGACAATATTTATTGGCGGCATTACCGGTTTATATTGCTTAATTGCTACATCAGCTTGTATGTCGTTAATGTTTCCGACTATTTACGGCATTGCCCTTAAAAATATGGGTGACGATGCAAGTTTAGCTTCAGCAGGCTTGGTAATGGCCATTGTTGGTGGTGCATTTATGCCACCTCTACAAGGCGCTATGATTGATGCGGGCTCTATTATTGGCGACATCCCGTCTGTACAAACCTCATTCTTACTTCCTTTGTTGTGCTTTGTGGTTATTTGTATATTTGGTTATAGAGCTTACAAAGTTCACAACAACTAAATTGTAGACGACGATATACAACAGCGTTCCCGCGCAAGCGGGAACTGCAATCTTTTTACCATTCAAGTAAAAACCTCAGCTACCCTTTCGCGCACACCTAACCCGTCATTCTCGCGAATGCGGGAATCTCCTTGGAACTAAGTAATATTAACTAAGTGATTGTTTTTTCGTATTTTTCGTGAACATCAACCAGGTTCCCGCCTTCGTGGGAATGACGGGGTTTTGGCTTACCGAACAGCATTACGCCTTCGCGGAAATAAAGGAGTTTTGCTTAAACTAAGAGTATTACTTCTACGAAGGGACTTAAGTCCCCATCAGGTAATCTCGATGAGACTTTGTTTTTGCCACTTCTGCTTTAATCGCGCCGTTTACATTATTAAAAAACGTTTGCAGATTTTGAGGTGGCACATTCGGATCTTGTAAGTGCTGATAACTCGTTAAGTATTGTTGTCCAACCAATAGCTGCAAATAGCTTTCATATGTAAATAAACTCTCCTCAGGTAGAGTGATTTTGCCGGTGCGAGAGAACTCATCCAAATAGCCACGCAAAGTATCAGGTATTTTCATCTGAGCACAATGACGCCAAAATGGCGTGTCGTTACGTTGATTAATATGATAGTGCGCCACTAAAAAGTCTCTTATTTCGCTGGCGGTTTTATTGAAACTAGTATTAAACAAATCCGCTTCTTGCCCAATATTAGTGCCATGTAAAAGCGCATTTTTAAAATGGACAGCAAACTTATGAACCAGATGAATACTGGTAGACTCTAATGGTTCAAAAAAGCCGCTAGACAAACCAATAGCCACACTGTTTTTAAACCAAGGCTTTTCTAAATAACCTGTTTTGAACTTTATGACTCTTGGCTCTGTTAGTTTTTCTTGGCCCTTAAGCGCTTGCATAAACTCATCCATCGCGTCTTGCTCTGAAATAAACTCATCGCAAAAGACATAACCATTTCCGGTACGATTTTGAAGTGGGATCTGCCAACGCCACCCCGCACTCATGGCAATTGATTTGGTGTAAGGTGGTAAGGGATCTAGTGCACCTGTTTGAATGGGAATGGCAGAGTTACACGGTAAATACTCACTCCAATCTAAAAACTCACATTTGTAGTGTTCTTTATTCAGCAGACCTCGCATACCCGAACAATCAACAAAGAAATCTCCTTCGACCTTGCTACCGTCTTCTAAGCTAACGGATTCAATATATCCTTGTGCATTCTCACGAACATCGTTAAGCGTGCCTACAATGTGATTCACGCCCTTGTCGCGACTATATTCAGACAATAAAGTCACCAAAAGTCCTGCATCAAACTGATAAGCGTAGAACATACCCGCTAGTGGATAAAAATGATTTTTATTGGCATTTTCAGGTGGCGTTACCACTGGGTGAAACTTATTTTGATATGCCGCAATTGCAGTGGGCGAAAAATCATTTAATTTATTAATAGGTAAAGAGGAAGCACACTTAAGCCAAAGATCAGTAAAAGGCAAATCTTGCAATGGTGTTCCTAGTTCACCAAAAGCGTGCATGTAAGACTCTTTTGGTTTCGACCAACCTTCAAAGTGGATACCGTACTTATAAGTACCGTTTACTTTGTCCAAAAACGCTTTTCGGTCTATTTCCAAATAGTCTAGCAACAAAACAATAGGTGGAATGGTGGCTTCGCCAACACCAATCGTAGGCACGTCTTTGCTTTCTATTAGACTTATATCAAACCTATCAGCTGGTAAACCTTTTGCGAGTATGGCCGCTGATACCCAGCCAGACGTTCCACCACCTACTATGACTACTTTTTGCTTTTTCATTACTGCGTTTTCACTATTTCTTATGTTAAAAAATCCCCTCTACAAGAGTAGAGAGGATTTTATGATATTAACTAATTGTTGTTAGATGTCTAGCCAAAGACTAGTCAACCGCAACAAATTCCAGGTTATCGATGTAAACTTTCGCACCACCAGCACCGTGGAAGTTAAACCAGAAGTTACCTGCTGAAGTGACTTGGTTTTCGTTAAAACGTTTTCTAAAGCGTTGCACAGGCATTCCATCAGGTGCACCAACGTTCGAGTTAGTCCAACCAATACTTGGTCCTTGGTACCAACCAGTGTAGCCATTACCTTCAACAACTCTTACATCAAAACTAAGTTCGTAAGCTTGGTTCGGTCGTAGACCTGATTGTGTAAATGCTAATGGTGAAAACTGCAAACGTAAATCAGCCATACCTGCATTACTCATATCAACATACAAACTTTGCCCATCAATTGAGTTCTCGTCAGTACGTAACTCAAAGATTGCGTTGTTAACTTGACCCGGTGAGTTATCAGCCGTTCTTTCAAACAAGAAGTCAGGACCTAAAGGCTCTTCGAAGTCATAATTGCTTGCACCTAAAATATTAGTACCAGCGACAATAGTCACTTCAGTTGTATAGGTTAGGCTTGTACCATCGATAGTAGCCGTTACCATCACAATATTGTCGGCCTGTTCATCAAACGCATTGTTCATTGAAACTGGCGTAACAAGTCCGTCTGCATCAACGGTTAGTTTAGTCTCATCAGAAGATGACCATGTTACTGCAACATCACTAAAGTCGACATCATCAGAGATAGGTAAAAATTGATAGTCTAAATCTGTTGGTGCATCAAATGGAACGCTCATTGTTGCTGTTACGTTTGGCATATCAAGTGTTTCATCATCAACAATGCTAATGCCTACAGGTTCAGTTAACGGCACTACATTTCCGCTTACGGATGTCATTACACTACCATCTTCAGACATAATTTGAATTTCAAAAGCACCGAAATCTATGCCTGTCACAAAACCAGTCGCATCCACTGACGCTGTGTCTGGTGTCATACTTGTATAAGTAAGACGGTCATAAGTGGTTGTAGCTGGAACGATATTAGCCTCAATTCCTACGCCGAAGTCTTTAGGCACATCAAATGTAGCAGCAGAAGTCAGGTTGATACTCTCAGCTGGCACTTCTACACCGTTTACAGTGACAGTAATAGTACGCTCAGGAATTTCCGCACCGCCGTTATCTATCAAGTAAGTAAAGGTATACTGCGCTTGAGAGTAACGAGTGACTGGTACAGGCAACTCTGCTGCAATCGCTGCGTCTATTTCCTCTTGTGTCGGATTAGGATAACGAGCAATAGTGTCTGGGTGCACTAATAAAGCGTCCCATAAATCTGTATTGACTGTCATGTCATCCGAACTTTTAGTGACACCCTGTGGTGGTAAGTCGGGGCCAATAAAGTTATCTGTTTCGTTACCATCAGCGTCTGTAAGCGTTTTTACATAAGTAAATTCCCTCGTGTAAACAATTGTTTCACTTGGATTAGTGACACCTTGTAACAGACTAGTAACATTTGGGCCAGATGTCTCATCCACCGCAACCGTAATATTGCCAGCAACTTGTACCGGTTGAATACTCGCTTCATCAACAGTTTCAACACCACTTCCGTCTCCGCAACCGTATAGACCTACAGACACTGCAGACGCGATTACTACTTTTTTCAGTAAGGTATTTTTCATCTTACTTTTTCTCCATACTCGGCAGTCTGTTTAACTAAACAGACTGACTATTCTTTACATTAAAAATTAACACGAATACCAACGCGGAAGTTACGTCCGGTTTTAAATTCCCTGATGGTTCTGCCTTTATAGGCTTCGCCTTCAATTGCGTCGCCTTCGACAAATGGCACTGGATCGCCATTTTCATCAACATCACCCAAATCAATACCTGCGGAGGTAAAGAATGTTCTTGTTGAGTCGTCTGTCAAATTCAATGCGTGGAAGGTAATTGTTATATCTTCGTTGTATTGATAGGCACCACTTAAGTCAAGTCGGCTTGTAGAGTCTTGCCACTCAAGTCCACCAGTTAGCCCTCGATTAACGAGCTGAACACCGTTATATCTGTGCGCAAGTCTGACTTGGTGTCCATCTTTTGCCCAGAAAATAGTGTTATTAGCGCTGTGTTTTGGTGTATATAGTTGTGGCAGTGCTTTCAATTCACGACCTGTCAACTCAAGTACTTCTGCTTCCGTTTCGGAGTCTGCATATGTGTAGTTAAGCGAAACACCTAAACCAGACAATAGACCAGGGAGCATGGTTAAATCTTTGGTGAAGTTAAGCTCAACACCTTTTGTTTTAACGCTAGCACCGTTTCTTGACAAAACTGCTTCAACTGGCTCACATGCAAAGCGCAATGCCTCACGAATTCGATCTTGAACCTGTCTGTCTGGATGACAATTAGCGGTTTGTGGATTAACGCCGTCAGCAATTGGAATGATAAACTCATCTAAATTAAGACTAGTTCTGTCATAGTCTCTGCGCACATCTGTTACATAAATCGTATCGCGAACCGTTTCAACGAAATCGGTCATATCTTTATTAAACAGAGCAACCGAGAACAAACCAGTCTTGTCAAAATACCATTCAAACGACAAGTCGATGTTGTCTGACTTCAATGGCTTAAGATTTGGATTGTTTACATTAGCCCGGCTAAATTCACCCCATACATTTTCATTAAAGCTGAAGCCAGGGCGTAATTGGTCAAAACCAGGTCTTGCCATAGTTCTAGAAACTGCAAACCTTGCTATCATTTCATCGTTAAGCGCATAGTTTAGGTTCAAGCTTGGTAATAATACTGAATTTGAATTTTCACCAATACCACTATAAACACGACGGAAAATAGAAGTAGTATCGCCTTCACCAAAAATATCTTCACTAAAGCGTGCTTGTGTAGACGCATCGGTATGACGATATAATGCCCACCAACTCCGTGTACTTGCATCGTTTCTGTCGATACCAATAACGCTACCATTTTCATCGTAGTTTACTTGTAAAACGCCTTCAGGTGACAATAAAGGTTCATAACAAGGATATTCACCCTCAATTCTTGTTGTCTGGTTAGCGTTAGAAAACGGGGTACATGGTTCGTTAGCAGTATTTAATAGACCGTTTTCATATACTAACTCGTTTGGATCAAACACTCGGTCTCTATCATGGAAACTCAGCGCCGAATTACCAAAAGATAATACATCCGTTTTAACGTATCGAACACCGAAGTTACCTGTCAAACGGCTATCCATGTATTCAAAATTCATTTTGGCGTAAAGAGATACATTATCTTGTTCTATGCGTCTATCACCCGTTCTATTTGGCTGTAAAGCGACATCTGGAATACTGAAAATCTGTTCAAACGCAGAGTCTGGATCCAAAATACCCCAGCCATTTAGGAATTCTGAGCTGTATTGAGAATTGTTAGAAATCAAGCCTTCCATAAAGTCTGGAACGGGGATACCTTGTCCAACAATTACGTCAGCCAACGCGATATCAGCAGGCCCTAATCCCGCTACAGGCATGCCAGTCTCTGGGTCAAAAACGGTTTGACCAGGTGAACTGATTGTTTGATAGTTTGTACCAACATCTTTAACGCGGCTCGACCACTTCGCACCAAACTCAAGTTGCGTAACGCCCACAAAATCAACGTCATAATCAAAGTCTAAGTAAATTGATTTATTCGTATCATCTGTCAGTTCGTCATACTTTGAGACAAACCCAAGGTGATTTGAATACGGGTCTAGAGGGTTAAAGCCAGATGTTGCAATGTTACTCTGGTTGTTATTAATTCCTTCAGGTACATAAATGAAAGGAGTAGTACCCACCACAATTTGACAAGAACCACTAGAACAATCATAACCAGTTGGCTCAAGCGTCTCTAAATCTGCGTTTTCTAACACAGTCGCCGGAATGAAATTCCACGTACTGGTTCCTAAGTTAGCGTTAGGCTTGGACTCAAATTCTGTTTTCGAATAACCCGCGGTCAATTCCACTCTTAAGTCATCAGTAATTTCTTGGTTGATCACTAAGGTGGCAACTTTATTTTCTGTCTCATTACCGCCAACATTACGTCCTAACGAACCAGAGCCAAAACGGTTAATAGATTTGACTAGCGTTCTACTAGCCTCATCATATGTCCACCAGTCTTGTTGTGGATCATCAGGCAAATTACCTCTATCCCTTAAATTTGGCTTGCTTGTACCAATGCGATGAGAATCGGTAAACACATCTTGTTTAGAATAGCTCAAGTTTAACTGTATATCGGTACTGTCAGATGCTAACCATTGCATCCCTGAACTAACCGTGAAGCGGTCTCGGTCATTTAATGACGTCGAATAGCCGCGGCCATTTGATATAATTGCACCAGTAGTTTCGGACACTATCTGACCAGTAGTCGTGGTCGCGCCGCCGGCTCTGATTGTTGCCGCTTCGTATGGGCGAAGCCAATCTGCAGTGACTTCGTCTCGTCTTGTACTTTGGGTTTCATCTGACACTGTCACAATGACACCAAAAGTTTCGTCAAAAAACTTTTGAGAAAGCGTACCTGAAATTTTATAGTCGTTTTCATCGCTAAATTCGTTAAAGCGACCTTGTAGCTCGACAGTACGTCTGTCTTTTGCCACATTAAGCGGTTTTACCGTTCGAAGTACAACGCTTGCACCAAGAGAACCCTCATCTTGATCGGCAGCAGAAGTCTTGTATACATCTATTGAAGATAGTATGTCGGAAGAGATTGTACTTAAATCTACACTCTGGTCATTACCAGAGTTAGAACCACCACTACCTTGTAGGCTAGACGTGAGTGAAACACCGTTCAAAGAAATATTGTTAAGAGCAGAGTTTGCACCACGAATCGAAATACGAGTTCCCTCGCCATCTGCTTCTTGTACTGTCACACCAGTAACGCGAGATAAGGCGTCAGCGATGTTTTGGTCTGTAGATTTACCGATATCTTCTGCGAAGATTGAGTCTTGGATACCGTCAGCTAGACGCTTTTGGCTGATTGCTTTTTGAAGACTGCCCCTAAAGCCAGAAACTTCGATAACTTCGACCGCTTCTTCCTCTGCCTCAGCAGCTGCTTTTTTGACTTCTTCAGTATCGGGTGGATTTGTTTGTGACTCTTGTGTAAACGAGTGTGAAGTGCTTGGTACCATCATTAATGGCATCATTGCTACTAACAATGGATTTAACTTGAATTTTCTAGACATGTGTACGTCTCCTCCTAACAGTGCCTCACCAATATGTAGTATCGATTTAGCTTCCCTGTTTTGTGCCCCAGTTTGTGTATATATAAAATTTAATATTTATATGCTATCGAGTTTATTGATTTGTTTAAAATTTGTAAAGAGAATTTAAATATAAAAATCACATTTTACGGAGGATCCACTCCTTTTATTGTGTTTTTAACTACTTTTAACACGTTAAATACATGTTTTATAACGATAAAAAATATTTTAAAAAAGTTGATCTATTTTTAATATTAATTTAACGTTTTATCTCCTTTAGTCTAAATTTAAGTAAATCAAGGGCAAATGCATGATCTAATGTAATTAATTTGATGCGATTCACCCTTATTAATCTCATATTTAATTTTTTATTTTTATATTTAAAATTTTAATACTGTTCACTCGCACATCCTTAAAATGCACTTAAGCAAAAACACTAAATTTAGTAACGCAAACACGAATTAAAGTAAACTACATATGTATATAAGAAGCAAGGTTTTATTGATAGTGGAGTAAAAGCGAGGACTCTAATTTTTAATTGCATATGAATATGCGCATTCATATGCAATGTTAACAAGATTGTTAAAAAATTGAGAAGAGTTCATTTATTGTACAGACAGGATTCGAAATCCTGTCTGTCACGCGGTATTGGTTGATACACGAATAAATCTAATTAGGCCAGCAATGGCTTGACCACCTTGCCGTGTACATCTGTCAACCTAAAGCGTCTACCTTGATACTTATAGGTCAACTTTTCGTGATTAATGCCCATCAAATGCATTAGCGTGGCTTGAAAGTCGTGAACATGAACAGGATCTTTCACAACATTATACCCAAACTCGTCTGTCTCACCGTAAACGCCGGGTTTTGTGCCGCCACCTGCCATCCAGATTGAAAAACAGCCTGGATGGTGGTCTCTGCCATAACCTGTCTCTGTGAGTTTACCCTGTGAGTAATTTGTTCGTCCAAATTCACCGCCCCAAATCACCAAAGTATCATCTAACAAGCCTCGTTGTTTTAAATCGGTCACGAGTGCCGCCGATGCTTGGTCAGTCTTTTTACAATTAGCCGATATGCCACCAGGTAAATTGTCGTGTTGATCCCATCCTTGATGGTATAGCTGTGTAAACTTGACATTTCTCTCAGCTAAACGGCGCGCTAACAGACAATTAGCCGCGTAAGTGCCCGGCTTGCGAGAATCAGGCCCATACATGTCAAACACCCAATCAGGTTCGTCCGATAAATCAGTCACGTCTGGTATAGAGCTTTGCATGCGCTCTGCCATTTCGTATTGAGCCACTCTGGATTTAATCTCTTCATCACGCCATTTTTCATGCTGAATATTTTGTAGTTGTCTAAATCCGTCTAATAGCTGTTTGCGATCCATGCCTTGCAAACCTTGTGGGTTATTAAGGTATAAGACTGGGTTTTCACCACCTCGAAATTGCACGCCTTGGTGTATAGATGGCAAAAAGCCATTTCCCCATAATCTTGCGTATAAAGGCTGACCACCGGCATTACTCGATACCATCACAATAAAAGGCGGTAAATTAGGGTTATCAGAACCCAAACCATAACTTGCCCATGCACCAATACTTGGACGACCCGCAATAGGAAAACCTGTTTGTAAAAATGTAATCGCTGGGTCGTGGTTAATTGCATCGGTCTGCATCGATTTCACGATTGTTAAATCATCAACTATTTTAGCGGTATACGGCAATAACTCACTCACCCAAGCGCCAGACTCACCATGTTGCTTAAAATCAAACACTGAGCGCGCTAATGGTAATGATGATTGTTGCGCACTCATGCCCGTTAATACTTGCTCACCTCTAACCTCTGCGGGTAATTGTTGTCCGTGTCGTTTATCGAGCATTGGCTTGTAATCGAAGGTTTCGAGCTGCGATGGCCCGCCACTTTGAAACAAATAAATAACTCTTTTAGCCGTTGCGGGAATATGCCCAGCACCTAAATGACCATTTAAAACAGGGCCTAAATCTCTTGCTTGAGCTAAATTAGGGATGGCGCCCATCGCAGCTGCGCCCATACCCGCGCCTAAACCGGCAAGTGATGCTTTTAAAAACTGTCGTTTATTCATATTGGTCTGCCTATCTCTTTATAACGCTAGCATCGTGATTAATGAGTATATTGGTCACTGAACTAAGTGCTGCAAGCTGTATGTGATCAAGCTTACTGTCTACTTCGGTTTCACCTAAGGTCAAAAACGATTCTGCTTCACTGGGCCTTTCTTTAAAGCTTGCATGCACTTGCATATACATATTTTTAATGATGTCGATTTCAGCATCGCTCGGGAATCGGCTTGTTAATTTGCGATAAACAAGCGAAATTTGCTGCTCAATGTCGTCTGCATCATTGATAACGTTTTGTGCTAACACACGTGACGCCTCAATAATTTGCGGATCATTTAATAAAGCTAGCGCTTGAAGTGGTGTACTTGTTTGTTGCCTCACGCCCACGCTGTGATCTCTTGAAGGTGCATCAAACGCCATCATGTTTGGCGGCGGCGCGCTTCGCTTGTAAATGGTGTACATTGAACGTCTATAAAGCTCTTCACCTTCGCCTTGTATGTAGTCTTTGTTATTCATTTTCCAAATGCCATCAGGCTGGTATGGCCTTACGCTTTTTCCACCGATTTTTCGAACCAACAAACCGCTTGAGGCAAGCGCATTATCACGTATCATCTCGGCCGTTAAGCGAGAGCTTGGGCCGCGCGCCAACCAAACATTTTTAGGGTCTCTTTCAACGAGCTCACTTGTGGCTTTTGAACTCTGCTGATACGCATTAGTCATTACAAGGGTTTTTATAAAGTCTTTAACATCCCAGCCTTCGTCGACAAATTTACGCGCTAAAAAGTCGAGTAAAGCGGGATGACTAGGTAAGTCACCTTGATTACCAAAATCTTCTGGCGTGGCAACTAAGCCTCGACCAAATAACATTTGCCAATATCGGTTAACTAACACGCGCGGCACGAGTGGATGTTCAGGAGATGTCAGCCATTTAGCTAAACCAAGTCTATTCTTAGGCCATTCGTCGTTAAAGGGTAAGATACGCTCGGGGACACCTGGACCAACTGGCTCACCATGATTTGCATATCCACCACGCACTAGCACAAAGGCTTGACGCGTTTGCTCAGCTTCATCCATCACCATAATTTCTTGTACACTTTCAGCAACTTGATTGTGTTCTCTGCGTAAATCAACTAGTTGATTGAAGGTGTTCTTATAATCCTCGTTATAAGCACGGTTAAATAAGGCCAAGGCAGATTCTTTATCCTCAATAATCGTCTCACTATGCAAAGAAGACACTTCTAAAGGACTGAGATCACGCTTGTAAACCGCTATATTATCAACCATCGAGTCGGGTAATCCACGGCTACGCCAGCGAGCACCAACTTTAATGCCAATTTCTTTAAGTACGTTTTTGTCAGTATGCTTTAGGTCTTTATATAAGTTGTCGTTGACAATGTTCATATCTACGGCTTGACCGTTAATATAAAAATGAACACCCGCGGCAGTTGATGAACCATCGTAAGTCATGGCCACTTGCTGCCATTGGCTTCGCTTAACAGGGTCGGTAGATTGCAAAACAATCGCATTATATGGATACGTATGGGCGAGTCTTACCTGCCAGCGGCCATCTTCAACTGAAATATCGAAACCTTTGAAGTTATATAAAATGCCCGCTTTGTTGTAGTGCAGTAACACACCATCTTTGCTCTGTTGGTCAATATTGGCATCGATTGCTACGGTAAATGGCGTGGCTCTATCAAAGTAATTGATATCAGGAAAGTATAGGGGATCATCACCATTTATCTTAACAGCACTGCGCTCACCATCTTGCACGTGCACCATGGCAGACCCTTCTTTCTTTTTAGGATCTGAACCAAAAATAACTACACCCGGTGCCTTTGTGCCGGCAATGTTGTTAATTTTTTGATTTGAATCTTTTTCATCTAATGGGAAAAAAGCGACGATATCTGAATCGGCAACCGACACTGATTTACCTTTATTCTTTTCATACCAACGTGTAAATGCAGCATTTTGGCTATGTTGGTTTTTTACCAAAGCTTCATTTAAGGCCACGATATCCTGACTAATTTCGTCGAGCTTTGTTGCTTGTGTTTCAGTGGGCAACATTAAGGTCGGCACTGGCATATCGTTAGGGTCATACGAAATTTGACCCGATTCTTTAATATTATTGAAAAACGCAGTCGTCGAATAATAATCAGCGGCAGATATTGGGTCATATTTATGGTCATGACACTGTGCACAGTGCATGGTAAGACCCATTAAACCGGTGCCAATGGTTTGCACTCTGTCTTTTACGTATTCAACTCTAAATTCTTCATTAACAATACCGCCTTCACCATTTTGAGCATGCACACGGTTAAAAGCGGTGGCAATAAGCTGCTCGAGTTCAGGCTCAGGCATTAAATCACCCGCTATCTGCCATGTAATAAACTCATCCATTGGCTGGTTATTATTAAAGGCTTTGATTACCCAATCTCTGTACGGCGACATATCTCGATAAAAATCGGTACTATAACCATGAGTATCTGCGTAACGAGCAACATCTAACCATTCTGTTGCCATGCGCTCGCCATAGGCTTGGGTGTCGAGCAGTCGTTCAACAAGCTTTTGATATGCTTGTTCGCTGTTGTCTTGTAAAAATTGGTCTATTTCGTCAATGGTAGGTGGTAGTCCCGTTAGGTCAAAAGTAACCCGACGAATTAGTGACTCTTTATCTGCTTTTTCTTGAGGGCTAAAACCAAGCATTTGCTGCTGTTGTAGAACAAAGCTATCAATTTCATTGCTCGCCCATGTCTTAGCGATAGTGTCATTTTCAGTGCTATTTTCAGAAGTATCAATTTCTGGCACTTCAGGCGTTTCTGGCTTTATAAATGCCCAGTGTTTTTTGTACTCAGCGCCCTGCTCTATCCACTTTGCAAGAATTGCCTTATCGTAATCAGACAATACGAGGTTTGATGAGGGAGGCGGCATTACTGTATTTTCATCTTGTGAGTGAAGACGCTTTATCATTTCACTCAACTCTGGCGCACCAGGATTAAGCGCAGCCATTCCACTATCGGTAACATGATTAACGGCTGCGGTATAGTCAGAGAGATTTAAGCCCGCTTTATTATTTTCAATATCTGGACCATGACATAAGTAGCATGTATCAGACAATATAGGCTTAACATGAAAGTTAAAGTCGATTTCTTCTGGCAGCTGATGGGCAACTTTCGCTTCAGTCTGTTCAATAATTTCGCTCGTCTCGTTACCGCATGCACTTATTAGCAATACACAAGATGAGACAACTAAAAATCTTAACATTTTACACTCTCTCCAATTTGATTGGATACACCTGATTTGCATTCCACTGACCCACGTACAAGTTTAGATCGTCGTCAACACATACCGTATGACAGTGATTAAACACATCAAAGCTAGAACGCATGGTGTTTAATTGACCATTCACATACTTAGGCGCTTCTCCGCCTGGGTTAGATACCACTTTGTTGTTTTTATCTAAAATAGTAATAAAGCCTGAATTAGGCGCTTGTTTTCCATCTATATGCGACCAACATACTGGTGCATAAAAATGCTCGTCTTTAAAAATAGGTCCACCCACGTATGCGCCTGGCAAGGCCAAGTCTTCAATATACTGTCCGTCTAGTGTGTACTTTTTGAGTGCTTGTTCACCTCTTGAACTCACTAAAAGGTGCACATTATTTGGGTCTCGCGAATCAACACCAATGCCGTGTGTATTATTTAGATTATGAGCTTTGTTGGTATTGTTATATCCACCCCAATGCCTAATATATTTGCCGTTGCTATCGTAATGGATAACAAAGTCAGAGCCGTAACCGTCGGTCACATAAATATCGCCGTTTGGCGCGATGGTGACGTCGGTAGGTTGAAAGCGCATCTTGTCGTCATAAATACCAATGGTTCTTGGGTGACCAATGGTAAACACTAATTTACCGTCTAGGGTGAGTTTGGCAATAAAGCCATTTTGGCGATACCACTTATTTTTCCATTGATTGTCTGGGCGATTGCGGTCAAGCACCCAGCCACAATCAACCACATATAAAAAATCTTCGCCGTTTTCGTTGTTCACTTTTATAGAATGCGCGCCGGGGTATTGCGTGCCCCATGCGTCAAGAAGCTTTCCGTCTTTGTTGTAAATCACAAAATTGTTCACATCAGAGTCGGTGAACATGATGATGCGACCTTTTGAGTCGATATCTAAACCATGACAATTCTCGACGGGCACTTTACTTGGGTCTAAATTTCCCCAATTGGCATGCACTTTATATGTAAAATCCCCATGACCAACAATGGCTCCGTCTATAAAACGAGACGCTTTGGGAGGTTTAGGTTTTTCAGGATCATGGGCAAAAGCTGGCATAGCAATCATTGCAGACGCAGCGCTTGCGCCCAATTTCATAGACTGCTTTAGAAATTGACGCTTAGTGGAATTAATACGCTGCTGATTTTTTAATTGCGTCATTATGGGTTTCCTTTGTCTAGACTATGGCTTGCAAGCGCAATCACTGTTGACGATTTTGACGCTTGCGCGTTTGTGTCGTCACTTGCTCCATGCGGCTGGCTCCAGAATACTTTTACCTGAGAACTTGCTATAAACTCTTCAACAGCCGCCTGAGATACTTGTGTTTCGCTTAAAAACACTTGCTCTAAAGAAGACAAGCTTGCCAAGATTGCAAAGATATTGTCGTCAACATCTGTGCCATACAGATTTAAGAATCGAAGTTTGGATAGTTCGCTTAATTTTGATAACTCACCGGTACTGACAGCCGTGTTATCAAGCCTTAACCTCTGCAAGTTTTCAAAGATAGGCAATGATTCAAGAAGCGCATTCGAAACGTCGGTTTTAGAAAGATTAAGATAAGCAATGTTCGCAGCTACTTCATTTAATAAGGCAATACTGTCTTGGCTAAGCTGCATTTTTGAAATCGATAAATCTAAGTCGAGATAATTATTATCTTGTGCCAGTCTTTTAACCACAAAGCCTGCTTTGTGTAGAGCTTGTTTTTGCTCTGGACTAAGTGCGTCAATGGCAGCAAATAGCACTTCACTGAGTCCAAGCAAATCATTTAGATGTTCCTTTGCTTCTTTTGTTGCGGCAAATTCGCTCGCGTTGCCATCAATAGGTGCGCCAGCATCAATCCACCATTTCAAAACCGCAACTTGCGTATCGGTGAGCGGTTTTTTGCCCTCAGCAGGCATAAATTCTTCATCGTCGTGGTCAAGCATAATGCGTTTATATAACTCACTGGCCTGAGAGTTGCCCGCAACTATCGTGTTGCCCGACTTACCGCCAGCAAAAAGCGCATCGACTTTAGCTAAATTCAGACCACCTTTTTGTTTGCTATCGTTATGGCAGCTTGAGCAAGTCTTTTGCAACATAGGGTCAACAACGTCTTTGTATACATGAGCATTTGCTAAACTGGTGATAGGAGGACGAGCGTCTTCATGAGGGGGTAAACCAGCAATCGCACGAATAGTATTGGGCGCATATTCAACTAGGTAGGTTTCACCATGGGTCATGTTTGCTCCGTAGTGCCCAGTCGCGAAAAGAACAAAGAGCTGCAAAGATGCAAAAGCTGAACCTATTACCTTTTGTTTACCACCTATGAGTGTCTTGCTTCCGCTCTTCTTAAAATAAAGCCAACAGACAAAAGCAACGAGTACTACCGAAATCCCAAATGTCCGGTGTATAAATACCGCATCAGGATTATAACCATCGGCTTGCGACAGCATCCAACCTAACACGCAGGCGACTGCAGCAGATACGCCGCCCCAAACCCAAACCCAATTAAGAAGTGAAGGTCGAGCAGTTCCGGTTTTGGCGCGAAAAAGGTGGGCGACTTCCATTAATGCGCTTAGCATTAAGATGCCTATCGGCAAGTGCAAAACGAGTACGTGAAAACGTGCAAAAAATTGAAATAAGTCCATCTAACATGCTTACTTTTTTAATTAATGAACCAATGTTACCCATATGTTAAATATTATGACATAGATGAATTTGACTTTAATTTGTATGAAATTGATATTTCATTTATAAATACATTGAAAATATTGAGTTTTATTTTTTATTATTTGTTAAAATCATACAATTACGTGAATTTACTGTAATGAGGAGTTTACAATTGTTAACAGAGAAGTATGAAACAGGCTCCGATGGCTTTGTATGGCAAAATGCACAAGCAAATGACCTATTGAGCAAAGTCCAATTACATGTATACGCTAGTTTTGCAATGCAGGTAGGTAAAAAGTGGCGAGGAAGTAAATTTATAAATCACTACAATCGTATTTATTATGTGCGAAGTGGTTCTGCTAAGCTGCACTTTAAGCATCACAGTATAATAATGAAACCGGGGCACTTGTATCTTATCCCCGCTTATCAATTATTATCACATGAATGTGATAATGAACTAGACTTTTTATGGACACATTTTCAAGCAAGAATTGATGCTGGAATCGACTTTTTTATGCTCTACGCTAATGCAAGTGAAATAGACTGTACAACGAGACCCAGTATACAAGAAGATTTTAACCGCTTGACGCAAAACAACGAGAGTCAAACCCCCAGTGCTATGTTTGAACGCACACGTTTGCTAATGGGGCTGCTTCAGCCGTTTGTGGAGCAGCTCGACAACAAAACAAACAATCCAAAAGCTAACTGGCACAAAGGCTTGCTGCCTTCTATCGATTTCATCAACAACAATATTACAGAGAACATCAGCATTCAATTGCTTGCCGAGCAAGCTAACATTTCGCCTGAACATTTTTCCCGTAAATTTAAAACAATTTTTAATGTCGCCCCTAAGCGCTATATTATGTTAAGGCGCTTGGGGCTCGCAAAACAGCGCCTACTGATGTCGAATGACTCAATAGAGCACATTGCTGTCGCGTGCGGCTTTTGTGATATTTTTCACTTCTCTAGAGCGTTTAAGCAAGAAGTTGGTATGACACCGACTGAATTTAAGCGAGGTTATAAGGTAGAAGGGCTTGTTTAAGCCCTCACTTATAGCTTTTCAATATACAGATAAAACGCAGCTTTTTCTTTCGCCTTACCTTGTTTATCATCAGTAAACCAAGCTGAAATTTTTTGCTCACCCGCCTCTAAATCAATAGTTGCTTGGCAATGCGAAGCCCTGCCATGTACTTTTACTAAATGTTGTTTGGTATTCGCGTCAATCACGCAGTGTTTTTTCAAGACCGGCGTGCCAGCAGGTACGTCATGGTAATAAGCCGACACTTTGTATTGCCCAGCTTGCGCAACCTCTATATACCAGGGCAGTGGCTGATACTCACTTTCTTCTGTTATCCAATGTACATAATCTCTTTCAGGTGCAGGCGGTTGATGACCAATAAACCAAGGGACTTTTTGCCCCTCGGGGACTTCCATCCAATCCATTGCATTTAATCGCACTGGGTTTTCTTGAGGATAACCCACACCAATAAAGCGGTCTTTAAACCCTCTATTTTGAGCTTCTGACCACCATGCGTCTTTGGTTTCTTTCAATTGTTTGAGCATATCAGGGCGACTGGCCACAAGATTATTTTGCTGAGTAGGATCGTCGCCTAAATAATACAGTTCGTCTTTGCCGTTTCTACTAATTAGGCGCCAATCTTGGAATGCTACGGCAGTTGGCCGCTTAGGGCTAGGTTGGTCAACACGCTGATTAGTGATCACAACGCTTCTATTTTCTAGTGTGTCAACTAGGGTTTGTTTTTGCTTTGTGCAGGTATCTGAATCACAAGGTTCAATTAGCGCGGCCAAGCTCACGCCGCTTAGCTTTTCATTTAACTCATCCTCAATTTCGATATCTGCAAGGGCAAGTAAAGTTGGCATCACATCGTAATGCGCGGTAAGTTGGTCAAGTTCTCCACCTGTTAAACCAGCTTTGGGATACGAAAGATAGATAGGCACTTTGTGGCCACCTTCATAGACCTGCCCTTTGTATCCGCGCAAACCGTTGTTCGCCACCCAATCGGGGTGGGCTGCTTGTAAATCTGCAAACCCTTTATTAATCGACGTATCGTCTTGTGTTATCCACATCGAACTGCCGTTATCGGTCATAAAAACAAAAATGGTGTTTTCGATATCGCCATTGTCAGTCAAAAACGATCGTAAACTGCCGACTTGCTCATCAATATACGTGATCATGCCATAAAAGCTTGCTTGGTTACGTCCAAGGCCTTCGTCTTCATATGGCTGAATATATTCTTGCGGTGCTCGGTAAGGTCCGTGCGGTGCATTAAGCGCTATGTAAGCAAAGTACGGCTCATTAGTGTTTGAAGCAGATGATTTTTCATTGTGCTTAGTGATAAAGTCTTTGGCTTCATCAAACCAAATTTTTGTGGCATAGCCTTCAAATTTTTTGGGCGTTCCATTGTGGTAATAGGTATCGTCAAATTGTGTATTGCCCCAAAAATCTGGTGTTTGCCCTACGCCACCACCGCCATGAATAAGGACTTCGTTAAAACCTTGGTCTTGTGGTCGATAAGGATAATTATCTCCCAAATGCCACTTTCCAAATATGCCCGTATTATAGCTATTCTCTTGTAACACTTCAGCTAAGGTTTGATGTTCAGGCCCTAACATGTAACGCCCTAATATGGTATGCCACACACCCGCATACAACGAGTGTTTACCTGTTAATAATGCGGCGCGGGTAGGCGAACATGTTGGATCTACGTGAAAATTAGTGAACGATACGCTTTGTTGACTAAGTGCATCTAAAGAAGGCGTTTTAATAATGGGGTTTTGGTTAACCCCAATATCACCGCTTCCTTGGTCGTCAGTCACAATTAACACGATATTAGGCTTAGCAGGTGCTGATGCAGACATCGAAGCATCGACAGACGGTTGTGCACTAGCGCTATTGACTGATTGCGAGGGCTCACCACCACAGGCAAAAAGCAAAAACACTGCGCTTGGCAACACTGCTATTAGCTTAAAATATCGTGGCCACTGCCGCTTAATATCACTCATTGTTACTCCTTTACACCCTTAGCGATTACACTTATTACTCTTGGCTAGATAGAGTAAACGAATACTCATATTCCCCTGCAGGTATTTGATACTTTTCAATTGGCGCAGCATTTGGACTCCACGAGTCAATACCGCCTACCCCTGCCTGAATAAGGTCTATGTTAAGCGTAAATTTACCTTCATCTACTAACTTATATGGATGCGTAGCTTCATCAATTGCCATTGCGCTATGCTTCCAAACTGACATGCTCAAGTCTTGCATACCCGTGACTTTTAGACCGGCTTTACTGTTATCGGTTAAGCTCAACCATTTAACACCAGTGCGGTTACTGCTCTCTTGAGGACGAGCATAAACATAATAAAAATCCTCTACCGTGCCTGAGTATAGACCAAGTTCAGCACCCTGATTTCTGTCAATGTAGTTTTCAAACGGTCCCTTCCCATAAAACGACATATTCGCCAAGTCTTGATTGACTGTGGTTGCCATGCCTACTCGCAATATACTTGGAAGACTTTCATCAGCAGACATACTCATGGTCACTAGCACATCGCCATTTCCATTCACCACATAAGTCGTGTTTACGCGCAACTTACCATCTTTACTATGCGTGGTAGAAATCGTCACAACCTGGTTGGTACTGTTCACATCAAACGAATCAAGCTGCATATTCTTTGATGCATCAAACCAAAACGCTTTACTAGTGGCTGTTTGCCAACCAATGCGATCATTGTCGGTTTTAGGTCTTGAGAAATTATGTTGCAATGGCCCATTTATAAGCGCCCTACCTCGTGACTTATAACTTTCTAAATAACCATTGGTTTTATTAAAAACGACGCTAACATTGTTTGCTTCTACTGATAGGCTATTGGCTTTGTCATCCACTTTAGGTCCAGATTTAGTAGTATTAGCGAATGGCTTAGCCTCGTCTTTTGCTTGCACCTCAAACTGCTCTTTTGCTAGCTCATGGCCTTTTTCTGCCCATAACTCGTCTTGGGCTAAATGCAGACTAACTCTTAGTAAGTAATGTGCATCAGTGTTTGATAATGCCTTAATAAACGGTAGCTCTACTTTCATCGATTCGTTTGGCGCAATATTCAATCCATCAAGCTTGCCGCGTTTGACCTCAAGCCCATCAGCTAGTAGCTGCCAGCGTAGTTCATATTTTGATAAATTATCAAAAAAGAACCTATTTTGAACATTGATTATGCCTCGTTCGAGGTCAGCCATAGTGAACTTAGCCGGTTGAAATACATACTTAGCTTCCCACAAATGCGGTTTTGGTTGGCGATATGAATCAAGCACGCCATTTAAGCAAAAGTTTGAGCTATTGGGCGTATCCCCAAAATCACCGCCATAGGCTAAAAAGGTGATGCCATCTTCTGTTTGGGTTTCAAGACCTTGGTCAATCCAATCCCAAATATAGCCACCAATCAAATTTGGACGTTCTCGCACCATGTCCCAATATTCTGCCATGTTACCTAAAGAGTTACCCATGGCATGCGCGTACTCACACATTAATATTGGGCGATCAATGTAAGGACTGTCAGCAAGTCCTTGCAAATCTGACAAAGTCGGATACATACGGCTAATTACGTCGACAAAAGGTGGATCGTCAGGATTAGCAAGTGGCGTATGATACTGTGAAGTCTCTGACTTAGGCGGGTAGCGTTCAGACAAACCAATATATTCTGGATGAGTCGGGTCACCTTGGGCACCTTCGTAGTGAACAAAACGCGTTGAATCTATGTCTTTAAGCCAGCTCGCCAATGCAGCAAAATTAGGCCCGGTTCCCGACTCGTTCCCCATTGACCACGAAATAATAGACACATGATTCTTATCGCGCTCAAACATGCGAATACCTCTATCAACCATCGCATGATTCCACTCGGGTAAATTGGCTAGCAGGCCGCCTACACCGTGTGATTCAATGTTTGCCTCGTCCATCACGTATAAGCCATACTCATCTGCTAACTCGTAAAAATATGGGTCATTTGGGTAGTGAGAAGTACGCACAGAGTTAAAGTTAAACTGCTTCATTAAAATAACATCAGCTAAGATATCAGCTCTATCAAGCGCTTTGCCTTTTTTCAAATCATGGTCATGACGATTAACGCCTATTAGCTCAACGCTTTGACCATTTATTAAAAGCTCGCCAGCATCTGAGAACTTAACATCTCGAAAACCTATGCGAGTGCTACGCGTCTCAACAAGTTTGTTATTTTCGTCGATTAAACTAAGCACTAAGGTGTATAAATACGGTGTTTCTGAGGTCCATAGCTTCGGATTTTTGACTTCAGCTTTTAGTAAACCAAAGGCAAAATTATCGCGCTGCGGATAAACCAACCTCGTGACTGTTTTAACATCGACATCGACTCCCTCAGGCAAAATAGGCTGCTTATCTGCGTCATATAGTTGTGCTGAAATTGTCCACTTATCTGCTTTTCTACGATCAGGATTGGACATCTCTGGACGGATTTCCAAGCTTGCCGATTGATAATCGCTCGCTAGATGCGTTTTAACAAAAAAGTCATTTATAGCGATGCGCGGTTGTGCGGTTAAATATACTTCACGATGAATACCGCTTATCCGCCAATGGTCTTGGTCTTCTAAGTAACTCCCGTCACTCCACCTAAAGACCTGTACAGCAATTGTATTTTTACCCGTTTTAACAAAGTCACTCACGTCAAATTCGGATGGTAAGCGGCTACCTTGAGCGTAACCAACCTTAATACCGTTTACCCATACATAATAGGCTGATGTCACCCCACCAAAATGCAAAATAATTTGCTCGTCTTGCCAGTCTTTCCCTAAATCAAAAGTCTTGATATACGAACCAACCGGGTTTTCTCTCGTAATGAGCGGCACTTGAATATCGTTAACGTCTTTAAACATGGGATATATCGAGTTGGTATATATGGGTGTGCCATACCCAAGCAACTCCCAGTTTGATGGCACTGTTATTTTATCCCAGCCACTGTAATCATAATCTAACTTAAAAAAGTCGCTTGAACGGTCTTCGCTTTTGTCAACAAAACTAAAATGCCACTCACCATTTAACGACATAAACTTCGCATTCGTACGGTCTCTTTTTAAAGCTTCTTCAACATTGTCGAATGAAAACGATGTTGCACGGGCAGGCAAACGATTGACCTGAATGACTTCTGGATTTTCCCAGTCGTTCGCTTGATTGCCATATTCGGTTTGTGCTTGAGCCGCGGTAAAGCCCGAGGCTAACACCAACATTACTAACGATGCGTTCGTCACGTGAATTCTCGTTTTTCTAAACGCGTTTTTTAAGCCTTGCACAGGCGATAAAGTAGAGCGCATATATTGCACAAATCTGCTGTTTTGTTGTGTCGGTGACTTCATTTAAGGTTTTTCCTCTACCCTCATTTTCAATACAATTGAAATTTCAGATATTAATTTGAATTTTCATATATAAGAATGTAACGTATTTGTAAAATAACAACAATTGCTTTTTAACCCAAGACGCGAATAAAGTGATAAAACGTAACGGTTTAAACAGCAATTTAAATAAAGGTGCCTATTTATGGCAAACACTAACATGCAAAATAATAAACAAACCACCAATCGATACTGTCTTGCGCTTGACTTAGTTAACGACCCAGAGCTAATCAAGAGCTATATCGAATACCACCGCCCTGAAAATGCATGGCCACAAATTACTGCCAACATGCGTGAATTAGGCATTGTTGATATGGAGATTTACCATATTGCAGACCGATTGTTTATGATTATGGAAACGACCGACAAGTTCGATCCTAATCAAGCACCTTTAAGCGAAGAAGGAAAACTAAAATCGGATGAGTGGGAAGCACTTATGTGGAAATTTCAAAAACCTTTAGCATGCGCTAAAGATGGCGAAAAATGGATAAGAATGAACAAAATTTACGACCTAAAGAATGCGCTAAATTAGCGTCTATCAAGTCCCCGTCATCGCTAAGATGACGGGGAAACCTTTATAGAAAAAGCGCTAATCAATCGCTTCAATCGTCACATCATCAACGTAGATAATACCGCCACTCCCAGCACTTGTTGGGTCGACGTGGAAATTAAGGCCAAAATTATCACCCAGTTGCGCGCCAGTATAGGTAATCGAGAGCGTTTGCCAATCATTGGTATCGGCAATTGGCTGATTTTTCCAGCTACCACTTCCGTTTTCTATTTCTGTCCACCACTGGTGCGAACCCGAAACCACTTTAAAATACGCTTGGATACGATACGTTTTTTCAGCTTGTACCGACTGAACTATCGAACTCGCGACAAACTGCAATTTTGCGCTTCCACCAGTGTTATCTATCAATAAACCGCCCGCACTACCTTCACGGGCGGCGCTTGCGTCTATGCTAACTTGCGCCAAGTTGACTTGAGGCGGCGTACTGCGCGAGATTAATTGCGTATCAGATAAGGCCATTTCAAAATCAGCGTTTGCGTTAACCAATAATTGTGACGGTGGACTGCTAACAGTCACACTTAAACTATCAGACAAGCCTGCTTGTGTTTCGACCATAATTTGCGCAGTACCGGCGGCGACTGCACTAAGCAAACCACTTTGATCAACGGTCGCTATATCAGCGTTGCTCGAACTCCATGTCAACACAACTTCTGGCGCATTTAGTGGCAACACTGCCGCGCTTAATTGTTGCGTTTCGCCTTCAAGCATATTCAGGTCATCTCCAATAGATACTGAGCTTGCTTCAATCTCATCTATTTCAGTGAACACTTCCAATATCATTGAGCTAATATGCCCGCCAGCGTCTGAGAAAGTGACTTGTATGTCGTTATTATTTTGTAAAATATCAAAGGGAACGTCCATTTCTAATGCGCCAAAAAAGCGATCGCGATTTGCTTGGTCGTAGCCCGCCCAATCGTCTGGTACAGTTAGCTCAGTGCCATTTACTGTGACAACTGGCGCTTTAGATAAGCTATGAGCCCTTGCAATAGACATTCTTAGCGTTGCACGGCTTGCGTCTGCATTTAATGACGTTAAATCAACTTGATTAATTGGAAAACTATTTGCTTGTGACGCACTAATTGAAACAATGTTATTTAATGAATAATATGCCTTGCGTTCCATGGTTTCTGTATTGGCAATATCTTGTTCAAAATTAAAAACAAGTTTGATTGCTTGATTCACACCAATAGTTTGTTCAGGCAAGGTCAGCATATTGTCAGTCGAGCTGAATGGACCCGCTACTGTTGTATTCGTTAGACTTGGTGCGGCATCGATTGGCACACTTAGCGAATATACATCAACGCTTACTAGCGCATTCCCTGGAATTTGTGGTATTTCAATTTCAGGGGTTTTTTCGACATCATCTAAATTACTCAATATGAGCGTAAGTGCTGAATCATTTCGTATGGCAAATGCTAGTATGTCTGGATCAGTACTTTGGTAATCAACTCGCTCACCGCTAACGTCCTTCCAAAACTCAAAGAACAAGTGATTAATATTCAATAAATAGTTATCGTCAGCATCGTTATCAATAAATTGCCATCTACCATCTACTAACTCAATGTTATTTCGGTTAGGACGAAACATACTCGGATTGTAAGGATGACCATCGCCTTGTGCAGGATCTTGCCAATACCACTGAGCTCTACCTGTAATAAAAGGAATGGAAGTTAAAATGCGATCTTCTCGGTCAAGCAATTCTAATACGATATTATTAAAGCTCTTAATTGTTTGACCGTTTACGGCTTCGTCATATTCAATCTCACCAGCGGGTCTATCGACGATAGTACCATATTCAGTGATGGCATGAGGTTTAACTTCACCTAATTCAGCCATAGAATATGCCTCTACCAAATCTAAAATAGCACTCGCATTACTGCCTGAGCGCTGCGAAGACTGACCGGCTACATTCAAGCCATCGTAAAGATGTACAGAGAGCGCGTCCATTTCTGCACCAGCGTTATCTATAAACATCCCCATACGAGAACGCCAATGACCAAATTCGTTAAACTCAAACGATGGCCACGCTGACGCAAAGCCAATTACACTTACATTTTGCAGTGCGTCCCTTTCATCAAATTCACGACCAATTTGCTTAAACCATTCGGTCATTGCTTCTCGCACTTGCGCTTGTGAGTTATTGTAATTAGCTTGAAAGTCGTCTGCATGAACAAACGGTTCATTCATTGGTTCGTAAAAAAGAGGGCGCGAGTCGTCATCAAAGTAGTAAGTGAAATAATCAGCTGCCCAGCTTGCTCCAGCTACCGGGTCGTTTATGTCTGTCATCACATTTCTTGGGTGGTCGGTCATGACTATCCGGTTTGAATCAGGTCTTCTGTTCGGGTTTGAAGCATCTTGCGAGACACTACGTGCACCGTTAGTTATTGCGTATGCAGTATCAGGATAAGTACCCGTATTAATAATATCTCTTGCCGCTGACATCGGACTCCAAAACTGCCTTCCGTGACCTGCTTGAAATTCGTTAGTAAACCTATCTACGTCAGAAGAGCTGTACTGCCCCTGAGACAAGTGGTTATCGTGCATATTAAAAAACTTACTTCTGTCTAGGGTAGATACTCCATCAAGATATAGCTGCGTTTGTGGCATAACACTCACCACTGACCCTAAGGGCGCGGGTGTCGGTGTTGGTGTTGGCGTCGGCGTCGGTGTAGGTGTAGGCGTCGGTGTTGGCGTCGCTGTTCCCCAAGGTCAAGCCGGAGGTGCACAACCACCGCCCCCACCACCACAAGACGCAATTAATGTAACAGAAGCGACAGCTATGGCGGTTTGTTTCAAAGTGGCAAGCAATTTAGGTGAGCACAATGGTGAGCCAGTACGACGAATAAGCATGATTTGCGTTCCTTTTATTTCGCAACATCGACTTACATCATATCCGTAAGTAATTTGCAAAATATATTTATATTTGAATATTTATTTTCACTCATGATAATATAATTGTAAATAAATTGTTGCAAGGATTTTATCATTGAACGCTTTAAAAAATTTAGGCCGAACGCGCAATACATTGAAAGAGAAAATAGGCTTCTCGACTATCGTTGCAACCTGTTTATTAATGTCTTGTTCTGCAAACATTGGCGCTAATGATCAAGAGTCGCCTGGTAGATTGGCGCTTAAAGCACAAAACGCCGCAATTGAAACACAGCTTAGTTCGTACATTGATGGTCCGTTTTCGGCTGATTGGGAATCGTTAAAAGAGTACGAAACACCTGACTGGTTTAGAGATGGAAAGTTGGGCATATTCATTCATTGGGGACCATATGTTGTGCCTAAATATCTAGGTCCATTCTACGGTTACCACATGTATCGAGAACAAACGGTTGATATAAAAGGAAATCCAAACCCCGACAGAATCAATCGTGTGTTCCAACATCACATAGACAACTACGGTGGTACTGAAGCATTTGGATATAAAGACTTTATTCCTAAGTTTCATGGCCGTAATTTTGATGCAAAAAAATGGATCCAACTGTTTAAAGACGCTGGCGCAAAATACGTTGTACCGGTGGCAGAACATTGCGATGGCTTTGCCATGTATGACTCTACAATAACACGCTGGGACGCGGTCAACATGGGACCTAAACGAGACATTGTCGGCGAATTATTTAAGGAAGCAAAAGCTGAGGGCATGAAAGTTGGTATGTCTTCCCACTATGCATATGGTTGGTATTGGTGGGGTTATCGAGAAGGCACAGATACTATGGACCCTGAGTACGAAGATTTTTACGGCAAGCCTCATAAAATCAGCGACCCTCATAGCGAAGAACACGTAAATGCTTGGTATGCGCGCAGTAAAGACATGATGACAAACTATAAGCCCGATCTTTTATGGTTTGACCTTGGCTTTTCTAATCCAGAATATGAAGAAAAACGCAAAAAATTGATAGCAGAGTATTACAATCAAGCTGCCGCTAATGACCAAGGCGTAGTGCTGAATTACAAAAACATTGGCTTTAAGCCGGTACCTGATGGTGCCGCAGTGCTAGACGTTGAATCAGGAAAGTTGGATCGAATACGAGAGATGCCTTGGCAGACAGATATGTCTTTAGGTGGCTGGCGTTGGTCATACAATAATGACTGGGAAACGATGCCAGCGGCTAAGCTTATTGGCGACTTGCTTGATGTAGTGAGCAAAAATGGCTCACTTCTACTCAATGTAGCCCCCGACGTTAACGGGGATATTTCCCAAGATCAGATTGATGTTTTGATGAAATTGGGCAACTGGCTCAAACAAAATGGTGAGGGCATTTATAATACGCGTCCTTTCGAAGTGTTTGGACAAGGTCCTACCAATGCTAAACTGGTATTGCACGGAAATAACAAGGACGCCGGTTATACCGCCCAAGACATTCGCTATACTCGAAATGGTCAAAAAGTCTATGCATTTATGCTTGACTGGCCAAACGATCAAAACGAATTAGTACTACACGCTTTGGGCTCACAACAACATATGTTGATCGATGATATATTGTCGGTTACCCTGATGGATGGGACGCCTGTCAAATGGACACAAGGACCCAGCAGCCTGAATATTACCTTACCCAAACAAAGACCAAACGATTTTGCCGTAGGCTTTATTGTCCAATTAGCAGCGTTACCAAGTGAGATCCTTTAATGAAAAAACAACTTGTTCTTGTCCCTCTTTTAACATCTGTTTTTGCTTGCTCTCATCAAGGCACGCAGCAAGCAGAGATTGAATCAACGTTACCTTCTGAAGTCGAGGGAGTACCAAGCTTTTTGCCCGAAGCACCGACAGGGTTTGAGTGGCTAAAAATAAAAGCCATGTCGGATGAATTTTCGAGCGATACGCTAGACACTAAAAAATGGCGCGACCATATCACAACTTGGCGAGGCCGCCCGCCAGCAGAGTTTTTAACCAGCAATGTGAATGTGGACAATGGCTCTTTAGAACTAAAAACATCGACCCACGCATCGCCCACTAGTCAATATACCATGGGTGGCGCGGCGGTTTCAGGACGATTTTCAGCCACATATGGCTACTTTGAAGCGCGCATTAAAGCCTCTAAAACCAAAATGTCGACAACGTTTTGGCTACATTCAGATAATTTTGATGATGCTGATGCAGGTTGTACCAAAAAACATCAATCTGAATTAGATATTCTTGAAGCAATAGGTGGCTGGCCAAATGAGATTTGGAGCAATTGGGCGCACTCTAATACACATTACAAAGCGACAGAATTAATTGATGGACGATGCCGTAAACTATCTTCTGGATTTCATTCAAAAGGCAGTAAATATGATACTGGTGCGCCACTTTCTGAAGACTACAACACTTATTCGATGTGGTGGGTAACGCCAAATCAAATGCATTTTTATTTTAATGGGGAGCTTACTGGCACCGTAGATTTAGACCATGAAGTTGATAAAGTGCCCTTTAACAGTGAAATGTCTTTGCGTATGGTTGTTGAAACATACACCTGGCAGCAAACGCTAGCACCAGAGGGTGTCGAACCTTATCCAACAGTCTCAGAGTTGGACGATGATTCTATTAATACAGCTTACTATGACCATGTCAGAACATACCGTTTGCAGCCAAGTGCTGAAAATAAAATCGCTAATCCAGATTTTGAAAGCAAGGGAAAATGGTCCTTAAATAGCCATGCCAATATTGTTAAAGGACATGAACTTAGTTATTTGCATGACCATGGATTACGCATCCAAACAAAGGGGGTAGCGTCTCAAAAAATCAAGCTTAAAGCCGGTCGCTATTCACTTAGCACTTACGCCAAACAGCTTTCTCAAGATACCGAAGCAAGCATCAAATTATTTGATAATAGTGATGACTTATTAGGTGAGCTAGAGCCCAGTAATAGTGATTTTAATGCCTATTTAACCGAATTTGCCTTATCAAGTGAGCAAGAAGTAAAGCTTGTTGTTAGCACTAATAAGGGCGAAGGCGCTATATTTGATGGCTTATCTCTAATAGCCATCTAACCTAAGCAAAAGCGCTTCATAAACGATGAAGCGCTTTATACATGATGTTAGTGTTCATCTGTGTATACGAGGTGTATTTGCCCTGCATCCACAGTAAATGTATTTTATCATCATCAGGTTTAGTCGAAGGAATGACTGGACGTAGATTATCGACATCAGAATCTTTAGTAACAGCCTGCCAGGACCATGTTTTACCATTGTCACTTGTGTTGCCAATAAATAATTCCCAATGTTGTTTGCCATCAGTTTGGCTAATTAATGGGTCGCCCGTCGCTGGGTCAACATTAGTTGATATCACCATGACATTAGGGTCATTAGGATCGAGTGCGGCTAATCCTGTATAGTCTTGTTCTCTATCATAAAGACGTGAACCCGCGTAAGCAATTTCATTGACTTGCCACTTTTCGTCTAACCATTTAGCAAAATAATACCGCATATCATCACCATGTCGCTGGCCTTTATGACGGTCTTTATTAGCATCATTAACTTGCACAGAAAACACGGTATACGGTCTTCCCTGTTCGTCAACATGTAAGTCAGTAGTCCATGCAACTTTGTCAGGCCCACCTTGAAATACCTTGGTCAGCTTCTCGGTTTGTATGGGTCCATTGGCTATATCATGGATAGGCTTGCCGCTAGAGTCGTAAAATATGCCCTTAGCAAATATCCCATGATAGATACTATTGTTAAATACACGAGGGTGCTGTTCGGTAGTGACAAAATGTACATTTGTACTGGGGGTATTCGCATATTTTACATAAGGACGGCCTTTATTTTGAATAAAGTGCTGTCCTTCGGTCCACGTCTGACCGTTATCGTAAGACACGTCATACGTCGGATTAAAGTTGATGCCACGATAAAAGTTGTAAAGCACTTGCTTGTTTTTAGCGTCATAGTTTGCATCTTTTAATGATGGCTCAAGCAAGTTAGGCTGTGAATAGTCTACGCTCAATAAATTAGCATAGGTAATTTTATCTTTGCGCTTCATGGCAACTTCTGGTTGCCATACGTTGGCGTCACTGCCATGAGAATGGATGCGATAGCGAATAAAACGGTCGGTATTATGCTTCGAATAAACAGCCAAAATATCATTATTGGGCAATGCAATTAATGCTGGAACATTATGGTCATCGTCTTCTAAACCATCGTGCAAAACGGTGTGTGATAGTTTTCGCATATCATTTACTGAAAAAGATACGACCTCAATATCACCACTGCGAGTAGCACCATTTGGCCCATCAATATTCGCGACCGAGGCAACGTATAACTTACCATCATGAATAATTACTCGTTCATCTTGGTACCAACACCATCCGCCGTTATCATTTATCAACACAGGTGAGGAGCGCAAACTATTGGCGAACAGTATTTCGTGCTGTTCTTTACTCATTGTTTTGTGTTCTGACGTCGGCAAAGAAGACGTACAGCTTTGCAATAAAATAAAAACACTCAGTAAAGCTAATCGACTTGTATTCATTGCGCTGCCTGCGAAATTGCCTGCGAAATCACCTACGAAATTGCCTCTAATAATTGTGTTCACCTTATTTATTCTCATATTCAGCATCAAGCAGAGCATTGCTATATGCGATAGCTGATTCAATATCTTCAGAAGGTTTAATCACAATAGGTAATTGACCATTAAGTAAAGTATATAACTCGGTGCTTGCTGCTAAAAATGCGCCGGTTCCATAGACTTCACTTTTGTCTGGCCACGCTTTACCGGGCGCTGCCCCAATGGGTTGCACATAGCCAAGCATGCCTTCATCGGTAATGTGCGATTCTAGTGCGTAATATGCGCTGGCGATTGCGGGCATGACCTTGCTTTTTTCAAGTAAACCTTGGTTCACACCCCACGCTAATCCATATAAAAAGAACGATGTACCGCTAGTTTCTGGCGTAGGATATGTTTTCGCGTTTAATAGGCTCATCGCCCAATGACCCTCAGGGGTCTGAATGGCTAAGATGGTTTTTGTCATGCGCAAATAAAGCCCTTTAAAATAGGCATACTCAGGAGAATCAGGCGATAATTCATCCATTAATAGCACTAAACCGGCATATACCCAGCCATTTCCTCTGGCCCAAAATACTTTCTCGCCGTTGACTAATTTACCAATGTAACTATTATCTCGATAATATAAACCTTCTTCAGCGTCGTACAAATGGTCGGTCGTCGCTTTAAATTCGTCCATCATCCAATCAGTATATTTTGCGTCATTCGTAATATTGCTCATTTTCGCCCACACAGGTGGCGCCATAAAGAGCGCATCACACCATGTCCAGCGCTCTAAGTGCTTATAGTTGTCGAGTGTGATTGGTTGCGTTGACGGATTTTGCATAATGAAGTCAAGCCGTTCTTTTGTTTTTAACATCATGCTTTCATCTTCAAATTGACGATATAAATCCAAGTACAATTGCCCTACAGCATGATCGTCGGCCATGTATCTTCGCCAATGCAACTCCCAATCACCGCGCTGAGCAATCGATACTAGCCATTGCATATACGCTTCATCATTTGACAGTCGCGCCCACTTTAGCATACCTACGTACAATGCTGCGTTTGTCCAATCTCTTATATGATGAGGTTCTGGCTTGCTATATAAAGCTCTAAAATGCTCTATTTGCCAATCTGCGACGCTTTGCATATTTGCTGCAACGTGATTGGGATCAAGCCCGTAGTCGCTGTCTGCAGGCGTTTTTGAATGCACTGAAAAGCTAAATAAAGTGCCGAGCAAGAAAATCAATGTAAAACGGAGTTTTGGGTGTGTTTTTAGTGTTGATTGGGTTTGTTTCGTACTTTTCAATTTAGCATAAACGTTCATCAGCAAAGCGACCTTAAATTTACATATAAAAATATTTAATTAAATGTAAACTATATAGACCTGCGATGTAAAGATAAATCGCTACGCTCACCGCTAGGCGTTGGCTTGAGCCTCTAACGCACCTTTATGGTCAGGAAAAAATTGCGAACACGATTCGTTAAATTCTGTGATTTTTTGAATATCAACCATCGCATTGTTAGGTAAGTGTTTGGCCGACTTGAGCGTGCGATTAAACTGCCCGACACCGGCTAGCATACAATACCACGACAAAGGCGTATAAAGGTTTTGTGAACCTTGTTGCTGTAAGGCTTGGTCTACTTCACCGGTATTCTTCCATGCAGCAAGAATGCTTGATAATCCTTGCGAGGGTTGCATTGCTTTGCAATCTTTCCAATATTGGGTATCGTGGCGATGGCTCGACAAGTAATGAAGCTCAATATAGTCTTTTATGTCAGTGTATCGCTTAGCCAAATGCTGATTGTAACCTTCTTGATATTTTGCGCTATATTGACCTTGCTCAAACGCCTGCACAAAGTCAATAAGTGATTGACTAACAAAATGCAGTGCTGTCGCCTCTAAAGGTTCGATAAAGCCTTGCGATAAGCCCAAAGCAACACAGTTTTTGTGCCACCCTTTTTGATACCGGCCAACTTTCATTTTTAAGTGCCTAGCTTCACCTTCATCTTCTTTCAAGCCCAAGTGCGCCCTTAGTTCGCTTTCAGCCTGCTTAGCATCAAGGTGCTTACTGCTATAAACATAACCATTGCCAACGCGGCTCGTCAATGGAATTTTCCAGGCCCAACCGGCGCTTAACGCAGTCGCTTGGGTAATACTTGGCACAATATTATCGTTTGTCGAGGTGGCGATAGTCACCGCCGAATCATTTAACAAGCGTTGTGAAAAACTAAGATAAGGCACTTCTAAGGTTTCACCCAGCAATATTGAGCGAAAACCACTGCAATCAATGAATAAATCTGCTTCGTAACAGGTGCCATCTTGCGCATGCACTTGGCTAATATTCCCACTGTTGTCTGTATCAACGTGACTGACTGTACCTATAGCGTGAATAACCCCCCATTCTTGCGCTTTTTTCTTCAAAAACTTGGCAAGCAATCCGGCATCAAAATGATAGGCATAATGCATTCCAAATGGGAAGGTCTCTGGTGCTTTTGGCGCTTTATGATATTTAGCTAATGTCGTCATGGGGAAAAAGGTATCAGGATGCGCAGAAACACCATACCCTTGCTGTTTTAACTTTATATTGTGTCTAAATTCTTGATCCCAATATTGATCGAGTTGAGAAAAAAATGGATGAAAATAAGTACTAAATTCGGGCTTATCAGACCAATTATTAAAACGAATACCAGTTTTGAATGTGGCATTAGAGGCTTGCATCCACTCTTTTTCGTCAATACCTAGCATATCAAAAAAGCGTTTAATCGATGGCGTGGTGCCCTCACCTACGCCTATAGTACCTATGCTATCAGACTCCAAAAGAGTAACCTTAACGCCTAAGGCCTGCCATGCCTTTGCGAGTAATGTCGCACTCATCCAGCCAGCGGTGCCACCGCCCAAAATTAAGATGCTTTTTGGCAAACTGCCAGGTGCCTGCTCTTTACTTTGATTAAAAGAAAATTGATTCATTTCTTGTTCTCACTTTACCTTTAGGATGGCGATGGATGAAAGTTCTTTGTGCATCCACTTAGTAGCGTATTCATTTGCTCAACTTGCTGTTTAACACCCGCAATATTGTCGAAGGGTTTCGTCGCATTTTGATGCATCTTCATCCCTAAAAACAAACATAACGTGTCTTGAAATGCCAACAAGCTATTGTCACTAAAGTCATTTATATCCATTGGTTTACCCGATATCCAACGCTCTAAAATATTGACTAAGGCTTTTGGAATCAACTGCTCTTGTTGAGGCACTTTCCAATAGGGCGTATCTTGACGCCCATTAAACAAATATAAGATACACGCAAATAACGAACTCGAATCATATAAAGACTCCATTCGCGTGTTGTACTCGTCTATAAAATTACCGCCACTTTTACTCGCAATCAATGCATCAACAAAATTACGCACAGTACAAGTGTATTGTTTTGCTTGCACAGCATAGTGATTGATAACTTTTTTAACACCAAAAGCGGGCGATAGGATAGGCATTAAACAAATATGATTATACTGCCATGGTTCTTTTATGGCGGCAGTAGATGCTACATGTTGATTTGTTGCTTGCGGATAATGTGACTGAACATAGGCTGATTGAAGATAAGACTCAGTTGTCAGTTCATTGGATAAGAGATATTGATTTAACTCGGCTATCGCAGCTTCATGGCTCTGATGGGCGCTAGAAAAGCGATAACACACTAACGAGTGCTCTTGCAAAAAGCTTTGTTCAACATAACCGTGTTTTAATGTTGTATATCTAATCTCTTGAGGAAGACGACAATACTCCCCTTTTTTATTTTCTATCGCTAATTGTAACCAAGCATCATTGTTTCTGATTTTGTCTTGATGACTTTGTTCAACTGCTTGGCGCTTAAATAAGTGATTGAACCTGGGATCAAAATTCACAAATAAATCGCCGACTATTTTGTGTTGTTGAGTGATAGCCGCGCTTGCAAACCCATCTTTGTCGATGTTAATGGCTTCAAGCGTTTCTTTAACGTGATTTACATTATTTTGTGTTGCAATACTTATAAGCACATCAAGCAGTTTTGCAGCATTTACTTGATATTGATAGTGGTTTTTGAACGGGAATTGTTCAGCAATAGGCGCTAGATTGTCACTAGCAAGGCGATTGGCAAAAAAGAAGTCTTCAAGTCTGAGGCCAACGTCGAAACCCTGCCTAACAAGCAATCCAAGATCTTCTAATAAGGGAAAATGAAAACGGTCAATTTCACTTTCTACCGGTATGCTAAAAGGGTGTGCATGCCAGCCAATAAAGGTCGTTCTAAGAAAATAAGAAGCGTCGGTTTTTGCCATCCATTGAGCTTCAGTCATGTTGCCCAGTTTTTCAATAATGTTGGCAAGATCTTGGTTGATAACACACATCCCCTCAACATCATGACCTTCACTCATGTCCCCAATAACCGACAACTTGATCTTTTGCTTCGGGTATTGGTGGCGTAAGTGCAATGCAAAAAACAAGGAGTCTAGGTTTACACCAGTAAGGACGATATGCCCCGGAAAATTCAACTCACTCATTACTGCATCCTAACTACATCAAATGTAAACTAAATCTATCACAAGTGAAACATCATAGAAATATGATATGCATATTATTAGTTTTTCATCTTGCCTTAAACCACAAAAAAAAGAGCCCGTCACAATAAAGTTAGGGCTCCCACACACACAAGCGATAATTTGTTTAGCTTTTTTCTATTTTTAACACCTGCGCATACTCAGAGGGTGAAGCGCTTGGCAATTTTATCAATAGACCTGCAGGCGTCTGCTCAAACTCAACTGGCGCATCACTGCCGATTAAGCTTATTTTCGTAATTTTTTCAGGATAGTTTTGCTGATTGATTGAGCGGATCAACACTTCACTGTTGTTGCCAGGCCACGCCATCATAGTCGCATATAGTACACCTTCATTTTGCGTAAAACGAACATCAGATTTATTAAAATCTTTACGGTGTTTTTCGCCGTGATTTAGGTTGGTACCGTCAATGACTTCAGTCGTGCCTTCACCAAAGGTTACCCAAGGGCGGGTGTTATAAATAGATTCGCCATTTAATGCTAACCAAGCACCTATTTCATTTAATAAATCAATCTCAGCTTGAGGGATAGTGCCATCAGGCTTCGGCCCTATGTTAAGTAGCATAGACCCGTTTTTACTCACAATATCAATGAGGTCATCTACAAGAGAATTAGCATCTCTGTACACGTGATTTGTTACATATCCCCATGAAGTACGCGATACTGACGTGTCAGTTTGCCAGAAGTGTTCATAAGTATCTGACATTTGACCACGCTCTATGTCAAGCACAGCACTACCTGGTTTAAATGACCTAAAATCACCGAGATCTTTATAGTTTAACGCTGGCATTCTATCTTTTTTGAGGCCTTCGTTATACATGTAGCTCGTAAAGGTTTTAACATGTCCGTGAAACGGTTCTGACGCCATCCACCAATCAAACCAAATTAGATCAGGCTCGTATTTGTCAACAATTTCAACCGTGCGTAATAGCCAGTCATCCATAAATTCTTTTGTAGGGGGCGTTTCACCCGCTTCAGACGTTTCACGACTAACCGCTGGGCCATATAAATCACGGTATGCGTCATCTTGAACATCAGATGGGAAGTTTCGGCCGCCTTCAAAAAACCACCAGTTTTCTGCACGGTGGCTAGACAAACCAAAATATATATCCGCTTTTTCCGACGCTGCTTTTAACTCAGCAATAACGTCGCGCTTTGGCCCCATCTCAACTGAGTCCCAGCGAGTATAAGAGTTATCGTATAAAGAAAAACCGTCGTGATGTTCAGCAACCGGCACGATATATTTTGCGCCAGCATCTTTAACGACTTTTAACCATGCGTCAGCATCAAAGTTTTCTGCCGTAAATTGAGGGATGAAGTCTTTATAGCCGAATTCGGTGTGATCACCAAAGTTCTCTTTGTGGTAGCTGTATTCTTCGTCGTCTTGAAGATACATTTTACGCGGGTACCATTCGCCATTGTGCGCGGGCACTGAATAAACACCCCAATGAATAAAGATGCCGAACTTTGCATCATGATACCACTTTGGAATATCGTACTCGGTAAAAGATTCCCATGTTGGTTTAAAGGGCCCTGCATTTGCCACTTGGTCTATTTGTTGAAGCTTTGCTTGTCGCGCTTCAGGTGAATTGGCATCGATAGAACTTTGTCCATTGCCATTCACCGCAGAGGTATTTGGTTCAGAACACGCGAACAACCCGCCTAATATAGCAATCGCAACAACACTTTTTTTAAATAATTTCATTGTAAGGAAAACCCGAAAAACAGTTAACATTTTATAAACAAGATAATGCTTCAAATCAACCTATAAATCAATACTTTTATGTATAAATTTAAAAACCCAGTAAACTTACGTATTAATTAAGAACATAAAAAGTGATAAAACAAGTTTTAATTTGTGTAAATAAAACAACAAATATAAGGCTCTGATATAGAAAAACAACCATATATGTAGATATAAAGGTGTCAATTTGGCATTAAGTCTTAAAGCGAATGCACATTGACTTAATGCAAAACAAAAGCAATGAAGTAAATTTCATATATAAACACTACCGCTCGCATTTAAAATATTGTACTCTTGGCGATGCAAATGTTAGTAAAGTGTAAATTTTGATTCAAACTGCATTAGTTTGTTCGTTTATAGTAAGCTGTGAGGAGCGTATGAAAAATACGTTTGAAAATGTGATTGGTAAATGTTGTGTGACGTTGGTCTTGCTTAGCATTGTTATGTTAGGCGCGTCAGTCACATTCAAAAAAGCCAGCGCGCATGTTATTTCGACAAACACCCACTGTGCCATAAAGCAACACGACAAGGTCAATGCACTGAACTATAGCCTACATATTGAACAACAACTGGACACATCGCAATGAAAAAAGCATCACTTGAGCTACTTGTTGGCGTTTCACATTATGCACGGTTTTTACTCATTCTACCGTTCGCTAGGGTCATAAATAGATGTATCACTACTAATGCAGTCAATCGGGTAGTAAAGCAGTCCGCCTTTATTCTAAGCATATGGGTTTTCGCAACAAGTACGGCATTTGCGATAGCGATAAATGTTGAAAATAGTCTTAACGCTAATGCCAATGCCAAAGCTAGGGCATCAACTCACAGTATAGAAAAGTGGGAGGTGCTCGACATCCTTATAAATAATCAAGAAATAGTTAGCGAACCATTTTTGCAAAACATCAATGCCAGCTTTACTCATGAGTCGGGCAAAACACAAACTGTTCCTGTTGTTTATAATGGCAATAAACAATGGTTACTGCGTTTTTCTAGTTCACATGAAGGTAAATGGCAGTATGAGATAAACGATGGTTCTTTTTTAAATGGAAACCACGGCAATGTCGAAGTTACATCTTCACAAAACAACAATCATGGCGCCATGGTAATATCGCCGAATAAAAAGCAACATTTTGCATACGAAGACGGTACTGATTACTTTTTACTTGGCTACGAATTAGACTGGTTATTTGCGCTAGACTACGAACGCCCGCTAAAACCAAATCAAAGTGCTAGCAAGGCCTTACCTAAAAGTGATCACTTACTTAGCTTACTTAAAAAGAATGGCTTTAATCATGTAGTCATGAATGTATATGCACACGATGTTAATTGGGACAAAGATCCGAAACTTGCTCAACATCCTGAACATGAATTTGGCGGTAAACAATCTATATTTCCTTTTTTGGGCACTAACGACGAGCCCGACTTTTCATCTCTTAACGTCGAATTTTTCAAAAAACTAGACCGCACTATTGCACTACTGCATGACAAACGCATGGTGTCTCATTTAATGATTTACGTATGGAACAAAGAAGTTAGTTGGCCCGATATGAATACCGAGGCCGATAATATGTATTTTGATTATGTCGCTAAACGCTATGGCGCATTTCCTAATATTGTATGGGATATTTCAAAAGAAGCCCTATATTATGGCCGCGCAGACGAGGCTTATATCAAAAATAGAATTGAAAGACTTAGAGCCATTAATCATTTTGATCGTTTAGTCACCGTGCACGATTATAAATACTGTTCAAAGTACCCCGAGCAAGTTGACTTTATTAGTACACAAGACTGGGGCAGCGATATTTATAATCGCATGCTTAATGTGCGAAAAAGATTCCCGAACAAAGTCATTTACAACATTGAACATGGCGGCTACGAAGAGTCTCCTTACACCGTATTCCCTGGAGACTACACAAATGCTGAGGTCGTTGTTAGACGTAATTGGTTAACTCTTTTTGCGGGTGTGTATAGTACCCACTATTGGCAGGCGAATGCGTGGAACGTAATAATCTATAATCCGTATGAAAACCCAGACAAGAGCATGCATCCTAAGTTTGAGTATTTTGAGAGTTTGAGTGAATTTTTTACACGTTTTCCCTTTAGTGATTTTACCCCTGCGCCGGGTAAAAACGGTTCTGGATATAATCTTGTCAATAAAGACGCTACGCACCTTATTTATGTGTCAAAAGACAACTACCAGATGTCGAGAGGCGGCTGGTATCTAATGCCAAAGGACGATGGTACTAATATTCGTAATTTTTACTGGTTCAATACCCTCACTGGCGAATATACTAAACCGGCGCGAATTGTAAAAGGGCAACAATTCATATCGCCATGGCGCTCAGTTGCCGACGCCGTTCTTATCACTGAAGTAATCAAACCGTAAAAATAATCAGAGTATAAACATGACAAAACCAATCCAAAGCGTAACACTTAATGAAACCACGCTTAGCGACATACAAGCAGATAATCTTCCGGTACCACAATATCGTAACAAAGCTGCAGGAAGTTCGCCTAAAACAGGCATTGTGCATATTGGACCTGGCGCATTTTTTAGAGCGCATCAAGCATGGTATACGCACATGGCGATGCAAAACTCTGGCGGCGATTGGGCGATTACCGGCGTGTCGATGCGCTCCGAAAATGTGGCCGATGCACTTAATCCTCAGCAGGGACTATATTGTTTAGCTGAACTCGACGCGGCGACTAAATATGAGATTATTGGTTCAATTAACGAAGTGTTGGTCGCCCCAAAAGAATATAACAAAGTCATCGACAGACTGACCAACAACAACACTCATTACGTCACCCTTACCATTACCGAAAAAGGGTACTGCTTAAATAGTCATGGACAGCTAGACACCAACAATAATGATGTGATGGCAGATCTCTCTCGAGAAACCCAACATAAAACAGCGATTGGCATGCTGTCACATGCTCTGCAAAAACGTTTTACTAATGGCCAAAGCTGTCTTTGTGTTATTAGCTGCGACAATGTGACAGACAACGGTAAGAAACTCCGCAAAAGCCTGTTGGCTTATGCACAAAGACTTGATGCTAACTATGCAGTTTGGCTTGAAGAGCATCTAATTTGTCCTTGTACAATGGTCGACAGCATCACGCCTGCAACCGACGACGGATTGCGCGACCAAGTTAAAGATGAACTTAACTTAATAGACAACTGGCCTATAAAGCGAGAATCATTTGTACAATGGGTAATTGAAGATACCTTACCAAAGCATAGACCTGATTGGGCTTCTGCAGGCGCTATTTTCACTAATAACGTAAACGGCTTTGAAAAAGCAAAGCTACAACTATTAAACTGCCCTCATTCAACCATGGCCTACATTGGTTGCTTAAGCAACATCGAAACCGTTTTTGATGCGATGCAAAACCAACATTTAGTCAGCTTTATTGAGACCCTAATTGATGAAGAAGTGATGCCATCGGTGCAAGAGCAAGCGCCCGAGGAGCTTAACCCTGTAGAATATAGCCAAAGTATCTTGCAACGTTTTAGAAACCCTTCGATAAAGCATTTGCTAAGTCAAATCGCATGGGATGGCTCACAAAAACTGCCAATGCGTATTCTTCCTATCGTTGAACAAAATATCGCCGAAGGTAAGCCCATTAAGCATTTATGTACCGCTATTTGTGCATGGATATTATTCACCCGAAAGCGCTTTATAGACCAAGAAACACTTGTCGACCCGCTTGCAGATGACTTGTTTGCAATCGCCGAAAAATGCAACGGACAAGCAGAGCATGACATTACGCTTTATCTGTCATTTTCAAAGGTATTCACTTCGACCCTGAGCAATCACGAAGCTTTCAAGCAAACAATGACAAGGCAATACGAGAAGCTTCTGCCACTTCTGAGTAATCAGGATTACGAATGGACTGCATAGCGACTTAATAAAACATTCGACTTCTATAAAAAACGAATTACAATCTATGCATGAAATGTTTTTTATATGTGAAATCAAACCAACGGATTTTGAAAAATGCCTGATAATAATAATGATAAACTTACCGCAAGCGCTCAAAAGAAATATTCGGCGCCGGCTTTAGAAAAAGGACTAGATATACTTGAGTTATTATCAAAAGACGCTACTCCGTTAAACACCTCTGTTATTGCTGAAAAGTTAAATCGTTCTAACGCTGAAATATACCGAATGATTTTAGTGTTGGAACAACGAGGTTATATAGAAAAAAGCGAAGATATTGAAGGGTATCAGGTTACTCGAAAACTTCTTCAGTTAGGTACTGAGCACGAGCCTATTAAAGATATTCTTGAATATGCTCAGCCAATTATGCGTAATTTAGCCGACAGAACAGCGATGTCTTGCCATATTGCGGTCGAATCACAAGAACAAATTGTGGTTATTTCTCGTGTAGAAACACCAAGCAACTTATCGTACTCTGTAAGAGTGGGCTACCGACGCCCTATCGTATACGCTGCATCTGGACGCATTTTGTATGTTAATCAGCTTCCTGAAAAGAAAAAGTCGATGATTAAATTACTCGAAAAAATGCATGACGAAAAAGATGTTAAAGACTTTTTGAATGAATGCAAAAAGGTAGCCAAACAAGGATATTTGCGTGCACCAAGTGCATTTGTAAAAGGTGTAACCGATTTATCTTTCCCAATTATTGACGGCGACCACGCAGTGGCGACACTGACCATACCTTACATTGAACGCGTTCCCGAAATAATGGGCATAGACGAAGTGATAGTAAATCTTAAAGCTGCTGCCGAAGAAATATCTAATGCTGTCACCTACGGGCTTGTCAGAAAACTCTAGTAAAACGGCAACAGTGTCACCTTTTAGTCTAAAACAATATTGACTTTGAGCGTAAATAAACCATGATGGCTAATGTGGTTATTGTGGCTAATGCGGTTATCACTTTCGTCATGGCAGTTATGGCACTTATGGCCGTCATGACCATCATGGATAAAACGCCAAATTAGTACTACGCTTGTTCATAACAATTTCGTCAATCCAAGCACCTTCTCAAAGGAGACAAAATGGAATCACTAAAAGTTGTCGATTATATGAATCGCCGCCCCGTAAAACTACATGTAGATATGCCTGTTGCTGAAGCTGTAGAGAGTTTATTGCTGTCTAAACAAACCGGTGGTCCAGTTGTTAATAATCGCCACGAAGTTGTTGGTTTTTTATCTGAACAAGATTGTTTAAGCCAAATGATTGAGTCAAGCTACTTTCGAGAGCAGGTTTGCCGAGTCTCAGATATTATGGTCAAAGACGTCTTATCGGTAAAAGGCTATGAATCTATTTTGAAATTAGCCGAGCGCATGCTAAAAGAAAAACCCAAAGTGTATCCGGTTGTGGATGATAACGGCGTGTTATTAGGCAGCATCAACCGCTCTGAAGTCTTAAATGCAATTGATGTACAATTACGCAGCGGATACGAAAAGCACGACTAAGCAAAACCTCATGTCATTCCCGCGAAGGCGTAATACTGTTCGGTTAAGCCAAAACCCCGTCATTCCCGCGAAGGCGGGAACCTCA
>CAYURD010000008.1:0-72917 GCA_964446865.1 uncultured Glaciecola sp.
GCTAAGTGCATGTTTTGATACGTTTTGCAATAACATCAACCCGATCCCCGCCTTCACGAGGATGACGTGGAAGTCTTAAGCGTTCAGTATTAGGCCTTCGCCAGGATGACGAAATTGAATGGCATTATAGAGGCTTGGAATTTAGCGAATTGAATCATCAATTCGCTAATAAATGACACTTTAATTAAGCGATTCTAGTAGGCCGACAAGGTCCACTTTTGAGAGTTCCAATCGCTGTTTAAGGGGGCTTGAACCAAGGCACTGCCATTGTCGGCATCTTCGTGAAGGTAAAGATTTGACCATTGGTTTCGGATGCGATATTGGTTGCCCGTTTTTTGCAACAGCCACTTTTGCGAACCCCAATTTACATTTAGGTTAGCCACTTTAATGGTGTCCCACTGATTGGTTGATGCAGCCGTCAAATAACGATTGGTCCAGCGATTTTTAATGCGATACACATTATTATTTACCTTTTCGAATATCCATTTTTGCGAGCCCCAGTCGGTATTCAAGTTCAGCACTTCGGCATTTGCCCAATTAAAATTGCCACCGGCGTGGATATAACGACCTTTCCAGCCACCTTGGATGCGCTTATTACCAGCTATAGCATCTGTGTTTTTGTTTTCGCATGCATCATCTGTAAAGCTAGTCGGTAAACACGTTCGCGTAATTTTAAAGTCTCGGTAATTGGCACCATGTGTCTCAATATTAAATTTTACGCCATCAACACGTTTATTAGGAAGTCCATTATCACGCCATTTGTTCAAAATAGGTTTAAGTGATGTCGTTCCACTATTTCGATAGGTTTGACGCACAGCCCAGTACTGTACCCAGGTGTTAAAATAAAATACATAGTGCTTATAAGTGGCGCCATCGTGGTTAGTTTCCCCAATGTATCTATTTTGAGGATTATTACTGTCCCAATCGTTTAACAGCCAAGTGTGCATTTCACTCGGGCTTCTGCTGGCGGTATCAATAATATAATTTTCGTACCAGCCTGCTAGACCGTTTGGATTACCAGAAATCCAATTAACAGAGACTTTTGGACCGTACCACCAGTCACCATTGCCTGAACCGCTGACTTCAAAACTAGCATTAACCGCAAACTTTGACGAAACCTGATCGACCTTGTCTATGCTAAAATTGCCACCAAAGCTAGCATCAAACCCGCCGTTATTGTGGTCAACGTTAATAATCACCCGATTATTATTTAAATCTCTGTATTTTGTGCCATCAAATTCGTTACTTTGCCATGCCGAACTTGAGTAATTGCCAGAATAAATGGTATCCGTACCCGACGAAGTTGCTGCATATACCACTGCAGATACCGCGACTAAACTCCCCGCAAAGCAGGCCAAAGCTGCTCTACATTTTGTGTTAGAGAATACTTTATTCATCATAAAGCTCCTTAAATTGTGTGAGTGTGGGTGTACACTTAATGCGTGCACATATTCACGCTAACGACAAAAAATAGTGAAGTAAATCCAACTAAAGTGTAAAATTAATGTAAATTAATTGTGAATTTTAACTTGTCGCTTATGAAATTCTACCAATAGTAAATTTAGTAATGGAATAATAGAAATACGCAATAAAAACAAAGGTTTTACTAGCGTAAAAATACTAGAATTATACGTTTTAAAATAATGCTAATACTGTTTTTCTGAAAGAATTGTAAAAAACGAGCTGGAAAAACTACAAAATAGTTCAAAGCTAAAAAGGAGAGTAAGTTTGAATAAACCTAAGCATCATTTATCTACCATTACGCGTCGGCAATTTGCCAAGGGGTTACTTTATTCGGGTGCAGCAATTGCACTTGGTGGATGCAGCGACACCGCGACTGAAACTGCAATCAATGCAGCAGCTAGCAAGCCGGAACTAAAACTCTCACTAGCACAATGGGCGCTACAAACAGCGCAATTTGGCAATACCTTTAACGAAAATTATGAACAATGGCAAAACTGGCTTAAAACCGACCCTACTAAGGTTTTGCAAGGAGAGCTATCTCCCATGATGTTTCCGCAATATGTGAAAGAGACCTTTGATATCCATGCGGTTGATTTTGTAAATACCTTTTACTTTGCTCAAGTGAATAACGACAAATATTGGGCTGAGTTAAAACAGCGCTGTGCAGACAATAACATCGTGACGAATAATCTAATGCTCGATCAAGAAGGTTTTTTGGCTCACAACGAACAGCGCACACGCTTAGAAGCCGTCGAAAATCACAAAAAATGGATAGATGCCGCCGCTAAGCTTGGTTGTGCCTCGGTGCGTATTAATGTACATGGCATAGGGAATTGGCAAACTCAATTACACAATGCCCTAGAGAGCGCAACGGCATTAGCTGATTATGCTAAAAAACAGGGTGTGATTTTACTCATTGAAAATCACGGCGGCTTATCAAGCAATGGTGATTGGCTACTTGAACTAATGCAAACCGCCAAACATGATAACCTTCAAATACTACTCGACTACGACAATTTTAAGTGGTCCGAAACGGAGATTTGGCAAAATACTCAGCGTTTTGACCGTTATGATGGCGTGACAAAGCTAATGCCCTATACCAACTGTGTTAGCGTAAAAACCTATGCCTTTGATGAACAAGGTTTTGAGACGACAATAGACGTAGAGCGCATGGTTGATATTGCACAAGCAAACAATTTCAAAGGCTATCACAGCGTTGAGTTTGAAGGCTCGCATTCTTCACCGATTGAAGGAATTAAGAAAACGGCTGATTTACTTAAGCGAGTTTGGTGATTGTATTCAATTTAAAAAGAAGGCCATAACGCATGCGAGAAAAAGTGCGAGGTCGCGATTGCGCGACCTTTTGCGTTTACCAGTCCCGTTTAAAAATTATAAACAACACCTACTACCCCTGATGCTACCGAACTTTGGTCAACAATAGGGCTATCTTTTACATCCGAGCTAAGCATTTGCAATTCAAGGTTGTAAATAACTTGCCATTTTTCTGTAAAGTTATAATAACCTCCAAAGGTCAATGATGGCTGAACAACGCTATCAACTTTATACTCGTTGTAAATCGAATTTAAAGACTCTTGGTTGCTGATACCATAATAATAATCTGCATAATCTTTGCTTTCCCACGACAACTCAATACCAGCGGTGAATATGAATTTTCGAGGATTAGGACTAAAAAACGGACGACTCCAAGCCGCCGTCGCGCGCTGACCTTGGCTTTTGTTCGTGATATCTGTTTGCAACGATAACGACGCACGACCTTTCATAAAGGGATGTTCTGCTCGTACGCCCGCTAATAAGCCGCTATCTCTGTCGTCAATACCCGCTAATATTGGGTCGTTGTCGACTTCTAATTCATTTGACCCTAAGGCGAAGGTTAATGCAAAAGCAAAGCCTTCTCGTCCTTCGTCTATTAGAAAGTAGTCAACAAAAGGCCCTCTAACTTTTAATTTCTCACCTTCGTAGGCAACAGCCGGCACAAGCAAAAAACCGCTTTCACCACCAATGTATGGACTCGCTTGCACAATAGCAACTGGCCCTGCTGACCATTGCCCTGCCATCGCGGATTGCTGGAGTGATTGCTGGACTATCATCCCTAAACATAAACTTGCTAAAATCGACTTACCTAATTGCATGCTTTATAAACCTTATTCATTTGATACTAATAAGGTTTATTACCCTTTAATTTCGCAAACGGCTTGTTGCTTATTGATTAAACTTTTGTCATACATGACAACCTTAACTTCAACTTATGGCTTGTTAACTGATATTTGATAGGTACTCGTTGCCGATTGGCGTATTCTCACCATGTCAAAATCGACCTGTCGCCACTGTTTTTTAGCAAACAATGGGAGCTGATTATTGTGGTGCTCAGAGTCGGTTTGCTGGGTTGCACTACCAAACTGATGAATAACATCAGCTCGCACCGCTTCGTTTTTAGGCCACTCAACTATAGCTATCCATGAGTCGCCGTTTGTAGCGTAAGTTTGTTCTTTGTCAGTGTTAAAAGCATAGACCGCTCTTAATGTATCGGGGCCGCCATCAAGCGGTGCTTTTACATCACCACGTTGAATATAATTAATCTCACCCCATTTCACGTCAAGACGCTTATGATGCGTCATTAAATGCTCATAAGCGTTAAGCATGGCTGCTTGTAAAACGGATTCCGAGGGTTCGCTTAATTCATTATCTTTTGTCAGCTTGTTTAACACTAAACCTGCTATGGATGCATTTGTATTGTTTACATCCATATTTTTGTCCCACTGTTTGAGGCGTTCTGCCGCGTCTTGCAGGCCTTGATGATGAGACCAATCCATTTCAGTAATTTTTTGTATCGCTATATATTCTTCAGATTTAGGTGAATACGCATGGTCAAACTTAATGTCCAAAAGCGCTTGTTTTGAAACCTTACTTTTACCTGCTAACAGTTCAAGCAATCGCAAAGACCGGTTTGTTTCATCAGACGCAAGCCCCATGCTTTGTGGAAAATTAGTTGCTTGTAAATTGTCGCTCCCATCGGTGGCAGTAAAGGGAGTATTATTTACATCAAATACTAAGCCGGATTCTGGGTTAATTAGCTTAGGGACTTTTTCGAAATCAAGATAACCTTGCCAAATAAGCTCTGAACGGTCTCCCGGAATATCACCCGACCAATCGCCATCTATTGGCCTAGCCGGAAATTGAGCATTGTGAATAAACCCAATATTGTCATCTTTGTCAGCGTAGACATAGTTGATACTTGGCAAGGCATTCATCGCCATTGCGTCCATAAACTGATTGAGATTTTGCGATTTATTTAAGCGGTAATATTGCTCTAGCTGTCTTATTTCTCCTGCGCCAGCATAGCGCAATGCAAAAGTGTGCTTTTTACCTTCAATTACTGGACCGTGAACCGTTCTTAACACCTTTCGTTTTGCGTTAAAAGCAAAGGGGCCAAATAACCTAACTTGGATATTGACCTCTGTTGATTCAAAGTCATGCCATTTACCATCTAATTTATACTGGTTTGCATTGTCTGGATTGCGCGTAAGTATGTATGAGTCGGCTAAATCGATATGATTAACCGTATTTGCCCACGCTAGGTGCTCATTAAAGCCATGTAAGATCAAAGGCGTACCAGGAAATAGCCCGCCCATAATATTTAAGCCTTCTTCTGATTTAAGGTGCGCCTCATACCAAGCAACGGGACCAGTCAGCGGCTGATGCGAATTAATGAGCAGTCGAGTAGTGTTGTCACCTGAACGCGCTGCATTAATTGCGATTCCATTTGAGCCAAGTTCAATATCGGCATATTGTGCAACTTCAAAGGCCTTCGTTTGCGACCCATCTACTGCGTCTACTAATGATATCGATAATTCGCGCTCGTCATCAAATAAGCTCAACAGGGTTTTGTCTAAACCATAGAAGAAGGGCGTTTTAAACATAAAACCAGCTAACACATCTTCTGCAGTAAATGGCGCTAAGCCTTGCCAAGTGTCTTCTAAATGCCGACTAGCGTATAAATTTAGTCCTGCCGCATAGCCTTGTGCAAGCGCCTTAACATCCTCTGGAACATTACTTTTATATTGCTGCTCAATGCTTGGCCATACGTTTAATAACGCAACAATATAATCGGTAGGCGCTGCGTCCATGCCGTTGTAACGAGCTAACTGGCCACGTGTAGCGGCTACAACATTTTGAATTGTTTGATAGTCATCTTCAGCATGAACATAAGCTAAGCCAAAGGACGTATCAGCATCAGTCTTCCCAAGAATATGTGGCACACCCCATTCATCTCTGATGACTTCTGCAAAATAGGAACGTGCACTTTTTTCAAGCTCGACGATTGACGGTTGTTCGGGTAACGGGTTGTATAAAAGCATGCTCAAGGCAATTACAATAAGCGACGCAAGTATTAGGGCTATTTTAATAATAGTTTTTGATTTAGATTTTAAGACAGCTTTCAAGGTTTTATAATCAAAGGAATAGTTGGTATTGCTAGTGTAGTTAAGGCAAGCAGCATAAAGCAAGCTTGCACTTTACTAATTAGCCATAGCTATCCACAGCTTGAAATTGTTGCAGGGACAGTGTCAATCGCCTCAACACTTGCCCCATTTATCCATTTTACTAAGGCTTGATTTAGGCTTAAGTCTTCCTGTATTGTTTCACCTTCTTCAAGTATCTCAGACAAAAAACGAGTTTCAAAAAATTCAATATCGCTGCGCAAAGCACCGTGTTTTTGACAAGTTGGGGCAAGAACTGAAATAGGTCGGTAAGGGGTTTCTTCTGCATTGTTGTTGATTGTTTGCAGTGCAACTCTTAGCAAACCTTGTCTTGCTGCTCGTGAAAAGCTATTTGGTGTCATTCCAGCATTTAAGTAACCTTGGGCAATGACTGGATCGCGTAAGTCAGTCTTTATCAATACTTGAGAATTTGTCATATGATAAGCAACCACATGGGCAGCTCGGTCGCAAACCCATGGTTCACTTTCGTGAAAAGCTACACAGCTAGCATCTCTTGCTATATTGGCATTTTCACTGCGTTGAACATAGCTTGCTTTTCTTATCGCGAGTAACTGGTTAGCAATATTCTGATCATCTATGTCATATAATACATCGGGCCCAAAGTTAGCATCGCAGATTGAAAATAACTCGTTGGGACTTATGTTTAATCTGTCGGCGATGCGATCTGCATTGTGAGCTAGCGCTAAACATCCAGCAGATGTGCCGCTTAAAATAACCTTACTCGGCGCAAGCTCGCTGTAATCCATTAAAACAGGCAATGATTCGCGTAAATCGTCACTCACTGCGCCTTGCATTAGGGTGTCGATTACCGCATCTACAATATACTGACCATTAAAAAACAATTCAAAAGCGGGTTGGGAGTTACTGCTAGGAATTTGGTGCAGTGCCGCTTGCCCCGCAAAGTTATCAGACGAGCAATAATAGACAAACACCTGATTAGCTGAGCCGAGTTTATGTGGCTCATATGGCTCCTGCGACTCATTCATTAGTCTACGACTAAACATGCCATCCCCTGCAATTGCATCGGGTGCTAAACTTGAGGTCATTCGCGCCTTGCTGTCACACCAACGCTGAGCACAATCTGCCCCGCGACAATGAGAGCCGCCTTGAAAGAAAATAAGCCAAGTGTTGGCGAGCACAGGTTCGCTTGCTTTGCGAACGTACATTACCGCAGGCGTTCCATCATTGCACACTGCATTTGATTGGGTCAGTGTCAACTTTGACAAATCGGTGCCTGCCTGCACAGTACTGTCGTCAGTAGGGCTGCAACTTAACGCTTGATCGATAAGCTCGACTTGATTGGCAGGTGGTTCTGACATAATCGGGGGTAGCGTTGGAGGCGCAATAACTGACGCATCGTCATGTGAACCTGAAGAACCGCCGCAATTAAACAAGGAAAAAGCGCTTAGCAATACAATTGCATATTGTCGGTAAGTAAACTTTTTTGTATTCATAATAGATATTGCAAGTTATGGGCTCACTTGCAATATAACAAAGCCACTCATTCGCTTTCGAGTGGCTTTACTTAATCTTTACACTATTACATTGGCTTTAACGGTCTATTCTTCAGCCGCCAATCCATCAGCAATCAAGTACTCCAAGTAAGTCCGATGAGACTTGCTGGCTGCATCTTTAACTCGGCCACTAGTTACCCAGTCTTGAATTTTTAGCAACTGTGTGTAAACGGCAGCTTTAGAGATTGGGTCATGGCTGTCACCATGTAAAATGCTGAACAGTTGTTCTACATATTCATGCTGCAACAAACGTCTGTGGCTATTAATTTTTGACTTAATATCTTGTTTGAAAATAGCGTTAGTCAGCTCACTTGTCATTTGCTCAACGGTATAAGTATTACCATAAAGACCTGAGTCGCTTAATCTAAGCATAACAGCAGAGTTTAGTAGACGTGCAAGGGCTGTTTTTTGAACACCAAGCACTAGCTCGTGTAGCTTAGGATCTTCATTGTTACCCCAATGCATAAATCCACGGCGCTGCATTTGAGAATGCTGAATAAGCTCGCTTGGCAACGAAAATGCCTCGGGTGCAAAAATATGTTCAGCTAAAACGCCCATCGCATCTTGCTGCTGTGATTTAGCAACAGGTTGGTAAGGACTCACATCGCTTTGCTGACCCTGATTAAAGCGAGATACTTCAATACCACCAATATAACTAGCCACAGCCGCCGCGGCACGACCTTTGTAGGTGATCATCGTAGTAGTGGCGGCTCTTAACTTAGCCCAAGTCTCACCCTCTTTCGCTAATTTATCTTTCACTAAAGGGGTTAACTCTTCAACTAACTCAAATTGATACTTGGCAAACGCGATACTATCGCTCGACATATCCCATATGTTTACGCGAGGATCTATACCTCGACCAGCAGAGCGCATATCGTCAGCGTCATTACCAAACAATAACTGCGCTTCTGTAGAGCGAGCTAAATGCGCTTCGCGGGCGTCGCCTTCTAAATCAGGATCGTAGCCAAATTGTATCGCCCAATCATCGTAAGGACCAGGCTCGCTGGCAAAATAATCGCCCTGCTCTTCGCCAGGCTTACTAATCACAAGCGCTGTATAATCCATGATAGACGCGGTGGTAACGCCTTGGGTTAGCTCGTCGTTAAAGACTTCTTCCATAGAGCGGTAGTTTGACGCTTTCATATTATGAGACAAGCCAATTACGTGGCCCACTTCATGCAGCATAAGCTCCATTAGCATTTGTTCTATGATTTTGCGCTTTTCGCTAAACGATGCGTTCATTGCAGTCAAAGCAACTGAACCAAAGTTGACCATTTCACGCATATGATGACCTTTTGAGCAGCGCATCAAAGAATCATGCTTGTGCGCATGTTCGTCGTCACTTTCTAAAAAGTCAGCTAAAAACGCATCTGGATTTGCCAGAATATCGCCTCGTAAACCATAAATGGATAAAAATGAATGTTCAAACATCACATCGCCGCCAAGTATCTGGCCAGTGCGAGGATTCACATAATTAGGCCCAAATGCCGAACCCGCATTAGGCGTGTTTGAAAAGCGGATCACGTTATAACGAATATCTTCAGCATTCCAATCAACATCGTCAGGTTGTTGTTTCACGACAATGGCATTTTTAAAACCAGCCTTCTCAAAAGAACTATTCCAAGCAAGTACGCCTTCTTTGAGGCGTTCGCGGTATTCAATTGGGGTGGTATTTTCTATCCACCAAACGATGGGCTCAACGGGCTCTGATAAGGCTGCGTTTGGGTCTTTTTTAACTAAATGAAAACGATTGATGTAATCACGATATGGCGTTATTTCATAGCTATTTAGATCGGTCGCTTGCGCCCGAAAAAAGCCCACTCGATGGTCGTCTAAACGCGGCACAAAGTCATTCTCAGGCATTTTTACAAAGCTATGTTGCACGCTAATGGTAGTTGCTCGCGCATCGGCAACTCTGGGGCTACCAAATACCTGAGGATTAGCATTTTCGTACACAAAGTCTGCAAGCACATTTAGGTTTTCAGGATAAACGCCTATATGAGTATATTTGACTTTGTCTTCTGACAAACGGCCTATATTGAATTGTTTATGCGGTGGACGCTCAGGGTCCATACCGTAGGTCACTCTTGCTAGCGCTTCGGTTTGAAATAGTCCATCAGCACTAATCAAGACTGCACTCTCGTCTTGTGAAGTCGCCACAATATCGGCGCTAGCTAGCACTGCGTCGGTGATATTGGCCATACCGCCATTTGCAAGTGGACTGTCGGGGTCAATTACGTAATTTGTATTTTTCTTGATAAAATCGATGCGATCAAAATAACGACGAACTTCTATCACGTCTTGCGCAATAGGTGAGCCTCTGCGCGACCATGCCTCTAATACGCCATTTTTGATAGTGGCAAAGTACAAGAACTCTTTATCTATCTGTGACTTTTTAATTGACATATGAAGCGCACCTGAGTCGGTGTCTCTATACAAATCAAAAATCCCAGGAAAATGCTCCATCCCGTCAACGACTTCTTCTAGCGTTTCGGGTGCATCTTCTTCGGCTTCTTCGTCTGTGCCGGTGGCGGCTTTATCGGTGTTAGCATCATCTGTGCTTGTGTCAGACGATGCTGACTTTTCGTCCGAATCTTGCGTTACTGCTTGTAACAAGCGTTTTTGTGTATCACTTTGTGCAGCGTGAGTTTGCAAACTAAAACAAGCAAAAACAGCCGATAATAATATAATTGGGGTAAGCTTTTTAGACATCTAATAAATTCCGTATATTTGTGTAGTGTTTTTCTATCCTATTGACATGATGCCACAAAATTAGGTGAAATTTCTTATTTAACCGGATAAACGACAAATTTGTCGCGGGTGACCTTTTTTGGTGTATCACCCAATTCAGTAAGCAAGCTGTTGAGCTCCTCCAAATCTTTTGTGGTTAAGGCCAACGGCATTTCATTGGGTTGATATGTGCTGCCCACTTCATATTCTACGCTAGGTACGGCCGACATCTCTATATGTGCACCTAAAATTGCCGACACGGGATTATTGCGAGTAAATGTCACCAAACGTTTAATTGTGTCTTTAAAAGTTTTCCATTCTCTAATATAGAGCCTACCTGGGTAAAAAGTGTCACCTGTTAATAACCATTTTGTCTGATGATCATAAAAGGTAATTGCCTCTGACTGATGGCCAGGGGATGGAATAATATCAAGTAGTCGGCCACCTAAATCTAGCTGCACTAACTGTGAGGGCCACTGATTAATCGTAAAGGTCGTTTTTACTGCCTGTAAATTGTTGGCTGGCACCACCATTACTTGTAAATCAGGTATCGACAACTCGGTAAATTGTTGGTCGCCAGCAATGTGGTCACCATGGCTATGTGAATGAGCAACCCATAATTTGTGTGCTTTTGCAGATGACTCTTTTTGATCAAGATGCTTTTTTACAAGCGCCGCAATCGTTTGTGCAATGGGAAATTCTGATTGTTCTTGGCTTGCACCAGTGTCGATTAAAATTGAACTGTGCTCACCCAAAAGCAAATACATAAAAGGTGCTTCGTAATGTGTGCATTTGTTTTGGCGCAACACAAAGGTACTTTCGTCTTGTTCAAACACCTCAATAGGAGGCGCAACATTTTGACTACAGTCAGCAACACCACTAAACCACACTTTTGTGTCTAAAGTAACCTTGTTGTTTGCAGCACTTGCCTCAAAATTTGCGCTGAATGCTTTAGCTTGCATCAGGACGCTAGTCGCCATCATTAACATAACTAACGATAAGCGCCTCATTACATAAAGTCCTTTGTTTCAAGATAGGCAGTTGGTGGGATACCACACTCAGCTAGTTGCTCAACAAGCTTTTTTTGCTCACTTGTAGTTGTTTGTTCACAGGTTTTTAGCGATAAGTCTTTAACTGCATCATTAGCAACAAAAGCAATCGCATCAAACGAAGGTTTAGCTTGTATTTTATGGACTAGTAATGCTGTTTTCTCATTCAGCGATTGCACATAAAAAATATTGTCATCACTGCTAAATTTGGGCTCTAGAGGTTTACTTAATACGAGTTTCGTAAAGGTGATATTACTTGTATGTGTTAACTTGCCGCCACGTTCAAAATGCCCTTGGTAAAAATCACTTTGGATACTAAATTGCGTTCCATCAATTAGTTTTTGTAAATCAAAATTTTTCGGCAATATTGTGACGAGACCTTTTTTCGTCATCGCCAAAACATCATCTAACTTATCTACCTCAACCTTATATATTATTTGATGATCGTGCGGTGAATAATATAAAGGCATATGACTAGCAAGCAGACCCACATCCTTATGATAAATAAGTGCCATTCCATGCGAGCCCATTAACGTATGTTGGCTGTGATCATTGTTTGCTTTTGCGTCAGTCACGCTAAACATCAATAAGCTAAACAAGCACCCAAGCATAATATTCTTCATCGAACGTTCCCTTTTTAAAACAGAATAAATAAAAATGTGACAAGGCCTTAAGGGCCAAACATTTCACAATAACTGTATGTTTTTATGATACTAGTGTGAACCTAGTCGAGAGAAAATGAAAGAGAGATTAGCTGATAAAATCGGCTTTGCACACATTTGCTTAATCTCAGCAACACGACAATATCCAAAATGAATAAAATCTATAGCCAATCTAACTTTCCCTACTTCACTTGCTGACTTAGTTACAAGAAACACATTTAAATACGATCGATGTAAATATTAGATACTTTTAATCATTGGTAAACACATATTTAGACTCATTTTTATCTCATCAATGACAGAATATTAATGAGAAAACTATGCTTAAAACTATTTATACCCTTTTTGCCTTAATCGTCTTACAAGTTAGTACTATCAGCACCAGTCTGGCAGACAGCAAAGGTTCTGCAACTAGCGCTGTTGCCGTTGATTTGCTAGTGGGTGCCGACGATATTACAGGCGTCAGACTCGCTTACCGTCCTTATATTTACGAGTGGGAAGACGTCCCTTATTTTGATTCTTTAGACATTTATTGGGAAGTCAGTGTTAATTTTTGGGAGTACGGTGAGGACAACCAACACGAAACAAACTTTGTGTTTGCGGTATCGCCTGTCGTTAGTCAAACCTTTCATTATATCTACGATAAGTACCCACTAAAATGGGAGTTTGGTATAGGTGTCTCGTTAGTCCACGATACACGCTTTGCAGGTAAAGACATTGGTTCACATTATCAGTTTGAAGACAGACTAGGTCTTACGGTTGATTTTGGCGACGACTTAGCGCACTCAGTGTCGTTACGATATATGCACTACAGTAATGGTGGTCTTAACAGTAAAAATCCAGGTGTCGACTTTTTAAACCTATCTTATGCTCGTCAATTTTGATTTTTACGAAATTGTTTAGGTGTGACGTTCATGTACTTTGAGAATGTCTTAGTAAATGCACGCTCTGATTCGTAGCCTACCCGCTGGGCAATATCATCAATTGTCATACTGGTAGAAGCAATGAGCTCTTTTGCTTTTTGGATCCGTAAATTGGATAGGTAAACAAAAACGGTCTGACCCACCAAAGCGGTAAATCGTTTTGCAAATGCCGCGCGCGACATGCCAATTGTTGATGCTAGGGTTTCGATAGTCCAATGGGTTTGTGGTGAGCTATGCATGCAATCTAAGGCCTTTTTGATTCGTTTGTCTTTCAAGGCCTGCAAAAAAGAGTGCTGTTGTTGGCGACCAAAATTAATACGAATAAGCTCTACTAAAACGACTTCGGTAAGTTTATTGACAATAATTTCGTTACCTGGATCTTGAGACATGTATTCAGAGCTGAGCTGGTCAATAGTACTTTTTAACCAAGTGTGTCGACTAATTTCATCTTCTCGTACTATTGTTGTTTGTCCAAAAATGTCATTTAAAGGCGATAATTCATCATGCTCAAATGAGCAATCTGCACATAGTAATAAAGTGGAATCACCGCTAATTTTCATTTTACCTGATGGAGGTTCGCTGCTTAAAATATGATCAACACGCGGACCTAAAAAAATGAGGTCTCCGGTAAAAAGTTGCTCAATTTTTTCACCTATTTTTACCCAGCACGCGCCGCGTCTTACCAAGTGAAAACCGGCCGTTTCTTTTTGGATAAACTCTTTTGTCCAAGGCGGCTCTACGTGCTCACAAAAATATACACTGCCGCTTACACGCAATGATCTAAGAATATCACTAAGAATTTCCATCAGTATTGGGCTGCCTATTTTTAATCGTGCCTAAGAAGCATAATCGCTTTCACCAGAAATAGACAGAATATAGACGATCGATGTAGCAATTGAAGACTTTAGAATCTTGTTGAATACAGAAAACACCCTCATATTAAACTGTGAGCTGGGTAAATTAAGTGCAATTCGGATCAATTGACCCTAGAGCTGACAGCACATATTGGAGAGTAAAATGTCAAAAATAGAAATATATAGTAAAAGCTATTGCCCATACTGCAAAAAAACCAAATCCACTCTACACAAGCTGGGCTTGAGTTTTACTGAGTATGACATCACTTTTAACAAGACCTTAGAGAAAGAAATGAAAACTCGCAGTGGCCGAAAAACTGTCCCACAAGTGTTTATTGATGACCAACACATAGGCGGCAGTGATGATTTCCATCTTGCTTTGCAAAATGGTGAGTTAAGTACCTTGCTAAGTTTGTCGTAAACGAGTGGAGATTGTTGGCAGCGTCTCTTTTAGAAAATACAAGAGGCGCGCCATCTTCGGTAAGTAATGAATAAGCGAATATGATTATTTAATCGGCTCAAAAAACCTAACAAACTCGGGTGGCAAGGCTTCAATTTTTTTAATATAAATATCTTTATAAAACAATTCGGCAGCTTCGCTTTGCAGTTGAATTTTTCCTGCAATTAGCGGTTTCGAAACACCATCTATAACATTGCGAGAATTTTGCAATACCATCACCACATGACCATTCACAATGTGCAAACTCTTACCATTAAAGGTGACGAGCTCTAGCTCGTTCCATTGCCCATGGGGATTTTCATGGTTATCTTTGCGCAGTACAAAACCTTTAGTTTTTTCGCCTTTTCCTACCGGTAAAAATGGCTGATTTTCGTCAGCAACTGGGTTCATGATATATTCTGGTAAATAAGCTTTGATATCTATTGCTGTTGTCACTTGATTCCAATAATCACCTATATGTCCTTGCATTATTTGAAACTCTTGCGAGATCATCCAAGACCGAAAATGCTCTTTACCATGTTCACCAATTGCATGATATAAAATACCGCTATCTTTAAGCTTGTGCAGTCTGGGCTCCCATTTAAGCTCGCCCCATCTAAATTTAAGCTTTAGACGATAGTTTTGATATGTCTCTTTGGTCGTGAGAGCACCATAGTATTCACCACTAACCCTCACTACAACTTCATCATCAATTTCTGTTGTGCTAAACACGTTTAATTGTTCGTTTTGGGTATTCAGGCCAATCGGTTCAATAAGATTGCCAAGCGCATCTTTAGGTGGAGAACCATCATAGCCATCTTTGTGCTTGAAGCTAATATAAGTATCCCAATTCGATAGGTCTGTATCTAGTAAAGGCGTCCACCCGTTTTGTGCATTTACACTAAAACATATGCTTATTAATAAACCCAACAAAGCAAACTTCATGTTACCCCCTTTAATAACATTGACGACCGTTAATGTGCATCACCGTTTGAAGCCTTGAATCAACCTCGGTTGCCTTCTTTTTTTTCATTATGCACATATTCAATCCTTAACACACCTAATTTATATATGATAAATATGATTTACAAACAATATTTCCTTTTAACTTTGTTAGATAGACCTAAAATACAGAAAATTATCGTTTTAAATCTCGATACGAATTGGATAGTAGTTATTAATTGTTAATTTTTCCCCTCAAGTTTGTTATGTTAAACAACTATTTTAAATGAATATATAAATTATATCTTTTATATATAAATATTAATCGAGTTAACACTGTCATTTAACCGCTAAGGATTCTTTATGCGCCTCTTCAAATCTCGGTTCCAAACCATTGCATTGTCCTTTATATGCACAGTTACCTTGATTGCTTGTCAAGCCAACAGCGATGGGCACAATAAGTTAAGCGAAAAAGCTTCAACAAGCGCAGCCGAGAATTCAACATTAAACCGCACTCAAGTCGACTTTAATAAAAACTGGCAGTTTCGCTTGGCCGACACACGAGGTGCATTTCTATTTGACGAGGTATCAAAACAGCAGCAATGGGAAACCATAGATGTTCCGCACGATTGGTCTGTTGCCCTTCCCTATACTCAGGAAAACACGGCGTCGAGCACCGGGTTTAAACAAGGTGGAATTGGCTGGTATCGAAAGACCTTTGACATAAAAAAATCTGATTTCCAACGCACTCTATGGCTCGAATTTGATGGGATTTACAACAATTCGAGTATATGGATTAACGGCAGTTTTGCTGGCGAAAGACCTAACGGTTATACCAGCTTTAAAGTAGACCTAAATGAATACATGGTTGAAGGTGAAAACCAAATAAGCATTAAAGTAGACCGCACTGCATATAACGATTCACGTTGGTATACAGGGTCGGGAATTTATCGTGATGTGCGCTTGGTGAGCGTCAACAAACAGCACATTACGCATTGGGGTGTGCAAATAACAAGTCATAAAGTAAGCTCTAAAAGTGCGGAACTTGCGCTTAATACTACGCTTAATTTATCAACTCCTGCTAATCAACAAAACTTGCAGCTTATAAGCGAGATAAAAAATGCCAAGGGTGAACTTGTCGCCAGTGGCACTAAGCGTATTGATAGTCAATCGACTAGCACCCCCACTATTTTAACGAACATTAAAATTGAACGACCAGCACTATGGCAATTAGATAAGCCTCATCTATATACCGCGCATATTAGCTTGAGCAGACAAAATGACGACGGCAACATGCAAACGCTCGATACTTACGAGCAGACTTTTGGCATTCGAAGTATTGCTTTTACTGCAGATAAAGGCTTCTTTCTTAATGGCAAGCAAACTAAAATCAAAGGCGTAAATTTACACCACGATGTAGGTGCACTTGGCGCTGCTGCGACAAAAGCGGCATGGCGGTATAGACTTAAAAAGCTCCAATCTATTGGCGTTAACGCCATTCGCCTGTCACACAATCCACACTCCCCTCAGCTTCTTGAATTAGCCGACGAAATGGGCTTTTTAGTCATGGCAGAAACCTTTGACGATTGGTTACAAGCAAAAAAGAAAAGCGTTGTATTTTTGAGTGACAATGCCGGAAGCGGTGATGCTATCTCTTCGTATACCGAGCATTTTGCGAAATGGGCTGAGCGTGACTTAAGAGATTTAATAAAGCGTGATTTTAATCATCCTTCGGTCATCATGTGGAGCATAGGCAACGAAGTGGAATGGACGTATCCCTACTATTCTCAATCACAAATGTTTGACGAAGAAAAAGCTGATTATTATGGGGCCAAACCGCCTATTTACGAACCTAAGCGCGTACTAGAGAATTATAAGAAGGTAAAAGGCGAAGGCCCTGATAATCTTAGCAGAACTGCTCACTATCTGACTAAGATTGTAAAATCAATCGATACATCTCGACCTGTTACCGCAGGTTTAGTTATACCATCAGTGGGTTTTGTATCAGGCTATACCGACGCCTTGGATGTTGTTGGATTTAACTACCGCGCTCAAGAATATGATACTGCGCATAAAACCTACCCTAATAAACCTATTATTGGTTCTGAAAACTGGGGCACATGGGCTGAGTGGAACGCGGTTAAAGAAAGAGAATTTGTGCCTGGTATTTTTGTTTGGACGGGCTTTGCTTACAAAGGTGAAGCCGGTCCGTGGCCTCGCAAAGGACTAGAAATATCATTTTTCGACTTTGCTGGAAATAAGACACCTAGAGGTCACTTATTTGAAACACTCTGGGTCGAAAAGCCCAAAGTTTATATGGCAACGATTGCTGCAAAAGATTCTGAATATCAATTTGATAAAGATAAAGGTTGGACGTTTACCGAACGAGCGCACCCAATTAAGCAAATGCAGTGGTTGCGTAAGTGGGAATGGTATGGGGTATCAGATACATGGAACTACAGTAAAAATGAAGATGTTACTGTGCATGTATACGCCAATACTGAGCAAACAGAATTATTTATTAACGATAAATCATTAGGTAAACAAACGCTCAGTGATGCACAAAACGGCATTCTATTTTGGCAATTGCCCTTCGCGCAAGGCGAGCTAAAAGTAGTAGGCTACAATCAAGGGAAAAAAGTCGCTGAATATGCGCTAAATACTCACGGCGAAGCGGCCAAAATTGCGCTCCACCCTGATAAACTTACCCTTAGCGCCGATACTTATGACCTTGCTCACATACATGCAAAAATTATTGACAAAAACGGGAATACCGTCGTTTTAGACTCAAAAGATGTGGAATTTACAGTAAGTGGCGCGGCTAATTTGGTGGCCGTAGATAATGGTTGGGAAAACAACGTGCAAATAGCGACTAACTCAAGCATCAACACGCATATGGGTAAGGCACTGGGGATTGTTCGAAGTAACGGCGAGAAAGGCGAAATAAGGGTTACTGCGCATGTTGAGGGATTGGCGCCGGTAAGCATCGTACTTCAAGCTGAAGACCCGTCGCATTTGAGCCAATTTACCTCCTTATTTAATGGTAAAGACTTAAATCAATGGACTGAAAAAACCTACGGATTTGCGGCAGGAAAAGATCCCGACGCGACTTTTAGTGTGCACGAAGGGGCAATTCGGGTCGATTACACCCAGTATCAAGGTCAATTTAGTGACCGATTCTCACACCTATACTTCAATCAAGCCTTTGAAAATTTTCATTTAAAACTCGAGTATCGCTTTAGAGGAGAGTTTTACCCCGGAGCGCCTAATCATGCGCTTTTAAACAGTGGCATTATGTTTCATTCTCAATCCCCTCAATCTATGCCAATAGAGCAAAACTGGCCATTGTCAGTAGAGATGCAGCTTTTAGCAGGCATTACTCCCGGTCAATCACGCACCACAGGCAATGTTTGCACGCCAGGTACCGATGTTTCATTAAACAATACGGTTGCAAAGCCACACTGTATTTATTCTGACTCAGACACCTACTACGGCGACCAATGGGTTAGCGCGGAATTGATTGTGAATAACAAAAAGGTATCGCAGTATATTAACGGTCAGCTTGTACTTGAATATACCGACCCTAAAATTGGGTTTACTGGCACGATTAAAGGGATAGATAAAAATAAATGGTCGCCAGGACAAGCGCTAACACGAGGCTTTATTGGCCTACAAAGCGAAGGACATCCGGTCGACTTTCGAAACATATCTATTAAAGAGTTGTAAGTCTTAGTGTGGAAAAAGAGTAAGTGGGTAATGGCAGGTGATAAACATTGAAAAACAAAGGACAACGATAAGATGACTGACGCACTTCATCCGCGATTACACAAATTTACGACATATTCGCATGTTGTCATGTTGCTGTTTTCTATGCTTATCAGTTCGGCTGCCTTCTCTGCATCAAGTCAGCAAAACAACAAAACAAAAACCGACATGGTAAAAGCTAAACAAGCCTTTGTAAGTAATTGTCAGGCTTGTCACGCCTTAAACAAAAATCAAGTGGGGCCTTCTGTTGTTGAACTAAAAAAGCTCTATTCACCCGACAGTCTAGACGCATTTTTACAGTGGACTAAAAATCCTGGTAAAAAACGTGCCGACAGCATTCAAATGCCAGCAATGTCACACTTAAGCGATAGTGTATTAAGCGATATTTTTGACTACATTCAACAAGCAAAGCCTCCTGTATTGTCGGCCGCTCGCAACAAACAAAAATTTGTGTTTAAAGCCCCTCCTAAGCAATACCCATATTACAAACGAACTTATATGCCTTTTGCGAGCCCAGCGGCGATTGCCATTATGTTTTCTTGGGATGTGGGCTTAAGTTGGGATGCGACCAGCGCGCGTTTACGTTACGTGTTTAAAAGTCCGCAGTCATTTTTAAACGGCGAAAAGAATAAAGACACGTTAAGGCAATATATAGTGCATAGTGAAAGCACTGCTCAATTGTGGTCTTTTGCAGAGAATACAAACGCTGAATTTAAAGGTTATTCACTCAGCAAGGACTTACCTGTTTTTAAGTACAATTATGCAGATGTTCATATAAAAGAATGGTATACACCTGCAAATTACAGCGAAGGCTTTGGTTTTAACAGGCATTTTTCAATTAGTGGCCTACATAAAACAAGCGAAGATATTTGGTTAGATTTATCGCAAAATAACGACATCTCAAAACAATCAGCATATGACCTAAACATCATACCCAATAAGGGGCGTGTCACTGAATATAAGCTGCTGTTGTCGCCTTCGCAAGCGCAAATGTTTTCCATCGAATATCAATTTAGCGCTAAAAAGAATACTGCAAACAATCAGCAAGAGGGTAACAATGAATAAGTGGATGCTCAATTTCGTGTTTGTGTTGTTTTTAGTCGCAAGCTTTACTGCAAACGCCGAGGTGAACTGGGAGCGTTACTATGTCATTGAGAACGTTCCGATTCCAAAGACAATTGACCCTCAGTTAGGTGGCCTTGTTGTTTTAAAGAACGGTAATATTGCTGGCGCATTTCATCGCGGCGAAGTTGCTATATATGACACAAAAACAAAAAAATGGACCGTTTTTGCAAAAGGCTTGCACGAACCATTGGGCTTACTTGAAGCCAGCGATGGTAGCCTTATTACCATGCAAAAACCAGAATTAACCAAGCTAATCGATACCGACAACGACGGCATAGCCGATGAGTATCAAACGCTATCAGACCAATTTGGCATGTCGGGAAATTATCACGAATTTGCTTTTGGCCCCGTACAAGATAGCAAAGGAAACTTATACTTTTCTCTTAATGTGGCTTCTAATTATGCCGGTATTTATGAACACATACGTGGAGACTTTAATACACTTGGCTTATCCAGAGAGGCGATGACCAATTGGCGTAATGAACAGTGGAAAACCGATACTAAGTTTAAAGCAGGACGCATGTTTTCAAAAGTGAATTACCGAGGATGGGTAATGCAAGTTTCTCCAAGCGGCCAAACAACTCCATTTGCACTCGGATTCCGCTCTCCTGATGGCATTTTTGTAGATAAACAAGATAGACTATGGGTCACCGACAACCAAGGCGATTGGCTTGGCACTAGTCCGCTTTATCAAGTCAATAAAGGCGAGTTTTATGGACACCCTGCATCGCTTGTATGGCAAGATGGCTGGGATAAAAACCCGGTAGATATGTCGGCTGATGAGTTAGATGCACTGCGTACGCCAGCGTCGGCATGGTTTCCTCAAGCTGAACTTGCAAATTCTCCTACGCAAATCATTTCGACAGTTGCTGCCAACAAATTTGGCTTACCTGAAAATGAGCTACTGATTGGTGACATGAATCAACATCGTTTAATTAGATTCTTAGAAGATAAGGTCGATGGGTTTTCTCAAGGTACCTTGATCCCGTTTTTAGACACGCCTTCTTTAGGCATTGGCAATCATCGAATGAGCTTTGATAAAAAAGGCCAGCTTTGGATTGGCAAAACACACCTAGGCTGGGCTGGAGGCGAAGGGATACGAAAAATTACTTGGAACAAAGAGAGTTTGTTTCTGGTAAATAAAGTGTCGCAAACAAAGCAGGGATTTATGCTTCAATTTAACAAGGCCATTAATGAGGAAACACTCAAGGTGGATATTGAGTCGCATGGTTATTTATATCATGGCGCTTATGGCTCTAAAAAAATCGACTTAACAGACATAAAGGCAAGCGAATTGACTGTTTCGGATGACCAAAAAAGCGTGCACATATTACTGCCCGAACTCAAAGAAAATACGATGTACACCATAAAACTTAATAGTGTAAAAAGTGAGACAAATCAGGTACTAATGGGCGATATACTGCGTTATACTTTGATAAAAAGAGTCCACTAATATATTTGTATTGGGCTGTGTTTTGCTGGCGTATTGTCAACGTTAATCACAATTCTTCGGTAATCAAAAAGTTCAACAATGTCACTGTTGTCTCGCAGCTCCAAGATTAGGTGTATTTGCTTTCCTTTAGCGCCAGTGGGTATGCTTATGTGTGTTTTGGAGGCAGTGCTATCGCCAATGATTACTTGGCCAGGGTAGGTCCCCGCTTCTTGGTAAATCCACCAAGTAAAACGTAAATCATCGCCGTCAGGATCGCTAGACATAGAGGCATCCAGTTCAATGCGTTCTCCTGCGCTTGCAACGAGCTCTATTATGCTATTTGATGTGTCCCCGTTAAAAGCGGCAATAGGGTTATGATTTGCATCATCAAACGATTTTACGCTCCAATCCATGCGTGCAATTTTGTCGTTGTACATCGCTTCTCGCCAACGCCAAATAGGAACATAGTCGTTGTTATATATTTTTCCGTCTTGCGGGTCGACCCAATGATCACTGACTTCTCGGTAAGTATAAAATGGCGCTGATTTTTGCTCGTCTATCTTAATATCGGTATGTCTTGACCAAAAGTCAGATACTTTTTGTTGGCTAAAGCGTCCACCCCAACCGCCCCACGAGGGCTGATTAATATCAAATAATCCTTTATTTACTAATCCCATCCACGGAATAGTACCGCCACCTTCCATAAAACCAATAAGATCCTTTGCCCAATTATCAGAACGCCTTACCGGATACATATCGCCCAAGGCACCGTGATCATTCATGACGTGCTCTTGTAGCCATTTTAATTGGCCACGCGTACTTGTTTCGTAGGGACGCCAGTAATTTGGGCCAAGGTTGACGTTCATATCGCCATCGGTACCACCGGGCCCGCCATAAGCATAAGTTTGATAGTTACTTCTAATCCAATGGATTCGTGGGAATTGATTCGTGATCCAAGCACCCGCATTATCTTGGGCTCCATTTTCAAAAACGCGTAGTTTAGACACAAAGTGTTTTACTTCTTCCTTACTGTGGCTATTTCTGTAATCAAAAAGTGCTTGCGCTAGAGTATTTGAGCCTGCATTGACAACTATCCAAATGGGTCGGGGATCGTCTTTTGTGACCGCATCAATAATCAATTTGGAACCAGCACTTGAATTACCCTCTTTAACATCATCTACGCCGTAGCCTTTTTGACCAGCAACCACAAGTTTCTTTAAATCTTCAGGCTCTGGCCACCCCGAGGCATGTTGTTTTAAGTTGTCTAAATCTTTTGCGTAGCTATCAATGATGTCAATAAAAAGCTCTGGATGAGTAATCTGATGGTAGTCGCCATGGGGTGAACCCGGACGAAGGTATTTTCCCGTAACAGCAATTAAACCTTCAATATCAAACTCATTCGAATAAGTTATCATATGAATCATTTGCTGCACTTCGTCAGGCTCGTTACCCATATCAGCAAGTATAATTAAACGATGATTATCATTGGTAGATAAGCGATGCCCATCACTTAATACACCCATGCTAAATGTTAGTATGCTGGTCAACAAAATCAGATTTTTTATCATTTATATATGCTCTATGTTACGTTTTTCATTACTGTCACGATTGATACGACGGCTCAAACATTAAGCACCGCCACATAGTGTAATTGTGTTAGTAAGATTGAATACGTCCAAGTGCCCAGCCATTAAAGCGCTTCGCCTGGATCTTCGCCACCAATGCCCACTTCAGCTTCTTCATATAAAGAAATTTTAAAAGTGAGTGCTATGTTGTTAGGCATTGTGGCTGGTTTGTCGATGATCAAACCTTCAGGGCTCATCGCCCAGCTTAACGCTTCTGCGCTGCCCAACAACTCAATACTTTTTATATTAGATGTCAATGCCGTAAAATAACTACCGAGGGAGCGGATGGTAATATCGTTCGTCGGCGGCGCCATTACAAATGCAAAGAGAGTTTCGTCTCCTTTTTTTGTAAAACGAATGTCCTTATCAGTGTACCTTATCTTTTGTTTTTCGATTTTGTGTCCACCAAATCGAATGCGGGTAGGACCTTCGCCGAAGACTGTCCAGGGTCTCGTACCATAAACACCTTCACCATTAACGGCTAACCAATCGCCCATTTTTACCAGCAAATTTTGCATTTCTGGCGGAATCGAACCGTCTGGATTAGGCGGTACGTTCAGCAGCATTAATCCGTTTTTGGAGACAATGTCGATAAGAATGTCAACAATGTCATTTGGCTCTGCAAATTTAGCGTTTTCATAGTAAAACCAAGCCCCGGGCGAAGTATCTGTCATCCAAAACTGGTCTTTTTGTTTATTCGGACGCCCCCTTTCATAATCCAGTACACCAACCGATTCAGGGAATGAGGCGTTTTTGTAGTTAATCACCACTTCTTTGCCCCATTTTTGGGCTTGATTATAGTAATAAGCCACAAACTTTTTGCGATATTCTTCGTCTAGCTCTTCTACCCACCAATCAAACCAAATTACGTCTGGCTGGTACTTATCTATCACCTCTTTTAATTTGGCAAACCACCTATCATGAAACAGTTTGCTTGGTTTAAAATCGGTCAACGCATGCTGTTCAGTATATAAATCTGCGGTGCCGGCGGTGGCATCAAAGTTATAGGCATTTGCAAAATATACCCAAGTAAACGCATGATGAAATGAGGTAAGAAACTTCATATCTTGCGCTTCAATTTCAGATTTTAATTCACCGGTAATGTCGATGCCAGTAAAGTCTTTTACATTCCAACGCGTGACTTCGCTGTCCCACATCGCAAAATTGTCGTGATGAATAGCCACTGGTCCAGCAAATTTAGCCCCCGACCGCTTAAATAGACTTGCCCACTCTTTGGCATCAAATTTAGTCGGTGAAAACTGTTCAATGATATCTTTATACCCGTGTTCTTTAAGGTCGCCGTGGGTAGATTTGTGATGCTCATATACATAAGACGGTTTAGGTAACTGTTTGTCACCAAAAAGCAGTTGTTCACCCGTTTTCCAGTCATACAATGTGTCCATGTACATGTCGAGGCCATACCAACCTGCAGGGTATTTTAACCCTATATTAGCCGTCGAAGTTGGCCCCCAATGCGCATAAATGCCAAGTTTAGCGTCTTGAAACCAGTCAGGGATATGATTGACTCGTGCCAAATCTTCCCAATCTTCTTTATAGGTATTAGTGGCAGTATTTGGCAGCTCATCGACCGTCGATGCGACGCTTTTTGTATCTGGGGATGAAGCTTGTTGTTGTTTTGCTGGCGTACAAGCACTCAAACAAAATAACGCACCAAAGACAAGCGCATTCGCTTGCGCAATATTAGTAAGATACTTCTTCATTTTATGCTTCATCAAATATTGTTGTTCCAAAAGAGTACTTGTCATGCTCTGTGCATAGCTTTGTAGGCCGTTCGCTCTAATATACGAAATTATAAAGGGCGTAGTGAAATGACTTCTCGCAGCACCTGCCACCGGCCATCTTCAAAGCACAAATCAATACTCAAGAAGAGAGACATGTCTTGGCCGTTTAGGTTATTACGCCTAGACAATACAACGTTTGCACTCGCATCCTTTTGTTCAATATGATGATACTTGACCCAAGTGTTCATAGGCGGGTCACCCGCGTCTCGCTTAGCGGCAAACATACTCTTAAAAGCGACTTTATCAAGATGATGAACTTGGTCTTGAGGATCTACCATGATCACTTTCATATCGTCATGATAGATGCGTTCAAGCGCATCAACATCATAGGTTGTTGCCGTTTGTATAAGGTCGTCAATGGTTTGTTTGACCTCATTAACTTGATTATTTGTTGCGTTCATTAATATAACCTCTTGCAGCAATATTGTTCATTAGGCTTTATCCAAACTCGTACACCTTATTTACTTGCGGTGTTTGCTAACGTAACCTCATAAACATTAACTAAGTCATCGGGCTGAATAGTCGGTACTGTTATTTCTAAGCCTTGTTCGGTAATTTCCCACAACAAGTCTTCTTTATTAACCAAAGATTTGACTGAAATAACTTTACTTGGCTCATCTAAAAATGCGGATATTACATGTTTTGAATCCTGCGGTGCCTTACCAAGCTGTAAAACATAAACAGTATTATTTTTACGAGTAAAACGAATATCTTGCCAATTGTAATTAGCACCTTTTACGCCGCCATGCACGTTTGATTTTAGTTCTTTGTCGCCAGGCCCACTTCCATAGGTATTCCAAGGTCTTGTTGCATAAATAGCGTCGCCATATACGTCTAACCATGCGCCAAGACGCTTTAAACTCGCGACTTGGTCTTCTGGGATAGTACCGTCTGAACGAGGGGATATATTTAGCAAAAGAATACCATTTTTGCTAACTGTATCGACAAACGAATGCAGCACCAACTTAAAAGGTTTGGCTCTTGAGCGACTTATGTAACTCCAGCCCCAAGTGATGGTGTCGTCGGTTAGCCAAGGCCGTTCTTGTAAGTCACGCATACGCCCTTTTTCAATATCAACAATGCCGATGTCTTTACTTAAATCTTCTTGTTTAAACGAAATAACGGGTTCTTGTCCACGTGCAATCGACGCGTTAATGTAGTTGGCGATCATTTCGTATTTTTTATCTTTAGGCAGGGTATGCAACCACGAATCAAACCATAAAATATCGGGATGATAGCGCTTAACAACTTCATCAACTTTTGCCATCCAAACGTCCATTATTTCTTCGTCACTCATTTTTGAGTAGTAAAGCTGTTTCAGGACCGGATCGTCTGTGTTTGAAGGATAACCGTCTATTCGTGGGATGTGACCTGCTATGTGTCGGCCAATATGAAATGTCGTTATCAGTTTTAAATCATGTTCTTTAATGGCGGCGCTATACTCACCTAATACATCACGCTTGGGGCCCATTTTAGCGGCATTCCAAGGCGTTATGTCACTGTCCCACATGGCAAAACCATCATGATGTTCAGTCACCGGGCCACTAAACTTTGCGCCAGCATCAGCCACAAGTTGCGCCCAAGCCTGCGGATCAAATTTTTCTGCCGTAAATTTAGGAATAAAATCGTGGTAAGGAAATTTGTCTGGCTCACCATAAGTCTGTAAATGGTGCTGGCCAACTTTGCTGTCGGGTTTGTGCATTTCTCGAATATAATGCTCAGTTTCAAATGCCGGAACCGTGTACACTCCCCAATGAAAATATATGCCTAGTTTGGCATCTTGTAGCCATTGCGGCGCCTCGTCGTGCTTAATAAGAGACTCATAATTGGCTTCAAATTTGTTGTCTTCAGCTTTAGCATTCATTGTTATTGTTGTGCACAATACAAACAATAAAAATACGCCCATGGGTCTATTAATACTCAACATATCAGTCATTTGTCCTTTATTAAGGGGTCAACCTTATCATTAACAAAGCTAAATATTTCTTGATAAATGGTTTGAAACTGCTCATCTGTAAAGCCTAAATGGCGACCATCTTTAAGCACAACCAGCTTATTAACGACACCGTATTTATCTAATTTTTTGTGTAATTTTTCAGACTGGCTCATTGGCACAACTTGATCAGCCGTTCCATGAATGCTGATGACAGGTGCAGATGAATGCGTGACATAATGAATAGGTGAATACTCGCTATACAATTTTGCTAGTAATTGTTCATTATTATTAGCCCAGCGCGTCACAAAGTTCCATGCATCCTTGTCTTTTTGACGAATAAACGCTTCCTGCGATTTAATGTCGCTTATTCCAAACCAGTTTACGATTGCTTTTATCTTGAGTTTATTACCGACATAGGCCTTGTGCATCGGCGCCGATGTATTTACAAGCCCAGACAATAATGCAAGATGGCCGCCCGCTGAGTCACCGGAGATCACCAAATTAGAAAGGTCTATCGAATAGTCCTTTGCGTTTTCTACCACCCACTTAAGCGCAAGTAGCACATCATCAGCGGCCTGCGGCGCAGTGCCCTCTCCCGATCTGTATTCAATATTAACAGCGTTCCAGCCCCGTTGTATAAATGGCATGAGGGCCCACTGCACTGATTCTTTAGAGCCCCCCATCCATGCACCGCCATGAATATAAATAAACGTAGGTCGTTGCGTTTTAGTGCGAGTAAAGTACTCGTTAGGGCCTTTCCATATACCATGATAATAGACATCAAGTTTTTGCCTGTCTTCGCTGCCATAAGCGATGTCCAGTTTGTTTCCATGACGATGGGCCCAAAACTCAGAAGACGCATCGTTATTATGCGCATCTGAGTTTTCTGCAGGAAAAAAGAGCAGTGTTATTGATATTAAAAATAATGCTAGTGCTTTACTAAACATGTCTATCCTTTAAAAAAATAACACTTTGGTTTCTAGTCAACAATTTCTGTTACGCGTAGATTATCCAAATAATAATCAATTGGCTCGCCAGAAAAACTAAAGACTCCCATAAACCCGGGTCGAATAGAACCGTCATCATTAACCGGCCATGATTGCTCGGGTACTTCAACTGAAAGCGTTGTCCACTCTTGATTGCGCACTTGCCACCACTTTTGACCGCTTCCATCAAAATTTTCGGCATGTAGCAAGCGAATAAAGCCTGACATATTTCGATCAACATTTGATTTTATATCGACTTCAATTCTAAACCGACGGTTACCGCCTTCACCAAACAAAGTAGGAACAAAAGCAGGCGACAAGTTAATACCTGCGCTACTTGAACCATCTCCGGTAACATGTAAACCAAAGCCGCTATTATTAGCCGCTTCAGGGCTCACGTTAAGTTGTACGCCGTCATTGTTGTTAAAGTGCGGGTCAAATGGTGCTAAAACGCCATCTTCAAAATCAGTGTTGATGTTACCAAGCAGATTGTCGTCATATACAGTTAAATCTTCAATGACAACATCGTCTACATGCCACACTAAACCTTGGTCACGGAAAAATATAGACAAACGGTGGTCAAACGGGGATAAAGTGACGCCCGTAAACACTTTTTCAAACTGCTTCCACTGACCTATTTCTGACTTATGCAAGCCCCAAAAAGCAGGGCCAAACGGTGTAGCCTCGTAACCACCAGAAAACTTCTGGAAGACTAGTTGCCCACCTCTGAAATCACCGTTTCCAGTAAAGTTGTCTTCTACCAGTTTTGCCCAGAACGTTACCTTGATGGTTTTTTCTGCCAGTATTAAATCGTCACCCAGTAAATTCGGCGCGCTAAATAACACTGTGTTTCGGCTATCAGCGGGCGTGCGAACAACTGCAGCATAAGAGCTTTGACCAGCTTCACGGGAATCTACTCTTTCTACCGTAAAGTCACCGTCGCCGCCGGCTTCAAAATCACGTAAATCTCTAAATTCAAAACCTGCATTAGCACCCATCAAATTGTTAGGATCGGCAATTGGCGGGACAAATGGCGTAAGGACCTCAACGTTATTAAGTACATGGCCGTCAACGGTCGTCGTGAAATTACCTCCGACCGCGCGTAGACCAGAAATAATACGATAGTTGCTACTAGGGCTTAGATCTTCTGCAAACGTTAAGGTGAGTTCTGTTGAACCCGCACCGGCTGGCACCGTAGTTTTTGTTATACGCTGAAAAGCACCATCTTTGTATAATTCAAACGCAACATCTCTGTCTTCATCACTTACATAATCAAGTTGTAAGGTAATAAAGTCGCGTGGTTCAAACGCTTGCAACTCTGCAGCATTGGTAATCACAATCGTATTACGCAATGTCTGTTTGTCTTGCACGTTAAGGTTCATCGTATCGCTGAGCTGACCATCATAACTGGTCGCCGTAATCGCCACGCTGCCCGCTGACATCGGCGTGACAACACCATTTTCGTCTACTTGCGCTACTGCAGGATTACTTGACGTCCACATTATCGAAGGCTGACTTGCATCTAGTGGCAATACCGCTGCGCGCAAACGATGCGCTGCATCCAGATTAATATCACTGACGGGATGTTGAATACTAACGCTATCAACTGGCACATAAGTATCTATATACGGGGCATTTACTTCTAAAATCAAGGAGCTTAAATGACCGCCGCTATCAGGGAACTCGATTGCTACAGTATTATTTTGTTTTAAATATTTGGCTGGGATAGGAATATCAATTGCGCCAAAAAATTCATCTCGCGTGATTTGGTCATAGCCTTTCCAATCATCAGGTACCGCAAAAGCATGGCCATTTACCCTTACGACAGCTTGTTTAGTCAGGTTATGTTCGCGCGCAATACTCATGCGTAATGTTGCATAATCCTCGCTATCGTTATAGCCGTTTTCGCCGTAATGCATTTGCAGTGCTTTTTGGCTTGCCGCCGAGCGCCCAACACGCGCTAGTAGCGCTCGATATTGCGGGCTACTTTGCCAAGAATCAGGATAACGCGCTTTAATGCGAGCAAATGAACGCTCTAGACTTCTGAGCGTATTGGTAAGTCTGCGAATTTCGCGCACATTAATTGTATCTACCACGCTTTGGTCATAAATAGTATTAGCAGCGTAGACATCCGCAAAACTAATACTGCGTTGCTCAAGTTCAACATCAGTAAATGTGAAATCAATACTTGATGCAGAAGAGATTGGCTGCAAATGAACATCGCTATAATAAGTATCAATTCTGGCAGACTGGTTAGTTTGTAGCACATTTGAGTATTGATATTCTAATATCACTGTTTCGTGCGCATTTAAGGTCATTTGTGAAGGTGCTTGTTCAAGAAAGCCTTCACTCAAGGTTGCTACGCCTTCAACAGGCGTATCTAAACTTTTTTTCTTAACCGACACTAGCGTGTTTTGATTTTCGACAAAGTTAATGGCAACAGTTTTGGCTTCTTCTTCAAAATTGTTCAAGGCGACAAACAGTCTATTTCCATCAACAAAAGCTTGGACGGCTACGTCAGGATCATCATCTTGAACTTTAACTCGATAACCTTTTACATCAGACCATAGCTGATAAAACTTTGCTTTTTCAGTAGGCAAGTAATCAAGAACTTTACCAGAGACTATTTTTTCAGGATCTGGCCTAAAAACAGCAGGGTTATAAGGATTGAAATTTTCATCAAAAGCGAATGCCGAAATACCCGTTATAAAAGGAATAGAGGTTAATATACGATCATCTCGTTCCAGTAAGGAAAATAAAATATGGTTGATGGAACGCAAATCTTGCGCACTTTTTTCATCACTATACTCGACAGGATAACCAGTTGTAATACCGCCGTATTCTGTAATGGCATGTGGTAAAACGTCGCTGCTAATTGCATAGCTGTACGTTTCGATCAAATCTAATATTGCTTCAGCATTGCTGCCCGAGCGCTGAGTACTTTGGCCTTCAATATTTATTCCGTCATATAAATGGGTTGAATAAGCATCAATATACGGGCCCGCTCTATCCATAAACATTTTTTGGTTTTTATCGAAGTTATCAAACCCTCTAAGTTCAAATGACGGGAAAGCAGATGAATAACCGATTATTTTAGTATCGATATTTCGCTCATCAAAAGCTTGGCCTATTTCAGAGAACCAATCAGCCATGCGCTCTTTTACAATTTGCCCTTGAGGCCCATTAAATGGCCCATCAACAAAATCTTGTGCATGCACAAAAGGCTCATTCATTGGTTCATAAAACTTGGGCTGCTTGCCGTCTGCATAGTTAAATTCAAAATAATCAGCTGCATATTGAGCACCCGTAATAGGGTCGTTCCCTTCTCCCATTACGTTAAAAGGATGGTCGGTCACCACAGTACGCGAAGACAAAAAAGGATAGGAAATTGCTGACTGCCTGCGTTCAATTTCAGCAGCACCACCAGCCATTGTCTGCTCTGTAGTTGGATAGTTAGTTCGCCCTCTTATCGCCCCAAAAGGACTAAAAAATTGACGCCCATAAGACGCGTTTAATTCATTTCGAATATATAAACGATCGATATTGGCCGCGCCAGGATCGCCCGCTGTCGAATGAATGTTAAAGTATTTGTCTCTTTGCAAGTTACTACTGTCACCAATAAACTGCTTAGTATTAAGATCGATGGTGACTGTGCCTGCGCCAGCGGCGCTACTTAAGCCTAAGGCGGAAGTGGCAACACATATTGCAATGGCCGTTTTGTTGAGTGTACGGTTTATCATAAAGTTGGCTCCGGATGGGATGCGTAATTTTTAAAGTGATGTTCGTGCCTAGTTGACTTTGTAAGACCTAAAGCCAAGCGTCAGCATAAAGATTGCTAATAATGCGCCAATACTGGGTGCATTTACTGGACGATTAACATCAACTTGATCAACAAATAAACGGCTCGAAAACGTATTTGAGAATGAAGCAAAATCGGAACTAAAGAACAGTAGCTCTATCGAGCCATTGAAAGATTGGGCACTATTTGGGGCTAAACTCACGACTATATTTTGAGTATCTGAGGTGTTTTGGCTTACCCCATTAGCACTATCGGTATCGAATGACTCTACCGCTGAAAAGACTTCAATATCGTCCATGTCAAACAAGGAAATGAACATATCGATTGATGCAAAATCAATTAAATCATCTTGCGCAGAGACAAGAGACGCTTGTTCAAACTCAAACCCTAGGTCAATATCAACTGTGTAATCCAAGGTATTTTCAAAGCTAAAAGAAAAGTCATAGATGACGTTTTCGAAATCAACAAACGTATCGTTTGCACTAATAGAAGATGAAAGCTTAACGTCGTCTTCAAATAGATTAATTGCTGTACTACTATCTGAGGCTACGCCGTCGGCTATTACGACTTCTTCACTGCCTAAATTAACAGAGTCGTTCTGAGAAAGGTCAACTACGAAAGATTCAAGTTCATTAAAACCAAAATCCCCCTGAGAATTCACTCCTGCTGGAAGTGAGATAGGGGCTGCTTTTGCCGCCAAACTAAAAGAAAGTAACACACAAACATTTACAACATTTCTAAATTTCATTTACCTAAACATCTTATTCATATACAAAAAAGTATTTCTATATTTAAATCATTAAGGCGGAATTTGCAAATTTTTTACAAGACTGCAACATTAATTTTTAGTATGTAAATTCTTATTCTTCATTATATTCAAGGATTTAAAGAAAAGTTTATTTAATATAATATTTTTACTTATAAAAGATGATATTTGAATGTGAACAAATTTCATTCTTTTATGGGCAAGTTGTTGTCTTGGATATTAGCATGGGTATAGATTGGCTAGCGCGGTGAAAAGTGATAGCACCATCGCTAAATGAAAAGAAGGGTCTTAACCATGCCCAGAAAGCTTCTTGGCATGGCTAATCAAGTTGATTAATTAAGTACTTTGCGTAGTGGTCGTCAATGCTGGTACGTTTGAAAAAAGTACAACCAACAACACCCCTGCTCCCATTACCCAATAATAAATTTTTGCGGTTAAATCAAAGCCAAAAATAAGCGGCGCTGCTAAGAAAAACACGGCGGCGGCTAAATCGAGCATTAGGTGAATTTTAAAACTAATCACCTTAGCTACACTATAGTGATAATTAGTGATAAGGCTATAAGCAATCAGCCCAATACCCGCTGCAACCGACATGTACATCGCCAGCGGAGACTGCTCAGCTATGTTTAGCAGTAGTGGCAACGCAATCAATGCAGCTGCGGCTGCATAATCTAAAAGGCCGTGAAATGTAGAGTTTATAAAACGCATAATAAATATTCCTATAAAAATTGTAAGCAACTCGACTTAATACAAGATGCCAGTATTGGTCTGAAATCTTGCCGAGCATTTAGTTGATGATTAATACTTTTGATCAAAGCAAGTTCTCATAATCAATAAGTAGTTTGCTAAGACTGAATATACTATATGCCTATATTTTTGACTTATGTATGACAAAACGTCCGCATTTTTTGCTCCATCGTACATAATTAATAAGATAACCTGTATTATCGTGTTTTATTTGCGATACTGCTTACTAGATTATTCTTCAAGTTGCAGTACACAGTAGGCACAATAAATGGATGCAGTTAGCGACATACTAAATACATTAGAGTTTGATAGTTGTTTATATTTTACGACTGACTTTTCGCCGCCTTGGGCAATTAATGTGCCTAATTATCAAAGTGTTGTTCGCTTTCACTTGCTTACCTCTGGTCAGTGCTGGGTCAAAATAAACGGTAAAAGCGATTATTTACGGCTTTCTGCTGGCGATATCATTGTTATTCCTCACGGTGCTTCGCATATTTTATCGGACAATCCGAACACCGAAGTTGTTGAGCTGGATGCTGCGCTTGATTTTAGTGGTTATAAAGGCGATGGCGTGTTTCAGTATGGCGGTGATAACACCACCAAGACAGAGTCAGATAAAGCACAGTTGGTTTGCGGTCATTTTCAATTTGACGAGCGATTTAAACACGCATTAGTAGCCCAACTCCCTGATTTAATTCTGATTAGCAATCACGAAGCCATGAAATTCCCTTGGTTTACTGATGCGCTTCGCGCACTTAGCTACGAGACTCAAACCAAGCGAATTGGCAACGAATCAATCATAAAACGTATTTCTGAAGTCATTTTTATCCATAGTATTCGTGTGTGGAGCGAACGAGAAAAGCATCAACAGAGCTTTTTACTTGCGCTGTCTGATGACAAAATTGGCAAAAGTCTTCAAGCTTTTCATGACGACCCCTCAAAGAAATGGAGTTTACAATCCCTCGCAAGCGAAGCTGGCCTGTCTCGAACACTTTATTCGCAACGATTTAAAGAACTAACTGGTGATTCGGTTATGCACTATGTCACTCAGTGGCGAGCACAAAAAGCACAAAAGCTGCTGCTAGATAGTAAACAATCGGTTGAAGAAGTTGCTGAAAATATTGGCTACGACTCTTTAGCCGCATTTTCACGTATGTTCAAAAAACTCTTTGGCATTGGCCCAGGTAAATATAGACGAGACCATGGCGATAGTTAACATATGTTAAGGGCTATTAATTCGGGCCATTGTTTTGTGGCATTAGCAGTGCTTGACAAGCCCAGTCGTTTTACCATTACTGAGCATGCCACACAAAACTCTTTTTACCGCTTAGCATAAACAAAACGGAGCCCGCTTCTACCTTTACATTAGTGGTATGGTCTTCATGTTTAGCTAAGGTAAAATCGCTCGACGAAAAATTCGCGATAATCACAGAGCCATCATCAAAACGTGTTTGCTGTATTAGGCCTTGCTTATCTAACCAAGTAAAACCCACTAAGGCTTTATCCCATAAATGTGTGTGTGCAGGTAAAAATCCGCTTTGGTAATGTTTAAGCGCTTTAATACGAGGCGTGTTAATTGATGCAAAGTCATCTCGACTTAAGTGCACCATTGCCGGTGTGTTATATAACATGGCGGTTAAATCACGCTCAACTTGTACATCACTAAATTTTAGACTGTCGCTATGCCAATGATGACTGTTAATAATTTCATCATGAAATACCGCTTGATACAAAGGGAGTCTAAATTGCGGCGAAAAGTAAAGCGTTTTGTAGGGTTCTTTTACCTTAGCTGTTTTAAAAAAGAAAGCAGGCTTAGCGTCGGGGTACCATGCCCCTAAAAAATAAGGTGAATTGCGGTTTGTTTTCATGTCTGGGTCTTCCCAGCCAAACCCAACTGTCTCTAATCCATGCGCAAATGCGAGGCCTTGTGAAGTCAGGCCGTTACCATCTTCCGAACCTAACACGACATTTTGCTTGGCGGTGTATAGCATTCTGTCATTAAATCCTTCGAGCATTTTTGATTGACTCGTGCCTTTTGAGTGTTGACTATAGTCTTCTCGTACCATTGACGTAGCATCAACGTCCAAAAAGTAACTATTAAATTGACCATACCTGATGACTTCACTAATGCGGTTTTTAACAAACTCTTTGTGACAAAGTGGATTCAAATAGAACCCTTGTCCCCTAAATCCTTTTTGCTTGTTGCCATCTACATTTTCGATCGCGCAATTTTTACGCATAGAGCTGGGTAAGTGGGCGGTCAACCAATTCGAGTTTGAAGCGGGCACTATTGCCGTATTGTAAGAATCGTATACACCAAACAAATATCCCGCGTTTTTACTAAGGGCCACCACGTCGGGTTGATAAAATGCAGGCATCCAATTATCTAAGCCTATCCATAGCTTTTCTAAGTGCGCACTTTGCAATATGCGAATCATCTTACTCGATAGACCTTGCCCCCAACTATGTTGGGGTGCTAAATACGCAGAAGCATGATCTGCAAGCCATTTTTTGCGAATTGATGCGGCCTCAAATTGCGCCTTAATATCATGCGGCTCTGATGTGTTGCTACTAGCAGGATGATAAGTGTTTAACGACTCATTAATACTCTCGACTAGCAGACGTTTCTGATAGTGATTTAGCCAACCTTTACCTTTTTCTAAAGGCATTAGCTCTTTAATTGCGGCACTCGTTGGCTTAAGGAGACCGTGTTGAAAATACCAGTCTTTTAATCCCCACCAATCGGTTACATCTTGCGTTGCTAAGAGGTTTCTACCAAATAAATACACATGGCTGGCCCCAATTAGTTTCTCTATATTTGGATTGCTACTTAGTTTAGTTGCTAGCGTTACTTGCTGTTGCTGCTGTTTTCGCCACTGTCGATAATACTTAGCCCCCGACAAAACCTCGTCTCCAAGTGATATATGCACTTCAAAACTCTCATTTTTATTCAGCACGGTAAAATCACGCGAGGCGTGCATGTCTATACGGGCAGTAGTAGTACTGTCAAGATCCGGGAAAAATAAGCTACCGTTGGTCGCGTTTGCCAAAAAGTAGCTAACAAACGAATTACCTTGCGCAAGTGTCCAAAATGGCATTTTTAAACTCTGCGTGGTGCTTGCGCCGCTGTAGTGCTTAGTTAAATAACGTGACCACATTTTGTTATCGGTGGGTATTCGCATTCCTTCGCTAAACGGGATAATCAAAGTATCTGTCGCGGCTTCATCTGCATTAAACCAAGTCAAACGAATTGGCTTATTGCGAGTGATATTTTTGCTGCCATTTACGTCAAATTTGATGACTAACGCCTCATCAAAATTCACTCTTACCGTAATCATGCTGGGTTGTAACACCCATTTTGCGCTGTGCGGATTTATCCGCTCTACTTTCGATGCGCTTTGGGCTTGGCCATTTATTTGTAATCCAGCTTGATTAATCGAAATAAATGAATCGTCTTTGGACCATGTTATTTCTAAAGTAGCCGGGTCTATACTAATGAGTTGTTGATTAGTACTTAAGATGACCCGTTCAGGCTGCTGGGCATGTGCATAAAACGTCATTAAGCAGATGCTGAGCAACATGGTCTTGCTTAGGAATTTTTTCATAGCATGTTCCAGTCGATGGCTTTTCTTATTAAATAGTAAGGACATTACACCATATTAACGATTAGCAAAGGCGCGAAAGCGGTATGTGCTACAGCCTCAAAAATAACAAACAGTTAGTGAAGAATACTCGCGAATTCTTTGTGTAGCCTACCTTTTTACATCACAAAGGTTTCGACTTGCTTATTAGCCACCATGGATGCCACTTTTTTAGAAAACGATAAAAAATGCAAAGTAGTTAAATGATGCTCAAAATCCGCTTTTGTTTGGTAAATTTCGTATAAAAAAACCAAATTTTGATCAGTTTCGCTTACACTTACATCAAAATGCGTACAGGCAGGTTCAAGCTCAAGAGAGTCTTTAGCTTGTTTGAGCATAGCAGGCATAAATTGATGCAAATAGCTCTCGTGAATTAAAAATTTTACAGTAACAATATACATATTGATCTACTTATTGGTTTATTTATTTCTACGTTAATTAGCGAATTTCTTTAATAGCGTTTGAATTTGTGTTTTATTTAATCGGTTTGCTGACGTATTGGCTAGCATCAACGCTATTTTGCAACTTTCTTCCAGCTCTTCGATGCCATAAACACACTTTTCTACGTCAGTTGCCGACACTATAGGACCGTGATTTGCCATTATAATGCCGGAGTGCTTGTCAGCAACGTTGGCCACTGCGTCAGCTAAGTCATCATTACCAGGCGCAAAATAAGGCACCATCGCAATTGGACCTAAACGCATGGTCAAGTATGGTGTGTAAGTTGGCACACAATTGTAAATATCATTGCAAGGTAAACACGATAGTGCGGTTGCATGCGTTGAGTGTAAGTGGATAACGCAGGTGTCTTGCGGGCGTTTATTATATATTGCTTGATGTAAACGAAATTCTTTTGACGGCGGGGCACCACTCAACAAAGTGCCGTCACTTGCGACGATCGAAAGCTCATCAATATCTAAAAAACCGAAACAAGTATTAGTAGGCGTCATCACCCAGCCTTTGTCGATACGCACGCTCATATTTGCTGATGCTCCCGAGGTAAGACCTCGGTCAAATATAGACTTAGCATAGGTGATAATTTTTTGTTTAGCGGTTTGTTCTGTTAGCAACATAATAAGGTGTCCACGGCACGAATGAAAAAGTCAGTTTGGCCAAAATTACCTGACTTTAATGCAAGGTTTATAGGGCGTTCATTGAGAGTTTGTAACATAGGCACACCCGGTGCAATTGTACTGCCGATATAAAAGCTATCGGCATGAAGCGCATTAACAACCGCACCCGATGTTTCGCCACCAGCCACGATGAAATTTCGAAAACCTAAATCATCACGCGCTTTTATTGCCACTTCAGCAAACGTTTGTTCTATGAGGTTAGCCACATACGCTGCGCCTAACTTAGTTTGGTTTTGAGCAACTTGCTCTGGCATCGCAGAAGCAGTTACCAAAGGCGAATTGTGTTTTACCGCATCTAACCAGTCACAAATGGTTTGGGTTGATTGCTCTCTCTTGGCTAGTTTATTAACATCTAAAGAGTAAACGGGATGATTTTTTGCATATTCGGTCACTTGCTTTTGAGTCATATCTGAGCAACTTCCACTCATCACAATGGCCGGCGCAGCAATTCCTTTAACCGCACTTTGGTCTTGACTAAGTTGCCCACCTTGGGCGGTAAACTCACTGCCAAGGCCGATAGCTAAACCAGAACCACCCGTGATTAACGTAAAATCAGATACACTAGCCCCAATAGTCTTTAAATGCTGCTCGTGCAAGCTATCCACCACTATATACTGATACTGCTGACGCAAACTACTAAGTGCACTAGTAGTAGCTTTTACACCTTTGTCGAGGATACTGCATGGCAATAAACCAGCTCTGCCTGCTCCTTGCGACTCTAACATGCTAATAATCGAAGATTCGCGCATGGGCGTTAGAGGGTGATTTTTCATTGCACTGTCACTTAACAGTTGATCAAAAACAAATAAGTGGCCTTGATATACAGTACGGCCATTGACCGGTAATGCAGGACAGACAATGGTTGAAGGCAAATCCAAATGTGAGCTTAATGCATCTATTACGGGGCCTATATTGCCCTTAGTTGTCGAGTCAAAGGTTGAACAGTATTTAAAGTAGTATTTTTTGCAGCCAATGCCAATGAGTACATCTAAACTTTTACGTGATAACTCAACCGCCTTTTTAGCGGCAATCGTTCTAGACTTTAATGCAATAACAACTGCATCCACGTTGCCCAATCGTTCAAGTTGGTCAGGCCTAGGGACGCCATTTATTTGAATCGTTCTAAAACCACTTTTAACCAAAAAACTAGCAAGATCGGATGCGCCGGTGTAATCGTCGGCAATGCATCCTAACCACGGTGACTTTTGGTCATGTCTTGTCATATTAAATTTTTCACTAGTAGCAATAAGTTAACTTATACATTATATTATGCATAAAATATACTTAATTTTGTGCAAACATCCCCGCGTAAATTTGTCGTGAGAGCTTGTACACAATCAGCATTACTAACAGGCAGGCAATGGAAATCACTCGGGTTAAATCGATATCACTAAGTCAACAGGCCTATCGCAAGCTGCGCGAAAAAATTCTGAATAACGAATTAAGACCGGGAAGGTTTTTTCTTGAAAAAGAGTTAGCGGCACTATTAGGAATTTCACGCACACCACTAAAAGAAGCATTGGTGAAACTTGAAAATGAAGGTTTGATTGAGGTGCAACCTCGTCATGGCATGCAAGTTTTACCTTTATCTGCAAACGATATGGCCGAGGTTTATCAAATTATCACTAGCCTTGAGTGCGAGGCAGTATCAATCATTGCACAAAAAGGCTTATCACAACGTGAGGTTTCGCAGCTTGAAAAGACAGGTGCTGCAATGGAACAAGCTTTAGCCCAAAACGCCTTAGCTGATTGGGCCAGAGCTGACGAAGACTTCCATCGTTTACTATTAGATTTTTGCGGCAATGTCAGGCTAAAACAAACAGTATTGAGTTTTTGGGATTTAAGTCACCGAGCACGATTTTTTACCTTGAAGCTACGAGACAAACCCGTGAGTTCCACCCACGACCATCAACGCGTGATAGAAGCTATTAAAATGCAAAACCCAGATGAAGCTGTGCGCATTCATCGTCAACATCGCGTAAAAGGCGGCGCAACTTTGGTAAATATTATTCGAGAATATGGCTTAGATCATTTGTAACGACACTGACACACTTAAACAATAAGCCGACCAATGTTACAGAGTGATTGGTCAACCTTAAACAAATAGGAATTGAGTAAACGTGAAAACAGATTTTTTAATCACAGTACTACCCGGCGACGGGATTGGCCACGAAGTCACCCCCATTTGCGTCGACCTTTTACAAAAAGTCAGTGAACAAGTTGGCGGATTTACACTCACGTTTAGCTCGTTTGAAGCGGGCGCAGTACACTACAAAAAAACAGGTGTTTCGCTACCCGATGAGGCCTTGCAACATGCCTTTGTTAGTGACGCTACGCTATTAGCATGCATGGGAATGCCTTCTATCCGTTATCCTGATGGTCGTGAAATAGCACCGCAATTAGAGCTACGAGAAAAAATGGATTTATTTGCCGGCGTTAGGCCTGTAAAAACAATGCCGGGCCTGCCCTTACCTCTCACATCAAAAGAAGCACAAAATCTCGATTTTGTATTAATTAGAGAAAGTACAGAAGGTTTGTTTGCCAGTCGAGAGAACTTTAAGATTGAGGGGCAAGGCAGCGAAGAAGCGGCCTACGACACCCAAAAAATTAGCCGAAAAGGTTGTGAGCGATTGTTCGATTTTGCCTTTAAACTAGGGCGCCAACGCAAAAATACTGGATACAAAGGTAAAGTAACATGTGTTGACAAAGCAAACGTGTTAGGTTCTTTTTACTACATGCGTCAAATTTTTGATGAAGTGGCCGCAAAAAATACCGATATTGACCACAACCATGTTTATGTAGACGCTGCAGCACTGCAACTAGTGAGTCGTCCATGGCAGTTTGATGTCATGGTAACCGAAAATATGTTTGGCGATATATTATCTGATTTAGGTGCAGGCTTAATGGGCGGCATGGGCATGGCACCGTCGGCTGATATTGGCCTTAATAAAGCAGTGTTTCAGCCTTGCCATGGTACTGCACCTGATATCATTGGCCAAGGCAAAGCCAATCCAACGGCTATGTTTTTATCTGCGGCAATGATGCTGCGATGGTTAGGAACCGAGCACAACAACCAAGATGTCATAGACGCAGCCAATAAAATTGATGCTGCAGTTGAAAATGCATATGCAAGTAAAACCTTATTACCATATGAGCTAGGCGGTAGCTCGGGTACACAAGCAATTACCGATGCAGTTTATAGTCAATTGTCATTAAGTTGATCAAGTAAGGGCTATTGGGTATTTAAAAGGCACAGACATAAAGGAACTACATGAAAACACAATTTTTCAAAGCAAGTATCTTAGGTATTGTATCGCTGGTGATCACCGGCCTTATTTCGCAAGTAGTGCAAGCTGCTAGGCCATATCCTGTGCGACCTATTACGACTACCGTGGTTTGGTCTGCCGGTGGCGGTACCGATGCAGTTAACCGTATGATCATGGCCGAAATGGCAAAAATACTAGATACGCGTATTAACGTGGTCAATAAACCTGGCGGTATAGCCGGGTCGATAGGCATGAGTGCAGTTTTGAGAAAGCGTGCCGACGGGTATAATCTAGTGGGCTTATCAAGCTCTAATGTGGTAGCTGCGGTTAATGGTGGGTGGGACAAACGCTTTGATGTGTGGTCACCTTTTATTGTTGGTAGTTCACCGGATGTGATTTCGGTTAGAGCAGACTCGAATATTAAAAGCTTAGATGATTTGCTCGCACAATTTACACAAAACAAAACGCCTTACAAAGCAGGAGCTGGCGGCACTGGCGGCATTCATCATTTGTATTTATTAGAACTGGCGCGTGTAAGCGGCATAGACTTTCGTTTTGTGCCCTATCCGGGCTCTGCGCCATCTCAAACCGCAGCCATTACTGGTGAAGTTGATGTCGTTATTACCTCAATGGCCGAACAGGCGCAGTTAATTCGAGGTGGTAAATTACGACCCTTGGCTATGCTACATCCCAAAAGCTTTACCTTAGCATCTTATGGCTCTATCCCTAGCGCTTTTGATAAATTTCCGGCCTTATCTACCCATTTACCATTGTCTCAAGCAATAGGGTTTGCCATTAATAACAATGCGCCTGATGCGGTTAAAGAAAAGCTTGGCCTTGCGTTTGAAGAAGCCATGCGTTCTGATGTTGTTATAAAATGGGCTAAACAAAACCACTACCAATTATCGGGTAAACACTCCCAAGCCGCCCGCGACGAATTTGCGCAATTAGAATCCTTTTTTGCTTGGACATTGCAAGACTTAGGAGCAAATAAACACTCTCCTGAAAAGTTTGACATTCCAAAACCTTGATCGGTGTTAATACAAGACAATAGGACTTAAAAAAAGAGTATGACAAGCGAAGATAAACAAACATCACGCGCTCTAAGTATGATTCAAGATGCTCGCAGTGACTTTAAAGTGGCAATCGTACTGTTAATAATCGCATTGTTTCTTTTTTTTCATACATTGACGTTTCCAATGTCAGGAAGCTATGCAGGTGTTGAAAATCAATGGTTTGTGTCACCTGCACTATTTCCGTTGATTATCATTAGTTTACTAATATTGTTAAGTAGCATTTTACTATTTAAGGCCACCAGGCAAAAAGGTTTTGAACAATTTACACAATTAAAGAGCTGGCTAGGTGATTGGCAAGACCCACAAGTTGTGAATCGCTGGTACATTATTTGGTCGCTAGTTGTGTTTGTTTATGTGTATGTGCCGTCGATTGATTTTTATTTGGCCGCCGTGCTTTTTTTAGTCGCCTTAACCAGCCGTTTTTATTATGAATTTAACCAAAGTTTGCTTCGGATTTCGCTAATTCATTTGCTTTTAAGTCTTTGCCTTATTGGTATAAAGCTATTTATTAATGCAACTGAAGACACAACATGGCTGAGCGTAAATCAAGACACGCTTGTGATTTATTACAGCGACTTGATTGCTAGTGCCACAATAGCCATATTACTAGGCATGATTTGGTTTACACCTGTCAATAAAAATAACAAACGAGCAATAACGCAAACAGCGGTGGTATTGGTAATGCCGCTATTCTTAAGTCTCATTTTTACGTTTTTACTATTTGTACCCATGCCAGTTGAATATGGCAGTGTTAGTAATTTCTTTTCTTATTTAATTTATGAAGTCTTGGCAATTTAGCATGAGAGTATTGCAATGAATCGCAAAAAATTGGTACCTCTTCAGGGGACAGCATGCTAGAGCAGTTTTCGTACTTTTTTTCTATTTTATTTGGTTTGATAAGCGATCCGACTAATTTGTTAGTGGTGTTTGCCGCAAGCTTTATTGGCATTATTTTTGGTGCTATGCCTGGCTTAACCGCTACTTTAGGTATCGCTTTGTTGACTTCACTTACCTATGGTTTTGGGCCAAATATTGCCCTTTTGGCGCTACTGGGTTTATACGTAGGTGCAATATATGGCGGCAGCTACCCGGCCATTTTAATTAATATTCCAGGTACGCCTGCAGCCGCAGCCACCGCACTTGATGGTTATCCCCTTACACAAAAAGGCGAAGGCGGACGCGCACTGGGCTTAACTACCACCGCATCATTTATTGGTACTATTATTGGATTATTATTTTTAGTCACGCTTTCACCATTTATTGCAAGTATGGCCTTACAATTTACGTCGTGGGAATTTTTCTTATTAGCCCTATTTGGTATTGTCATTAGTGGTACCTTAACCAGTTCGCAAAACGCCATTAAAGGTTGGATAGCCGGCTTAATTGGGCTGTTTTTAGCCACTATAGGACGAGATTCTCTTCAGTACTTCCCTCGCTACACTGGTGGTATGAGTGAGTTTGATGCGGGTCTTGAAATTGTCCCTGTGTTAATAGGTGCGTTTGGCATTCCACAAGTTATCAAAGTGCTGTCACAGTCAAAAGTGTCAATGACCCCGCCCAAATTAGGCCGAATATTACCTGAGCTTGCCACTATAATGCGTAATCGCATCCATATTTTACGAGCTTCAACAATAGGTGTTGGCGTGGGTTCAGTACCTGGTATCGGTGAAGACATTGCAGGCTGGGTATCTTATAGCACTGCTAAATCAACCAGTACGCCTACGCAACAAAAAGAGTTTGGAAAGGGCTCAGAAGCCGCCATTGTGTCGTCTGAAACTGCCAACAACGCTTGCATAGGGGGCGCTCTTATTCCTTTATTAACACTTGGGATCCCAGGCAGTCCACCAGCAGCCATGTTGCTAGGAGCACTGCTATTACATGGCATAACACCTGGGCCTAGTATCGAGATAGACCATCCTAACTTTTTACTAGAGGTTACTGCCATTATGGTACTTGCTTCATTTGCTATGTGGGCAAATGGAATGCTATTGGCCAAGCAAGTGGTTAAGTTACTCACTATACCAAGTTCTTTGTTTATACCGATAGTTGGCGTTTTGTGTATTTTAGGCGGTTATGCACTTGGCCTTAGCATTTTCAATTTGTATGTTTTGATACCCGTGGGCATTGCTTCTTATTTCTTAAGTGAATTGAAATTTCCAATTGCGCCTATGGTAATAGGCTTGGTCTTAGGGAATATGGCTGACGAGAGCTTGCGCCGCGCATTAATGTTAAATGAGGGTAGTTTTTTACCTATGTTTGAACGTCCGGTGGCAGTAATACTTTTACTGGTGATTGTCTATTTTATATTGACGCAATTTCCGGTTTGCAAAAACATCACTGCACGCTTTTGGACAAGTTTACGCCAAATTTTGATAAAGCCATTTGCACGCAATAAGGGCTAAGATACATTATGTTGACGCGCTATTTACTTTTAATTAATAAGCAAAATTGAGAAGGTGTAAACATGCCTAACCCATTAACTGTAGTTTGCTCAGGCACTGGCTATTTTAGTCAATTTCACTACGAAGCATGGTCAAGAGTAGAAGGCGCGACAATTGTAGGGGTTAACAATCGGAATCTCGACAAAGCGAAAGAGTTTTCTGAAACATACAAAATTGAGTACTATCATCACGATTTAGCAACCCTTCTTAAGCAGACGCGACCCGACATTGTTGATGTGATCACTCCCCCTCAAACTCACTTAGCGGCGGTGAAGCTAGCGGCCGAGCTAAAAATAGACGTGATATGCCAAAAACCTTTTGGTGAGAACCTAGCGCAAGCACAAGAAATGACACGTATTGCTGAACTTGCCGGTATAAAGCTTATCATTCATGAAAACTTTCGTTTTATGCCTTGGTTTCGAAAAATAAAATCCTTACTTGACGACAAGGCCGTAGGGGATGTTCTTAACGTCGAATTCAAACTGCGCCCGGGCGATGGCCAAGGACCTGATGCATATTTGCAAAGGCAGCCGTATTTTCAGACCATGCCCAAGTTTTTGGTACATGAAACTGCTATACATCTAGTCGATACTTTTCGATTCTTATTTGGCGAACCAAATAACTTATTTGCTAAATTACGTCGCTGCAATCCGCATATAAAGGGAGAAGACGCCGGACTAATCGTGTTTGAATTTCAAAACAGCATTCAGGCGGTGTTTGACGGTAATCGTTTACTCGACCATAGTGCAAGTAATACTCGCCGTACTATGGGCGAATTTGAAGTTGCGGGCACCAAAGGTGAACTGAGAATAAATGGCGAAGGGGCAATTAGCTTGCGTAAATTTGCACAAGAATCTGCGCAAGAACAAACATACAAGTGGCAAGATTCTAATTTTGGTGGCGACTGTGTATTTAATACAATTGCGCACATTGTTGCGCATTATAACCAAGGTGAACATTTAGAAAATCAGGCGCAAGACTATTTACAAAATATTAAGATAGAACAGGCCATTTACGAATCAGCACAAACGGGCCGTTTAATAAGGTTTTAGGCCTTTTTTTGACCCACAATGGTAAATACAGGACGTTCATCATGGAAAACTACTATCGATATTTATAACAACAAAGATCTTTTGATATCAAATTTACGTTTTGTTGGTAATAATTTAGTGCGCCCTGAGTGCGTAATTGCGACGCAAGCAGGTTACCAATATGTCTCGGATTTTAAAGGCGGCGTGAGCCAAATTGATCAACATGGAAAATGCACTTTTTACGGCGGGGCTAGCGTTGAGCACGCGCAAGATGGTACCGGTATTTTAAAGCCAAATGGTATATGCATGAATCCAGACGGCAGCTTTTTGATTGCCCACTTAGGCGAAAAAGACGGCGGCATTTACCGAATAAGTCGTGATCATAATGATAAGAACCAAATAAGCCCTTGGTTAATTGAACTAAATGGTCGGCCCTTGCCGCCGAGTAATTTTATCTATTTAGATCATCAGGGCCGATATTGGATAACGATTAGTACGCGCCATACACCTCGCGCCATAGCTTATCGCTCAGACATAAAAGATGGGTTTATCATTCTTGTCGACGACAACGGGCCTCGTATCGTTGCAGACAATATTGGCTACACCAACGAGGTATATGTTACGCCTTGTGGCAAAAAGCTTTATGTGAACGCAACGTTCAGCCGCGAAACCCTGAGTTTTGATATTGACAATAAAAACAACCTCATAAATAGACGAGTGGTAGCACGCTACGGCGCAGGTATTTATCCAGACGGTTTAACCATGGATAACCAAGGGTATTTATGGATAACGAGTATTATTAGTAATAGTATCGTTAGAGTTAATCCTGATACTGGCAAAACCACACTTATGTTGCAAGACGCTGATCAATCGCATCTAGCTTGGGTGGAAAAGGCGTATTTAGCGCATAAAATGGGCCGCGAACATCTTGATAATGTTCAAAGTAGCTTACTGCAAAACATCAGTTCACTCGCCTTTGCTGGTAAAGACTTGTCTTGTATATATTTAGGCTGTTTGTTGGGCGATTCAATTGCCAAAATATCAACTAATTTTAGCGGATTAGCGCCGAGTCATTGGCTGTTTGATTCGTCCCATTTGACGGTTAAACCATAAACCCATGTATGAAAAAGAGGTAAACTTTGTGAACAAGCCATTCCTTATAAGCAAACTAGTCAGCGTTTTTGTTACGACTGTATTAGTATTTTTAAGCACCTATACTCAAGCACAAATAAACGATATTTGGATAGATTTAGCTGAAAACGAAAACTACGTGCCGCGCCACGAATGCTCGTTTGTACAAGCGGGTGACAAGTTTATCTTGTTTGGTGGGCGCGAATCATCAAAGCGACTTGATATGTATGATTTTGCTACCGACAAATGGCAACAAGGCGGTCAGGCTCCCCTAGAATTTAATCATTTTCAGGCTACTTTTTACAAAGGTTTTGTATGGGTTATTGGAGCATTTAACAGTAATAATTTTCCCAAAGAACAACCCGAATCACATATTTGGCTTTACTACCCTCCCACTCAAGCGTGGATTAAAGGGCCTGAAATTCCAGAATCTAGACGCAGAGGTGGAGCAGGTTTAGTCGTCTTCCAAGACAAGTTTTATTTACTAGGTGGTAACACTATTGGCCATGATGGCGGTTATGTAAATTGGTTTGATGAGTACGACCCTTATCAAAATAAGTGGAAGGTGTTAGAAAATGCTCCGCATGCGCGCGATCATTTTCATGCTGCGATTTTAGATGGAAAGCTCTATGCCGCTGGAGGCCGATTATCTGGTGGTAAAAGCGGCGTGTTTGCGCCGCTGGTAAAAGAGGTTGATACCTTTGACTTTGCGCTTAACAAGTGGAGCAGCCTAAAAAATGACTTACCAACGCCTCGCGCGGCTCCGGGCATTGCGGTATTTAACGGCGAACTTTTGGTCATGGGCGGTGAGGGTGAGCGCCAAAAACCAGCCTTTAAAAAAGTGGAAGCATACAACCCAAAAACACAAAAATGGACACAAAAAGCTGACATGAACTACGCCCGTCATGGTACCCAAACAATCGTATCTGGCGAAGGCATATACATACTAGCAGGGTCACCCGTGCGCGGTGGCGGACGTCAAAAAAACATGGAGGTATATAACAAAGATGCACCCAGTGGTGAAGCTCTAAAGAACGTTTCATTGGTGAGTCCAAAAACCATTAATATAGATGTAAATCGCATTGGAAAAATTGAAGCCAAGGTAGTCAATGGTAATACTAGCGTGTTTATCGAAAATATTTATATTAGTGGTAAAGACAAAGCACAATTTAAATTAAGTAGCCAAAGTGCGAGCCAACTTGTCGATGTCAGTGCATCAGTATTAATAGAGCACATTGGCGACAAGCGTGGTGACACCGCAACGGTGAATATTATATACAACGGCGGTCAACTAGTCAGCACGGTGGTGGTTGCCATGGTGCAATAAAGTAAAGCAAATTCTCGGTTTATTTGCTCACTCTTCTCAATAAGATTCCACAAAATACTACCTTTATAAAGGTGCTTAAGTGTGTCTAAAAAAGGAAGAAATTATCTGAATAACTCATCAATATAGTTAAATCTTACGTAATCCCCTTGCAATTGTGTGCAATTTAAGTAAATATTGTGTGCAGAACGAGCGCAATGTGAAATTTGTTCACATTTAAAAACAGACTCGTAACACAAAAACAAATGGATAAGGTAACGTAGATGGTTTCTAAAAATAAATTCCAGTACTCACTTCTAGCCAAGAGTATTAGCGTAATGTTAGGCACAACGGCCCTAACACCTGTAATCGCTCAAGAAGCGTCCACTAACAACGATGATGCCTTAGAAATCATCCAAGTGAGAGGGATTAGAGGAAGCTTACAAGAATCAATGAATATCAAACGCCAATCTATAGGTGTTGTTGATGCTATTTCTGCTGAAGATATTGGAAAGTTCCCAGATACTAACCTTGCGGAGTCTCTTCAACGTATTACAGGTGTCTCAATTGATAGAAATAACGGAGAAGGACAAAACGTCACTGTTCGTGGATTTGGTGCCGATAAAAATATGGTGACCCTAAATGGCAGAATGATGCCAGCAGCTTCAGCTTACGGCAATGGTGGTGGGTCTTCTCGTGCGTTTGATTTTGGTAATCTAGCGTCAGAAAGTGTCAGAGGCGTAGAAGTATACAAAACCGGTAAAGCCAATATATCAACCGGTGGTATCGGCGCAACAATTAACATCATTACGGCTAAGCCATTACAAAGTGAAGGCCTACAGGCAAGCGTTGGTATAAAAGCATTAAGCGATACCACCAATGTAACTGGTGACGATATTACGCCAGAAATATCTGGACTGTTTAGTTATACCAATGATGATGCTACATGGGGTGTTGGGCTAAGCGTCAGCAACCAAGTTCGTCACAGTGGAGCCTCTAGAGCAGGTGTAGGCGGCTGGCGTTTTCAAGAGTGGAATCCTCAGGTCAATACTGCAAATGGTACAACAAGGTACCAAGGTTTTGGGATCGCAGATGGCCCTAATGGAGAACAAAGCTCTGCCTATACAGATGGTCAAATCACTAATGCGCCTGAGGTTGGTCAACTATTTGGTGTGCCAAATGATTTGCGTTACTACCACTCTGACTTTGAAAGGGAACGAACAAATGCGCAATTAACACTTCAATTTGCACCAAACGAGAACCTAACAGCATCTCTAGATTACACCTATGCAAAAAATGAATTGTTCGAAGCCGAAGCTCAGGCTGGTTTTTGGCTAACAAGAAGTCACGATAGTATTACTTTTGACACCGACCAACCTGTCGCTACTGGTATTTTGATTGCAGAATCTCCGGGCGGCACTAAAGATAACACCGCCACTCAAATTTACACGTCTCAAGTAAACACTCTCGATTCGATTGGCCTAAACCTCGAATACGTTGTTAACGACGACTTCTCGTTAGCATTTGATGTGCATGATTCAACAATGGAAAGTGCGCCCAACAACCTTGGCGGCGTCAAAGACGCAGGTCGCATAATAGCTGGTCTAGCGTCTCCAGTGGGTTTAACGCAGCAATACGATTTTACGGGCGTTTTCCCACGCATACAGGTCACCACTGACGATTGTGTAAAAAATAGAACCACCGATAAGCAAAACCTGCCCGCTTGCAACGGTGTATGGGATACGACTGATATAGGTACAAACTATGCAAGAATAAATTCTTCTGCACAAGAAACCGGGATAACGCAAATAAAACTAGACGGCGAGTACTTGTTTGACGAAGGGAAGTTTGATTTTGGTGTTGAAGTACGTTCGATGGAAATGCGTCAATTGCAATCAAACTCCACCCTTAGACAAGGTGACTGGGGTATTGCAAACCCAGGTGAAATACCCGATGGATTATTGCAAGAGTTTGATATTTTAGGCCAGTTCTCAGACTATAATACTAGCAATACAGGCATTACTGCTTTTAGAGGAAATGCGGTTGATATTACCCGTTGGTCACTTGCCGATTATGGTTATGAGTTTGCGACGGAATTTGATATTACCGGTGTACGTGATGATGATCACACCGTAAAAGAAGATACCTTTTCAGTTTATGGGCAATATTCCCTAAACGCTGAAATCGGCTCAATGGAAACCAATGTATTGGCTGGTATTCGATATGAAAGCACCGATGTATCATCCACGTCAATTCAAGCTATTCCAGTATCCTTGGTTTGGACAGATAACAATGATTTCTCGATGATCTTCAGTAGCGAAACTGACGGTGTAATGGAAGAGCATAGTTATAATCACATCTTACCAAGCTTAGACATTGATGTGTCTGTAACTGATGAAATCAAAGCAAGGGTGTCGTTTGGTCAAACAATAGCTAGAGCTAATTATAATGATTTAAGAGCATCTGTTTCGGGTATTGGTACTGACGCCCCTACTATTATTGGTTCGACACCACGTGCATCTTCTTCAAACCCTGGGCTTGTCCCGCTGTTATCAACTAACTTGGATGTGTCGGTAGAATACTATTTTGATGATACAAGTTACGTTTCAGTTGGTTATTTTGACAAGCGAGTAAGTAACTTTATTGGTAACGAGCAAGTAGAGCTACCTCAGTTTGATTTGCGAGACGCTACTTCTGGACCGCGAGCTCAGGCGGCGCTCAATGCCCTAAATGCCAATGGTATTACCTTAGAAGAAACCTCTTTGTTTGTAATGACAGCTATATTGGCAAATCCACAGGATTTCCCCAATGGTGCGGCTGATTACGTGCCAGGCTTAGCATTTGCTGAACAAATTGCAACCGCTTACGACATTGTCCCCGACGCTTCAGATCCGCAGTATCAGTTTTTAACGTCACGACCTATCAACAATAGAGATGCTAATTTATATGGCGCTGAGTTTGCGGCGCAGCACTTCTTTGGCGATAGTGGATTTGGTTTATCTGCAAACTACACTTTGGTTAGGGGTGACGTGAAATATGACAATACGGCTTCGCCATCAATTTCACAATTTGCGCTGACGGGCCTAAGCGATAGTGCAAACTTAGTCGGAATATATGAAAAAGATGGTTTACAAGCTCGAATCGCTTATAACTGGCGAGATGAATTTTTAACCCAGGCAGGCAGAACCCCATCTTACACGGAAGCATATTCTCAATGGGACTTTACTGTGAGTTACGATGTAAGTGAACAGCTCAATATCTCAGTGCAAGGTATAAACGTGACTAACGAAGATCAGCGAACCCATGCTAGGTCAAAACGTCAAATTTGGAATATTATTGACCTAGGCGCTAGATATCAAATCGCGGCAAGATATGTATTTTAATCCAAACCCAATAAAGAGCTAAAGGTTTTACCTAGTAACCACGGGATATTGCCAAGAATACTTGCATTATCCCGATAATTTTGGCTTTATAGGAACTGTCGGTCTCATTTGTTTGTGTGTGTGTGTACGTGTGAGAACGGCAGGTCCTATATCCAAGCCATTAAGAAGTACCCAATTATGCCCAGTCATCAAGTTCTAAATAACATCCAGCATAAAGATACAAAAATAATCAATCAATATGGTGCAAAATTCGGGGATAATATTGGCACAGTAATCTCGTTTCCATTTGAATTTATGGCTCTTCACAAAGAGTATCCAATCTTCTTTCGCAAAGATGATACAAATGGTAGCTTTCAAGCTGTGGCTATGCTTGGATTTATGCAAGACCGCAATCTATTTTTAGGTAAAGACGATGAATGGCGAGCAAACTATACACCTGCCGCTATAGCGAGAGGGCCATTTTTTATCGGATTCCAAAATCAATCAGCAGATAATGGCCCGTCCAATGCACCCGTTATTCACATAGATATGTCTCACCCAAAAGTAAATGATAAAGAAGGTCAAGCCGTGTTCTTAGAGCATGGTGGCAACAGTCCATATTTGGAAGATATCAGCAAACTATTAGGCTACATGATGGACGGACTCGAAGAATGTAATCTAATGATTTCTAATTTTGACAAGTTAGGCCTTATAGAACCAATAGAGCTTCAAGTTGCCTCAGGTGAAAATCAAGTGCATAAGTTACATGGTAACTACACTATTAGTCAGGATGCCTTAGCAAATTTGTCTGCCGAGAACTTAAAAGCATTGCAAAATTCTGGTTTTTTACATCATGCTTATATGATGATCGCATCATTAAGCAATATACAAAAACTCGTTAACTGGCAGAATGACTTGACGGTAGGCTAGTTAAAAAAAACTGTCGAGACAGGCAAACCAAAAATATGAAGACAATACCCACTGAGTCCTTAGTTGATGAAATTGAAATTGACCTTTCCGGCGGCATACCAAGCGAGGTACTCGAGTCAACTACTCCTCTCATTCTAAGGGGTGCATTATCGACATGGCCTTTAGTGGAGGTAGGTAAGCAAAGTCCATCTAGCACAGTAAAATACTTAAAAAGCCATTATAACGGACAGTCTGCAGGTGCCTATTTTGCCAAGCCTGAAGTGGGCGGTCGCTTTTTTTATAACGAAGACTTAAGTGCGCTAAATTTTGAAATCAAAAGTGTCCAACTTGATGCATTCTTAGATACCATTTTAAGCCACATAAATGACACTAATCCACCCGGTTTATATATTGCGTCGAACAGAATCGACCAGCACTTTCCATCTCTAGGTGACGAAAATCAATTACCATTAAAGCATAATAGGGTGCTACATGATGCGCCCTTTCATAGCATCTGGATTGGTAATAAAACACTAGTTTCATGTCACTTTGATGCATTTTCTAATATAGCTTGCTGCGCGGTAGGTCAACGGGAATTTACGCTATTCCCACCTGATCAAATTGATAACTTATACCCTGGGCCACTGACGCCAACACCGGGCGGCCAAATCGTCAGTATGGTTGACTTTAAGCAGCCCGACCTTAGCCTGCATCCCAACTTTGAATTGGCTTTACAAAAAGCCCAGGTAGCTCGATTAGAAGCCGGTGACGCTATTGTTATCCCAACAATGTGGTGGCATCAGGTAGAAGCCTTGAGTAAGTTTAATGTGCTAGTAAATTACTGGTGGACTTATAACCCCAAATTTATGGGCCAAGGAATGGAAGTACTACTGCATGCCCTGCTAAGTTTGCGAGACCAATCTGAGCAGGAAAAAGTAGCTTGGCAGCATATTTTTAACTACTATATTTTTTCTGACAAAGATAAAGCCAAAGCGCACATACCGGCCCCTGCACTAGGCCTATTAGATGAACCAAGCGACATGAAGGCGCGACAACTCAAAGCAATGATTTTACGCAAACTTAACAGATAAGAAGTAGCGAGTGAATATACCAAATAAACAAAGAGTCGTTATCGTGGGTGGTGGAACTGCCGGCTGGATGACTGCCGCGGCTATGTCAAAACAATTAGCCAAAGTATGTGACATTACACTTATCGAGTCTGAAGAGATTGGTAGCGTTGGCGTGGGTGAGGCTACTATTCCAACAATGCACGTTTTTAATAGCTTGATAGGACTGGATGAGCAGGAGTTTATGCGAGAGACATCTGCTACGTTTAAGTTAGGAATTTCATTTGAAAACTGGAAAGACATTGGTGACGAGTACTTCCATTCATTTGGTAGTATCGGACAAGAAAGTTTTTACGCTGATTTCCACCACTTTTGGTTACGAAGTCAGAGTGAGGGTATTGATTCGGACATTGGCGAATATTGCGTCGAACTGCAAGCTGCTAAAGCGAATAAGTTTTATAAAGGAAACCCAAACCAATCAAATATTAATTACGCCTTTCATTTGGACTCCTCTGCCTACGCACAATATTTACGTAAACTAAGCGAAGCAAATGGTATCAATCGTATAGAGGGAAAAATTGTCAAGGTACTTCAGTGCCCACAAGAAGGAACCATTCAAGCAATAACGCTAGCATCGGGAGAGCAAATAACGGGCGATATTTTTATTGATTGCAGTGGATTTAGAGGTTTATTGATAGAAGAGACCCTACACAGTGGCTTTGAGGATTGGTCTCATCATTTATTGTGCAATAGTGCATATGTCATGCAAACTGCATCCACCGACAAACTTGTACCCTACACTCGTTCTATCGCCCATTGCGCTGGCTGGCGCTGGCAAATACCCTTACAACACCGCGTCGGGAACGGTTTAGTCTATTGCGATAAATACCTTAATGATGACCAAGCTCGTCAATTATTAATCGACAGTGTTCAAGGCGAAGGCGTGACAGAGCCGCGTTTAATAAAGTTTAAAACAGGTAGACGAAGAAAAGCGTGGATTAAAAACTGCATTGCGATTGGCTTATCTAGTGGATTTGTCGAACCATTAGAATCCACCAGTATCCACCTTATATCTAGTGGCATTATTCGTCTTATCCGCGCTTTTCCATTTGGTAAAATTACGCCTTCAGCAGTCGATGAATATAATGAACAAACCCAAGTAGAGTTAGAGAAAATTCGTGATTTTATTATTTTACATTATCACCTTACTAATCGAGAGGATTCACCATTTTGGCGTTATTGCAAGAATATGGAGATCCCAGATACCCTTGCTCACCGTATCGATTTGTTTGCCGAAAGTGCTCAGGCAATGCAAGCTAGTGGAGAACTGTTTAGGGTGGATTCTTGGGTACAAGTCATGTTGGGACAAGGTATTATACCTCAGCACTATCACCCGATAGTGCATGCTATGAGTTCACAAGAGTTGCTTCAGTTTCTAACCCGTTTTAGACAATCTGTGAAACAGACCGTTGAGGGATTTCCAGATCATAAACATTTTGTAGAGCGCTATTGCCAATAAGCGCATTATCACAGCTACGATTTACGTTATTATTATGGCGTAAAAATCTCAATACGGTAATCCTGGGATGTTAAGTTCTACCGAATGAATTGAATACACTCGGCTCGCATGATCACCACTAGCTTGCTCCACTGTTATAAAAAGCGTTTTATTTTCGGGGCCGCCAAACGCGACATTACTGGCTTGAAACTGATTGGTTTTAACCTTTATCGAACCCAAACGTTCACCATCGGGAGCATATACATCGACCTTGCCTAGTTGAGTCACATACAAGTTGCCAGCACAATCCACAACCATGCCATCTGCGGTGGTATCGGTTAGGCCAAATTCACGTTTGTTGCTGACCGAGCCATCCGCATTAACAGTGTAGGCAAACAACTTTCCGGTACGATCCCACCTTCCTTTATTGGCAGGGGCACCATCAATGTGTGTTACGTAAAGCGTTTTTTCATCTGGCGATAATGAAATTCCGTTAGGTTGAATAAGTGTTGAATCTATAATAGTGGCAGTACCATTAGGTTTGAGCCATGTCACAAACAAGGAGTTGAGTGGCGGGTTACCCCCGTTTGCGCCATCTTGTTGCCAATTAGGGTCTGAAAAATAGATATGACCATCTGAGCGTATAGTAATATCATTTGGTGAGTTAAAACGAGTGCCATCCTGATACAGGTGCGCATAGCTGCTCCTGACTTTGGAGTCCAAAGCAAATCTCGCAATTTCTCTTTTATCATGTGCTGCACCAAAAAGGCTCTTACCGTCTGGCGAAAGCGCTAAACCGTTTGTACCGCTATTCGGATACCAGACTTGTGTTTCTTTTGACTCAGGATCGAATTTAATGATATTTGCACTTCGCGAGTCTTGCCATCCAATCCCTTCGGCATCTTTATTTCTATACATTTCTGAAAAATACAACACTTGTTGTGATTCAACCCAGACTATACCTTCGGCACCTTTAAACCCCTCTTTGAGAAGTTTAACCTCAAGATTAGATAACTTAGGTCTAGTTTCTTTGACTGTGTTTGGGCATATTTCAGATGCCATACTAGGATGAGTTTGCGACCCTGCCGATACTTCAGATGTATCACTACATGCCAGTATCGCAAGCGTTGAAAGGGACAAAATACTTAGTTTTATAGGAGCTGAAATCATCACCTTACCTTAATAATATCAATTATTTATGATCAATCTGGAATTGCTGCCAGATAAGATTTTACGCGATTTGCTATCGTACTTTCATCTGTCTTTGAACGGATCACACTTGCGATATCACTTCCTATACCGACAGCTGGTGCGCCAGCGTCAAACCATGAGCGAATATTGTGTAAATCTATGCCTCCCACGGGTACAATCGAAGTATTGTCAAATGGGCCCTGAATACTTTTATAATATCCTAGCCCTAAATCACCAGCAGGGAAAAGCTTAATAATATCAGCCTCCCACTCTATCGCTTTTGCAATTTCTGATGGCGTGTAGGCCCCCATTAGCACCGGAATGTCGTTGTCGTGAGCAACTTCCACAATCGATTTATTAATATTTGGCGTCACCAAAAACTGCGCCCCTGCCCTGATGGCTTTTTTAGCTTGTGAATCTTCTAATATAGTGCCTGCACCTATCAGAATGTGAGGATGAGCTTTTCTTGCTGCTGCTATTTCTTCACAAAATCCTGGTGTATTAGAGGTGATCTCCAAAGCCTTTATTCCAGCGTTAATAACACAGCTAATAAGTGGACTCACCTCACTTTGTGACTTAAGCCGAACAATTACCAAGACTTTTGCGTTAAAAATTGCTTGCTTAATGTTAGTGCGAGCACTTTTAGAGACACTCATTATTGATTTCACCCTGTTATCTTAATACATGGCCAGACGTTTCACCGTTTGCCACAGCTTGTATTTGTTTTGCGTTACTAACATGCTGATCGCCCAACAAAGTATGCTTAAGGGCAAAGGCCGCGCTAGCAAAATTTATAGAGTCTTGGTCACTTTTTGAGTGTAAAAGTGCGTGTAATAAGCCTGCAGCGAAAGCATCTCCGGTGCCAAACCTATCAATAATATCTACCTCATAAGCATTTGAAGATACCACTTTATCTTTCTTTAAGAATAAACCTGAAAGTGTATTTTTAGTTGATGAAGTGTGGACCCTGTTGGTAAACGCTACCATTGGCAACGAAAAGGTTTCTTTTAAATAGCTAGCAGCACGCTCAGTGGCTTGGTTCTTATAGTGAACATCAAAAACGTCGGCAACGACACCTGCATTGCCTAATGCGAGATCAGTATTGTCAAGAATATCACTAAATACTGTTCTGGCTTGACTAACGTCATTCCAGAGTGTTCTCCTGTAATTCAAGTCAAAGCTCACTTTTACGCCCATTGATTGAGCAGTTTGAGCTGCTTTAAGCGTCTCTTTGGCACATTGAGTCGAAAGCGCCGGGGTAATTCCCGACAAATGTAACCACTGCTGTCCTTTTAAAATCATTTCCCAATCAAACTCATCCTCACCGATTTCACTGATCGCAGAATACTTGCGATCATAAACCACTCTAGACGGACGGATAGAAGCACCTAATTCAATAAAGTAAGTGCCCAAACGATGACCACCGCGCTTAATATATTGTGTGCAAATCTCATATCTATGCAGTGAGGAAACAGCTGCATCACCCACTGGATTTGCGGGGAATTTACTCACAAACTGAGTTGCGTGCCCTAATGTAGCAAGAGAGCTCGCCACATTGGCCTCAGCACCAGCATAGTTCGAGTCTAGTGTAGAAGCACTGCCAATCGTCTGAAAGCGTTGTGACGGAGTTAACCTTAGCATCACTTCGCCAAACAAAGTGACGCTCACCTTGCAGGCTCTTCTTGGCCGTCGTCAAGCGTGACTCGTTCAATCTTACCAACCAAAAACAAATAAGAACAAAAACCGATAAGTGCTAACGAACCCACAAACATTAGCGCTGGCTTGAAATCACCTTCAGTCACTAAAAATCCGATAATAATGGGCACGGTAACACCAGCTAAACTACCAATTGCATTCATGCATCCTCCCACCAAACCAATGAGTTTTTTGGGCGCCAAGTGAGAAACGAATATCCACGCGATGGAAGCCAGCCCGTTACCAAAAAATGCAAGAGATAAAAACAAGATGATTAAGGCAGTATTGTCAGTATAGTTGGCGCCAATGATGAACATCGAAAACAACATACCGGTGATGATAGGAGCTTTTCTAGATACTTCTTTAGATACGCCTCTACGAATTAGGAAATCAGAAATGAAACCCGCTATCAGTACTCCAAAGAATGCAGCAATAAACGGGATTGAAGCTAAAAACCCTGATTTAATGAAGTCTAAGCCACGATATTCCACCAAATAGGTCGGGAACCAAGTTAAAAAGAAAATAATCGTCCCCCCCATACAATACTGACCAATATAAATACCCCATAACTTGCGACTAGAGAAGACCACTTTCAAATTCGCCCAAGTCAATTTAGGTTGTTGAACAGGCTCTGCTTCTGCAGCTATTTTTACTGCCTTTTGAATCTCTTTAGAGCCTGCTTCATCACTTGTAATGTGAGCATATTCGGCTTCATTAACACCTGCATGTTCATCGGGTTCTCGATAAAAAATGTACCAAATAGCCGCCCATATAAAACCCACCAAACCCGAAACAATAAATAATCCTCTCCAACCAAATGCATCTTGGATCACAACCAAAAGAGGTAGCATAAATGCCAACCCAATAAATTGTCCGGAAGTATATATTGCAATAGCAGACGCACGCTCGCTCTCAGGAAACCAGTTCGTTACAATTTTATTGTTACAAGGATAAGAAGGCGCTTCAAACACGCCGATGGCCATTCTGCAACCTATCAGTGCCATGAAGGAACTCACTAAGCCCTGTGCTAGGGTTGCCGTAGACCAAAGCACTAAAATAATTGGATAGAGTACTCGCGCCCGCACAAAGTCGACGACCACTCCGCCAGGGATTTGCATCACAGAGTATGTCCACCCAAAAGCAGAAAAAATTAAGCCCATTTGAATCGACGTAAGTGATAACTCGTCAGTTAACGCAGCTGCTGCAACAGAGATATTGGTGCGATCCATATAGTTAATAACAACGCTAATAAACACTAGCCCCAATATTTGAAAGCGTTTCTTAGATGCTTTTTGGACGTTTGTAGCAGTCCCCGTCGATTCGTTGCTGCTTGCTTGAGACATTATTTATCACCAGTTAGTATAGGACCCGTCGCGTTTGTATAAACGGGGGGCTTCCCAAAAATCAAATGCCAAATCTCGTATTAGGTGTTCGTTAACATCAACACCTAACCCAATTTTGTCACTTACTTCAAAACAATTATTGATAACCTTTGGACGCTCGGTAAAGTAGTTATCGAAATCTGTCATGTCATCGCTATAGGGTGATAATTCTAGCCAAGCCATGTTGTTGATAGCCGCGCAAAAGTGGATAGAAGCGGCACTGCATATGGGACTTAAAGGATTGTGAGGCATCATATCGATATAGTGTACTTCGCACATACCAGCAATTTTCATTGCTTCGGTAAAGCCACCAGCGTTACAAATATCAATGCGAGCAAAATCCGCGATATTGTTTTCGATATAGGGTGCAAAATCCCATTTACTTGTAAATTCTTCGCCAATCGCAAAAGGCACATCACATAATTTCCTGAGTGCTTGATATGCGCCGGGCGTTTCATCTCTAATGGGCTCTTCAATGAAATCCAGTGTGCCGCGAGGCATTCGTTGCAAAAAAGAGCTAGTTTCAGGCACTGATAAACGGTGGTGATAATCTGTACCTAGTGTAATTTCTGCGCCGAGCGCTTCTCGAGCTTTACGGATCCACTTTGCGTTTAATGCGATGTTCTCTCTGGGCTCAAATACGTTTTTTTCGTTCTGATTACCATTTAGACCGTGATTGATACGGATAGCGTTCCAACCTTCCTCTTTTAAGCGCAACACGTCGTCAATTAATTCAGGACCCATTGCCATAGTGCTTGTCGCAAACAGAGGAATTCGCTCCCTTTGTTTGCCTCCCAGCAATTGGTATACCGGCACGTTTAAGCTTTTGGCCACTAAATCATGCAAAGCTATATCAATTGCTGCGATGGCAGCGGCGAGTACTCTACCACCTTCGAAGTACTGGCCTCGATACATTTCTTGCCACAATGCGCCAATATTTCGGGGGTCTTGCCCTACTAGGAAGTTGGCAAAATGCTCTACAGCGCCAATAACTGCCTTTTCTCTTCCTGACAGTCCTGACTCTCCCCAACCATATATGCCGGCATCCGTTTCAACTTTGATTAAACAAACGTTTCTAAAGCCTGCCCAAAAGCCATAAGCTTTAACCGAAGATATTTTCATATAAGTCTTACCTGTTACCTAGCATGCAATGTCCAATAGTCACCGCTATTGTCAATGTGTTTATTTAACACCTCGAGCACTTTTTCCAAATCATGCTCTTCTATGCCTTTTATAATTAACTCGTGCTCTGCTAGGCTTTGCGAAAATCGTTTAGATGAAAATGCTAAGTTGTTATGGAATGCTTGCAGCATCAGACGATTTTTTTGCCACAACGCAAGTGCCCTTTTATTATAGTGTTGTCGATACATCAATGAATGGAATATAGCGTCTAACTCTCTATATCTGACAAAATCTGAAGGGTTCAAACTGCGCATCTCATCGAGCACCAACTTTAAGTCAATAAGCTGTTCTTGACTATGCTCATTGACAAACCACGTAATTAAATAGGGCTCCAGTAATTGCAATATTTCGTAAACATCCCGCATTGCATGAAACTCAAACTTAGTGACTCGGGCGCCACTATTTGGTGCTATTGTGACAAAGCCTTCGCCTTGTAGTTTTTGGAGGGCCTCTCGTATTGGGTTAACACTGGTTCCATATCGCTTTGCCAAGGTAGTGGTGACTAAACGATCGCCGCTTGACCAAACACCTTTTGCTAAGTCACTGAGTATTAAATCGTAGATTGAGGGCTCTTGCTCTTGATTAGACAACTGTCCAGTTTTCTGGCTTTCTATTTCTTGCATGTACTGCACATCCGTTTTAGTAAAGTCATTTAAACACAATAATAGTCGTATAAGCTGAAACAGTAAATAGCGCTATTCAAGGGCGATTGCCGCATTCGTCGTCGCTTAATTTTGATGGTCTCGACAAAACTTAGTTAACACCAAAAAAACAAATTTTTAATAAGAACGAAACAAATAATATACCTTATTGCACGCTATTTCAAATATATTACGTGCAATTGTTGCAGAAGGGAGTTTAGCCACGTATATTCATAGTCGTCAGTGCGGTATAAGCATCTAAGCCTAAATCTTAGGACGTCGCTTTGTATTGCTAGCACTGAAGGTTATACTAAATATGTCGCAAGATAATTCCTTTCAAAATGGAGCTTAAGCATGTCAAACCCCTTAGTTCGTAGCATTTCTACAAAACTTACCACCCTACTTAGAAATGCTTTAGTTATGCTATTTATTATTTTTTTATCCGCTTGCCAATCAGGTCAAGATGAACAAACTAGTCCTGGTGCAATGACGCTATCGCCATTACAAAAATGGCATACTCTTACCTTGTCATTTGAAGGGGAAAACACACACGAAGCGGCGCAAATCAATCCATTTACCGATTATCGTTTAATGGTTAAATTTACCCATGAAGATAAAACAGTGTGGGTTCGTGGTTTTTATGCGGCCGATGGCGACGCGGCAAATTCGGGCGCAAGCGAAGGAAACATATGGCAAGTAAGGTTCAGTCCAAGTTTACTTGGCACTTGGTCTTATCAAGCCTATCTGCATACTGGCAGTAAAATAGCAGTAAATAGAAATATTGAAGATGGTCAACGGCAAGTAATAAAAAACGACACAGGACAATTTGTCGTTGTCCCCTCGGACAAAACCGGAAAGGATTTTAGAGCCCATGGCAAACTTGCATTAAAGGGGCGGTATATGGGATTTAAATCTGCTATGCCGAGCAATAACTCGGATGATAGCGGTCAAGAAGGATTCAGCGTTTGGCTTAAAAATGGCGCGAACAGTCCTGAGAACTTTTTAGCATATTACGAATTTGATGGCACATACCGTAGTGATCTAGAAAATTTGCACGATGAAGCCATTCAAAAAGACAAGCTACACCATTTTGACGCCCACGCGAAAGATTGGCAAGCCGGAGACCTTACATGGGCTAATGGTCGCGGTAAAAATATTGTCGGGGCAACTAATTATCTTGCCGACATGGGCATGACATCAATTTACTTTTTAACGATGAATATCAACGGTGACGGAAAAGACGTATGGCCATATACCAGTTATACCGAACGTGAACGCTTTGATGTTAGCAAGCTAGAACAGTGGAACTTGTTGTTTAATCACATGCAAAGTAAAGGATTAGCCTTGCACGTTGTGACCCAAGAGACCGAAAATGAACGTTTATTAGATGATGGTGATGTGGGATTTCATCGCGCTTTGTATTATCAAGAACTGATTGCACGATTTGGGCATCATTTAGCAATCATTTGGAATCTAGGCGAAGAAAATGGGCCAGTAAGTTGGTCACCAACTGGTCAGTCACCTGAGCAGGTGCGCGCAATGGCCCAGTACTTTAAAGCAAATGACCCCTATCAGAACCCGGTTTATGTTCATACCCATGCAAGCCATAAAGATCGAAACGAAACTTTGCCTGACGTAGTTGGCGAAACCGCATTGGACGGGCTTTCATTCCAAGCAAATCACCCACACACAGTCAACAATGCAATAAATGAATGGCGCCAACGAGCTGCTCAAAAAGGCAATGATATTCAAATTAGTATGGATGAAATTGGCCCAGCAAAAGCAGGTCTCGTGCCAGACAATGATGATCCGAACCATGATCATCTTCGTCAACAAGTATTATGGGGCGGGCTTATGGCTGGAGCATCTGGAGTGGAATGGTACTTTGGGTATAAATATCCACATCATGATTTAACCTCAGAAGACTGGCGTCAACGTCACAATATGTGGAAACAGACAAATATCGCGTCTACATTTTTATTGCAGTACCCAATAAGCGATATGGTTCCAAACAACAAGCTAACAAGTAACAAAGATGACTTTGTTTTGGCGAACGAGGGTGATGTTTACCTTATTTATATGCCAAAAACTCAAGATGGTAATCTCGTAAGTCTTGCTCAAGGACAATATTCGGTTTATTGGTTTGATCCACTAAATGGTGGTCCGCTCAAGTCGGGTACCGTAAAAACAGTGGACGCAGATAACCGTAATATTGGCACACCTAATACAAACGAAAGCCAAGATTGGCTCGCTGTCTTAAAGCGCCTCTAACGTTAAGGTATGACATAAAAGGTAAGTATAAAATATACCTAATGTGCAGGTTCTTATTATTGAACCTGCACCATAGTTTCTTAGGGTTTATTTGCTTTGACCGCATGGCCATTCTTTACGTTGTTAAATATCAATGCCTGCCAACGACCACGTGAAAATGCCGTTGCGTCACCTTCAGGAATTTTGCCATTGGTAACAGCGGTAGATTCTACAACAAAGATATCACCTTCTTTGGCGTTAACATCATTCATTGTGAAGAAGTTCTCATCGTAATCGATAGATGTTTCAGGATTTGTGAATTCGCCGATAAGCTTACCGTTATGCAATATACGATAACTTGATTCACCATCTATTTCACCTAATGTAACAAGTGTGAGGTTATAAATACCGTCTCGCTGTGGTTTCCAAAGTAAGCTGGCTGGCACTAATTTTTCTCGAGCAGCTTTTATATCGGCTCTAATGGCAAATGCTGAGCGATCCTCGTCGAAATAAGCAGGGTCAGAAAAGGTAAAGTCGGTATTGGGCTGCATGATATAGTTGAAGTTTTGCACATATAGATATTCTGTTTTTGATGGCGCTTTGTCTTGCACACTTAGCGTTCTTTGTGGGCCATAGCCAGAAGGGACAAAGGTTTTATCTTTACTGAGAATTATTTTGTCTAGCTCAACACCGTCTTCCCGCATTGATAGATGCAAAGTATGAATACCAGGTTTGTCGACCAAAATTTCAAGAGTATGTTGCTCACCGCAATGATTACTAGGTCGACGTTGAGCAGAAGACCACGTCCACTCATACTTGCCTTCGCAAAATTGCAGACGGCTGCTACTTTCAGGCCATTGACCGTCCAAACCAAAATGCACACCGTTATCTTCTTTGCCTGTACTAAATGCGCGTGCCCAAATGGTATAAGTGCCTGGGTTGTTAAAATAAACGGGGTAAGACAAGATTGCCATTTCACCGGGCGTGTTAGTAAAATTCTCACCCTCAATTAGAGGATGATCATGATTTACACGGTTATCTGGTAAAAGTTCGATGTACGCTTTACCGCTAGCTCCCTGAACATGCATCTCGTCGGCATCCATCATATTATGAGGTGGAGTTTGCGCATCAAAAAGGTACCAACGCCTTATCTTATCTTTTGCTTGATGACTAAAGTCCTCTGCCTCTATCACAAGAAGGCCGTTTTTTTCTATGTAGTTAAGCGTTTTGGCATTGCCAAAAGATGGAATGGCTATTACTAGTATCGACACCATCAAGGTGATTACGCCTTTTATATATGGATTCATAAGTCTTTCTATCGCCTATTAAATGTTGAAACGTAAACCCTATTATCAGGTAAACACTTCTTCTGATTAATCTGTTTTAAATTTCGCGTACATCGCGCTTAAATCTAGTTCATCTTCAACCTTATCTTGAAGCGCGATCAAGTCCGAAAAGAGTCTTGATATTGTTTGGCTGTGCTTACCATTGATGGCAAGATCATTCATTTCAAGTGGGTCTTCGTTTAAGTCAAATAATTTCACCTTATTTGCTTTTGGGTAAACGATTAACTTAAATCCATCTTTTTTTATCATTCTTTGGTTGTCAATATAGGCACCATAAATAGACTCGTAGTGGCTCGTTTTTGACTTCCCTTTTGCCAAGTCTATGATGGAATTAAAAAATACATAATCTGGCTTGGTTACGCCGGCTAGTTCTAGCGTCGTCGCCATTGCATCTTGCAGGTAAATATCGGCGTCGATGGTTTGTCCGCCTTCTATCCCAGGTCCCCAGATAATGAAAGGCGCAATAACACTTTCTTCGTACATTGTTTGCTTGCCAAACAGGCCTCGTTCTCCCACCGCTAAGCCGTGGTCTGCTGTATATATGATGTAGGTGTTTTCCATCTTTGTGCTGTTTTTTAACGCGTTTAATATTTCCCCTACCTGTGTGTCTAAGTGACTAATAATGGCGTAGTACTCTTTTAGGTGAACACGGGTTGCGTATTGCGTCCGTGGAAACGGAGCCAATGCAGCATCGCGTAAGCTTGGGCCATTTCCTATTGCCATTTTATCAGCATAGTCTGCTTGCCAATTACTAGGTATCTCTAGTGCTTCTGCATCGTACATGTCTTGATATGCCTGAGGAGCCTGCCTAGGATCATGAGGTGCGTTAAACGCAACATACATAAAAAACGGTTTGTCACTATTTTTTGAGCGTTCGATAAAGTCGAGGGTGTCATCTTTTATCACTTCACTCCAATGCTTACCTCCTTCATAAAAGCCACCGTATGCAGGGTCTGTTGGTGACCAACTATTGTCATTTTTACTTTTTGGACGGTTGTACCCAACAGGCATAAATTCTTCAAACGAAGCATATGTGGTTTCGCCTGCGTAAAAAGCGTCAAATAAGCCTTCCATAGTCGCGTGGTCCCAATAATCATTTGGCATGCCAGGACGAATATGTTGGCTTGTCCCAAATACTCGTTCAGCATTGGCCGACACATGCCACTTTCCTGTCATATAGGTATCGTAGCCTTGCGCCTCTAGCAATTTTGCCCAAGTGGTATTGATATATTTATCTTTCCCAAGCACCTTATCTATTCGATGCGCTTCCCATAATGAACGACCAGAATTGAGCATTGCCCTAGAAGCCTGACAAACCGCACCATTCCAAGCCCCCATGTTATGGGCTTGACTAAAGTTCACCCCTTTTTGTGCCAAAAAGTCTAAGTTAGGCGTTTTGATTTGTTTATTGCCATAGGCACCGACGGTTTTTCTGGACTGATCATCGGCGATAATAAACAAAATATTGGGTTGACGATCAGATCTTTGGATAGAGGAATCGTCAAGCCCATTGTCAATATATAATGGTTTTTCTGGCTCACTAGAACAAGCTGCCAGCGCGACAACTATGCACAATATAATGATGGTCTTCATAAAAATCCTTATTCTGCAGAGCGTTTAACGTTAATTTGGATAGTATTTGAGCTTAACTGTTCAGAGTAAGCACTTATTTTAATTACGCCTTTGTCCACTTGTTTACTTCTCACGATTAACATCGCCTTACCATTAAACGCACGTCGGTAATCGGCTTGAAAAGGTGAAAGAGTTGCAGAATCACCGTTGCCTACAGCGGCAATTTCACCTGCACCTTCAACAAAAAATCGTACCAAATTGTCGGCTGTTGGCACGATATTGCCATCTTTGTCTTTAATAAGCACGCTTACATAAGACAAATCATAACCATCGGCATCTATTTCATTGCGGTCAGCAACTAATTCAACCTGCGTAGGGGTGGATGCAGTTTTAATTACTTTCTCTGCCACCTTTACTCCTTTCGTGTAGGCCACTACTTTTAATTCTCCGGGATGATATTTTACGTCCCAGCGCAGTCGATATGGTGAAGCGTAATCGCTATCGCCTTGCTCTTTCCATTTAGAAAAGTCGATGGGAATAGTTGCTTTATCCACACCTTTTGTTTTAATTCCCATTGATTTACCGTTCACAAACAACTCAACTTTTTCGGCGTTGGTATACGCAAATACCGGAATCGTTTGGCCAATCTTATTCTCCCAATTCCAATGGGGCAATACGTGCACCATTGGCTGTAAAGTCCATTGACTTTGATACAAATAAAATCGATCTTTTGGATACCCAACTAAATCGACAGCGCCAAAAGACGAACTGCGAACTGGCCAGTCAGCATTCCAATATCCATCCGCGCTGTGATCTCTTCCACCATAGGGAGTAGGCTCTCCTAAGTAATCGAAACCTGTCCAAATATATTCTCCCATTACCGCTGGGGTTTTGGCTAAATATTCAAATTCAATATCTGGAGGGTAAGCCCATACGGGACCAATGATATCGTAGCTGGTGACATATCTAGACGGATGTGTATTGTATTTTTCTATTGGGAAATGATAAACACCTCTAGTGCTAGTGATTGATGAGGTTTCACTTGCGACCAAAGGCCACTTTGGATGATCTTGATGTCTTTTAGTATAGCTTAATGGTTTATAGTTTAAGCCTACTATATCGACTGCATCAGCCAAACCATTGTCAATGGCGCCTTGAGGGTTATTAAAGCCTGCCGCAGTGAGTCGACTAGGATCAACTTTTCTAGCAATAGCCATTAAAGATTCAGCGACCTCCCCTCCACCCTTTTGTCCTTGCTCCATGATCTCATTACCAATACTCCACATGATTACAGATGGGTTGTTCCGATTTTGAATAATCATGTCACTTAAGTCTCGTTCGTGCCATTCATCAAAATATACTTGGTAACCGTTTACAACGGTGCGTTTTTCTTTTTTCCACACATCAAAGGCTTCTACTTGCAACAAAACACCCATTTCGTCTGCCTTTGCGACAAGTTCTGGTGAAGGAGGGTTGTGTGAAGTGCGCACTGAATTGGCCCCCATATCTTGCATAATGCTTAACTTACGCTCTACGGCTCTTGAGTTAATGGCAGCGCCTAGAGGTCCATTGTCGTGGTGTAAGCAAACGCCTTGAATTTGGACTCTTCGCCCATTTAGCCAAAACCCATCGTCGGGTTTAAATTCAAGTGTCCGGATCCCAAGAGGTGTAGTGTATTGGTCAACCAATGTATTGTTTCGATATATTTCACTAATAACACTGTAAAGATAAGGAGAATTGATATCCCATAACTTAGGCTGTTTAACCACTAACTGCTGATCAACAATGTGCTCGTTAATTTTGCTATTTTGTGCAAGCTTGACGGTATCTTTCGCTATGACATTTTTTGCTTTATCGACAATAGTGGTGCGCAACAAAATGTTACCGTCGTTGTTACCATTTATGACTGAGCTTTGAATGTTAACCAAAGCCTCTTGCTCAGTTATACGTGGCGTTGTCACATAAGTACCCCACTTTTTGATATGGGCGGGGTCATTAATTTCTAGCCATGTATTGCGGTATAGACCGGCTCCAGGATACCAACGAGTGGCAAAGTTTTTAGGCGAAAGTCTAACAGCAATAACATTGCCTTTTTCAGAAAAGTCTAAATAAGGACTTAAATCAAACTGGAAACCAATGTACCCGAAAGGTCGGTGACCTAAAAATGTTCCATTGAGATAAACATGGGCATCGTACATAGCACCGTCAAAGGTTAACGAGATGGTTTTTTGTTTGTCAGATGGAGAAATGACAAAATGTTTGCGATACCAGCCTGTGCCAAAAACGGGTAAACCGCCGTTACGAGCATTGTATTTGTCTTCAAATGGCCCCTCGATTGCCCAGTCGTGAGGAAGCGAAAGTTGGCGCCAATGTTTATCATCCAAATCGACTGATTCGCCAGCGTCTTGCGTACCTTTATAAAATAACCAGCCCTTGTTGAAGCTCTGCTTGATACCGAGTTCGTTCCCAGAGTAGCTATTCGTTGGTTTCTCGATTGCTTTTATGGGCACAGAATAAGAAAGTAATACGATTAGAGTAACAAAAAGTAAGAGTGCAAAATGAATTAAACCATTTTGTTTTGTGATGCGAGGTGTATCCAAGCGCTTATTAAAAGTAGACATAATCAGTATTTCCCGCTTCCAAACATATCTTTTTTCATGGGCCTAGGCCTTTTGCGTGGTGGCAGCCTTTCAGCCGTTATTCGATCAAAGTCATCGGGAGTACGCACGCTAGGTATAAAATCTCCACTTACGATTATCCATTCATCCAAGGCATCGCTATGGCGTTTTAAAATGTCTTGGTAGGCTTCGTTTAAGGCTAAATTATTTATTTCATAAGGGTCGTTGTGTAAATCATACAACTCTTCTTGTGGCCTAGGTGCAACAAAAGGTCTTGTTTGATGCTTATTGAGCATACCTGCATTGTACAGTCTAACCAACTCAGTCCATGTTTTGTGATACATAGTGTCGCCGCTAGGTGTTCCTGGTAGGTCATAATAATTGTTGCGAATATAACGGTACTGATTTGAGCGCACAGTACGACCGTGATCTTCAAAGTCATGCCAATTTCTTTCAGAAAACGCATATTGTCTAAATTCTTGCTGAGGGCTCGAAAACAACGCTTTAAAACTCTTACCTTCGATAGTATCGGGTTTGTTTGCCCTAGCTAAGTCCAAAAATGTCGCAGACAAATCAATTGAACTAACAATGCTATTACTAGCAAGACCTTTTTGTTTAATACCATTTGGCCAAAAAGCAATCAAAGGTGTTTTTACACCCGAGTCGTACAAGGTGGTCTTGTCTCTAGCATATGGCCTACCATTATCTGCAATGACAACAACTAGCGTGTTTTCTGCAACGCCCTGTTCTTCTAATTTATCTATAACTTTACCAACATACATATCAAAACGGCTAATTTCATCATAGTAATTGACAAAATCATCTAGATAGAGCTCTGTAGGAGGATAATAGGGAGGAAGTTGAACATCCTGATGCGTATGCTGGTGAGGTAAATCCTTTAAACCAGGACGCCATGGCCTATGGGCATCCCATGCAGCCAACCACAAAAAAAAGGGCTTTTCCTTAGGTCGCAAATCTAATAAGGCATTCCACTCGCTAGACCCCGACAGGGAGCCGTTGCCGTAGTATGCTTCACGCACCATATCAAAGCGGTCCTTGATGCCTTCACCCATATGCCACTTGCCTGCGGCACCGGTCCAATAACCTGCCTCCATCAATTCTTCTGAGAAGGTCGTCTGCGATAAAGGTAAATCCCAATGCAACTGTTCTGCATCAGTATTGTGTGGGTATCTTCCCGTTAAAATACTGGCGCGACTTGGACTGCAAGAACTAGCCGTCAAATATGCTGCATCAAAGCGCATACCATTTGTTGCCATACTGTCTAGGTTTGGTGTTGATATGCTTGGGTGGCCATAAGTGCCAATATCATTCCAATTAAGGTCGTCTGCAATTATCAGCACTATGTTTGGACGTGGGTCAGTGGCCAATACGCCAAACGAGGTATGGAGGACCAGCAAGGTAACGAGCAGCTTTCTTATTGATACCATAGAAGTAAACATCCTTTTTACGTGTAATTTATTTTATTTTGTGTGCAATTACAAGAAGTGATTTACCGATTGGTGCAAAGGCTTTTAAGTTAGACAGTTTGCCGTGTCTTGAAAATGGCACGGCAGGCTTATCATAAAGGGAAGAAATGAAAGATATTGTACAAGCATTAGACGAGGCTAAACTCAAGCATTTTGACCCGCTAACCAACCCGAACTCCACGCCCATTGAAAATTGTAGCCGCCAAGCCAACCCGTAACATCGACGGCTTCGCCAATAAAAAACAAACCTTTGTTGTTTTTAACTTCCATCGTTTTGGATGAAAGTTGGTCTGTGTCTATACCACCAAGGGTGACTTCAGCGGTACGGTAACCTTCGGTGCCTGAGGGTTTAAGCTCCCATTGATGAATAGCTTTTGCTAGTTCACCGACCTGTTTGATAGAGAGTTGCTTGATGGGAACATTAGGCAAACCAATAATATCAATTAGCTTTTCGGCAAAGCGTTTGGCAAATAATTGTGACAAGAAATTTTTAAGTACAATGTTAGGCTGTGCATGCCTAGCGTCGTTAAATGCTTCTTCAAAATCTGCATCCGTCAGCAAATTTATGCTCACTGTGTCGCCTGGCTCCCAATATGAGGAAATTTGCAAAATAGCGGGGCCCGATAAGCCGCGATGGGTAAACAGCATGTCTTCATCAAAACTCACGTTGTTGCACGACGCTGTGATGTTTTTTGATATGCCAGAGATTTCTGAGACTGTTTCGAGTAAATCAGGTTGCAGTGTAAATGGCACTAAACCGGCTCTAGTTGGTAATACGTTTAAATCAAATTGTTCAGCCACTTTATAGGCAAAGGGCGTGGCGCCTAATTTTGGCATCGACAAACCCCCGGTAGCAATCACGAGGCTTTGACAGTGATAAGTTATATCTTGTGTGTTGACGATGTACCCGCCATTCTCTCCTGCCCCTACACTTGTAATGTCGACCTGAAACTTAACATTTACTTTGTTTATTTCGCATTCTGACATCAGCATTGCAACGATTTCTTTTGCTGAATCGTCGCAAAAAAGTTGGCCTAAGGTTTTTTCGTGATACTTGATCTTATATTTTTCAACTAAAGCAATAAAGTCCCACTGCGTGTATTGGCTAAGTGCCGATTTGCAGAAATGCGGGTTTTGGCAGAGGTATTTTTCAGGCTCTATGTAGTAGTTTGTAAAATTACAACGGCCACCACCTGAAATCAGGATTTTTTTGCCCGGGCGCTTAGCATGATCAAGAAGAGTGACTTTACGACCGCGCTTACCTGCTTGTGCAGCGCAAAATAACCCTGCAGCGCCTGCGCCTAATACAACGACATCTTGCTTGGTTATCTTCACATTGTTGGACACTTTATTATCTATAGCCATCTTCGTACTCTAGTTTGATATTGAGTATATTTTTCCCCAAAAATACCAACCAAAGCTCGTTCTTCTGGTTTTATTTGAAACTGGTTCATATAGACCACAAAACCCACTAACCACAGTAAATTTACTACAGCTTCTTGCCGTAAAAATAGGGCAATTAAGCATACAAGCAATCCTAAATACATAGGGTTACGAGAAAAACGAAAAACGCCTGAATCAACTAATTGGCTGGCCTTATCAATCTGAATTGGATTTAAGGTTGTTTTTGATAATTTAAATGATATCGCACCGCTAATGCCCACCAATACGCCAATCACAAAGACACTATGGAATATAAAATGCTTAGCTTGATGATAAAACGAAAGCTGATAGCCTATGTTAGAACATAGATATATCGCGATGGCCGCTAGCAAAAAAACGAGCACGGGTGGCAATTTTAGTTCAAGCCAGGCCATGATTTCCTTAAACGATTAGGATTAACTTAATAAGCTAATAATAACAAAAAAGCTTGCTGGTGTAAGCCAACAAGCTTTTATAAATTTGAGAATAACAAATGCGTTTAGTGCTTATTCACAGCGCATTCATCATTGTTTCGGCGTCAGACACTTCAAATTTGCCTGCTGCTTCAACATTAAGCGTTTTCACTACACCATCGTCTACTAGCATACTAAAACGCTGCGCTCTTAAACCACCAAAGCCATCGGTATCCATCTCTAGGCCAATCGCCCTGGCAAACGCGCCATTACCATCTGCAAGCATGGTGATATGTTCTGCATTGCTTGCTTTACCCCAAGCATCCATCACAAAAGCGTCGTTAACCGATAAACAAATAATATCGTCTACACCTGCCGATTTCATTTTATCGGCCAGCGTCACGTAGCCTGGTAAATGCGCCATTGAGCATGTTGGCGTAAATGCGCCAGGCACGGCAAAAAGTACAACTTTTTTACCTGCGAATAATTCACTGGTAGTAGGGTTTTTCATATCACCATTATCGATGGTACTAAAATTAGCTTCAGGTAGTTTTGCGCCGACTTCTATCATGGTCTTTCCTTAATTGTTTTTTATGGATGTTATAAAAATATTGAACACGTTTAGAACGTGTTTGTTTATTGTGATACTTACTACGTAAATTATTGTCATATCGATGCTTTTTAAATAACTTAAGCTAGAACCCCGTCATTCTCGCGAAGGCGTAATGCTGATCGGTTAAGACTTCCTCGTCATCCTCGCGAAGGCGGGGATCTGGTTGATGT
>CAYURD010000009.1:0-31155 GCA_964446865.1 uncultured Glaciecola sp.
TCAACGTTACCTTTTGCATCACAATTAACAACCACAACTTTAAGGCTAACCATTTGTGCTGACGCGGGGTTTGTACCATGTGCAGATTGCGGAATTAAACAAATATTTCGGTGCCCTTCTCCGCGGCTTTCGTGATAGCGACGAATCGCTAATAAACCTGCATATTCGCCCTGTGCGCCCGAGTTAGGCTGCATAGACAAGGCGTCATAGCCTGTCACGTCAATTAACCAATCGCTTAACTCGTCAATCATCTTTTTGTAGCCTTGCGCTTGGTCAAGCGGTGCAAAAGGATGTATTTGACCAAATTCTGGCCATGTGACGGGGATCATTTCGGCTGTCGCATTTAGCTTCATGGTGCACGAACCCAATGAAATCATTGAGTGGTTAAGAGCTAAATCTTTGTTTTCGAGAGACTTGATATAGCGAAGCATCTCAGTTTCTGAATGATAGCTATTGAACACCGGATGCGTTAAAAAGTCGCTTGCACGAGCCAGTGACGCTGGAATAGAGTCTGAGCCTGTTGCGAGAATTTGTGCATCAAGTTCTGCAACATCTAAACCGTGGCCGTCGCCCAAAATCACGTCGAACAAATCAGCAATATCAGCGCGCGTTGTGGTTTCGTCTAATGAAATACCAACCGCACCTTCTATGTCTGTACGCAGGTTCATTTCTTTGCTAACAGCGGCTTTGACCACGTCGTCTTTATTAGCTACTTTCACGCAAAGGGTATCAAAATAATGCGTGTGGGCTAACTCAACACCTTTTTGAGTTAAGCCATTTGCTAGAATGTCAGCAAAGCGATGTGTACGCTCAGCAATTGCTGTTAAGCCCTGTGGGCCGTGATATACGGCATAAAAGCTCGCCATATTGGCCAATAACACCTGCGCAGTACAAATATTAGAGTTCGCTTTTTCGCGGCGAATATGTTGCTCACGAGTTTGCAATGCCATGCGCAAAGCGGTTTTACCGCGAGTGTCTTTAGATACGCCAATAATACGTCCAGGCAATGAGCGCTTGTAAGCATCGCGAGTCGCAAAAAATGCGGCATGAGGACCACCATAGCCCATGGGTACACCAAAGCGCTGGGCACTGCCTAATGCCACGTCGGCACCTAACTCACCCGGAGGCGTCAATAAGGTTAGCGCCATTAAATCAGTAGCAACAGCGACAATGCCTTTGTTAGCTTGAATGGCGGCGATAGTCTCGCGAATATCCACAATCTGGCCTGTGCTGGTCGGGTACTGTAATAAAGCCCCAAATATATCAGCATCAGCGGCTTGCTCTATTTCGCCATAAATAAGTTCAAAGCCAAACATTTCAGCACGTGTTTTTAACACGTCTTTGGTTTGTGGGTGCACACCATTGGCGATAAAAAATGCGTTTGCTTTTTTGTTTTTAGATACGCGTTTGGCTAAGGCCATGGCCTCTGCAGCGGCGGTCGCTTCGTCTAATAATGACGCCGATGCCAGTGGTAAGCCTGTTAAATCAATAGTGGCTTGTTGGAAGTTTAGGATAGCTTGTAAACGGCCTTGAGCAATTTCTGGCTGGTAAGGCGTGTAAGCGGTATACCATCCTGGATTTTCAAGCACGTTGCGCAAAATCACATTGGGCGTAAAGGTGTTTGAGTAACCCATCCCAATATATGAGCGGAAGATTTTATTTTGCTTTGATACCGCTTTAAGCTCGGCTAGAGCAACTTCTTCACGCTTTGCTTCGCCTACTTTTAAACCGTCTGAACGAATGCTTGCAGGCACAGTCTGCGCCATCAAATCATCAAGTGAGTCAGCACCAACGGTGGCTAGCATCTCAGCTATTTCTTGCTGACCAGGACCAATATGACGACGAATAAATTCATTTTGATTTTCTAGCTCATCCAAAGATGCTGGGGTGACTATTTGATTACTCACATTCATGACGACTACCTTTATTATATCTTTATTGCACCTTCATTATTCAATGAACAAGGTGTAAAAACGACAGTGAGCTTCACTAAAAGGTGAAGCTCAAATATAGTTTACTGCAAAAATTACGCGAAAAATAAAATTACCAACATACTAAGCGCATGTTAGTGAGTTAGCTTATTCTTCTTCAATTACGCCAGCGTATGCTTCGGCATCGAGCAAGCCTTTAACTTCTTCGGGATCTTCGGCTTTAACTTTAAATAACCAACCTTCACCAAAGGCGTCAGAGTTAACCAATTCTGGCGCGTCTTCTAACTCTTCGTTTACTTCAATCACTTCACCTGTTAACGGCGAATAAACGTCTGACGCAGCTTTAACCGACTCGGCAACAGCACAATCATCGCCAGTGGTAACGGCATCGCCCACATCAGGTAAGTCTAAAAACACCATGTCGCCAAGTAATTCTTGAGCATGCTCGGTTATACCCACGGTAAATATACCGTCGCCCTCTGTACGAACCCACTCGTGAGTGCTTGTATAACGTAATTCATTTGGAATATTGCTCATGTGTTTTCCTTATTTTTGATTGATTTTATTATTTGTGATGTACAAATGTGCCTAAAATATAATTAAAGCACACTCTTACCATTGCGCACAAAATTAGGCTTAACAATTTCTACTTCTACCCATTTTTTACGCATTTCAACTTGTGCAGTTTTACCAAAAGCCGCGCCCTCACCTGCTGGTACTCTAGCCATAGCAACGCTGTGACCTAAGGTAGGCGAAAATGTACCCGACGTAATTTTGCCTTCGCCATCGGCTGTCTTAACCGTTAAGCCAGCGCGCAATACGCCTTTGTCTTTAAATACCAAACCCACTAACTTTTCAGTGCCCTGAGCACGCTGTGACTCTAGGGCTTGACGTCCCATAAAATCTCTGTCGCTGGGTTCCCATGTAATGGTCCAGCCCATATTAGCGGCAAGTGGAGACACGGTTTCGTCCATGTCTTGGCCATATAAATTCATGCCTGCTTCAAGTCGCAAGGTGTCGCGTGCGCCCAACCCGCAAGGTGCAACGTTTGCAGCTAATAATCCATCCCAAAACTCGATAACGCGAGCTTTAGGCACCATGATTTCATAACCTGCTTCACCGGTATAACCTGTGGTCGCAATAAATAAGTCTTCAGCCTGCACGCCAAAAAATGGCTTCATTCCTTCAACGGCTTCTTTTTGCGCGGCGCTGAATAATGTAGCGGCTTTTTCTTTTGCGTTTGGCCCTTGCACAGCAATCATTGCATAAGCCGTTTGCTCATTCACATTTACCTTAAAGCCCTCGGCGACTTTATTGAGCCAGTTTAAGTCTTTTTCTTTGGTTGCAGAATTAACCACCAAGCGGTAATTTGTTTCGTCAAAATGATAAACAATAAGATCATCTACCACGCCGCCTGTTTCGTTGATCATACCGCTATACAATGCTTTGCCTTTGTCAGCTAGCTTTGCAACATCATTAGCAAGCAAAAAACGCAAATAGTCTTTTGCTTGTGCGCCAGTTACATCCACAATTGTCATGTGTGACACATCAAACATACCTGCATCTTTGCGAACGCTGTGGTGCTCTTCAATTTGTGAACCGTAGTTAATTGGCATATCCCAACCAAAAAAGTCGACCATTTTTGCGCCAGCGGCAATGTGAGCGCTGTGTAGTGCGGTTGTGTTCATGTGTAACCTGCTGTTGTTTAATTAATGGGGCAAAGTATAGGGAGCAGCCTGCCAACAAACAAATTAAAAGATTTAATCATTACATTAACTTTTTAAATGTATTGCATTACAATGATTAAATTAATTAATGTAAAAATCACAATTCTACACTCGCATAAATTGTGGGCGAATTAAACACATGAGGCGCATAAATGAAGCAGCTATCCTTAGACATATTGCGTACATTGGTCACGATTGTCGATGTAGGCAACTTCAATAAAGCCGGCGAGCTATTGGGCCGTTCGCAGCCTGCTATTAGCCTACAAATCAAAAAGCTAGAAGGTCAGATAAACCGCAAACTATTTAACAAGGTCGGGCAAAGCTATCAAATAAACAATGATGGTAAATGGCTATATGCAAAAGCTAAACAGATGTTAGCGATTAATGATGAAGTATTTAGAGAGCTTAGTCATGAAACGCTGCGAGGCAGATTGCGATTAGGGATCCCGAGTGAATTCGCCTCAGTGTTGTTGCCGAGCATTATTGGTGAGTTTTCAAAGCGCTACCCAGATGTTTCACTTGATGTCACTTCTCTATTAAGTAAGCATTTATTATCAAGTGATCAAAGCGGACAATTTGATTTGATTTTAGCGCTTATTCCAGAAGCCTCCGACATCCAATCGTTGAGCAATGACAGTGCTAACAAGGTTGAGGTGATCCGCAAAGACCGCTTGATATGGGTAGGTTCTCCCAATCATAATTTACAGGCCGACGCGCTTCATTTAGTGCTAGCGCCCGAGGGCTGTGTGTATCGCAGTCGAGTTATTAATATGCTTAAGCAACAAACTCAACCGTGGAAAATAACCTACACTAATCCCGATTTTTTTGGGCTAATGACCGCCATTAATCATGACTTAGGCATTACCGCGCTTGCTCATTCGATAGTACCTGCAGATCTTGACGTCATAAAAGACAAACGCTTACCCAAGCTAGGCAAAATAAACATTTGTCTAATTAACCGTGATTCGCAGCATCCTCAGGTGAGCCAAACGCTTGCGGATTATATAAGGGCGCGCATCACTAAGTAAGGAGTAAGTAAGAAGTAAGTAAGAAGCAAATAAAAAGCAAATTTGTATTATTGAAGTACTTCGCTATTATGGAAACACACACCACCAATGGAATGAAAGCTATGTGCTTTAACCGCCGCCCCGTACTATCTTCTTTCTCAAAAATATTCACGCTTACCTTTTTTACGTGTTGGTTTGCGTCAATGGCCATTGCAGGCCCTGGCGAAAAAGCGCCACCTCGTGATGAAGCTGAAGGAAAAGGCCCTTACGCAGAACTTATATTACGAGGCGTTAATGTGATCACCGGCGAAGGCGCCCCAGTGCGTGGTCCGGTCGATATAGTCGTCAATAATAAGCGCATCACCAACATTGTAAGCGTGGGTTACCCGCAAGTCCCAATTAAAGGCAAGCGCCCTATGGCAGGGCCCGACACGGTCGAAATGGATTTAAGCGGACACTATGTATTACCGGGCTTTATTGATATGCACGGCCATATTGGCGGGTCGGCCGATAATATACCCGCAGAATATGTGTTTAAGCTATGGCTAGCCCACGGCATAACGACTGTGCGCGAACCGGGCAGTTTTAATGGCTTAGATTGGGTTTTAGATCATGTAGAAAGAAGTGAAAAAAATACGATCGTCGCGCCACGCATCATTCCTTATTTAGGGTTTGGAATGGGCAGCAACAAGCCTATTTCGACACCTAAACAAGCCATAAGCTGGGTAAAAAAAGCCAAAAAAGACGGCGCAAAAGGGATCAAATTTTTTGGCGCAAAGCCTGACATTATGCAAGCGGCGTTAAGCGAAGCTAAAAAGCAAGGTTTGGGCACTATGATGCATCATGCTCAACTGAACGTGATGGGCATGAATGCGCTTGATTCAGCCCGCCTTGGTTTAACCACAATGGAACACTGGTATGGATTACCCGAAGCGCTATTTGAAGCGCAAACTATCCAGCGCTATCCTGCCGATTATAATTACAACAACGAACAACACCGTTTTGCTGAAGCTGGCCGCTTATGGAAACAAGCAGCCCCACAAGGTAGTGAAAAATGGCAACAAGTCCGCGATGAATTAATTGAGCTTGATTTTACTATTAACCCAACCATGTCGATTTATCAGGCGAGTCGCGACCTTATGCGTGAGCGAAAAGCGGTTTGGCACAATGATTACACCTTGCCAACTCTATGGAAGTTTTTTACCCCAAGTCGCTACGCACATGGTTCGTATTGGTTTGATTGGACCACGCAGCACGAAATTGACTGGAAAGAAAACTACCGTATTTGGATGTCTTTTTTAAATGATTTTAAAAACCACGGCGGGCGCGTCACCACTGGGTCTGACTCTGGCTACATTTATAAAATTTATGGCTTTGGCTACATATCAGAACTCGAACTCTTACAAGAAGCAGGTTTTACACCCTACGAGGTTATTCAAGCCGCCACCTTAAATGGGGCGCAAGCGCTTGGGATGGAACAAGACTTAGGCTCTATTACCATTGGTAAACTTGCAGACTTTGTGGTGCTTGAGCATAACCCTTTACAAAATTTTAAGCTTTTATATGGCACGGGTCACTATCGTTTGAACGACGAAAATGAAGCCGTGCGCATGGGCGGTGTTAAGTACACGATTAAAGAAGGGATTGTGTATGATGCCAAAGCATTGCTTAGTGACGTGAGAGACATTGTGACTGAAGCTAAAAAGCAAAATCAGTAGCCACCATACACTTCAGGTTAAAGAGCTTTTGCACATTATCATTGATGTGAAAAAGCTCGCAAAATGTTCCAGACCTTACATCCGTATTTTCAAAGATTAAAATTCGTTAATGTAACACCAAAAAAGTGATCAAAAGTGTGCTAAACCCTGTTTACTACGTATCTTTAACAAAGTAATGAATTCTTTACAGGGTCGCCTTCTCATGCAAACGCGCTTAACAATCGCCGTCTTGGTTTCTTTCATCGCTGCTCAACTTTGTATCATGAGTCAAGCCAATGCCCAGTTTAGGGGTGGCGATAGGCCAAAACTAGTCAATGTTGAACGCTTAAGCTTTGAGTACGAGACTAGCGTTATTGAAGCCGTAGGCACAGCCCAAGCAAGAAAATCAGTGACCTTATTTCCAAGCGTTGCCGACGAAGTCACGGCGGTAAACTTTGTTCCTGGGCAAGCCGTGCAAAAAGGCGATATTTTAATAGAGTTAGATAGCCGCCTGCAAAACGTTGCCATTGAACGTGCGCAAATTCAGTTGAACGACGCAAAACGTAACTTAGAACGTGTTAAATCGAGCCTAAAAAGAGGAGCGGTGACGCAACGCGAACTAGACGATGCCGACACAACCGTAAAGCTAGCCCAAGTTGAATTGCAAGAAGCAAAAGAAAACAAAGAAGACCGAATAGTACGAGCCCCTTTTGATGGCATAGTAGGCCTTACCGATGTTGAAGTTGGCGACCGAATTAATCAACAAACCGAAATTACCACGCTAGATGATCGCAGCAATTTATTTGTCAATTTTGTTGCGCCTGAACTTGCCGTAGCCTATTTGATGGCTAAACCAGACGTCAATTTACAACCTTGGACAGACCGCACACAATCATTAACAGGGCAAATCGTCGAATTAGATTCGCGCGTTAATGCACAAGACCGCACAATACGTGCACGTGCCATGCTAAATAATGATATTGACCAATACCGTCCGGGCATGAGTTTTAGAGTGAGTTTGTCGGTGCGTGGTGAGCGTTTTGTTGCCATACCGGAAGCTGCTTTGTCTTGGGGAGCAACTGGCGCATTTGTATGGCTCGCAGACGAACTAAAAGCCAAACGAGTAGATGTAGACGTTAAACAACGCTTGCGAGGCCGCATTTTAGTCACTGGCAATCTAAATGACAGCCAAACCTTAATTGTTGAAGGCATTCAAGGTTTACGTGACGGACAAGCACTGCGCATTCAAAACCCAATAGATGAAGGCACGAGAATAGGTAAAAAACAAACTGAGCAAGAGGTTGCAGGCTAATGTTTAATAACAACCTTTTTAAAGATGACTTGCCTTCTTTATCAATTAGGCGTCCTGTTTTAATTCTTGTATTGAACATGTTAATTGTTGTTGGCGGCATTGCAGCAATTTATGGTTTAGAAGTGCGAGAGTTGCCAGATGTTGACCGCCCTATTATCACAGTCTCGGCAAACTATCCGGGCGCTGCCCCTGAAACTGTAGACACCGAAGTGACCAGCAGGCTTGAAGGCGCCGTTGCCCGCGTAAGCGGCGTCAAAACAATACGTGCATCAAGCGAAGAAGGCAACAGCCGTGTGCGCGTAGAATTTAGACCTGGCGTCGATATTGAAGATGCAGCCAACGAGACCAGAGAATCTGTGGCTCGTATTTCGAGGCGATTACCTGATGAGGTCGAAAACCTAGCCATTATAAAAGCGGATAACGACGCACAAGCCGTTGTGAACGTAGCGGTATCGAGCGACAGGTTTGATTTAGAAACCCTCACCGATATTGTAGAAACTGATTTAGCTCCCCTATTTTTGAATGTCCCAGGTGTTGCTGATGTTCGCTTAGACGGCGACAGACAACGTGTACTGCGCGTGAGTGTTGATAATTTGCGCTTAACGAGTTTTCAATTATCGATTTCAGACGTCGCCGCAGCTCTGGCCACTGCCCCGTTTGATGTACCCGCTGGTAGCATCAAATCTAGCGACCAACAACTTATTGTGCGAGCAGACGCAACCTCGGTCAGCGAGCAAGACGTGCGCGACATCGTCATTCAAGGGGATGTTAAAGTCGGCGATGTTGCTGATGTGTATTTTGGCCCAGCCGATTTACGCAGTATCGTAAGACTCGACGGCAAGCCTGTAATTGGCTTAGGCGTTATCCGCCAAGCGCGTTCTAATACGATTGAGATATCGGATGAAGTGCTTAAAATGGTCGAAGGACTTCGCGACCGCTTTCCAGATTTAGAACTGACCGTCACATCAGACGATGCCAAGTTTATCCGCAATTCAGTTGATGAGGTACTCACTTCGTTATTTTTGACCATTGGGCTAGTCATCCTCACCTTGCTCGTCTTTATTGGTAAGTTTAGAGCGACGCTTATTCCAGCAATTGCGATACCAGTATCTTTAGTAGGCGCGTTGGCAGTGCTTTGGGCCTTTGGTTTTTCTATTAATATCCTGACGCTCTTAGCCCTTGTATTGGCAACAGGTCTGATTGTTGATGACGCCATTGTGGTATCTGAAAACATTCAAAGAAGACGTGCACAAGGCATGGGCGCGCGAGCGGCTGCGGTTATTGGTACCCGCGAAGTGTTTTTTGCTGTCGTTGCCACTACAGCTGTATTGGTCGCGGTGTTTGTGCCTATTGCATTTTTACCCTCGACAGCGGGGCGACTATTTCGTGAGTTTGGTGGCGTATTAGCAGGCGGTGTTATTATCTCGTCTTTTGTTGCCCTTTCTTTAGTGCCTGCACTGACTGCAAAAATACCCGCAATTGACCTAAGCAAACAAAAGGCGCCCGGTTTATTAAGTAGAATTGGCACTCGGTGCGTAAATGGCTACGTAAGCTCATTGCAGTTTGTTTTAAAGTACAGCGTGCTTGTTGCGGCGCTTTGTATAGCAATCGCCGGCGGTGCTTATTATGTTTATGGACAATTAGAAAACCAACTACTACCCAGTGAAGACAGAGGCTTAGTTCGCGTATTTGCTCGCGGTCCCGACGGCACCGGCATCAATTTTATGGATCGCCAAGCGATTAAAACCGAAGAGCTGTTATTACCGAGTGTTAATCAAGGCGAAATCGAGTCTATCTATACAGTCGTTGGCCGCTGGGATCCGAACATTTTATTTATCACTGTGCCGCTTGTAGATTGGGAAAATCGAGAACGCTCACAGCAAGATATTATAGGTGAGTTGAGACCAATGCTCTCGCAAGTTGCTGGTGCGCCTGGGCGTGCATTTGGTTCTAATAGTTTAAATCTTCGTGGTTTTGGTGGTGGGTTTGAAATGGCCTTAACAGGTGAAAACTACTTGGAAATCTATCAAGCGTCCTTAGATTTTGCGAAATTGATTGAGGACACGATGCCAGAACTTGGCACAGTAGATGTATCGTACGAGCCTACACAACCTCAACTACGTGTTAATATAGATAGACGCCGGGCCGAAGAGCTTGGTGTTGCCTTCCAAGACGTATCCCGTACTTTGCGCGCAGCGATTAATGGCGACGATATTGTTGACTTAAACGTGGGCGACCAAGCCGTGCCTATCATCTTGCAAGCTAACTCAAGAAATTCACTCGACCCAGCTAGCCTGTTGAATCTATATGTGAGTTCTAGCTCTGGCTCACTCGTTCCGCTCTCGAGCGTTGCCTTTGTCACAGAAGAAGGGGTTGCCGCAGAACTAGAACGCCACGCACAACGAAGAGCCATTGAACTTGAAGTCGATTTACCTGATAGTGTCACCATAGAGCAAGCAGTAAACATGGTGCGCGACCTCGCAAACGAGAACCTACCTAACGGCATTGGGCTTGTCTTTTTAGGCGAAGCACAAACCTATCAAGAAACCAATCAGCAAGTGATGCTAACCTACGTGTTAGCATTCTTAATAGTGCTGTTGGTTTTAGCGGCTCAATTTGAAAGTTTTAATAGCGCATTGGTGGTAATGCTTACAGTGCCTTTTGGTATCGCTGCTGCGATATACGCACTGTATTTAACAGACACTACAGTCAATATTTATTCGCAAATTGGCTTGGTTATGCTCATTGGTTTACTTGCAAAAAATTCCATTTTGTTAGTCGAATTTGCCAACCAATTGCGTGACAAAGGCATGGAAGTTAACGACGCAATTATTGAAGCCGGTCGCGTTCGCTTGCGTCCAATCATGATGACCTTGGTATCGACTATATTAGGCGGTTTACCGCTGATTTTATCAACGGGTGCTGGCGCTGAAGCGCGCAATGCAATTGGCTGGGTTGTATTTGGTGGCCTTGGACTTGCGGTAGTATTTACCTTGTTCTTAACACCCGTTCTGTACTCTGCATTAGCTCGCTTTAGCAAGCCTAAAGCCGATGAAGCCGTGCGTTTAAACACTGAATTAGAAGACGCTGAAAAGCAGCTGTAATCAAAGCCTTTGGTTCCCAAAGACAACTCGTCATTCTTATTACAACACGTCATTCTTATTACAACACGTCATTCCCGCGAAAGCGGGAACCTCGTTGGAACATATTAGATCACGCCACAACCTTTGTCATTCCCGCGAAGGCGTAATACTGTTCGTTTAAGGCAAAACACCGTCATTCCCGCGAAGGCGGGAACCCCCTTGGAACTGCGCGACTTTAGCTAAGTGTATGTTTTGATACGTTTTGCAATAACATCAACCAGATCCCCGCCTTCGCGAGGATGACGAGGCAGGCTTTAGCGAATAGTATCAGGTCTTAGCCAAATGACGAGGCAGGCTTTAGCGAATAGTATCAGGTCTTAGCCAAATGACGAGGTGGTGTTTTGATTAAGAACCAGAATGCGCTAACTTCGTTTTAATAAAATCACTGTGTCGAATATACAAAAGATCGGCAACCTTTCGAATAATATTATCTTCGTATTTATCAAGGTGTCCGTCGGCAAATGCCATTTTCCACATTAATGAAATAAGTTCGACTCTTTTATCATAATCATAGTGTTCATTGATAAGCGCGGTAAAAGGATGCAGTGAAATATTTTCTTCACCGTTTTCAAGGCTATGAGCGAGTAAATCATCAAGCTCTTCATTAGTGAGTGAAAAAGAACGTTGTAGGCTTGCCTTCAGCTCTTTTATTTCTTCTGGTGTTTGTTCAAAATCAGCTCTTAACACCTCAACAAGCAAAGCAGCACTGGCTTGTTGTAGCTTTTTATCTTTAGCTTCAGGTGTTTCTTGTTCTACTTCAAGAGAAAACAAGTCTTTAAGTTTTTTAAGCATCTACTTTCCAAATCAACATCCGATAGTATTAAGACGTTTTATAAGCAGAATTGGTTCAATTGGTAAACTAGAAAACTCGCTTTAGCCCATTGCTTGCTTCATAAAAAAGGCTTTGATCCCTGGCAGTTTATCTGCACCAAGCAAGCCAACATTTCTCACCAATTTTTTAAGTGGATGATTGCCATCAAACAATTCTTTGAAGCCTTGCATGGTTGCAATGACTTTAATGGCATCTGCTTTGCGCGTGCGTTCATATTGTCGAAGTTGACCATAAGTGCCCAGTTTATCAGGCGCATTTGTGATTAGTTCTATAAGCTCAGCCACGTCAGCCAAGCCTAAATTAGCGCCCTGCCCAGCCAGTGGATGAATGGTGTGCGCTGCGTCACCAATAATAGCCACATGCGCTTGTGTCCACTGTCTTGCATAGCGCATACGAAGCGGAAAACTCACGCGTGTAGAATTAATGTCTACCTTGCCATAATGATTATTAATCGCCACTTGCAGCCTTTTGTTAAATTCTGCGTCATCAAGTTTCATCAACATAGCCGCTTGTTCACTTTGCTGCGAAAACACGATTGATGACTGATGCGCATCGGGCAAGGGTAAAAACGCTAGAGGACCATATGGCGTAAAGGCTTGGCGTGCGGTGTTATTGTGCGCTAGCTCGGTGTTTACATTCGCCACTATCGCATTGTGCTCATAATCCCAAAACGTTTGTACAAAGCCAAAGGCCTGTCTAACTTGACTATTTGCACCATCTGCACCAATCAGAAGTGAGGTTTTAAGCGTGCTTATTGTATCAGACTGCGATACGCTTATTTGAGCGCTATTGTTGTCGGCACTCATCTCTTTAATTGTTGTCTCAAAGAGTAGATCCACATTCGCTAGGCTCGCTAGTTGCTCATAAAGGGTATGATTAATCACATCATTTTCGATGATATGTCCAAGCACTGACGAGTCGTGAGATTTTGCCAATAAACTTGATTCTAGCTCTGCTATTTTAGGGCTTTGCAGAATAATTTGCTCAACATCAGTCGCGCTTTTACCATCAAACTTTATATCACCAAACCCATCAGTATCCCATACGTGCATGATTTCATAGGCTTGCTTTCGAGGAATATGCTGCCAAGCACCGATACTCTGTAACAAGCTGGTACTCGCTCGGCTGATTGCACTTACTCTTGATGAATATTCATGTTGATGCGCAATTTGAGGGGCGGCATTACGATCAATAACCGCCACAGAGAGTGCCTGTTTAGTCGCAATTTTCGCAATGCCTAAGGCTGCGGTTAACCCGACAATACCTGCACCCACAATAATCACATCATATTCAGATTTCACTGCAGCTCCCTTTACCATCACTTGCGTTAATTTATGTACGTTTGCCCATGGCAAACTGCGCAAACTTTTCTTTGAAAATTGTCGATTTATTCATGCCCAATAAGCCAATGTTTCGCAGCAAAACCACCGGCTCATATTGATTAGAGAAAACTCTTAGCAATGTATCTGTGGCGCTTACCGTTTGTTGTTTATCTTGTGTGCGCATTTTATGATAGCGAGAAATGACTTCAAAGCCACCTGCATCTTCGCTTACACTAATCGCCTTGATTACGTCATATACGTCTCTAATACCTAAGTTAAAACCTTGTCCGGCAATCGGGTGAAGACTTTGCGCGGCATTGCCAATACAAATAACACGATGAGCAGCAAAAGGTTCGGCCTGTGTTAAGGCAAGAGGATACGTAAATTTTTGACTACACGACACAAGTTTACCCAGTTTATTGGAGAAAAAATGCTGTAGCCTTGCTAAAAATTCAGAGTCACTCAGTGCCAGCACATCTTGCGCTTTTTCTTTATTCATACACCACACAATAGACATCGCACTATCTGATTTATTTTGTTCATTGTCAGACAGCGCCATGGGCAAAAACGCAATCGGCCCTTGCGATGTAAAGCGCTCATAAGCAATATTCTGATGTGGTAATTGCGTCGTGATATTAGTGATTATTGCACTTTGTGAGTACTGGTTTTTTGTGCTTTGTAAACCCGCTAACGCTGACGTACCCGACTGACCACCATCACTGATTAACAAAAGTTTTGCACGTATTTTTGTCGAGTTTGATAAACTCAATGCTTGACAGTCTTGGCTTGTTTCTATTTGTTCTATTTTGACTGGGCAATCATAGGCGAGTTTGTTGTTAGTCTTTGTTTCGTTTACGTACTGCGTTAATAAATAGGCTCCTAAGCTTTCAATCGCGACCACTTTACCCAAACAATCAATCCCATAACTAGCCGCGTCTAACTTAACTTGCCCAATATGGCCGCGGTCAGAGACATGTATCTGCTCTATATTTTGATGGGTAATATTAGCGACATCCACCCCCATAGTATTGAGTAAATTGATAGACTCATTTGCCAGCGCAATTACTCTTGCATCAAAACCGTGTTGATTAACTGCGCCATTTGCTTTACTTTTTTGGTTAGCGCTGGTGTTTGTTGTATTTGCTTGCTCAGCTTTTTGACTATCTTTTTGACCATCGTTCTGACTAACGAGCTTGCTTTGATGCGCCTCAAGCAATAAGACGCTCAACTTGGTATGCTTTGCCAAGCTAAGTGCCGCTAAACACCCCACCACACCGCCGCCGCTGATTACAACGTCATATAGTGGATAGTCTTTTTTCTTTGGAGCTTGTTCGCTTGTTTCGTTCAATAGTTTTTTCTTTTTAAACGTGGTTTGTTAGTAGAAGCCAACTTATTGAGCCATTAATGCTTCAATTTCTGTCACCGTTTTTACGACATTGTTAGTCAACACGCGATTTCCTTGTTCGGTGATCACAATATTATCTTCAATACGCACACCAATACTTTTATATTTTTCTGGTACATCTGCTTTTTCACTGATGTAAATACCGGGTTCAACGGTTAATACCATGCCCGGCGCGAGTGGCCTGTCATTACCGTTAACTTTATAAGTGCCAACATCATGCACGTCTAAGCCCAAATAATGGCCGAGACCGTGCATAAAAAACGCACGATGATTTTCTTGTTCAATATTCTCTAGCACTGTGCCTTGTAATATGCCTAAATCAATAAGGCCTTGAGTAATGACGCTAACGGCGCATTTCATAGCATCAGTAATGGTGCTGCCTGGCACTAACATATCAATAGAAGTCATCTGCGCTTTTAACACAAGCTCATATATTTCAATCTGAGCAGGTGAAAATTTTCCATTCACAGGAAACGTTCTCGTAATATCTGCTGCATAGCCTTGATATTCAGCGCCAGCATCAATTAAGACTAGATCACCGCTTTGGAGTCGATCCTGATTTTCGGTGTAATGCAAGATACAAGCGTTTTCGCCGCCTCCAACAATCGTATTATAGGCGGGGTGGCGTGCACCGTTCATAGCAAAGTGGTGCAAAATGGTCGCTTCAAGCTGATATTCATACATATTTGGCTGGCACACTTGCATGGCACGTGTATGTGCTTCACATGAAATATCAGCACTTATTTGCATAATCTGAATTTCGGCCTCTGACTTGTGTAAGCGCATGTCATGCAAAGTATAACTAATATCAATGATAGCAGGCGGCGCTGTTTTGCTTTGTTTAGGCGCATTTTTACATTCCGACATGGCACGCAGAACTTGTTTGTCAGCTTTGGGGTTTGTGTCTAACTCATAATATAGTTGCTCATGCCCATCAATTAATCCTGGCAATACTTTGTCTATATCGTCAATCGCGTGTGCTTGGTCTACCAATAGCGTGCTTGGCGCTTTATCAACCCCTAATCGACGTCCGTGCCAGATTTCTGCGGTTTCGTCTTTCGCTTGAACAAACAAGATACTACTCACGCCATCGGCAGCAAAAGAACGCTTGTTAGATAAAATTAAAAAACCCTTGGGTTCGGTAAAGCCTGTCAGATAAAAAAAGTCACTGTTTTGCCTAAACGGATATTCAGTATCGTTGCTTCGCGTTACTTCATCGGCCGCAGGAATAATCGCGATAGAATTGGGTTTAAGTGCAGACAATAGTGCTTGACGGCGTAATTGATAGTCTTGATTAGTGATCATAAGTCCGTCAGTATTGCTTAGTGAACGACAGGAGATTGCTGTCTTGAATCAATGAGCGACTTGCCCATTTCATTAAAACACAGCATAGCGCTAATGCGCACATATTCTATGACTTCAAAAAAAGCTTGTTCAGATTCTTCATCATCATCCATTTCTTCATCAAGCTTGGCAATGTCAGCAAAGTCCTCTAGTGCTTCTTTTGCTTCGGGCGAGCAATTAGTTAAGTCGTTTTGATGCAAACCAAAACCAACTAAAAAGCCATTCACCCAATTTACCAAAGCTTTCCCGCGTACATTTATTGTTTGGTCATCATCGGGCAAACACAAACGCAGCGCAAAATCAGCTTCAATAAATTGCTGGCATACTAAATTAAACATGGTCGTAATGTGGTTTTGCGCAGGCTCAGCTATCGCGTCACCTTGGTTAATAATGTCGTTTAAGGTCTTGCTCCACTCTGTATCATCAATATTCATTCCACCGGCCAGCATGCCGCATAAAATGCCGTGTATTTCAGAAGCATCCACAATAACGTTGTGCTGCTGTAGTGCATTGGTAATTAAGTCATACGATAAGCTTATAGATTGATTTTTGGGTAACAAACCTTGCTCGCAATATAGATTGTGTATTTATGCCCTAATCGTAGCAAAGCAAGCGATAATTTGAAACTAAACAAAGCTAATAAACTGCCGTTACAAGGTCAATGTGGAAGTCTAAGCGCTTTTAACTAAGCACGCTTTGATGTAGACTCCGCCTTCACCTTTTAGTGGCACGCAGCAAGCTTTCGTTTTTGTGACAGTAAATAAATCAACAAGTATGTATGTCATTAAGCTTCAAAATATTCGCAATTAGAATGCACTAAAAGGTGCAACAAATCGTAAGAGTTTTACCAATGCTTCCTGGAATGTTTGTATATGCGCTTCATGTTCCTGGCCGATGCTATAAACTTAGGAAGTTGATTCTATTACTATTGTGCAAGCTCGACATGTATCGAGAAGCCTACGGTAATGATGATACTGCCACCGTGTCCATATCGGCGCACGGACGAAAAGCGTAGAGCGGCATTTTGGGAAGCACCATCATTTATTCAGGCACTTACATACACATAATAAGCCTGAAAATGACCAGCAAAACCAACCAACACCAATAAAAATAAATGTGGAATGACAAGATGGCTATTATCAACTTTGGGTCTATCAATATAGACCACATATACTCTGTTCCTCACTTTGTAACACCCGGCGAAACCTTATCTTCCTCACAGTATCAATTTGTACTTGGCGGCAAAGGTGCAAATCAGTCTATCGCGGGGGCACTAGCGGGCGCAGAAGTTAAACATGTTGGCGCAATTAATAAGCGTGATGTGTCTTTTGTTGAGCAACTTATCGAAAAAGGCGTTAACTGCGATTGGGTAGCTCAACTTGATAGCTCGGCTACAAAGAGCAACGCCACCGGACATGCTCTTATTCAAGTGAATGATGAGGGCGAAAATGCCATCGTATTATATGCTGGTGCAAATCATCAACTCACTAAGGCCCAGATTAAAACCGCATTACAAGACGCTGGCAAGCAAGATTGGGTCTTACTACAAAATGAAACCAACGATATCGCAGATGTGATTGAGTTAGCCGCTAAAAATAGCGTCAATATTGCCTTTAACCCAGCGCCGATGACCGATGAAATCGCTCAATTACCACTACAAAAAGTTGACCTTTTATTTGTAAACGAAATAGAAGCAATGCAGTTGACCAATACCGATGCTATCGATAAGGCCAGCGATGCACTTGCGCAGCAATATCCAAATACAAAAGTGATTATGACCTTAGGCAAAAAAGGCGTTTGCTACTTACACAAGGGTGAAAGAATCAGCGTAGACGGCTTTAAGGTCGATGCTGTTGATACCACCGCAGCAGGCGATACCTTTACTGGGTATTTTTTGGCGAACTACTTAAAGTCAACAAACATAACAGATGCGCTAACCCGAGCCTGCGCTGCAGCTGCGCTTTGCGTGACTAAAAAGGGAGCTGCGCCTTCAATTCCTCACGAGCAAGATGTAAAACAGTTTCTTTTGCAAAATCGCTAATAAATAAACTACACATAAAATACACATATGTAATACAAAAAGTCGGACACATATACATGACACATAAAATAATTTTAGACACGGACCCTGGCATTGATGACGCAATGGCTATTTTTTTCGCATTTCAAGCAGCCGAGATTGAAGTGTTAGGCCTTACAACCGTATTTGGTAACGTGCCGGTCGAGATGTCTGCTCAAAATGCGTTAACTCTTGTCGACATTGCAAAGTTGAATATTCCTGTTTGTAAAGGCGTTGGTATGCCTTGGGTAGGCCCAGAGTCAACGTATGCTCATTTTGTGCATGGAGATGACGGCTTTGGCAACATTGACTACCCACCTTTTGACGGTGTACTGGACCCGCGACCTTCTGCGCAGTTTATTGTTGATATGGCGCGCAAATACCCCGGTGAGATTACGATTGTTGCCGTGGGGCCTTTGGGCAATTTAGCGTTGGCGCTAAGACTTGAACCCGCCCTACCAAGTTTAATTAAAGCCGTTAACATTATGGGTGGCGCAGCATTTGTCCCTGGCAACGTAACGCCAGTGGCCGAAGCCAATATTTGGAATGATGCTCATGCCGCCGACATCGTCTTTAGTGCTGACTGGGAAGTCAATATGTTTGGTTTAGATGTCACCTACGACCTACCATTTAAGCCTAGTTTTATGGCTAAACTAGAAGAAGTTAACCCAGTCATGGGTGGTTTTGTGGCAAAATCGTCCAAGTTTTATACCGAATTTTATTCCCAAGGCAAAGACGAAGAGGTTTGCTTTTTTCACGATGCATTCCCCATTGCCTATATCATGCAACCTGAACTGTTTGAAATGACCAGAGGCAACATACGCGTAGGTACTGATGAACTTCATAAAGGTCAAACAAGTTTTGCCCCTGGTGGTTCGACAATGAGTCCATTTTGGTTGGATTCAAATACTGTAAATGTCGCTACAAAAGTTGATCACGCAAAACTAAGTGAGCTATTTATTAGCACTTATGCGCGATAGTTATTTGTTGATAGAAAATTAGGATAAGCATCAGTGGCGAGTGAAGCATCCAATAATCATGAGACGAAAGCACTCAGAACTTCACTTCGCCGCCAGTACCGCGCTGCTCGCCAATCGCTTAGCCGCAAAGAGCAAGATAGCGCGGCCAAAGCACTTGTCACTCAAATAGACAAGTACAAGCTTTGTGAGCATGGCAAGCGTGTGGCGATATACCTTAGCAATGATGACGAATTAAGCACTCATTTACTTATTGATTATTTATGGCAAATACACTGCGAGGTTTATTTGCCCGTATTGCACCCGTTTAGTCGTGGTCATTTATTGTTCTTACGCTATACCCATAACACTCCAATGTGTAAAAACAAGTATGGGATAGATGAGCCCGTATTAGACGTGACTGGTATTAGTTTAGTTTCGGATTTAGACATTATATTTACACCATTAGTCGCTTTTGACGACACGGGCAATCGCTTGGGCATGGGCGGCGGATTTTATGACCGAACTCTCGCTTTTTTGTCTACGCTTTCAGCGGCCGCATTAACTAAAACAGCCACGCCCTCTGAAAAAATTAATGACAAAGACGTTGCTAAACAACTTACTACAACTGATAATCACCCCAAAGTAATTGGCCTAGCCTATGATATTCAAAAAGCACACAATCTGCCTAAACAATCATGGGATGTGCCACTACCGTTTATATTAACGCCAACTCACTATTATACTTTTTAATGACACAAATAACGCTTAACGATTACGCTGCCCTGAAAATTAAGAACATAAAATTAAAAGCGCATCGCAAGCATAAAAGGAAGCTTACATGGACCAAAATCAAAAAAAACAAGCAGCCGCAGAAGCCGCGATAGAGTTTGTTAGCAATGACGCGATAATAGGTGTAGGCACAGGTTCGACTGTTAATTACTTTATTGATGCCTTAGCTGGCGAAAAACATCGAATTAGAGGCGCCGTATCCAGCTCTGACGCATCAACAGCATTACTGAAGTCACATGGCATCGATGTATTTGATTTAAATGAAGTAGACAGTCTTGATATTTATGTAGACGGGGCTGATGAAATTACTGAGCATAAGCACATGATTAAAGGTGGCGGCGCCGCGCTAACGCGCGAAAAAATCGTCTCTGCCGTCGCTAAACAATTTATTTGCATTGTTGATGATACTAAACACGTCCCAGTATTAGGTAAATTTCCTTTACCAATAGAAGTTATCCCGCTAGCGCGCTCCTATGTATCTAGAGAGCTTGTCAAACTAGGCGGCGATCCCGTTTATCGACAAGGCATTGTAACGGATAATGGCAATCAAATCATTGACGTACATAATCTTGAAATCTTAGATCCGCCGGCACTTGAAAGCAAAATCAATGAAATTGTTGGTGTGGTTACAAATGGCTTATTTGCTCACAGAGGTGCTGATGTTGTGCTTACCGGAAGTGAGAATGGTGTATCTAAAAATTAACAGTGTAGTAACCATAAAACAAGGCAAGCACTGCTTGCCTTATTCTGACTCATCTAAACATCTGAATAAAGTAAACAACTACGAATATTAGCAATGTCATTGACGCTTGCACTATCGCAAACTCGCGAGCTAGCCCTAGAAATTTTGATGCTATTAAAAACGATGTAAAAAAACATACTGGGACAAGTAAAATCGGGATGATAAATTGTGGGACGTTTATATTGATCAAAGCAAAACCAACCAAAATACAAATAAAGAAAGTAAAAAGCACCAAAACAATGCCGGAGGTACGATCAAGAGAACCAAGACCTTTAGTAATTACGTCGTAGCTAAATAGCTTTTTCTTGGTCGTTTGGTTCTTTGCCTCGGCAGTATCTTGTTTTTGTTTGTGAACAAATTCATGGAATTCATGCTCGACCTCACGGACTTGCCCGTATCTATAATCAACTAATTTTTCTGCCAGAGAAACGGGGACCTCAAAAAAAGAATCTATTTGTGGGATCTCTTTTTGGTCAACAAAAGCCTCAGCTTTTAAGTCATCATAATAAGCGGGTAAGTCACCTACTTCATCAAGGTGTTCAATACCAAATTCTGCATTATGTTCTACACCAAATACCTGGCGTCCGGCTTGAAAATACCCCATCATACTCACCATAATTCCTTCATGTACCTGGCAAGACACTACATCAGTGAATTCAGAAAGTTTAGCTAAAAATTTAGGATTTAACTGAGGTGCTAAAAACTTATTTATCTCTAATATGGTCCAACCGTTATCAAGGCTGAGTATTGCCATTTTAAAATCATTCGAGGACGATTTTTTACCTGACGCCTCCATTCGTAAAATATGCGCAATGCGTTTTGGTGGCATATCTTTTAAGGCGACATAACCTGTTTTAAATCCCATATCTTGTCCTAAATAATTACTGTGCTTAATCTTGATAGCGACATTACCACGAATACATTTGGCAAGAATAGACAACTTGCGCGTCCTATTCAACAATTCGTCATTGTAGCTTACAAATAAGCATTACTTTTCTTTTTAAAGATTATCATGCATATCAACACTTTAAGGTAAATCATTCGAAAGCAGCTGCTTAAATCGTGCTTAATTGTCACATGCTACCTTGCATTACAAGGTAGCATGTATTACTCTGTAAGCATGGAATCTAAAAATACAATTACTCAAATGCGTCGCGGCATTCTTGAATTTTGCATTGTTAGCCTTTTGGCCGACAACGAAATTTATACCGCTGACTTAATTAAGCGCCTTAAAGCAGCTAACTTGATCGTGACAGATGGCACGCTTTATCCCTTATTAAACAGACTTCAGAAATCAGAATTACTGCAGTACAAGTGGGTCGAATCCGATTCAGGGCCACCGCGAAAATACTACTCGCTCACAGAGCAAGGCAAATTATTCTTAGCGCAGCTAGACGGCGCTTGGCAAAGTATTACTGATTCTGTTGAAACCATTCGAAAAGGACAGCAAAGTGAATAAAGTTATAAGTGTTGAAATCGCAAAACAAGTATTCTGGATAGACGAAGATGCTTTTCAAAATTTACAGCATTATTTAGCCAATATAAAAGCACAGTTGGCAAATGACGAATGCGCTGAAGAGATTTACCAAGATATCGAACTAAGAGTCGCTGAACTCTTATATGGGTTTAGCCCAAGTGATCAGCAAGCAATTACCAATCAACAACTAGATGAGGTAATTGAGCAAGTTGGATTTATAGACCAAAATGGCTTAGGCGAACAGTGGAATGCGCAAGATGACGCTACAAACATCCATAACAATAAAAAGAGTTATCTAGATCCAAGTAATAAAATTATTGCAGGCGTTTGTTCGGGTCTATCCATTCGCTTTAAAGTACCTGCCATAGTATTACGCTTAGTGTTTATCGCGTTAATCATGTTATTTGGTTTAGGTGCAGCCCTGTATGTCATCTTTTGGATTTCGCTTGAAACCAACAATACCAGAAACACTGCCCTAGCGGCGGCTGGCAAAGCCCGAACCGCTCAGCAATTAGCAAGTGCTCAAGTGCCAACCGAATCGGCAGCCATGACAATTCAACGGATACTGTTTTTGCCATTTAGCATAGTGGGTACCCTGATTAACATTGTTTCGGGGCATTTTCAAACCCGCAAGTCAACTTATGCATGGATCCTAAAAAATGTATTTGCCGTTTGCCTGTTTGCGATTGGACTTATGCTATTTATTGGCATGCTCGAATTTAATTCGAACCACTTCTTTAGACGCTTTTTTGCGTGGATATTGGGTTTTGCCGTGACGTACTTGCTTGTATTGGCCTTGGTTATCTACATCAAAGAATACTACCTTCAAAAACCAAGAACGAAGGTAGATATAAAGCTTAAACTTGGTGCAATACTACCCGGCATTATTCTTGTTTATGCAGTGTATTCTTTACATATTTCTCAAAACGAACATGTGACCGAAGTCGTATCGCAACACTACGAATTAGAGGCTGAAAATCTTGAAATAGTTTTTCAAAATGAACATGAAAATGGCGTAGACAATCATTCGCAACCCTCCGATCGCATTAGCTTCTATTTGCGTACATCTGATTCGCAAGATGCCAAGCTAAATGTACAGCTTGAGTATTTCGCCCGAGGTCGAAATATTGAGAAAGCGAGAGAAAACATAAATGCTATCGATTATGCCTATGACTTTGACAACGGTGTGTTAACCATTAATACCGATTGGCTACTCAACCCAGGATACTACCGCCGAGGTCAAAGCGTTAACGTTATCGTTAGTATACCCAGCGGTACGGTATTAACGAGCAACAGACCTTTTAGCATTAACCCATATAACGAACCTACTGAGTACGTGTTGGCGTATACAAACGACAGCTCTCAATTCGAATACTTTACTAGTCAAGAATATCTACATGAATGGAGTAAAGATTATCCAAACAAGTTAAGTGAAAATGAGCTTTACGTACTACAATCCAAATTTTGTGATGAGTTTTTTATAGGCGAATCATGGGCATGTTCAAACAACATCTACAGAAAGGTAGTAGACAATTATCGATTTGATAAAGCCTTTAACGAAGATATAAGCAAAATCGACGAAATACGAAATTTTTTGCAAGCAGATAGAAGCCTTTTTGTCAGTCATTTAGATAAAATTCATGAACTACAATCATCTATTAGTGTGCAATACAAAGTAAAAAGTGACTTTGAAACCTATATTGAACACTTACAGAAAACCAAGGCAGCTCATGTCGAATACATTGTTGTGAATCAGTTGTAGTGTTTAAGGCTATGCATATGTGTCGCCAATAATAGTTTGCATCATTGCTAAGGGTGTTTGTAAAGACAAGTACCGCTTGTAGTCAGCAATGATGTACTTATTTATTTGCCATATCGCACGTGATATCAGCATAGCGCTACGACTAAAAAAGCACAATTTTGTGCTTGCTTAAACGCTACAATTTGCTATTGTTCCCGCAAAGCAATTAGACGTCTAGAAGTCTTTTTGCATTTATCAATCAGTGTCAACAACCACACTAGTGCGAAAGCTGGTAAATCAAGTGATTTACCCCCTTATGTATTGTAACGAGAGCAAAACCAACATGAGTAAAAAGTCACTCGCGAAAAACAAAATTCGCGTATTACTGCTTGAGGGCCTTCACCCAAGCGCAATCGAATCATTTACAGACAGTGGATACAGTAACGTTGAGTCACTGAAAACTTCACTGCCTGAAGACGAATTAATTGAAAAAATTAAAGACGCTCATTTTATTGGTATACGCTCGCGCACACAGTTGACTGAAAAAGTACTAGACGCCGCTAAAAAGTTAATCGGCGTAGGCTGTTTTTGTATTGGCACCAACCAAGTCGATTTAGTCGCCGCTGAGAAGCGTGGGATTGTTGTATTTAATGCACCTTTTTCTAACACTCGCTCGGTTGCAGAGCTAGTGCTGGGCCAAATCATCATATTGCTGCGCGGCATTCCACAAAAAAATGCTCTAGCCCATCGCGGCGAATGGCTTAAAAGCGCCATCAACAGCTATGAAGCCAGAGGCAAAACGCTAGGTATTATAGGTTATGGCCATATTGGTACTCAACTGAGTATATTGGCTGAACACCTAGGCATGCGCGTTCAGTTTTTTGATATTGAAGATAAGCTAGTATTAGGTAATTCCACACAAGTCAAAAGCCTTAAACAATTATTGAGCACTTCTGACGTTGTATCATTGCATGTACCTGAAACCGCTCATACTCAAAATATGATAGGAAAAACTGAGCTTGCCCAAATGAAAGATGGAGCAATACTCATCAACGCCGCTCGAGGCACCGTTATAGACATAGACGCGCTATGTGATGCTCTTTCGAGTGAAAAGCTTAGCGGCGCAGCAATTGATGTATTTCCTGTTGAACCTAAATCAAATAATGAAGAATTTATCTCGCCTCTTCGTCAATTCGACAATGTTATTCTTACCCCGCATGTCGGTGGCTCTACCCAAGAAGCTCAGCAAAACATAGGCTTAGAGGTAGCGGGCAAACTCATTAAATACAGTGATAATGGCTCTACTTTATCAGCCGTTAATTTTCCTGAGGTATCCTTACCGGAGCATACTAACCGCTCTCGTCTATTGCATATTCATGAAAATAGACCGGGTGTACTTATCCAAATCAACCAAGCATTTGCTGAAAAAGGAATTAATATCGCAGCGCAATATCTACAAACCACTGAAAATATTGGTTATGTTGTGATGGATATTGAGACTGAAAATGCGGCGGAAGGCTTAGCACAATTGAGTGCCATTGAAGGTACGATCAAGTCGCGTATTTTGCATTAGTCTTGGTTATTAGGGATAACACTAAGATTACGCATAAACTAAACGTCATTCCGGCGAAGGCCTAATACTGTTCGGTTAAGCCAAAACCCCGTCATTCCCGCGAAGGCGGGAACCTCTTTGGAACTGCGCGATGTTAGCTAAGTACATGTTTTAATACGTTTTGTAATAACATCAACCAGATCCCCGCCTTCGCGAGGATGACGAGGAAGTCTTAACCGAACAGTATTAGGCGAAGGCCGGAACCTCACACGGTTATCTCCCAACCTTAAATAACAAGCAATAAATAATGCGTGGTTTGTTCCAAGGAGATCCCTGCCTTCGCAGGGATGACGGTACTTATTCGCAGGGATGACGGTACTTATTCGCAGGGATGACGGTTTTACTCGCGAGGATGACGATGTTTATGCTTAAAAGAAGCTATATACCAAAGTAATCGCCGTTTCGGTATCCAATTTGTCAACGCCAGGGCCAACGTCGGTATTGTGGTCAAATTTAATGGAAAGCTTCATCGATAAATCACCGGCTATTTGTGCAGACAACGCGCTTTCCGCTCTTGATTTAGTGTTGTCACTACCAATTTCAGTACTAAAGGTTTGTGTGAAACGAGATGTTTCAGAAATGGTTAAGCCATAGTTGATTGCGCCACGCACAACCACACCATCTTGATCTTCACCTTGTTGTGTTTCCGCAAAGGTATAACCCGGACCAATACTGTAGTCAAAGCTACTCTTTTCATCTTCCCATACCTTCTGGTTCCAACCGCCAGCAAGTGTTGCTTGGTATTTAAAGTTGCTGAAACGATCATCTTCGTATGAAGCAAACGCGAATAGGCGGTGGTCTGGGTTTTCCAGCTTGTAGTTACCTTGCCCGCTGGCAAAGAATTTTTGAGCAGATGTGCGCTCTACGTCAATCGTTTCACCAGGGTTGTCAGGGTCTTCAGCTTCAATAGTATCTTTTTTGTATAGGCCTTCAATCAGATACTCGTTACTCCAATTCTCTAGCTCTTGCTTAGCTTTAAAGCCTGCACTTGCTGAAGTTGTTTCAGTGTTACCTGAAGTAAAAATAAAACCGAACTCGCCGTCCATAGTCAGTGGTTTAGTTTCTTCGGCTATCGCCGCAGTACTTAATCCAAGGCTTGTACATAGGGCGATTGTCGATATTGTTAGCAGTCGTTTATTCATCATTTATCCTTTGTAGTTGGCTCCATGCAACGTTTGTAACAACAAAATACAAACAAGGAGAGGGGTATTTGCTCGCATTGTAGGCGTTAACACACTATTTTCAAGTGCTTTTGAAAAAAAACCTTTATATGTAAAGTAGATAGCTAAAAAAAGTGGTAAACCATAGAAATACTGGTTTGTGTCGACAATTGACTATCTTGCTGCGCAACACTGTCGTTAAACACTAAGTTAACACTAAGTTTCATCGCTAACTTTTCAAATATTTTCGCCGTTATCGACGATTGTGAACGTGCCTTACTTATCTCTTCTCCCATTTCGGCAGAAAACACCTGCCTGAAGCGGGTTTCTTTGCCAAACTTAAGATTATACTGCAAGGTACCACGCACAATCATCTCTTCTATAGTGCGGCCGCTGCGCTCTTGACGTAAATGGCTGTAGCCCGGGCCGACGCTATATCTGAAATCAGAGGTATCATCCTTCCAAGCAACTTGGCTCCAGCCCAAAACAACGGTTGCTTGATCTCGAAGGCGATTAAATTGATTATCGTCGTATTCAAGATAGGCAAACAATCGGTTGTTCGGTTTTACCAATTTATAATCTAGCTGAGCTGAAATTTCGATGCGACTTGTCTCGTCGGTAAGTGACTCTCCATTTCGCTGTATTTTATTGCGGCGCTCTAAAAATTGAGCCTCGTAGCGATTACTCCAATTTTTTAGCTCATGGTTAGCTTCAAACGCGATTTTGATTATACTCGTGTCTGTATTGCCAGTAGTGCTTAGTAATCCAGCCTCTCCTGACAAGGTAAAGGGCTTGGTATCTTTTTTGGATTTTCGATTTTTGTTGTACAGTGCGCTTAAGATATTTTTTTCTTTGCTTAGGTTTCGAAAAAAATCAGACGCCTTTTCTTGTGCTAAAGACGCACAAGAAAAAGTGAGCATAAACATGCTTAAGATCAGTAAGAGTGTTTTCAACATAGCGCAATTCTTTAATATTTTTACGCGCGTTGGTGTATGGGTTAAGTCCATGACAACTTACTGCCATGATATTTGTTTACCTATCCTTGCTTATATTTGTTAATTTATGCTGTCTTACTTAATAGCATTTGCAATTTTAGATGACTCAGCCAACGCGAACTCATGAATGATATCATAATCATAGTCGTTTAAGCCAATGGATTGCACTGCCTGCAGGTTCAAATGTTCATCTTTTAATAAAGCTTGACCAAGCTGTTTTTCAGCCATAGTCGCCGCCATGTAGAGGATACTTTCTTCGCGGCTAAGCTGTTGGTGGTCAAATAAGGTCAGCATTGTCATGCTGTCGCTCAAATTCTCAGGAAGCTTCCAATCAGACAGTATCCGTCCTGAACAAGTCGCAAAGGTAAATCCAAATATCTGACGCTGGGTCTCGAGCGGCATAACATCATCAGTGCGTTTTAGATATTTTTTGTATTTAGCGTCAAGTTTAGTCGCACATACCAACTCACTTAAATTCATCAAAATACCCATTACAAAATAACGTTCACTGCCACGCTCTTGGATTTGTTGAGCGATAGCTTTTGCAATAAGGCCTGTTCTCACTGATTTTTCCCAAAACACATTAAAATCTAACAGCTCACTGGTAAATGCTTTAAATGCCAAATTAGCGGTTTCAGCCATCGAGATGTTATATGCGGCCTCGCCACCAATAATGCTTAGCGCTTTTGGTACACTCGTGATTTGAGACGGAAAACGAAATAAGGCTGAGTTTGCCAACTTGAGTAATTTGGCGCTAAGAGACGGGTCTACCGACATTATTTTAGCCATATCATCTACGCTGCTTCGAGGGTCGTCGAGTAATTGACGCAAGCGAATGCAAGTATCAGGCAGTGTAAAACTATGATTGGCATACTTAACTATTGGTGACATCGACATAATACATTTCTCGCTAACCGTTAATGGGACAGCAAGTTATTATGCTACTACCCAATTTGCGTGCGAGTATAAGTGTTTTGTTACCCCAATAGGGTAAGGCTGTTAATACCCTTTATGGCTAGGTATACCTAAAACAAATCGCCTTGCTGAAAATGGGTTTCAGACTGCTGCATTTGTTGACCGCGCGCTAAATGCGCTTTTTTACGCCGGTTACAGGCAATAATAATAATGCGCTTTGTTTGGTCGTCTATCGTGTTCCAGTGATGGCGTTCTTCTCTAGAACGATAACAACCGGTGCAGTAGCCTCGAGGACCCGACTCGCAGACACCAATGCAAGGCGATGGGATCGCAAAAAACTCCATTTGCTGCATTATTTGTGGCATTGCTGTCTCGACATAAAGCTCTACTGTTGTAACGAGGTTACTCTACTAACATAGATGTTGCTGATAATATTTGTGCGTATATTGACATATTTTTGAACATAAAAAAAACCGAAGGACCAATAAAAGGCACTTCGGCTCTTGTGATAGTGCAAGACTAACTTACTTTTTCTTGGCTTTCGGGTTTGGCATGTCGGTAATACTACCTTCAAAGATCTCTGCCGCTAGGCCAATTGACTCATTAAGCGTTGGGTGAGCATGGATAGTTAATGCAACATCTTCTGCATCAGCGCCCATTTCAATAGCTAAGCCTATTTCGCCAAGCATTTCACCGGCATTAGTACCAATAATAGCACCACCAATGACTCGGCCGTTGTCTTTATCAAACAACATTTTTGTCATGCCATCGGTTGCTTGAGAAGCAATTGCTCGGCCTGAAGCTGCCCATGGGAAGGTTGCCGCTTCGTAGTTAACGCCTTGTTCTTTAGCTTCTTTTTCAGTTAAACCCACCCAAGCGATTTCTGGTTCAGTGTATGCCACTGAAGGAATACCTTTTGGATCAAAGTAGTGCTTTTTACCTGAAATAACTTCAGCGGCTACATGGCCTTCGTGCACCGCTTTGTGCGCAAGCATAGGTTGGCCAACAAGGTCACCTATTGCGAAAATGTTAGCAACGTTTGTACGCATTTGCTTATCGACATTAATAAAGCCACGCTCATCTACATTTACGCCAGCTTTTTCGGCTGCGACTAATGAGCCATTAGGACGACGTCCTACGGCAACTAATACGCGGTCATAACGTACTGGTTCGCTTGGAGCTTGCTTGCCTTCAAAGCTAACATATACGCCATCATCTTTTGATTCAACAGCCGTTACTTTAGTTTCAAGCATGGTGTTAAACTTACCTTTAATAGTCTTCATATAGACTTTCATGATGTCTTTGTCTGCAGCAGGTACAAGCTGATCTAAAAACTCAACCACATCAATTTGTGACCCAAGCGCATGATAAACTGTGCCCATTTCCAAACCAATAATACCACCACCAAGAATCAGCATTTTGCCTGGAATGTCTTTCATTTCAAGCGCACCAGTGCTGTCCATAATACGGTCATCATCTTTTGGCACAAACGGTAAGGCTACAGGTTCAGAACCCGCTGCTATTATCGCGTTATCAAAGGTAATGGTTGTTTTACCGTCTTTGCCTTCAACTTCGAGGGTGTTGGCGCCACTAAATTTACCATAGCCCTGTACATGTTGGACTTTGCGCATTTTTGACATACCAGACAAACCTTTGGTTAGTTGGCTGACAACTGAGTCTTTCCATCCGCGAATTTTATCGAGATCAAAAGTAGGCTCACCAAAGCTAACGCCGTGGCTTGATAAGTGTTTAGCTTCTTGTATCACTTTTGCAACGTGCAAAAGTGCTTTTGACGGTATACAGCCAACGTTTAAACAAACACCACCTAGTGTTTCTCTAGCATCAACAATCACTGTATCAATACCTAAATCTGCCGCTCTAAAAGCCGCTGAATAACCGCCAGGACCGGCGCCAAGTACTACAAGTTGTGTTTTGATTTCGCTCATAAGCTTAATATGACCTCAATTTTTTAAATTCTATAGACGCCGCGTATTCTAAAGCAAAACACGCGGCAATTCACTAATACTTACAACAATATACGACGTATATCTGCTAAACAATCAGCAAGATGCACCGCGAACCTTGCGGCAAGTGCGCCATCAATAACACGGTGATCGTACGACAACGATAAAGGTAACATTAACCTTGGTTCAAAGTCCTTACCGTTCCACTTTGGTTTAATCTCTGACTTAGAGACACCTAAAATGGCAACGTCGGGCGCATTTACAATTGGTGTAAATCCGGTACCGCCAATACCACCTAGACTAGATATAGTAAAACAGCTTCCCTGCATATCAGCCGCTTTTAACTTACCATCACGAGCTTTAACGCTTATTTCCATTAATTCTTTAGAAATTTCCATGACGCCTTTTTTATCAACGTCTCTAACGACGGGCACCACTAGACCATTAGGTGTATCAACAGCAATACCAACATGATAGTACTTCTTCATCACCAAGCTTTCGCCCGATGCAGATAAAGAAGAATTAAAAGTAGGATACATCTTTAATGCGTCAGCGACTGCTTTCATCATAAAGACTAAGGGCGTGATTTTTACGCCTAGCTTACGTTTTTCTGCGATGACATTTTGTTGTTTTCTGAAGTCTTCTAAATCAGTGATATCGGCTTCTTCAAACTGCGTAACATGCGGAATAGTTACCCAGTTACGATGCAAATTTGGTCCCGAAAGCTTTTGTATTCTGGTCAACGCGACTTCTTCGACTTCACCAAACTTCGCAAAATCTACTTTTGGCGGCGGCAAGACTTGCAAGCCTCCTGAGCCCTCGGCAACATTTGATCCGGGTGTCATTTTAGGGCGAGATAGTTCGTATTTGACGTAGGACTGAACGTCTTCTTTTAAGATACGACCTTTACGTCCACTGCCACTTACCTGACTTAAATCAACACCAAACTCGCGAGCTACACGACGTACTGATGGAGATGCATGCACTCTACCTGTTTTACTGATTTCTCCGGCTGATGGATG
>CAYURD010000009.1:31255-68011 GCA_964446865.1 uncultured Glaciecola sp.
GCCGCAGGCGCTTTTTGCGCGGGCGCTGATACAGCTGCAGGTGCTTGTGAAGCTGCTGGTTGTGCTGCATCGGCAGGTGCGCTTGCACCCTCTACCTCTAAGCTTAAGACTAATGAACCTTCAGAGACCTTATCGCCTACTTTAACTTTCAGTGACACGACCTTACCAGCTTGAGGAGAAGGCACGTCCATAGTTGCTTTGTCAGTTTCAAGCGTAATAAGACCGTCTTCTTCAGCAACGCTGTCGCCTTCAGCAACCAGTACTTCAATAATATCGACATCTGTAGCATCACCAATATCAGGCACGGTAACTTCTATCACAGAAGGTCCCGAGCTTGCCGCTGGTGCGGCAGGTGCGGCAGGTGCGGAAGGTGTAGAAGGTGTAGAAGGTGTAGAAGGTGCAGCAGTTGAGACAGGCGCAGAAGACACCGCCTCTTCAGGTGCAGCCGAACCAGCATCAGCGTTACTACTTGCAATTTCAAGCGTCAACACCAAAGAGCCTTCAGACACTTTATCGCCAACAGCCACTTTTAAACTGACGATTTTACCCGCTTGTGGCGCAGGCACATCCATTGTTGCTTTATCTGTTTCTAAAGTAATTAGGCCATCTTCTTCAGCAACCGTATCGCCTTCTTGTACAAGTAATTCGATTATATCAACGTCACTTGCGTCGCCAATATCAGGTACAAGCACTTCAATCACATTTGAAGATGCTGCAGGTGCTGAAGGTGCAGAAGGCGCTGCTTCAGTCGTAGCTGTAGAAGCGCTCGCAGCAGGCGCAGCTTCAGCTTCAGCCGCTTCCTCAACACCGCCAGCGGCTAACGCTTTTCCTAACACGTCACCCTCTTTAATTTTATCACCAACTTTAACGCTAATTTCTTTTATAACACCATCAAAAGGAATCGGTATATCCATGCTGGCTTTGTCACTTTCCACCGTGACAATCGACGCTTCAGCTTCTACTGACTCGCCAAGCTCAACACACACTTCAATGATCTCGACTTCTTCTCCGCCCACATCCGGGACAATAATATCTTGTAAATCTGCCATGATAGCTCTCCCTTATGCGTAAAGTGGGTTAATTTTATCGCCGTCTATTTCTAGCGATTTGTGTGCTTTTGCAAGCGTAGCGGCGTCAATCTCGCCCGACTTATGAAGCTCATACAAAGCAGCATAAGCGATATTTTGAGGATCAACCTCAAAATGACGACGCAAATTAGGACGACTATCCGAACGTCCAAAACCATCAGTACCTAGTACTCGGTATGCGCCTGGCACAAAGTTACGCACTTGGTCAGCATATGACTTGATGTAATCTGTCGCCGCAATGGTAGGACCATCATTTCCTTCACTAAGTACTTCAGTGATATACGCTACTTTTTGCTTCGCTTCAGGGTTTCTCATATTAAAGCGATCGCAATCAATTCCGTCACGGCCTAGTTCGTTAAATGAGGGCACACTGTAAACTTCAGAGCTAACGCTAAACTCTTCGCTTAATATTCGAGCAGCTTCTCTTACTTGAACCAAAATAGTGCCGCAACCAAGAAGTTTCACTTTCTTCTTCGCTCTTGCGCTACCCACTTTATCAAGCAAATAAATACCTTTTAAAATACCTTCTTCACAGCCTTTTGGCATTTCAGGTTGGACGTAGTTTTCATTCATCACGGTAAGGTAATAAAAAACATTTTCTTGGTTTTCAAGCATTCTGCGAATACCGTCTTGTACAACTACAGCGACCTCGTAACCATAGGTTGGGTCATAGCTTACACAGTTAGGAATTAAACCCGCTTGCACGTGTGAATGTCCGTCTTGATGCTGCAGTCCTTCGCCATTAAGCGTTGTTCTACCGGCTGTACCGCCCACTAAAAACCCTCTACATTGAGAATCACCAGCCGCCCAAGCCATATCACCAACACGTTGGAAACCAAACATTGAGTAGTAGATATATACCGGAAGCATAGGTAAATCATTTAGAGAATATGATGTACCTGCCGCCACAAACGAGGACATTGCGCCTAGTTCATTGATACCTTCTTGCAGGACTTGGCCTTTTTTATCTTCACGATAATAAGCGACTTGGTCTTTGTCTTGCGGCACATATTTTTGACCGGTATTACTATAGATACCCACTTGTCTAAATAGACCTTCCATACCAAATGTACGCGCTTCGTCAGGAATAATCGGCACAACACGTTGGCCCATCTGCTTATCTTTAAGCATCACGGTTAACACACGCACAAATGCCATTGTGGTCGAAATTTCTCGTTCACCCGAACCTTTTGTTATCGCTTCAAATGATTTGAGCGGCGGCGCAGGAAGTTCTTCAGTACTGTTTATGCGACGCACTGGCATGTAGCCTTTGAGTGCTTCGCGTTTTTCACGAAGATATTTCATTTCAACGCTATCTTCTTCAAACTTGTAATACGCCAACTCAGCGCAATCTTCGTCAGAGACTGGGATGTTAAAACGGTCGCGATAAAGTTTTACCGAATCAACGTCCATTTTCTTCACGTTGTGGGCAATATTTTTACCTTCACCTGCATCACCAAGGCCATAACCTTTAACTGTTTTAGCTAAAATTACCTGTGGGCGACCTTGTGTTTCAGTCGCACGTTTATATGCGGCATATACTTTTACTGGATCATGCCCACCACGGTTTAGGCGCCATATATCTTCATCAGACATATTTGCAACCATCTCTTTTAATTCTGGATATTTACCAAAGAAGTTTTCACGGGTGTATTGACCCCCTTTAGATTTGTAGTTTTGGTATTCCCCGTCTACTGTTTCATTCATCACATCAAGCAGCTTGCCTGACGTATCGCGAGCTAAAAGAGAATCCCAGTAGCGACCCCAAATAACTTTGATCACTTCCCAACCGGCGCCTCTAAATGTGCCTTCAAGTTCTTGGATAATTTTGCCATTACCGCGCACCGGGCCGTCTAATCGCTGCAAGTTACAATTGATGACAAACGTTAGGTTATCAAGATTTTCGCGAGAAGCTAATCCAATGGCACCCAAGCTTTCTGGCTCGTCTACTTCACCATCCCCCATAAAGCACCATACACGTTGATTAGAGCAATCTTTTAATCCACGGTTAGTGAGGTATTTTAAGAAGCGCGCTAAATATATTGCTTGCATTGGGCCAAGACCCATAGACACAGTTGGGAATTGCCAAAAATCAGGCATTAGTTTGGGGTGAGGATAAGAAGATACGCCTTCACCATCTACTTCTTGACGGAAATTATCGAGTTGCCCTGCGCTTAAACGACCTTCAATAAATGCGCGAGAATAAATGCCTGGTGATACATGGCCTTGCACAAACAAATAGTCGCCACCATCGGCGTCACTTGGGGCTCTGAAAAAATGATTAAAACCAACATCATAAAGCATTGCAGAAGACGCAAAACTAGAAATATGACCACCTAGCTCTAAATCTTTACCCGAACCACGTAATACCATCATCAACGCATTCCAGCGAATTGCATTTCTGATTTTAGTTTCTATGGTTTGGTCACCCGGCATCGTAGGTTCTTGACCCGCTGGAATAGTATTTAAATAAGCAGTCGTTGCATCGTACGGCAAATGCGCACCATTTCTACGCGCTTTTTCTATCAAAGATTCAAGTAAATAATGTGCTCGGTCAACACCCTCAGTCTCTAATACCGCTTCAAGCGCTTCAATCCATTCCTGCGTTTCAATCGGATCTAGATCGGGTTGTTTCGTATCGGCCATAGTTTCTTCCTATTGTTTAATTCATCTTTCTATTTTGTTATGGGTCTAGCAAAGTAATCCTCGCATAAACACACAAACAAAAGTGTTCATAACTAACCTTACTTCAATGATTTTTAATATTGGTATTAATACTGAATACCAATTATTGCTCTCTACTCACTATACGACGCAAACTGCGTTGAACCTTTGCATCGTTTTTGTTAATTTCTAATAAGGTCTTTTCAACAAAAGAGAGGTGATGATGACTTGCATCTCTTGCTGATTCTGGGTTGCCCGAGCGAATAGCGTTCACAATATCTGAACGTTGTTCAAATAATTCTGCTTCGACATCCGCGCCACTGCGCAGCATCTCTAGATTTTGTTTGACATTATCTTCTAGCATTAAGCGCATAGCTTGCATGACTTGTACTAGCACTTTATTTTGTGAAGCTTTTGCCATTGTGAAATAAAAGTGACCAAGCGCTGCGGCTTCAGCATCTGGGTCATTTTTGTTTGCAGTATCTTGAAGAGCCTCTAGCGCTTCTTGCAAAGCGTCATGATCTTCTTTTTGTCCTCTCAAAGCGGCATAAAAAGCAGCCATTCCCTCTAAAGAATGTCTAAATTCAAGCAAATCAAATTGTGTTTCAGGTCGCTTGGAAATAAGCGCAAGTATTGGATCAGATAGTCGACGGTTAAGATGTTGAGAAACAAACGTGCCGCCGCCTTGCTTTCTCTCGATTAACCCTTTTGCATGGAGATTTTGAATAGCTTCACGCAAAGATGGTCGCGATACATTGAACTTACCCGCTAATTCTCGCTCTGGTAAGAGTTTTTCGCCAGCGGTTAGCGTGCCATCTACGATCATCGACTCGAGTCTTTCGGTGATGACATCAGATAATTTAGCTTGCCTGATCATTGTATGCTCTTCATTTTATTTACAATTTCCTGCTGCGATTAGAGATTAGTATTTGCAAACAAGCAAATGGTAATACCAATTAACCAATGCATTTTAATCAAGAAATTTAAAATGTAAAGCTTTAAGTGATCGCACCTGTCATTGTCATGATCGAGATCAACATTAGCAAAAATACGATATTACGCTTGACCAGCTTTACCATTCTTAAAGGCTCATCTAAATATGTATTTTGATTTTCACTTAAGTCTTCGCTTGCTTTAGCAACTGCGGCGAGCACATCGTAAGCGCTCTTTTTATAGTCACCAAAGCTAGCTAGCCACACAGGTAATCCTTGGCTAAAATGGCCTACCAATAAATATCCAAACGCAGTCAATCTTGCTGGTATCCAATCCAATACTAGCATTACCGCAGATTCTTTCTCTACGCCATTAGTCTGAGATTTAGTTTGTGTAATTCTAGTCGCATCTTCGCAAACAACTTCGCTATTTGCTTCAAGCTCAAATGCTTGATCTTGTTCTAGCATCTCATTAGTTATATCGCATTGGCGCTTGCGAATAAAAAACCACTCTTTTGCAACAGAATAAAAAACAGCACCCGGCAAACCTAATACGACAAAAAAGATAATAACGCTCGCATATTGGCGATAGTTAACCAACACGAGTTGCTTACCCACGTTTGATAAATCGCCTCCTTGATTACCAAAGTTTTCACTATATAAAGCACAGGCTTCAAAATCTTCTCGATTGGCTGCTTGCAGATATCGTTTATATGTATCGCGAGTCACTGGGCATCCCAAACAAACCCAAAGCACGATTAAATACAAGGCAAAAGTAAGGACTCCTGGAAGGTAAGCGACCAATATGTAGACAAGTAAGGCAGGTATTGCAGCAACAAGTAACATCAACGCTTGTTCAGGTATCGAGCTCAAAAATTGATGCAAGCTTGATGATTGACTGTCACTTTGGGGTGTTGTTACTTCGTTATTATTCTTAAAGCCTAAGGCTAAAAAATATTGCTGCGAAATAGTCGCAATGTGCCAAGACCTAGATTTTTTGACGACACGCTCTAGTGCCATCACAATCAGTAGTGTAAATAAGGTCACGATTTTTTTCCCTATAAATGTTAAGTGCCTATATAAAAATCAAGTATAAAAGCATTAACTTATACTGCAAGTATTGAGTAACTTGCGTTAACTTGTGATTGAGACTGCTTTAGCCTGCAGGTAGAATAGGCTGCTAATATCGAATAGAAGGTTGTCGAGTGAAAAAGACATATAATGTTGACATCAATGCGGATGTAAGTCGCGCACTAATAGAAGACTTGCATAGTACTCCCAGCGAATTAGCTATGGTCAATGGGGCATCGAAACAGTGCTTAAGCACCCTAGCAACACTTGCTAAACAAGATATTACGGCTCAGCTTATCCCTGAGCATGAAATAGCAAACGCCCATATAATAACACGAGAAGACATAGTGCTTTGTGGTATAGCATGGGCGCAAGCGGCTTTTACACTTATCGACAGCAATATAAAACTCACTTGGCATTATGAAGATGGCGACAAAATCAAGGCTGGGCAAAGCCTTGTTGATATAAAAGGTTATGCTAGATCGATACTAACAAGTGAAAGAACGGCTTTAAACTTTTTGCAAACACTTAGTGCAACGGCAACTAGCACTGCGAATTATGCGAAACACTTGCAAGGCTTTCAAACACAGCTCCTTGACACTCGCAAAACACTACCTGGGTTTCGTCAAGCCCAAAAATATGCCGTGACCTGCGGCGGTGGTGCCAATCATAGAATGGGTTTGTATGACGCGTTTTTAATTAAAGAGAACCATATAAAAGCGTGCGGCACTATTACCAATGCGATAAAGACTGCAAAAGAAATGCTATATAACAAACCTATAGAAGTTGAAGTTGAAAGCCTTGATGAACTCAATGAAGCAATTAAAGCCGGCGCCGACATTATTATGCTTGACAACTTCTCAACAGAACAGGTCCAAAGGGCAGTAGCCCTTAATAATCAACAGTGTAAGCTTGAAGTCTCGGGCAACATTACCGAAGAAAGGTTAGCAGAATTAGCTAAGACAAACGTTGATTTTGTATCAACGGGTGCAATAACTAAGCATGTCAAGGCTGTTGATTTATCCTTATTAATTCTCTGAAAATACTCAAGTTTTTGGCAAGTTAGCCGTTAAAAGCATACGGAAAATGTGTCAAAACCAACACTTAAGTATTTTCCTGCATACTTCACAAAGTACGTAAGCGGCATATACTCATTTCCGAGGTCACAGAGAGACGGACATATTGACAAGTCATCTGTAACCGCTTTTAAAAAACTACTTTGTTAAAATCGCGTTCAACGACGCTTGGAGAATTATTATGAATATGTCTACTATTAAAAATCAAAAAGGTTTTACCTTAATTGAATTAATGATTGTTGTTGCCATTATCGGTATCTTGGCAGCTATCGCTTTACCTGCGTATCAAAACTACACAGACAAAGCGAAGTTTACTGAAGTAATCAATGCAACTGCGGCTGCTAAGTCTGCTGTTGAAGTTTGTGCTCAAGTAAACGCTGCAGTAACTAACTGTACTGGTGGTGCTAACGGTTCTAACGGTATTCCTGCTGACGTGACAGCTGCTGCCGGTGTTGTTGGTTTATCAACTACGGCGGGTGTAATTGTGGCGACTGCTGCTACTGACGCATCTATTACTGGCGCGACTCTAACCCTAACACCAGCTTACGGTGCAGGTAAAGTAACGTGGACATCAGCTTGTAGTCCAGCAACGCTTTGTTAATCAGTTAGTTTAGAAGAACAAGCGTCGAGAGCCCAGTTAATCTGGGCTTTTGTGTCTTTAATCCACTTCAAATAGGTGACAAGTTATGGCCGCAGCATTACAAAACTTTGAATGGTCTGGCGCTGATAAAAGCGGTAAGAAGAACAAAGGCGAAATATCAGCTAAAAATTTAATCGAAGCTAAAAACCTGCTTAGACGCAGAGGCATAGCAGCAACACGCGTTCGAAAAAAATCTAATCCACTTTTCAAGAAAAAAGATAAAGTATCGCCTGCTGATATTTGTATTCTATCTAGGCAATTAGCCACAATGTTGGGTGCTGGTGTAACACTGATCCAAAGTTTAGAAATGATTGGGCAGGGGCATGAGAAAGAATCAGTTCGTAAAATGCTAGGTTCGATCACCGAAGAAGTGAAATCTGGCACGCCTTTATCAAATTCATTAAGAAAGCATCCATTGCAATTTGACGATTTATATTGCGACTTGGTTGAAACGGGTGAACAGTCTGGTGCACTAGAAACAATTTACGATCGGATCGCCCTATATAAAGAAAAAGCAGAAGCACTAAAATCAAAAATCAAAAAAGCCATGTTTTACCCAATTGCTGTGTTAGTTGTTGCGTTTATCGTTACCGTTATTCTACTTGTATTTGTGGTACCACAATTTGAAGAAATATTTGCAGGCTTTGGCGCTGAATTGCCAGCCTTTACATTGATGGTTTTAGCATTATCTAATTTTGTACAAACGTATGGCGTATTTATTGCTGCAGGCGTTGCTGCTGCTGGCTTTTTGTTTGTGCGAGCACACAGAAAATCTCAGAAACTTAGAGATGCTGTTGATGCAAAAATTCTACTCATACCCGTAATAGGGGAAATTCTCAAAAAAGCTGCCATTGCTCGCTTTACTCGAACATTATCGACAACCTTTGCTGCCGGTGTTCCACTGATAGGTGCATTAGACTCGGCTGCGGGTGCATCTGGTAATGCAATCTTCCGAGATGCTATTTTGTATATCAAAAAAGAAGTATCAGGTGGTATTCAAATGAACTCAGCAATGAGGTCTACGAATATTTTCCCGGATATGGTTACACAAATGGTTGCAATAGGCGAAGAGTCAGGTGCGGTAGACGATATGCTCAGTAAAATCGCATTCATCTACGAAGCGCAAGTAGACGATATGGTTGATGGCTTAACTAGCCTGTTAGAGCCAATGATAATGTCAGTATTGGGTGTAGTCATTGGTGGACTCATTATTGCGATGTATCTGCCAATCTTCCAGATGGGTGCGGTAGTATAAAATTCGTCTTTTTGACGAGCAGATGTGCTTATTTTTATTCGCGCTTTTGCGTTATCTATTATAGGCTTATCAATTGATAAGCCTTTTTTGTTTAGGCTAATTTCGTCATCCTCGCGAAGGCGGGGATCTGGTGGATGTTATTGGCAAACCTAAAAACATCCACTTAGATGATATCGAATGGTTCCAATGAGGTCCCCGCCTGCGCGGGGATGACGAATCTGGCATGCGCGGGGATGACGGTGCTCGAATGCGCGGGGATGAAGAGATTTTGGCTTAAGCAATCAATATTGGTCGATTGTTAAATATTATCAGTTCACGTTTATTATAAATAGCTAAATAGGCAATACCATGTTTGAATTTATGGCAACTTCACCCACCTTTTACATTTGTTTTGTCTTTGGTTTGTCTTTATTAGTGGGTAGTTTTTTAAACGTCGTGATTTATCGGCTACCTGTCATGATGAAAAATACATGGCAAGATGAAATTGATGCTCATGTCCATGCAAATTCCCAAGAGAATATAGAAGATGGGACTGCCACTGAGTTTGTCAGTGAGCGCCCGCGTTTTAATCTTGTTAAGCCAGACTCAACTTGCCCTAAGTGCGGTCATGCCATTCGTGCTTGGGAGAATATTCCTGTTATATCTTGGTTATTTTTACGGGGTAAATGCAGTCAATGTAAAACCTCAATTTCTATCCGCTATCCTTTAATTGAATTACTTACTGCTGTGCTAAGTGCATGGGTCGCCTACAGGCTGGGTTTTACGCCCGTTGCCTTCGGGTTTATTTTTTGTACTTGGCTTTTAGTCGCCATGACGTTTATTGATTTAGACGAGATGTTGTTACCCGACACTCTAACATTATCAATGCTATGGATTGGCCTTTTGTTGTCGGCCCATGTTCCTGAAATGTCGAGTCAAGATGCTATTATAGGCGCCGCACTCGGGTATTTGAGTTTGTTCAGCGTATATTGGGGTTTTAAGCTGTTAACTGGCAAAGAAGGAATGGGCTACGGTGACTTTAAGCTTCTTGCCGCCATTGGCGTATGGGTAGGTTGGCAGCATTTGCCCATCGTAATATTATTTTCATCACTCGTTGGGGCAATTGTCGGCATTATCTTAATGATGGTTAAAAATAAAGGCCGCAATTTGGCCATCCCTTTTGGCCCATACTTGGCAGCAGCAGGCTTTTTAACCATGCTTTATGGTGATAGTATCGCGACATGGTATTTATCAACCCTCTAAGTGCAGGGCCAGTGCCTCCATTGCACTTATTCTGATATAGCAACATGTGACGGATATGACTAATTTACAAATGCAGCCTGAGCAAAAATTTATTGTAGGCGTTACCGGCGGTATTGGCAGCGGCAAAACAACGGTCACCAATATGTTTGCCGAAAAACAAATTGATATTGTCGATGCTGATCTGGTTGCTCGCGATGTGGTAGTGCCTGGTAGTGAAGGTCTATTAGCTATCGAAAAACACTTCGGTAAATCAGTATTAGATGCAAAAGGCGCATTAGACCGTTCAATGCTTCGGCAAATAATTTTCGCTGATGAACAAAAGAAATTGTTGCTAAACAACTTATTACACCCCCTTATCCGTCAGGAAATGCTTAATCAGCTAGCGCAGACAAGCTCGCAATATGCGATTTTATCTGCCCCCTTATTATTTGAAAACGGACTAGATAAGTGGGTAAATCGAAGCTTAGCGGTGGATATTAGCGAAGAAACACAGCTACAACGAACCTTGGCAAGAGACGGGGGTAACAGCAACACAGTAAAAAACATCATTAGCTCACAAATCTCTCGTAAAGATAGGCTCGAAAAAGCTGATGATATTATTGATAACAGCAAAGATATTGCAGACTTAGCGCAGCAAGTTGAACGCTTGCATAAACAATATTTAGATTTATCCGCAGACGGTAAATAAGCAAACATTTAACATGACTTATCTTGATAATTGAATTTCAACAAATATTTTTCATTATCTTAAACAAGAATTTAGTGTAACATATCGACATAGTAACGGGCTTTTGCTTAACTTACTTTTCGCATGAACCAAAATAATAAAATGATGTCATATTTTTATAGCACCTGTTGTCGTAAAAGTAGCCATTTAGGCGATCTTAAATCAGCCAAGGAGAATTAAATGTCAGTCGCTTTATACGAATTCCCACTTTGCGAAAAAGTGCGAAATTACTTGCGACTAGAACAACTATTCTCTCAATTAGATGAAGCGAAGCCTGCTCAATCCGAATATCAATATCTGCATTTTTTAGATGTCCTTTTTAATATCATGGACTTAGTCGAACGCTTAGACTTGCGAACTGATTTTGTGCGTGATATTGACGCCCACGAGAGAAAGTTAGTGCATTGGTCACAACATCCTGACATTGATACAGAGGCACTTAACGGCGCCTTGCAAACCTTGCATCGTTTGGGCAGTGAAATAAAGAAAAATAAAAAATTAGGCTCAAGTCTACGAGAAGAACGGTTTTTAGTGTCAATAAGACAACGATTCTCTATTCCTGGCGGGGCAACATGTTTTGATTTACCGTCCTTATTCTGTTGGTTAAAGCAGAGCGATGAGGTAAAACATCAAGATATGCAAGCTTGGGTTGCTCAACTTACGCTAATAGAAAATAGTTTAACAATGCTATTATCGTTTTTACGAGAGAAAGCGCGGTTTACGACAATCAATAGCAGCAATGGTTACTATCAAGGCACTGCAGAAGAAAAGTTAGAGCTGGTAAGAATACAATGTGATAGAACCTTAGATATTTATCCTGTTGTGAGTGGCAGCCGCAATCGTTTCGCCGTTAAATTTATGCGTTTAAGTGCAGATGATGGCAATAGCACTGCAGTAACGGGCGCAGTCGATTTTCAATTAGCCTGCTGCTAGTTAAATGAATTAGGTAAATGGAGTACTAGCATGAAAGTAAACTGTCCAACTTGCCAAAAAGATGTTATTTGGGATAGTGGCTCTGAATTTCGTCCTTTTTGTTCAAAACGATGTCAGCTCATTGATTTAGGACAATGGGCAAATGAAGAGCACAGCATCGCCAGCGACAAAGATAAACAAGATTTACTTCCCGACAATATCGACGTAGAAGATATAGAAGCGATGTTAATTGAGAAAGAAAACGATACCGACGGTTTTTTTAAATAGTGGACGCGCAGCATCAAATAAAAAGCACTGTTATTGTTGGTGGCACGCATGGCAACGAGTTGTCTGGTGTGCAAGCTGTCACTAATTACCTAGCTAATGGCGAAAGCAAGCTCTCTAGTATTGCACCAAGCACTAGTATCACATTGACACTTGCCAATAAAATGGCAATACAAAAGCGAACACGCTTTGTTGACGAAGATCTAAATCGTCAATTTTCGAGAGAAAAACTACAAGGGTCTTTAAACGATTCAAGCGCAAGTATTCAATGTAATGAAAGAACAATTGCAGCTGAGTTTAACCAACGATTTGGTCCAAAGTTTTCTATGGATAACGCACAAGGAAAAGGCAGAAGCGACTTTATAATTGATATTCACAATACCACGAGCAACATGGGTCCTACCCTTATTATTCTAGTTAATGATGAGTTTCACCAACAGCTCGCGAGATACGTAAAGCAACAAATGCCTCACTCTTATATTTTGGTAGAAGACTATCAAGACTATCAATCCTTTGCTTATTTATGCACCGTCGGACGTAAAGGTGTGATGATAGAGGTAGGCCCACAAGCACATAGCACTCTGCGCGCAAAAATATATGAGCAAACTGTTGCGATGACCGAGGCCATTTTAAGATTTATTGAGCTTTACAATCAACAGAACGTCGCTCATCTCGCACCTGTTGAAGCTTTTCGATTAGGGAAGGAAATCGCTTATCCGAAGGGTCCTAATGGTCTAAAAAGCGCCATGATACATCCTCGTCTCGACAAAAATGATTATCGCTTATTAAAAAGGGGCGACCCTTGCTTTATTGATTTTGATGGAAACGAGATTGTTTGGACAGAAGAAGATACCTATCCACACTTTATTGGTGAAGCTGCTTACGATCATTTGTGCTTGGCCTTTGCGACTGCGTCTAAGATTGAGTTTTAATTTGTATTTGAGCGAGGAAAGTTTTCGCCTTCGCTTAATACTGTTCGTTTAAGACTTCCTCGTCATTCCCGAGACATCGGGAATCTCCTTGGAACTAATCGATTTTAGCTAAAAGCTTGTTTTTATTCGTTTTGCAATAACATCAACCAGATCCCCGCCTTCGCGAGGATGACGAAGTTTTGGCTTAAACGAACAGTATTAGACCATCGTCACGATGACGGTGAGATGTTGACATGACGATATGATGTTTTCATATTGCTAATTTATCAATAATTGCTTTATTAGCTTCTGGGAAATCAAGTGTTTTTAGCGTTTCAAAATCCACCCACTGCGACTCTTGGCCTTCTATGCCAATAGCTTCACCGGTAAATGCTTCGACAATATGAACGTGTAAACTGACTTGTTTATCGGGGTAGGCAAAATCAATTTTCATCAACGGAGTTGAGGCTGTCACGATAATTGCTATTTCTTCTTTTAGCTCGCGCTTTAGGGCTTGTTCTACTGTCTCACCTGGGTCTACTTTACCACCAGGAAATTCCCACTTATTACCTTGATGCTGATGGGCAAGGCGGCGACAAACAAAATAAAGATCTTGTTTTTTCACCACACCTACCGCTACATTTACAATCTTATTTGAGTTTGCCACAGCACTGCTTATACTTTTTGCCGGAGCCACAAGGACAAGGTTCATTACGACCTACTTTTGGCCCTTGTCGCACTGCAGTTTGAGGTTTTGCTGGAGCTGCTGCTTCTCCACTTTCCTCAGGTGATGAGTTTTTATGCTCAAACATTTTTTCAGCTTCGTTGCGTCTACGCTGAGCTTCAACTGCTTCAACATCTGACTCTTGACGCACTTGCACTTTACTCAAGATACTAATGACTTCTATTTTCAAGTTGTCGAGCATGTCAGAAAACAGCTCAAAAGATTCTCTTTTGTATTCTTGCTTGGGGTTCTTTTGTGCATAAGAACGTAAATGAATACTTTGACGTAAGTAATCCATCGCTGCTAAATGTTCTTTCCAATGCGTGTCTAATGTTTGCAACATGATTTGCTTTTCGAACAAGCGCAATACTTCGCCGCCCACAGCAGCTTCTTTCTCTTGGTATGCACTTTCGATTTTGTCTAGAATATGTTCACGTAACTTTTCTTCATAAAGCTTGTCATCGTCGTCAAGCATCTGCTGAATGGGCAGCTCTAGGATATAATCACTGCGTAAGCGTTCTTCAAGCCCTGGTACGTCCCACATCTCTTCAAGTGACTGTGGCGGTATATATTGACTGATCACAGTATTAACAACGTCTTTGCGGATATTGACGATGGTATCGGCAATTTCCCCTTCGTCTAATAATTCGTTTCGCTGTTCGTAAATCACTCGGCGTTGATCGTTAGCGACATCGTCATACTCAAGCAACTGCTTACGAATATCGAAGTTGCGCCCTTCAACTTTGCGCTGAGCGTTTTCGATTGCTCTAGATACCCAAGGATGCTCTATTGCTTCACCTTTTTCCATGCCCAGACGCTTCATCATATTACCCATTTTTTCAGAGGCGAATATGCGCATTAGTGAATCATCTAACGACAAGTAAAAACGTGACGAGCCAGGGTCGCCCTGACGACCTGAACGGCCTCGTAATTGATTATCAATACGGCGAGACTCATGACGTTCAGTACCAATAATGTGCAGACCACCCGACGCTAAGACAGCTTCGTGACGTTCTTGCCATTGTTCTTTGTGCTTGGTAATTTCTGCTTCAGTCGGGTCTTTCAAGTTCTCAAGCAGCACATCTAAATTGCCACCTAACACGATATCAGTACCGCGACCGGCCATGTTTGTAGCGATAGTGACTGCGCCAGGCATACCCGCCTGAGCAACGATATCAGCTTCTTCGGCATGAAATTTAGCATTCAATACTTTATGCTTAATCTTTTGCTTTTTCAGAAGGCTTGATAACAATTCTGAATTTTCGATGGATATCGTACCAACAAGCGTGGGTTGCCCCCTTTCTACACATGATTTGATATCAACAATAATCGCTTCAAACTTTTCAGCCGCAGTCAGATAGATCTTATCTGCATGGTCTTTCCTCACCATAGGCTTGTTAGTTGGAATAACGACCGTCTCTAGTCCATAAATGCTGTGAAATTCAAAGGCTTCAGTTTCAGCTGTACCGGTCATACCGCTCAATTTATTGTATAACCTAAAATAGTTTTGGAAGGTGATTGAAGCTAGTGTCTGATTCTCATTTTGAATATTTACGCCTTCTTTAGCTTCTACAGCTTGGTGCAAACCTTCAGACCAACGGCGGCCTTCCATTGTTCGACCTGTGTGTTCGTCAACAATAACAATTTGTCCATCTTTAACAATATAGTCAACGTCTTTAGTAAACAATTTATGTGCTTTAAGCGCAGCATTTACATGATGCAGCATTGGAATATTACCCGCCGCAAAAAGTGATTCACCTTCTTGGATCAAGCCTTCTTTTTGTAGTAGCTCTTCTACAAATAATTGGCCATTCTCGGTTAAATGAACTTGCTTACCTTTTTCATCAATAGTGAAATGGCCATCGCCGTGCGCATCTTCTTCGTCTTCTTTTTCTTGCTGCTGAAGTTGAGGAAGGAGTTTGTTAATACGTTTGTAAAGCTCTGAACTATCTTCTGCAGCGCCTGAGATAATGAGTGGCGTTCTCGCTTCATCAATCAAGATTGAATCAACTTCATCTATTACTGCAAAATTCAATTCGCGCTGCACACGGTCATTTGGGCTAAACGCCATATTGTCGCGTAAATAGTCAAAACCAAACTCGTTGTTTGTACCGTAAGTAACATCGGCTTGATAGGCCGCTAACTTTTCGTCAGGTGTCATACCTGGGACATTACAACCAACTGTTAATCCTAAAAACGAAAATAACGCGCGACTCCAATCGGCATCACGTTTAGCCAAATAATCATTGACGGTGATAACATGCACACCTTTACCACCTAAGGCATTTAGATAAGTTGGCAACGTTGCTGTTAGTGTTTTACCTTCACCCGTGCGCTGTTCTGATATTTTGCCTTGATGAAGGACTAAACCGCCTTTCATTTGCGCATCAAAATGGCGCATGCCGTACACGCGCCTACTTGCTTCACGCACAACCGCGAACGCTTCAGGGATGAGGCTGTCTAAAGCAGCGCCATCTGCAATACGCTGTTTAAACTCATCAGTTTTGGCTTTGAGTTCTTCGTCGCTTAATGCCTCCATTGCTGGCTCTTGGGCATTTATTTGATTAACAACTTTACGTAACTTTTTTAATAAGCGGTCGTTACGGGTACCAAAAATCTTCTTAAATATACTCACCAGCATGGGATACAGACGTCCAATTTCAATTTAGCGTTTAAAAAAAAGCGCATATTATCACACTAAATATAGCTCTAGGCAAAAAAGTGTTCGGTAATAAGGCATAACAAAACTTCGCTCTCAGAAGACACCTTCTGACGACGTAAGCAAATGATGAAACTGGCAGATTAGTTATATATGTATGGTAGAGGATCGACCTGACGGCCGTTTTTGATTACTTCGTAGTGTACGTGCGGGCCTGTTGAACGACCTGTACTACCCATTAATGCAAGTGCTTGCCCTTTAGTAACAACATCGCCAACTTCAACTGTTAGCTCTTTGTTATGGCCATAACGTGTTTTTAAGCCATTACCATGGTCAATTTCGACCATGTTACCATAACCAAAACGTTTGCCTGACCATGTCACAACGCCTGCACCTGTAGCCACTACGCTACTGCCTTCTTTCCCTGCAAAGTCTATGCCTCTGTGCATAGTCGGTTTGCCTGAAAACGGGTCTTTTCGTACGCCATAATATGACGATAACCAACCTTTACCAATTGGCCTGCCAGCCAATTTGCTCTCTTGTTCTATATTGAGGCCAAGTAGAATAGATTCAAGAGCAGTTAGCTGTTGTATCTTAAATTCTAGGGCGCCAGACATCTTATCAATCTGCGCTGTTAGCTCAGCGTCTTTGTTAAGATTGTTTTTAATTTCGTTTGATAATTGGAAATCAGCCTGCGTCAGTCCACTTTTTTCAGCAAGGTTTGCTGATAAGGTATCAAGATGGTTTAGTTGTGATTGCATTGACGCAAGTTGCTGAATGAGCCCATCCATTTGCTGATTAGTCGTTGTATGAAGCTTGTTGACTAACTCAGCTTGTTCTTCAAGTCCAGTTTTGACAACGTTTAGCCTAATTTGATTTTCGTAGACCGATTCAGTTGTTCGACTTGATACCAAAAACACCAAAGATACACCCACCAGCAAGCTCACGGTTTTACGAATCGAAAAACGCTTCGCAATACGCGTATTTTTGCCTTTTACTAGGATAGTAATGCTCATGGTATTTGGTGTCTCGTTACAGTATTAAGTTACTGTTTAATATTTGTATTAAGTGTATGGTTGTTATCGACCAAATGAAAGAAATATATATACACTTACTTATTTATTTTTATAACTAAAGCGACAAACACTTGTCAAAAACATACGCTTTATTTCATGTTTCGTTATGCTAACAAGGTGTAAAATTATTAACATACATTCTGAACCTGATAACTAAGCAGTAATTTAGTATAGATTACAATGCCTTAAAATTCTCATGCGCATTAAAATATACGTTTACAAGAACAAATTGCGAACCGTATAACTGATAAAACACCTATGCAATTTCTATGCAAACTTCGCTAACATACTTTTGTTCGGCTGAAAAAACACGACCACACTACTGTATATATTTTAAGCGAAATTTACACCCATCTGCTCTGGACGCTCAATGTATTTTATTGGCAGAGAATCTTCATTCTCAAATTCAACGTATTCCCAAGCGCTTGTATCATTCAAAATTGCATTTAATAATTTGTTGTTTAAACCATGTCCAGTTTTATAAGCCGCTAACTCGCCTATTAAGTTATGTCCACCTAAAAACAAATCACCAACGGCGTCCAATATTTTATGCTTCAAAAATTCATCTTTGTAACGCAAGCCTTCGGGGTTAAGCACTCGAAATTCGTCTAAGGCAACCGCATTGTCCATGCTACCGCCTAATGCTAACTTCATTGAATTCATCATTTCTAGGTCGCGCATAAATCCAAACGTTCTTGCTCGGCTAACTTCTTCTATATATGAATCTTTCGAAAAATCTAACACGCAATGTTGACGTGATTGTGCGATAGCTGGATGTTCAAAATCTATTTCAAAATCTACTTTAAAACCATCATAAGGTCTAAACTCAGCCCATTTATCACCGTCTTCTACACGCACGGTTTTAGTCACCTTGATAAACTTTTTGGCTTTATCTAATTCTACAATGCCGGCGCTTTGCAATAAAAATATAAAAGGGCTAGCGCTGCCATCAAGTATTGGAAGCTCATGACTGTCAACCTCAACAATTATATTATCGATGCCTAGGCCTGATAGGGCTGATGCTAAATGCTCAACGGTGTGAATAGAATGCCCATCGGCATTCGTAATGCAGGTACACAACATTGTGTCGCCCACATCTTTTGAGTTGGCGTGAATATCTGCTGGCGGGTTAATGTCTACGCGTCTAAATACAATCCCTGTATCAGCTGGAGCAGGACGCAATGTCATTGTGACTTTGCGGCCTTTGTGCAAACCAATGCCAGTTTCAGTAATCGATGTTTTTAACGTTCGTTGTTTTAACATGCCAGCCTTACTCGAAAATAAAGGTTGCGTAGAATACACACTAAGCATCAGAAAGTCAAAGCTTTTATATTTTGCAAGTATTTTTTTGCAAATCTACAACTGTTCAGACCACTTATGCTAAGTCATTCTTATTTATAAAAATAATGAAAAGCATCCTCATATTTACATATCAGGATGCTTGCATTTGCCTTAATCGGCTTGTCTACGTAAAAATGCAGGGATGTCTAAGTACTCTAGTTCACCTGACTTTTCTTCATCAATTTTTACTGCTTGGCTCCCCTCTACGGCACTTGCCGCATGCCCTTCAGATGTAGGCATCGCTTCGCGAGAAGGCACTCCTGCTTCATTTTTGACCAATGAAATATCAGGCTTTCTGTCTGCACCAATACCCGTGGCAACAACCGTCACTCTAATTTCATCTTCTAGTTCAGGGTCGATTACGGTTCCCACTACAACGGTGGCGTTTTCAGATGCAAAGGCTTTAACCGCATTACCAATCACTTCGTATTCGTCAATGGCAAAATCTAAACCAGCGGTGATATTTACCAAGATCCCGCGTGCACCAGATAAATCGATATCCTCAAGCAGTGGGCAAGCAATCGCAGCTTCTGCCGCTTCTTCAGCTCGGTCTTCACCTTTACCTATACCACTACCCATCATCGCAGTACCCATTTCTGACATGACGGTTTTTACGTCTGCAAAGTCAACGTTTACCAAACCAGTTCGGGTAATTAGTTCAGCGATACCTTGTACTGAGCCCTTTAATACATCGTTTGCAGCACTAAAAGCTTGTAATAAAGGCGTGCCTTTACCCATCACTTTCAGTAACTTTTCGTTGGGAATGGTGATTAATGAATCTACGTATTGAGATAGCTCAGTAATACCTTGATTAGCAAAATCTAGTCGCTTTTTACCTTCAAAAGGAAAAGGCTTTGTGACAACGGCAACCGTCAAAATCCCCATGTCTTTCGCAAGCTTTGCGACTTCAGGCGCGGCGCCTGTTCCGGTGCCGCCGCCCATACCTGCGGTAATGAACACCATGTCAGCACCATCTAAGGATTGACGTATTTTCTCGCGATCTTCATGTGCCGCTTCACGACCAACGTTAGGATCGGCGCCAGCCCCTAAGCCTTTTGTCAGCTCAGTGCCTATCTGGATTTTTACCGTGGCCGTTGACTTTTTTAAAGCTTGAGCATCGGTATTCATGGCGATGAAGTCAACGCCTTCTATTGTTTGTGTCACCATATATTCAACGGCGTTACCGCCACCGCCGCCTACGCCGACTACTTTGATTACAGCTTCGTCTGAAGGTGGTTCCATCAGTTCGAACATGGTATTTCTCCGTCACGTTAAGTCTGAGCACAACAGACTTGTTATAATTTAGCGCTTAAAGGCCCCCTAAAATGTACCTTTAAACCAACCTTTCACGCGTTTAAACACGCTTTCGTCGTCATGTCTAGATGACGCTTTCTTATTATTAGAATTTTGTTTACCGTATTGTAATAAGCCAATCGCTGTCGCAAAACAAGGATCGTCAACATACTCGGCTAAGCCCTTTACGCTATGAGGCTTACCAACTCTTACCGGCATTTGAAATATTTCTTCAGCAAATTCGACCGCACCTTCCATTTTGGCACTGCCTCCTGTAATTACTAAGCCGGCTGCTATTTGTTCTTCTAATCCGCTAGCTTTAATATGTTCATAGGCTATTTCTAGTAATTCATGATATCTAGGTTCTATAACCTCTGCCAGTGTATGGCGAGACATTGCTCTTGCGGGCCTGCCGCCAACACTCGGCACATCTATGGTTTCTTCCATACTCACCATATTCTTTAATGCACAGGCATAATTAACCTTAATTTGCTCTGCATTATTCATTGGTGTTCTAAAGATTTTAGCGATATCGCTGGTAATCTGATTTCCCGCCAATGGTATAACAGCAGTATGTCTTATTGCGCCGTCTGTGTAAATGACTATATCGAGTGTTCCGCCCCCAATATCCGCGACACACACGCCTAATTCCTTCTCATCTTCCGTTAACACGGCATAACTCGATGCCAATGCACCAAATATAGTCTGATCTACTGATAAATCACAGTTTTCTATACATTTAACCAGATTTTTTGCCATATCGTCTGCACATGTAATGATGTGAGCAGCAGCCACCATCCTAACACCCGACATTCCAATCGGGTTTTTGATGCCTTCTTGCACATCAATTACATATTCTTGAGGCAATACATGCAGTAGTTTTCGTTCTGCTGCCATTGGCACTGAACGCGCCGCATGGATCACGTTATCAACGTCGTCTTGGGTCACTTCTTGATTATTTATAGGTACCATGCCCGTCTCATTTTGGCACTGCACATGACGCCCACTAATTGACATAAATACGCTAGATACTTGGCAGTCAGCCATCAATTCCATTTCGTTGACGGCATGGCGCACAGAGTCAATTACTAAGTTTAAGTCATTAACACCGCCTTTTTCCATGCCTCGAGACTTGTGTTTGCCGACGCCCACAATACTAATATTTCCGTCGTCAAGAATTTCGCCTAATACAGCTTTTACTGTACTAGTGCCAATATCTAGTCCAACAATTAGGTCTCTTTCTACAGCTTTAGACACGATTTATTTCCGCCTTTTTGTACTTATAATTGGTGCTTTGTCGCGCACTATTGGTGTTTATATTTTTATTATCTTTTTCTTGCCAACCTACCGCTAAGCCAGTGTCATAACGTAAATCAACGTAATTAATCAGGGTGTTGTCTTGTTCTGACTTCTCAAGCATAAGCGGATAGACATCAATAAAACGTTGCAAACGATTAATATAGTCTTGACGGCCCAATCTAAGCATAATATCGCTTCGTAATTTTGCTTGCCATGCAAAGCGCTCACTTAAAATTAGTTGTGCTATTTGCTGTCCACTTGCATTTAGTAAGCCTTGCATATGAGTATACCCTGTTAATGCAGTTTTTTCGCTACCACCAGGGCCAAATAATTGAGGTAAGGCTTGCAATACCTCGTTTTGTTGTTGATTTTCTAAGTTGTAAATAGAAGCGAGTCCATCAAAGGTATTGCCATATTTATTGAGCAAGAGGTCATCATTCCACCTTGCAACGGCTTTTTGTTCGACGATATGCACGTAGAGCTTGCTAGGCCAGCGTTTTCTAACAGAAGCTGAAAATACCCACGCTTGGCTTTCCATCAGCTGATGGACGTCGTTAACGTCCAATGCAAAAAAACTACTAGTGAGTTCTGTTCTGATCAACTTTTCTAATGTTTGACTCTGAAGTACTTGCAAATCACCACTGAACACAAGGTCTTGTACGGGCAATTTTTGCTCATCTTGCAACCACTGATAAGTTGCAAACGTCGCGTAAACAAGCAGTGCAATAGTCAATAAAAATATAGGCAAGCCAATTGCCAAAGGTGCCTTTTCAGGCTCGTTAACATTCGCGACAGGGCTTAAAACAAGCTGGTTTTCTGCTTTTTTTGTCATCGCTTTTTGGCCAACCTTGCTCATTCGCCTGCCCCTTGTTGAGACGCTAAAATAGCCTGTGTTCGCTCTGTCTCAGACAACGTTTGAGCCAAAATGCAGACCACAAGCTGTTCAAAACTCAAGCCAGCTTGTTTGGCTGCCTTGGGTACTAAACTAGTTTTGGTCATGCCGGGGACTGTGTTACTTTCTAAAAGGTAAAACTGATTATATTGCGTGTCATTTTCAGCACAGTCTTGCTCACGCATTAAGTCGACTCTTCCCCAACCGCTGCCTTGCAATGCTTTAAAGGCCGTTAATGCCAATTGCTGAATCTGCAATTCATCGTCATCGTTTAAGCCACTTGGACAATTATATTCAGTTGTGTCTGCTTTGTACTTGGCATGGTAGTCGTAAAAGCCAGTTGCAGACTTCATGTTGATTGAGGGTAAAGCATTGTCCCCTAATATACTGACCGTATATTCTGGCCCGGTAATAAATTGCTCAATAAGCACTTGATCATCGTATTTAAAAGCGTTTTCAATCGCATCTATAAGTGACTGTTCATCTTCTGCCTTTGCCATTCCAAGACTTGAGCCTTCTAGACTAGGTTTAACCATTACTTTGCCCTTAAGGCTTGACAATATGTTTGATGCATCTGCTCGTAAAAAACTGTGCTTATGCACAACGCGGTAGTTTGCCGTTGGTAAACCTTGCGCGTGCCATACTAATTTACTTAACACTTTATCCATTGCTAAAGCCGAACCACTAACGCCTGAGCCGGTGTAAGGTAATCCTAGTTGTTGCAATGCTCCTTGTATCGAGCCATCCTCTCCACCTCGACCATGAAGCGCAATGAAAACACGATCAAATTTTTGTGTTTTTAGCTCGCAAATATGAAGTTCTTTAGGGTCGAAACTATGTGCATCAATACCATAAGACTGTAATGCAGATAAAATCGCCTTTCCCGAGGCCAAGCTTACTTCGCGCTCTGCTGAAACGCCCCCGAGTAATACGGCAACTTTGCCAAAAGCGCGATGAGGTATATTCAGCAATTGATTCATTGATGCTGCTCCGCGCTATCTGCTTTTTCTTTCGCTAAGTTATTCAAATGCACTAGATCAAAACTATACTTTGCCAAATCTGCAGCAATATTCCCCACATTTCCAGCGCCTTGTAAAAATACGACATCTTGCTCTTTAAGCACGTCTTGCAAAATACTGTACAAGCTTACCGGCTCACCCACATAAATCGGATCAACTTTTCCGCGTAAACGCACCGAACGGCAAAGTGATTTGCTATCAACTCCTTCAATAGCTTGTTCGCTCGCAGCATAAACATCTAGCAAGAGCAACACATCAACTTTTGATAGGGTGGCAACAAAATCTTCATATAAGTCTCGCGTTCGCGTAAAACGATGCGGTTGATATACCATGACTAAACGCCGTTTTGGCCAATTACTGCGTGCTGCCGCAATTGTCATGTCTACTTCGGTTGGGTGATGCCCATAATCGTCAACAAGTGTAATTGTTGACTCGCTTTCATCTGACTGATATTCGTTGTTAGTGGCCTGTTCTTTCTCAAGGTCGCTACGTGTAGTAACTGACGTTGGCAGTGAATATTCCCCAAGTACTTGGAAACGTCGACCAATACCTGCAAATGTCGATAGCGCTCGTAAAATGTGCTTATCACTTATGCCCTCTTCTTTGGCAATAGCAATCGCGGCGGTTGCATTTAACACATTATGAACACCCGTTACATTTAGCGTGACACTAAGGGTTGTGCCACTTGGACAGCGTACATCAAAACGAGAGCGGTTCATTGCATATTGTATATTGCTGGTAACAAAATCATTGTTCGCATCCAAACCATAGGTCAGATATTTGCGCTCTAGTTTTGGAATAATTTCTTGAACAACAGCGTCATCTCCGCATAACACCGCTAATCCGTAAAATGGTAAATTATGTAAAAACTCGATGTAAGCACTTTTCATTTTCGCGAAATCGCCACCATAGGCTTCTAGGTGGTCAGCTTCTATATTGGTAATAATGCTAAGCGTTGGTTGTAAATGCAAAAAAGACGCATCGCTTTCGTCTGCTTCGGCAATTAAGTATTTACTCATCCCTAATTTTGCATTAGTACCGGCACTGTTGAGCAAACCGCCAATGACATAAGTCGGGTCGAGTTCGGCTTCAGAAAATATCGTCGCCAATAAGCTTGTCGTTGTTGTTTTACCATGGGTTCCGGCCACGGCAATCCCATATCGAAAGCGCATCAGTTCAGCTAACATTTGCGCCCGACGGATCACTGGAATTCGCTCATCAATTGCTCGCTTAATTTCAGGATTAGTGCTATCAATCGCAGAAGACACAACAAGTACATCGACTTGTTTAATATTGTCAGCCTGATGCCCTATATAAACGCTCGCCCCTTTTTTGATTAAGCGCGCCGTCATAGCGCTCGCCTGAATATCTGACCCGCTTACCGCATATCCTAAATTGAGCATTACTTCAGCAATGCCGCCCATACCTGCACCGCCAATACCAACGAAATGTATTAACTTTACATCGCGCATCTTATGAGGATGATTTGTCCCTTGAACGTCAGTCATCGATGGCCTTCCTGCATACTACTTTGTGCCTTTTGCTTGGCGATTTGTAAAATAATGTCACATACTTTTTGACTTGCGTCATGCTTTGCCAGTGCTTTTGCTGCTTTGGCCATTTTTTGTCTTTTATCCACTTGAGTAATTAGGGTATGTAAGTGGCCATATAAATCGTTATCAAGCTGAGGTTGCTGAATTAATATTGCAGCATCATGCTGACTCAAATATTGCGCATTAACGGTTTGATGGTCGTCCACGGCAATCGGTAAAGGTACGAATATTGCGGCGCGCCCTGCGCCAGCGACTTCGGCAACGCTCAATGCTCCTGCTCTACAAATAATGATGTCAGCCCAATCGAAACTCGCCACCACATCATCAATAAACTCAGCAACCTTAACCTGCCTCATTCCTTGGTAGGCAAGCTTGACTTGTTCAGCTTTATCTTTACCCGACTGATGCACGATATTAATTGAATAGTCAGCTAAATCATCTATTAGTGTTTTTATTACTTTTGGCACACTTTGATTGAGTGCCAACGCGCCCAAGCTACCACCAATCACTAAAATGTTGGTTTGATGCAGAGCAGCTTGCTCAGTCGTTAGCGCTTTTTCTTTTATTTCAAAAAAACCTTTGCGGATCGGATTGCCCACATGAATAAGGTCTCTTGGCAAAGATTTATTTTTGTCAGTATTCACATCATTTGCACGTAACAAAGAGAAATCAAAACCAGTGAGACATTTATTTGCCAATTTTCCTAAGTAACGATTAGTTAAACCAAACACTGCGTTTTGTTCGTGAATAACTAATGGGATCCCCAATAATTTTGCAGCTAACCCGCCAGGGCCACTTGCATAACCGCCCATGCCTAAAACAACGTTTGGTTTGATCGATTTCATTAATTTTCGAGCTTGTAACAAAGCTTTAAATAGTCGAAAAGGCGTAAACAACTTAGTGATGACTGACTTGCCACGCACGCCCGCAATGTCGACAAAATGAATATCAAAACCATGCTTGGGCACCAAATCGGCTTCCATACGGTCTTTAGTACCTAGCCAATCAACGTGCCAGCCGTCTGCTTTCATTTGTGAAGCGACTGCCAAACCAGGAAATACATGACCGCCAGTGCCTCCTGCCATGACGAGGAGTTTAGATTGAGGCATCGGCGTCTCCTACTGCGTTATCAACACTTTGCTTATTCTTCGTTCTTTTCTTGCGAGACGCTGGTTTAGGAGTAGACTTTGGCATAGCCTGTACACCATCTACACGCAGCTCAAAATCGATACGAATTAAAATAGCTATAGCAATCGTCATGATAATAATAGACGAACCACCATAACTGACCAAAGGCAAGGTCAGTCCTTTAGTTGGCAACATACCAGTACTTGCGCCAATGTTAACGGCGGTTTGCAAACAAAACCAAACACCAATGGCATAGGCTGTAAAGGCCTCAAAAGGTCGGTCGTTATTCAAAGCTGCGTTACCTAAACGTAAGGCGGTCAAAATAAGGGTAAATATCAGTACCAACACTAGCAATACACCCAAGTAGCCAAGCTCTTCGGCAAGTATTGCCATAATAAAATCGGTGTGTGCTTCAGGCAAAAATGCTAATTTTTGTACGCTATTTCCTAATCCCTCGCCTGTCCATGAGCCTCGGCCATATGCCATTAATGATTGCGTGAGTTGATAGCCTTTCCCAAACGGATCTGACCATGGATCCAAAAATCCGATAACACGATCTTGGCGATAACTAGACGATACTATTAATACAACAAACGCGGCCAAACCAGTAAAAATCACGCCAAAAAATTGCCATAGTTTAGCCCCTGCTAGAAACAATAAAGCGAGCGTCGTGCTAAACATGACAAACACTGTTCCTAAATCGGGCTGCCATAACAATAAACCGGCTAGCACAAAAAATATGGCAAGTGGTTTAAAAAAGCCTCGCATAGTTTCTTGAACCTGTTCATAGCGTCTTACCAAATATCCTGCTAAATATAAAAAGAAGAATAGCTTGGCGGGTTCTGCGGGCTGCACATTAATGGGTCCTATGGGTATCCAACGAATACTGCCATTTATGGGGCGACCAACCAATAGTACTATGACCAATAATGCAATAGCCAATAACAAAAGGTAAACGTTAGTTTTCTGCCAAAAGTGCATGGGTATTAAGAGGGTGACTAGACCCGCAAATACCGCCATAAAGATATAAGCACCATGCCTAAATGAAAAATAGTATGGATTACCGTGCATTCTTTCTGCTAGCGGCATCGATGCAGAACTCACCATGACAAAACCAATACTAAAAAGAGCAATAGACACTAAAATCAAGACCAAATTATAAGGTCGTTGGGTCGCACCATCATGTCGTTTAGCAAACATCTCAGGCAAACTGAGTTGTTTAACTTGTTCTTTGATAGTTTGGCTAGATGCGCTCATTATGCTGCTACCTTGCTAAGCACAGCATTGGTAAATAGGTCGCCGCGCTGCGCATAATTCGCAAACATGTCTATGCTTGCACATGCAGGTGATAACAAAATGCCAAGCTTGTTTTTATTAGCAGTATTGGTTGCCGGGTGATTAGCCTCATTGGCAAGCACTTGGCTAACATGCTCATAAGCTATATTTACAGCATCCTCGATGCTATTTACTTGTTCATAAGACTTTGCGAAGGGCGCAAATAGTTTGCCATCTTTACCTATTACAATTAAATAATCGACATGTGTGCGAATAGACTGTTCAACTTGGCTTAGGTCAGCACCTTTAGCGTCTCCGCCGGCAATCAACACAATATAATTGACGTGTTGACGAAGGCTATCAATTGCCGCAACACATGCGCCGGGATTTGTTGCTTTTGAATCGTTAATCCATATAGTGCGCTGACTATTTTTTATCACTTGAAAACGATGAGGAAGCCCTGCAAATTGAGAAAGTGAGTGTGCAATAGAATCAAAATTTAGTGAATAAATTTCCGCACATGCGAAAACAAATTGCATGTTATAAAGCTGAGACTCTGAAATACTTTTTAAATTGCTTATATTGTTGCCAGCCCGATTTTCGACCTGATTGTAGGGTCGGCCAGCTATCTTCTGTAAATCGAATATTAAACAATCATTTTTAGTTTGTTCTGCCTTAGCAGCAGTGCGGTAAATCCCCTTACTGGTGTGATAAAAGTCACCTTTACCAGCATTAACTTTACGTTCTTTTCCTACTTTTCCAACACTCAGTCCAAATTTTGTAGAAACCAATGGAATAGTCTGATCGTCGTCTCTATTATAAATCGCGACTTCTGCCCCCAAATAAATGCGCTGCTTTGCTATTTGATAAGCTTTCAATGTTCCGTGACGGTCTAAATGATCAGAGCTAAGGTTTAATAAGCAAGCAATTTTAGGTGACAAAGAGTAAATCGTTTCAAGCTGAAAACTCGAGAGCTCTAATACAATAACCTGATAGTCATCATCCAATAAAGATAATGCAGAGGTACCAATGTTGCCGCCAAGCCCAGTTTTTATACCTGCATTGTTAAATGCTTCGTATATCATTTGAACGACCGTACTTTTTCCATTTGAGCCAGTCACTGCAATAATATCGGTTTGGCGATTAGGCAGCGTATTTTGGTAATTTATCTCGCGTGCAAATAGCTCAATATCACCCAACAATTCTTTTGCTGAAGCGCATTTGTCATTTTTCTGGTCATTTGGCAAGTCATTCAGTAGACCATCTAAAGGCTCACTTACCCGCCTTTCAATAAAATCACGTCTTTGCGTTAGCAGGAAATATTCACGTAAAAACGCCTGTTGTAAATTCACGCCGGGGCTCACTACAACTTTATCGTAAGTGATTAATGAGCTTTCTTCGTGTAAAGGTAAAAATGTCAGATTCTTTATTTGTTCAGACACTTGAGTTTTAAACGCGTCATCGAGCTTAATATCAGAACCATCAAAAGATTTATCAAACACACTTAGGATGGCACCTTTGCTGAGTAAATATTTTGCACAAGCTTTACCCGTTACACCAAAGCCAATAAGTGCAATCGATAAATTTTTATAACTTGGTGCTTGGGCGTTCAAGTGGCTACCTCAACTTCAAGGTGGCAAGTCCCACCAAAACCAATATAAGCGAAATTATCCAAAAACGAACAATCACTCGTGGTTCAGGCCACCCTTTTAATTCGTAATGATGATGGATAGGTGCCATCCTAAATATTCGTTTGCCTCTAGTTTTAAAGCTCCAAACCTGCAAAATCACCGACAAGGTCTCAGCAACAAATATCCCGCCCATAATAAATAAGACTATTTCTTGACGCACTAATATCGCCAATACACCCAAAGTAGCCCCTAATGATAATGAACCGACATCCCCCATAAAAACCTGGGCTGGATAGGTGTTAAACCATAAAAAACCTAGCCCTGCGCCGACTATCGCGGTGCAAACTATCACCAACTCACTCGTTAGCGGAATAAATGGAATATTAAGATAGCTTGAGAAATTCACATTGCCCGTTGCGTAAGCAAAAATAGCAAATGCGCCTGCCACTAAAATAATGGGCACAATGGCCAAGCCATCAAGCCCGTCAGTCAAATTAACCGCATTGCTGGTGCCTACAATGACAAAGTAGCTCAGCACTAAATACATTAAGCCTAACTGCGGCATAACATCTTTGAAAAACGGGACAATTAGGGAGGTTTCTGCAGCTGACGTGGTGGTGGAATATAAAAAGAAAGCCACGCATATTGCAATCACTGACTGCCAAAAATACTTCCACCGAGCAATTAGCCCTTTAGGATCTTTTCGCACTACTTTTCGATAATCGTCGACAAAGCCTAAAATACCAAATGTGATGACAACAAAAAGTGTGACTAATACGTATTTATTGGTTAAATCAGCCCAAAGCAAGCAGCTTGTTAAAATGGCAGCAAGTATCAGCACGCCACCCATTGTGGGCGTTCCAGATTTTGACAAATGACTTTGCGGGCCATCGTCGCGAACAGTTTGACCAATTTGCATGGTCTGTAACCACCTGATCATTTTAGGACCAATTAATATAGCAATCAGCAGCGCAGTCAACGTGCTCAAAATTGCGCGAAGGGTCAAGTATTCGAAAACGGTAAAACTACTATCAAATTGAGTGAGCCACTGTGCTAACCATAATAACATTATGCTTGCTCCTGTTGCTGATGGCTTTTTTCATCTTCGCCTTGGCTAAAGTCAAAGGTCATCATCGCGTCAACCACTTGCTCCATTTTTGCACTGCGAGAACCTTTTACCAGCACTGTAATGGGTATACCGTTAACCGGACTTGAATTAATTTGTGCATGAGGCTGTTGCTCTATGGGAGAGTCGTAAGAGGCAAGTACAGGTCCAATCAGCTTAATTAAGGCAGTAAACGCAGTTTGCGGGTCGCTACATGCCATGCCTTTGTCGCCCATAGCAGAGCTTGCGTGGGTACTTAAATTACCGCTGCTAATTAAGGCATCGATATTTTTATTGGCAGCATATTCACCTATTTGCTGATGGTACATTGCCGCCTGATCGCCAAGCTCGCCCATATCACCAAACACCAATACTTTAAAACCTGAAAAACTCGCAAGTAAATCTATGGCCGCTTTAACAGAGCCAACATTCGCATTATAGGTATCGTCAATTACCTTTAGCCTGGGCGCTACCATTTTTACGGTTAATCGTCCTGATACGCTTTGCATATCAAACAAGCCTTGCTGAACGTCGACTAAATTTGCACCAACGCTTATTGCTAAGGCGGCAGATAAAACGGCATTACCAACGTTGTGGACACCCGGGATACGCAGTTTTATTGCTGCTTTCCCAATAGGCGTAACCAATTCAAACTCAGCGCAACCTTCATTATTAATTGCCACATTACGTGCATGAAAATCACCTTTTTGACTTTCATAACTAAAGCTCAAAATTTGCTGTGTCGCAGATGTACCTTGCCAAAAATCATAAAATTGGCTGTCATGATTTAAAATGGCAACGGCTTCAGGCTTTAAGCCTTTTATAATTTCACTTTTGGCTCGAGCAACGCCAAATAGACTGCCAAAGCCCTCTATATGAGCGGGTGAAGCATTAACGATAGTTGCAACATCTGGCTGAACAAGTTGACATGTATAGTCAATCTCACCTTGATGATTTGCGCCCATTTCAATGACGGCATAATCGTGTTCGTTGTTAAGTTCAAGCAGTGTTAATGGCACACCAATGTCATTGTTAAAATTACCTTTAGTGGCCAATACCTTGCCACGCTTGCTCAAAATCGACTTAACCATCTCTTTAACGGTTGTCTTGCCACTTGACCCAGTGATGCCCACAGTCTTAGGTGATACTTTTTGTTTAACTGCACTGCCAATATGGCCCAACGCTAAACGCGTATCGTCTACTTTTAAGATGGCAACATGATCGGAAATAGATTTATCAGAAAGGTCTTGGCTAACAATGACGGCGCTTGCGCCTTTTTCAATGGCAGTATGGATATAATCATGGCCATCAAAATTAGGGCCAACTAAGGCAATGAATAAATCACCCGTTTTGAGCGTACGAGTATCGATACTCACGCCACTTATTATAATGTTTGCAGCGTCAGATGTAGTGACGCCGTTAACAAAACTGCCCTTAACTTTTTGCATTATCCATGTCAAAGAAGTGCTAATCATGCAAACGTCCTTGTATTATTATGTGTTTGTCCATCTGCATGCTCATTGCCATACAATAAATGCGCAACAAACGCTCGTTCATTGTATGCAATGCGCTGATTATTAATCTCTATATAGTCTTCATGCCCTTTTCCGGCAACTAAGATCATATCTTGATTAGCGCTTTGTTGCCAAGCTTTACGGATAGCTTTTTTGCGATCTAGCTCTACCGTAATACTTTGCTGACTTGCGTTGTTTGGTATGCCGTCTTTAATGTCTTTAATGATTTGTAGTGGCGCTTCATTTCGTGAATTATCTTGTGTTAGCACAATATGATCTGCATATTTATATGCAATGTTACCCATTTGAGCGCGCTTAGATTTGTCACGATTGCCACCACATCCAAAAATACAAGTTAAACGCCCTTTTGTGTGTACTCGTGCCGACAGCAAAGCTTGTTTTAGTGCATCGGGTGTATGTGCATAATCAACCAAAATACTTGGCGAAGATTGACATTCGTTCCCTTCACTAATCTGCTTTGTGCTGACAGGCTTCTCATTTTGGTCCTGATTTTTGGGGTAAACAAACAGTTCCATTCTACCAGGTACGCCCGATATTTTAGCTAAACAACGACAGATTGCCTGAAACTTTTCTATCAAATCTTCATCGTTTGAAACAGAGGCAAGCTCTACCAGTGTCGCCGTCACTGCGGCAAGTACATTTGCGACGTTGAACGTGCCAATTAGTGGGCAAGTAACATATTGGTTTTGTAAAGAGTGCGGAAAATTGGCGCAAAGTGTAAAGCTGACACCTGTCGTATTATATTGAACATTTTCAGCCCAACATCCTAATTTATTCGCAGTCAGAGGCGACATTGAATACCAAAATATTTGTAAAGAAGGTGAAGCTGCCGTTAACCAAGCTTTTGATTCATGATCGTCGGCATTAAGCACTACGTTTCGTAAACGTCTTGCATTTAGCAGTCCTCTTTTCGCAGTAGCATAACTTGCCATATCGTGATGATAATCTAAATGGTCTTGGCTTAAATTAGAAAATATAGCCGTTGATATTGGCAAGCCTTGCAAACGGTTTTGCGCCAAACCATGGGATGATGCTTCAATAGCGACGCTTTCGCAGTTTCTTTTCTTAAGATCTGCTAGGTAGGCATATAACGATAAAATGTCGGGCGTTGTATTTATCGTTTTTGATAATGTTGTAGGAATGCCTTCTTTATAAAGATTGACACCAAGCGTACCTATACATGCGCTTGTCTCGTCTTTTTTCGCCATTAGACTGTTTAGTTGGGCGTAGATTGACGCAATAGACGTTTTACCATTCGTCCCAGTGACCGCAGCAATGGAAGGCATTTTTGAAGGCATAACTTTATTATCAGAAGCTTCAGTTACTGATGATTCATCATCAAAATAAAATAAGGTCGCAATTTCGGAGAGTCTGTCTTTCAAGTTTAATAACGAAATAGTATGCATGGTAAAAGTATTATCAATAGTAATAACATTTACTTGTTTGTCTTGTTTAGGGTCTTTTGTTTCGATTAATGAAAGTCTGCAGCCACTTTTTGCTGCCTCTTCTAAATAATCATGCCCTCTTGTTTGCTCTCCATAAACCGCGACAAAAATTTTTTCATGACTACTTTGACGGCTGTCTAATGTTAGCTTTTTTACGTCTAACAATGCTTGCGTATCAAGCATTGCTTGAAGCGTCTTATCATTTGCCGCATCAAAGTCTAAATATTTAAATAGAGACAAGACATTCATATTAACGCCCAGCATGTAACTGTCGCTCTAAAACGATATCTACGTTCATGGCGTCAGGCGGTATATTCAGCATTTGCATAGTATTACCGACTACTTTAGAAAACACTGTAGCAGCAGTATCACCGGCATGATAAAAATCACCGCCGGGCTCGTTGATTAAAACAACAACGGCAATTTGTGGGTTTGATACAGGTGCAATGCCAGCAAAAATATTAACATATTCTTCACCGTAGCCACCTGCAAACGCTTTCTTACTGGTGCCAGTTTTACCTGCTACTCTATATCCAGGCACTCTGGCTTTGTAAGCCGTACCGCCTTTCTCGGTGACCGTCTCCATCATTAGCAACACGTCTTGCGCCACCTGCTCAGATATCACTCGATTTGGCTCTAATGGCTGTTCCATATTCTTAACAATGGTTAATGGGTGGATAATACCGCCATTTCCAATGGTCGCGTACATGCGCGCAAGCTGTGTCGTCGTAACCGCAATATTGTAACCAAACGATAAGCTAGATATCTCATGCTCTGACCAGCGTTGGCGCTCATGAAAAATACCACTAGACTCACCAATCATACTGGTGCCAGAGTCACTCATTAGGCCCATGTTATAATAAAAGTCTATCAACACCTCTTTTGGCATCGACAAGGCCATTTCTGCGGTGCCCATGTTAGATGAATGCTGAATGATTTCCGTTATATTAATTTTACCGTAATTGCGAGCATCCGCTATTCGACTGCCGCCTAGCCTACGCCAACCGGGATGAGTATCAATAATACTATCTTTTTGATAATACCCATTTTCTAAAGCAGCAATGACCGCCAAGGGCTTTAACACAGAGCCTGGTTCAAATGCGTCAGTAACCGCTCTGTTTCGTACCCGATGACTCGACACCGTTGCACGATTATTTGGATTAAACGACGGCGTGTTGGCGAGTGCTAAGACTTCTCCGGTATGCACATCAACAACCACTACCGACGCAGAAGCGGCCTGAAACAATACTGTTGCCTGCTTGATTTCACGATACGCTAAAGCTTGAATTCTTTGGTCGATAGTCAGTTGAATATCTTGGGCTTTTCTCCCTTCTTGTTGCTCTAATATCTCAACTTCTCTATTTTTACCATCTCGAATGATTTTGCGGCGGTCAGGTGTACCGGTAAGCCATTTGTTGTATAAACGTTCTACGCCTTCAATGCCCTTATCATCAACATCAGTAAAGCCAATAACATGAGCAGATACCTCACCACTTGGATAATAGCGTTTGGCTTCGTCGCGCAAATAGACGCCGGGAAGCTTCAGGTTTTTTACAAAATTTGCCATGGCAGGTGTGACTTGGCGCTGCAAATAAACAAAGCGTCTTTTAGGGTTTTCGACTCTTTTAAGTAAGCTCTCACTATCCATGTTTAACACTTCTGCCAGAGCATTCCAGCGACGCTTATCAGCAAACTCGCCATTGATAAAACCACTGTTATCGTAGATAACTTTAGGATCGGCAAAAATAGCTTGAGCAGGCACACTAACAGCTAATTGCTGACCATGCCGGTCGCTTATAAGGCCCCTATAACTAGGGTTATGTCGGACCCTGATGGTGCGGTTGTCGCCGTGTTCAATCAGATCGTCAGGTTTGATGACTTGAATAAAAGCAGCTCTTGATGCTAACGCGGTAAACACGGCAATAACACCAAGGAGCACAACCCAAAAGCGCCATTGCATTAAACTTGGTTTAACGTTTGCGCGGTTTGCTTTTCGTTTTTGGTTAACGCGTCGCTTGCGAGGTTTTTGAATAGTAGCAGCGACTGTCATTATTGCACCCTCAGCAAAACTTCGTCTTCACGATTGGGGCGACGCATGTTGAGTTTTTCTTGCACAGCCCGTTCGATTCTGTTGTGTTCGGTTAATGCGCTTTGTTCAATAATCAAATGTCGCCATTCAACGTCTAGCGCGTCTTTTTCTTGAATCAAACGCTCATGAGCCATTACTAGCTGGCGGTTTTTATGAGTGCTATTAATCACCCAAAGTGCACTTGCAATCACGCCAATAAATAGGGCAATAAGAAACAAATGCCGGCTCAAGTCCGACATAATAATTCCTAGTAAATTAAAGTTAGTCACGCTCTTTTTCATAATTTTTGCGCCACCCTTAGTACAGAGCTTCTGGCACGTGGATTTTGTTTTATCTCTAGCTCACTAGGTTTGATTGCCTTACCAATTGGTTTAAGCTGTTTGTCTTTATCCACAACACTTTGTGCTATGGGCAATTTTGATGGATATACCTTTCCTTGACTCTTGCGCTTTATAAAGCGTTTAACCATTCTATCTTCTAAAGAATGAAAGCTTATGACGGCGAGCCTTGCTCCCGTTTTTAACACATCAAGACCTTCACTAAGACCTAACTCTAATTGCTTAAGTTCACCATTTATGAAAATTCTAACGCCTTGGAAAGTACGTGTGGCTGGGTGTTTAAATTTATCTTTTACAGGGACGGCTTTATCTATTAACTCAGCAAACTCTCTGGTTGTTTGCAAAGGTTTGATCATTCGCTGCTCTGCAACCGCGTTGGCGATACGAGTGCCAAATTTTTCTTCACCGTATTGCTTTATCACTTTTGCCATTTCTTCAACGCTCGCCACGTTTAACCACTGTGCGGCGCTTATCCCCGAACGCGTATCCATTCGCATGTCAAGTGGACCATCGTTTTGAAAACTAAATCCTCGTGAAGCATCGTCTAATTGCGGAGACGACACTCCTATATCCATTAAAATACCGTCTATGTGGCCATATAAATCAAGCTCTTGGATAACCGCCTTCATATTAGCAAACGCGCAGTGATGAATGCTAAAACGAGAGTCGTTTGTGAACGCTTCTGCAGCCTTGATAGCTTCTTCATCTCTATCTAGGGCAATCAATCTTCCCTTTGGCCCAAGAGCCTCTAATATGGCTCGACTATGCCCGCCTCGACCAAATGTAGCATCAATGTATATGCCGTCTTCTTTTATGTCTAAAGCTTCAACAGATTCGTGAAGCAATACTGATTTATGCTGGAAGGCCGCATTCATAGAGAAAAGTCCTGAAGCCTTTCCGTTTGTTCGTAATCACCGGTCTCTTCAATTTCAAGATCTCGTTTGACTTGCTCGTTCCATTTGTCTTCAGACCAAATTTCGAAACGATTACGTTGACCGACTAACATGATTTCTTTAGACAAATTCGCGTGTTGACGCAGCGTAGGAGGAATAACAAAGCGACCACTCTTATCCATTTCAACATCGTCAGCATAGCCAATAAGAAGGCGCTGCATACGACGCTCGTTAGGATTCATGGTTGAGAATTTACTGATTTCTTCTTCGATGATGTCCCACTCGGGGAGTGGATAAAGTAGCAAACAAGATTGTCGGTTATCAACAGTGCAGACCAGCTGTCCCTGGCAATCATCCATAAGGGATTGACGATATTTTGTAGGTATCGTCAAACGACCTTTAGTGTCGAGATTGATTGCTTTAGCGCCGCGGAACATTACCCCTAGCCTATTTTATGTTTATTAGTAGCTCGTTTTTATTATTGTTCTTTTCTTAAAACTGGCTGCTGATGTTGATTTATGGTCCGACAAAACCCTTTTTTGCCACTTTACTCCACTTTTTGACAGTTTAGGGACTGATAGGGGGTATTGTCAAGTTTTTTTACACTTTTGGGCTTAATTTGCGAAATTAATATTGAATGAAATTTGAACGCTTTTAT
>CAYURD010000010.1:0-24907 GCA_964446865.1 uncultured Glaciecola sp.
GATCCTCATTGGAACTAATCGATCTTGGCTCAGTATTTGTTTTGATGAGTTTTGTAATATCATCAACAAGATCCCAGCCTTCGCTGGGATGACGGAATGTCGCTGAGTTAACGGTTGTCGCTGAGTTAACGGTTGTCGCTCAGTAAACGGTTGTCGCTCAGTAAACGGGATGCTATTAGTGCTTTATTGATTAAGATGCGTCTAATTTATCCTCAAGTACCTTGCAAGCAGGTATATCTTCTTGTTCGGTCAATACGCCACACTCAGTGTTAGCCATCGCTTTGTAGCATTGTTTAACGTCGTCAACAGTGATGCCAGATTGATCAACAAACAAGGTATATTGTGTAAGTGACTGGCAGGTACTTTTTGACATTGAGTCAATCATTTTAAGCATGCGAGGAGAAATTTCGTCTTCGCTTTCCTCGACTTCTTTTTTCATGCACATGACTACGTGATCACATACTTCGTTTATTAATGTTTCCATCTCTTTATCTTCAGCGATGGCCGCAGAAGATAAGCTAAGTTGAAACACAAGCGCTAAAAAGGAAACGCCGATAAATATTAGGGATTTTTTCATTGTCTGTCCTTGATTAATTATTGAGCACAATAAGCTAAGTGATATAGGCGAAATACTCAACTGTTTTTTATTGGACTTACAATAATCAATCCATGTTAGCAGTCAACTATTCTATCTCTATCAGCACTTCATTGTGGCGAAACATGGGGAGTGTGAAGGGACCATTATAACCTGCGGTAAGGGCTTCACTTTTAATGGTGTAGTTGTTTTTTTGTATCCACGCTTCAAGTAACTTTGTATGTTCGTTTACATTACTATCACCTAAGGTTCCACTAAAGCGAATAGCCGCGACTTTATAGTTAAGTACTTCGGTAACGATAACGTCAGGGTCAGTTGGTTTAGGCGTTGTGTCGATTGTAAATTCTTTTGGCATAACAAACGACATCATTGGCTGCTGGTCATTTTCGCTCATAAATACAGGTGCTGTCATGGCAATTTCGGTTCCTTTTGTATCTCCTGTATCTCCTGCATCGTCAGAAATCTCATTTTCGTCCATAAACACAGGCGCCGTCATGGCGATTTCGGTCTTTCCTTCATTAGCACCAGTAATGTATTTAAATAGTTTGCGAAAAGCGCTGTTTCGACCATCGCCTTGCATGCTAGCTGACACCAACACCATTGATTCATAATTTCTAATTTCTATATTGGCTTCTTTGTCGGCACTGATGAGTTTATATGGGGCTGATTCAACGCCGTTGTCGCCAAAAACAGAACAAGCACTTAGTAAAGTGACTGCCATAACCGCTACAAATAAGCTTACAAATTGCTTCATGATTTACTCGCGTTTACTTTTTTATAAGACTGTTTACGCGTTCACCGCAAAAATGCTCATAATTATTAATTACGGTAAATTAATGTTCTGGTAATCTAGGGCATAGTGCCCATACAAAAATAAAAAAGAGGTCAATATGAATTTTGCAGAGTTTGCCGCTTCCCGAAAAAGCGTCAGAGGTTTTACCAAACAAGCAGTGCCTAAATCCTTAGTCGATAAAGTGATAAATGCCGCGAAATGGGCTCCCTCTTCATACAATACTCAAACATGGAAAATCCATGCGGTTTCCGGTGAAGTGCTCAATAATATTCGAAAAGGCAACACAGACAACACCTTGGCTGGCAAGCCTCATGTTAGAGACTTCCCATATAAAGAAGACTACGAAGGTATTCATCGACAACGACAAATAGATGTTGCCATCCAGTTATTCGAAGTCATGGGCATTGGCCGCGAAGATAAAGAAAAGCGCATGGACTGGATGATGCGAGGTTTTAGGCAGTTTGACGCACCGGTGTCGTTAGTACTTACTTATGACAAATCACTTGAACCAGCTGGCATTACACAATTTGGTTTAGGGTCGCTGGCATATGGAATTGTGCTTGCCGCATGGGATTTAGGTTTAGGTTGCGTGATAAATGGCCAAGGCATTATGCAGTCAGAGGTCGTCCACAAATACGCCGGCATTCCTGATGATGAAGCCATTATGATTTGTATTGCGATGGGGTATCCTGACGATAGTTTTGCTGCAAATAGCGTTCGCTCAGTCAGAGCCGATAATAGCGAGTTTGTGCGTTATCACGGCTTTGATGAATAGGGCATTTGCGGCATCCTTGCGCTAGTGAGGGCATAGTCCGTCATCCTTGCGAAGGTTCTGGCCTTTTTCAGAATGGCAGGGTATAAATCTAGATTTTTTATATCGCAAGTCCCTGATTTTAATAGCGTCCTTTGATTGTTTAATATTTCGGTTGAACTAAAACAAGCAAACGCTTTCCTACTCTATACATTTTCAATTTTCTCAAAGCAAGTAAGCGTGCTTTTAGGTAATAGGTAAGCGAATGACTAAGGCAAGAAAACAAGCCAACTTTAGACGAAAACTAGCCGTCTTATTTTTTATATTCTTTATTGCCAACATCGCCCTTAAACTAGCAGGAATAACGACCTTAAGCGCCCAAAGCGGCCAAGCAAACGCGCTTGGTATGCAAATTACTTATTATGCAATCCCCGCATTTTTCTTATTAGTAGGAATTTTATTTGCCTATTCAAGTAAATCAAAGTCAGCTGAAGCTGAATCAATCGAAATTGGCGGATGCAGCTGGTAGGCGCCCTCGTCGACTAGACTTCTCACATGCCTTGGATGCTCCGTTTTCTTATTGTTGGCATAAGCATCATTGTTATTGTCTTTACCATCGAACGTTTTATCTTTTCCAGCGAACGAGCCAACTTATTTGCTTGGTGGTTTTTTTCTGGAGACAGCACATCTGTAAAAACGCCGCTGTCTGAGCGGGTTTCTGCCGACAAGCTTGACGCTTACAAAAAAGAAATTCAAAACATGCTGCAAAATGCCGAGCAAGATTCAACGACTCAAGCCGTTGCTTTGAACTTTGCTGACGAGTTTGTCGATGATCCAAATATTAAAGAACAGCTAATTATTATTGCTTTTGAGCACCCTACACATCTGGTTAGATGTGAGTTACGAAAAAAATTAGGACTAAACCACGAAATTATAGTTACGTCGCATTCTTCTGAGAATACTCATTCGGCTAGGTTTTCTACGGGTCAAAAATGTGAGTAGTCTTCATTAATCTCAAAATACGCACTCTACTACCCCTATTTTGCGCATCTAAGAATTAAAACCCGCTGTTGCAAATAGAAAATTGCACAATAAACGAGCAATTAAGCGCTGTTTACTAAAATAAAACCGTTTTAAGCCGATACGCTGAATGGGTCACCACGTGTTTGAGATTGACTCAATTAGATAGTTTGTAAACTAGTCAGTAATTATTGAAAAAAGTGGAGAAATAGGCAATACAATGAAATTTTCAGAAAACTCAGAGCTTGCTGTAACGTATTTGCGAAAAGCAATACCTGCGATGATGGATCATAAAATTGTCCCAAATCCTATCAATTACACTTTATGGTATACCTACTACTCAAATACTCAGCCTGATTTAAACAGGCAAATCGATCATTTGCTTGCTCGTCATAAAACGTGCCCGCCTGAGGCGAGTGAGTCACTCTTTTTAGAGTATATTGGGCAATCTAGCGATAAAGAACACCAAGCAAACGAAGAATTTCAGAAAGCGCTTAATACGATGGTCAGCGACCTATCTAACTCCATTTCTGAAACTAGCGATCAAACAAACAGCTTTTCGTCTGCGCTTCAGTCTGACTTACAGGCCTTAGAAGGGCACGAAGTAGATGCAAGTCTATCGCCTCTTATCAATAATTTGAGCGCTAATGCTAACGCCCTTTGTGAGGCAAACAGTGCGTTTAATAAACAGTTAACTGATGCACAAGACGAAATCAAGAAATTAAAGGCTGACCTAGATAAAAGCCGACAAGAAGCGACAACCGATCCCTTAACCGGCTTGTCGAACCGTCGAGTACTTGAGTCAATTTACAAGGATTTTGTCTCAGAAAAAACAAACGAAGACGATTTGTCGCTTATTATTATGGATATCGACAAATTTAAAGTATTTAACGACACACATGGACATTTGCTGGGCGATCAAATTCTTAAATTTGTTGGCAATATGCTCATAGATGAATGCAATGAAGACGTTAAGCCTGTCCGATTTGGCGGTGAAGAATTTGCGATTGTTTGCCCTGAAGTCGATTTAGAAACATCACAAAAAATGGCAGAAAATATCCGCAAGAAGTTATCGGTGATCCCATTTACCAATAAAAAGACGGGCGAAAAGATACCCCCTATCACCGCCTCATTTGGGGTTGCAAAGCGAACTGGAAGTGAAGATTTGCCCGCTATAATTGAACGAGCTGACAAAGCGCTTTATGCCGCCAAAAAGGGCGGTCGTAATCAAGTTAAAATAGCTGATTAGTAACTCTTTGTGTAACCGACTAATATCAATAAGCGGTAGCTTGCAGGCTGCCTCGCGTCTTCATATATTGCTGGAACATTAAGCTCACTCTTTTTTGATGCAAAACCGAGTCGATTAAATTGTCTTTTTCTAGCTCTGAAATATTATCTTTCAAATTAAATAATGCCACAGGTTCAAACTTACTTAGCTTATGATTTGAATTGATAATGAGCTTCCAATCACCTTGACGATAAATAACTTCGTTTCGTGAACCACCTTGTAGCATCGCAAATGTGCGTGCTTGATAACGATGTGCATTCTCACTTTGTAGCAGTGGGAAAAAGCTCTTTGAGTCAGGGAAGGCTTGTTGATCAATCTGTTGACCTACAACATCGGCAATACTGGCGAGAATATCTTGCACCAACACTAAGCTATCGTCTTTTTTCGCCTGTGACATTTTCGCGGGCCAACTTACAATAAAGGGGACTCGATGACCACCCTCGTGAGGTGCATTTTTACTAGACCTATATATTTCGCTTGGTTTATGACCCGACTCTAAAGTACCCGGTACTCTATAAGTTAAACCCCCATTGTCAGACGTGAAGATAAAAATAGTGTTGTCATAACGTGCTGTATCTTTTAAGGCTTGAATGATCCGCCCAACTTGTAAATCAAGTTCGTAAACCATATCTAGGTGTTTTGATGGTGTATGTCCTGCCACTTTTTTACCGTCAAATAAGGTCGGCGGCACATGAGGCAAATGCGCCATTGGACTTGCATAAAATAGAAATAAGGGCTGTTTAGCGGGTGTACTCTTAATACTTTGAACCGCTTTTTGTGAAATGATATTGCCGATATTTTCAGTGCGCCAAGCGCTGTCTGCCATGCCATCGCCTTTGTCGGAAATGATAATGGGGTCTGGTACTGTTTTCTCATCAAAATATACAATGCTAGAGCTGTCGCTTAAGCCCGACCATTGCTGATTTTCGTATGCTAAATATAGTGGGCCTTGAATCCCATTAGGTAACATATAACTGTAGTCAAAACCAAGGTCATTAGGCCCTCCAGCGACTTGCTTCGACAAGTCGACCTCTGTTAAATTGCCCTCATCAGTACCTCTATAAATGCCTTCCTTTTCTGTAAACGCAAAATCGCCTCCTAAATGCCACTTGCCTACAAACGATGTCGCATAACCCCCGTTTTTGGCAACATTTGCAAGGTTAGGTTCATCTACCTTGAAAGCACTTGGTTGAAACGATCCCCATACACCCCACGGCGCATAAGAACGATAGTTATTCTTGCCAGTCATTACGGCATATCGTGTGGGTGCGCAAAGCGCGGTTGCCGAATGAGCATCGCTAAACCACAGCCCTTTTTCAGCGAGCGAGTCAATATTAGGGGTTCGAAAAACGGGTTTACGAACACTTAATTGTTCTGTGTAAAAGCTAATGTCGCCAACGCCAATATCATCAGCTAGTACTAATACGATATTTGGTTTCTGTGCTGCGTCTATCTTCGCATGGGCTGCGCTCACAAAGAAAAGTTGAAAAAAAACAAATGGGATAATCACTAACAATATTCGATGAGTTTTAGTGTGCGCGATAGTTTTCATGTAAAAACCACTTCAACAATAAGGTTCTTTATATTTGAATATTATTATTAAAATGTAAACACCTATTTGAATTGGAATGGCAATGAGCATCGCGCTGTTAATCCATAGTTTTCTGCCTGCCTGTGATTAAGTACTCGTACAAATGCTTATAAAATGAAGTACCGGTATTATTGTTTTTATCATGTTCATTATTGCGGCCTTTGTTCTTTACCTGTAAACGGTTTGAACTAAGTGAGTCGCAAATTGAAATAGAAAGGTTTAAAAGAGCAATAAGCCCAGTGTTGCAAATACTACTCAGGCTAGAATTGAAAATAGAACCGAAATCACTTTAGTAAATAGTAAAAAGGAATTGCCCAAGACTTTGGCTCTTCATAAATGGTTTTTTTAACTTCAATTTTATATAAACCATCAACAACATCGTCGGGCACCTGCACATATGCAATGGCGCCATATTGTTTAGTAATGGCATGCTCTGATTTCAGAAGGTGATATTTGACCGGCTCGCCATTAAACAATACTTCATGATATTGCTGCAAACATACTCCTAACGCCAGCCTTCTCTCTTCTCGCGACGGTTCTTCTAAGCTTGTAAAACTATCACAGCTACTTTCGTACATCTTACGTTCAACGGCAAATACTGGAATAAAGACTTCTACAACTCTGTCATCAATAACATTGTTGTTTAACTGAGGTGAGACTATAAATGTTTCATCAGCACTTTGGTTTAAATAATGGCGCGCATCAATACTTGCTGAACTATTGTAAGCGTCGGTCGCAATAAAATAAGGAATATTGGTCGAAAATAGTTTTACGCCTGCTACTCCAAACCCGCATAACACAAACACTAAGACCAGTTTTACCAAGGCCTTATCATGCTTAAAGTTTGAGCTAAAGATAGAACTGATTTGTAATATCGGTTTATAAAGTGGGCCATAGGTAAAAATAGACACAAATATGGATATTTTGGCATATGCAGTATGCCAATAATCACTTTGTTTAAAGCGTTTTAAATTGCACACAACAAGCAGTATCGTTTGTATTATTATTAGCGCAAATAAAAGAATAAATTGAATTAGCAGTACATAAATGGGTAAGTATTCGTACAAGGCATTAGCCAGTAAAATATAGAGTGCCGCACTAGCAAACATCCAACCATAGGCCATTAAAAAACCAAAAGCGGCAGAAAATATAACGCTGCATAATCTATCGGCTTGGTTAATGGTATGGTCTAATTTAGGTAGTTTGGCCACTAGCTTTTTCATGTAAAGCTTTGAGTCTTGCTCGTCATCAACGCTGTAATCAGAAAAAACTGAATTTAAGCCAATTAAGCCCACCCAATATGCACGCAACATAAAATGGATTATAAACATACAGGCTAAAATACTGATGGCTAATAGGGCACTGAACACAACAAAATAAGCGAAAATATAAAATGATTCAGGAAACAAATTGATAAATTGATTGGTGATCCATTCTATAAAGCCAAACAATTGCAAAGTACCAAATATGCTGACGGCGGCGACTAATAATTCGGCTTCCCAACTTTCGTCTTTAAGTCTTTGTAACCATAGTTTTGATGTGTCTTCGCTCATTGATCAATATTTGTTTAAGAGTGCTTAACATCTACTTTATGCGCTTTGGTCAAGAGACACAAGGCGAGTGCGCATTCATTAGGACTTTCTGGTATAATCTCTGGCGTTAAAATTCGTCACTGCAATTCACAAGAGGCTCTCATGCCAAGCACCCGCCCATTAAAAAATACAGAGCCAGCTTCAAGACAACGCTCAAAACTTGTCCCTAGAATGAAAGCCAAGCGCGGCCTGTTTTCGTTTCCAAAGTACTGGGCAGAGTGTTTTGATCCCGCGCCATTTTTGCCTATGTCACGCAAAGAAATGGACCAACTAGGCTGGGACAGTTGCGACATTATTATTGTGACGGGTGATGCTTATGTTGACCACCCCAGTTTTGGTATGGCGGTGATAGGTCGCACATTAGAGGCCCAAGGCTTTAGGGTGGGTATTATTTCGCAGCCCAATTGGCACAGCAAAAAAGACTTTATGCAATTAGGCGAGCCTAATCTGTTTTTTGGCGTTACCGCAGGTAATATGGATTCGATGATCAATCGCTATACTGCCGACAGAAAGCTGCGTCACGACGATGCGTACACGCCTAATAATGAAGGTGGAAAGCGTCCAGATCGCGCCGTGACCGTCTACACCCAGCGGTGTAAAGAAGCTTACAAAAAGCCCGTTATTATTGGTGGTATCGAAGCAAGTTTACGTCGTATTGCCCATTATGATTACTGGTCAGATAAAGTACGCAGAAGTGTATTATTTGATGCTAAGGCCGACATGTTGATGTTTGGTAATGCCGAGCGGCCATTACTTGAAATGGCGCATCGCTTTGCGTCAGGCGAAACGATTGATCAAATGCAAGATATTCGCGGCACAGCAGTGCTTCGTAAAGAACCATTACCCGGCTGGCAAGGCGTTGATTCTACTTTTTTAGATACGCTTGGCAAAATCGACCCGATTGTTAGCCCGTATGAGTATATCGAAGACAAATGTGCGATTGCATCCGATGAAGACAAACAAGCCGCGATTGACGCACAAAAAGAAGCGCAAAGAGCCCAACCAATAGTAGTGCAGCCATTCTCATCCAAAACAAAACGTGTCAAACCATGGGAAAAAACCTATGTCTTACTTCCGCCTTACGATGTAGTCAGGGCAGAAAAAACTCATTACGCCCACGCGTCTCGAATTTTGCACAAAGAAACTAACCCAGGATGTGCCAGAGCCTTAGCGCAGCGCCACGGGGATAGAATTGTATGGATTAACCCGCCAGCTTTCCCTTTAGAAACTGAAGAGATGGATGCGGTGTTTGATTTACCATACGCGCGCGTGCCTCACCCGAGTTATGGTAAAGCTAAAATCCCTGCTTACGACATGATCAAAACCTCCGTCAATATAATGCGCGGGTGTTTTGGCGGGTGTACCTTTTGTTCTATTACCGAACACGAAGGGCGCGTGATCCAAAGCCGCTCTGAAGAGTCGATTATTCGTGAAATTGAAGAAATTCGAGATAAAGTGCCAGGATTTACGGGCGTTATTTCAGATTTAGGCGGCCCAACTGCGAATATGTATAAGTTGCGCTGCAAAAGCGCTAAAGCCGAACAGGCATGTCGGCGTTTATCATGTGTTTGGCCAGAGATTTGTGGCCATTTAGATACTGACCAAACGCCAACCGTTGAGCTATATCGCAAAGCGCGTGAGGTTGATGGCGTTAAAAAGGTGCTAATTGCATCGGGCGTGCGTTACGATTTAGCCATAGAAGATCCTAATTATGTTAGAGAATTAGTTACTCATCATGTTGGCGGCTACTTAAAAATTGCGCCTGAACATACAGAAAAAGCACCGCTTGATAAAATGATGAAGCCGGGCATGGGCACCTATGACCGCTTTAAAGAAATGTTCGACAAGTACACCAAAGAAGCAGGTAAAGAGCAGTTTTTAATCCCCTATTTTATTTCAGCTCACCCAGGCACAAAAGATGAAGATATGCTCAATTTGGCCCTATGGTTAAAAGAGAGAAACTTCAAACTTGACCAGGTGCAGAACTTTTATCCGTCGCCTATGGCAAATGCGACCACGATGTACCACACCAATAAGAACCCTATTCATAAGGTAAATCACAAAAGTGAAGAGGTGGATGTCCCTAAAGGTGAAATTCATCGTCGTTTGCATCGTGCTTTTTTGCGTTACCACGACCCTGCCAATTGGCCTATTTTGCGCACCGCGCTTAAGAATATGGGCAAAGCACATTTAATTGGCAATAGTTATAAATGCCTAGTCCCTGAAGAAAGCCGAAACGAGCTTAAAGGACGCGATCAGAAAGAGTTTGCCAAACGCTCTGTCAATAAAGCTTATGCGAAAGGAAAGGGAAAAGGCCCAAAAGCACAAGTCGCATTAACGCGATTTAGTGATAATCAGCCACATAATAAAACGGCAAGTAAGGAAGGAGCCGATAGCAAACGAAAAGGCAAACCCCCGTCATCCCCGCGCAGGCGGGGACCTGGTTGATGTTATTAAAAAAATTATTAAAACATACACTTAGCTGACATCGCGCAGTTCCAAGGGGGTTCCCGCCTTCGCGGGAATGACGGGGTTTTGGCTTAACCGAACAGTATTACGCCTGCGCGGGGATGATGATGAATTAACTACCGCACTATAGTCTAAAAAGTTACTCACCAATACGAAAAGGCACCGCCGGTAAACCATTTTTGTTATACAAATTGGCAGGGCTATTATCTGCCCATGCATATCTTACCGATACTGGCGAAGTAACAGCCATAGATGAAACAACGACATAGTTTCCGCTTTCATCACTTCTAATATACCCTTGCGCATTTGCATACTCACCATCTTTACCCGCAACTTCAAAGCCTAATAATGTATCGCCTTTAAGCATAAGACCATCACCAATACTGTCAAAATGCAGGATCACTTCATTTTCCTGCACTCTATGTTTCACAATACTCGGACCTGAATAAACGACCTCGTCACCATAGGCCACTGCTTTTGCGGCTAAATACAATCTCTCACCTACAATTTGTTTATTGCGTGGATGAATATCATAAGCCTCTCCAGCGTCAATAATAACAGCCATAGCGGTGTTATCTAATTTGAGCGTCTTAGTTTGTGCTTCTCTTAGTTCGGCCCAACTGCTTTGCATGGGCTGGTCTCGTTGAGGATGCATACTGGCGAGTTGCACGAACAAAAACGGTAAGTCGGCTTGTTGCCACTTTTGACGCCAACTTCTAATCATATTAGTAAATAGAGATTCGTACTCACTGGCTCTCGAAACGTTGCTTTCGCCCTGATACCAAATAACGCCTTTAAGTGGATAATGTTCAATGGGGTGGATCATGGCGTTGTATAACACGCCGCTGGCTTGATAGTACTTTCTGGGCATAGGAACAACGCCCTCTAAGCGATTGTTAACCGCCCAATTGTCATTGATTTCAGCAAAAACACGCCGTTCGTCATTGACTCTATTGTATAGTTTAAGTTGATTTATATTGCCGATATTAACACGGTTATCCCATGCGTTTGCCGTTCTAAACATCAGCACATTTTCGCCGCTTTTTAAGTAGTTTACAGGTATTAAAAACGGGTCGTTTTTGCTGGCGCCTTCACCTTGTTTGATTGGTTTTGCGTTTATAAAAACCTGTGTCTGTGGTGAATAATAGCCAATATCAAGCTCAATAGGTTTGGCGTTTTTGACAAAAGCATCAAGCTCTGATTGAGCAATATCGATGGCTCTTCTAGCCCATAAAATATCACTACTAGCGTTTGTTAAGGGTAAGGACGTTTTTTGCCAACCCGCTAGCGTGGCCTGCGGTTTCGAAAAGCTTAGCAGGATTTCGCTATTGGCATCGGTAAGCGGGTTTTTATTAAGCAATTGCTGTTGGGCTTTTTGTTCTTCTAGAGCATCGTCAAAAGTAGCTTGCCATTTTGCAGGCTCATCTAAATACGCCTGCGCCTCTTCTTTGTATCCGGGCTCATTCAATAAAGTTTCTAAAGGCGTCCAAGCCTCAGCTGGTGTGCCGCCCCATGTCGAATCTATTATACCAATGGGTACGTTTTTATCGGTGTGTAAGTGCTTTGCAAAAAACCATGCTACTGCAGAGTATTCACTCGATGTGTCGCTAGACGCTAGCGTCCAGTTTGCGCTTTGTAAGTCATCTTGAGGTTCACTTTTATACACGTTAGGCACATCAAAAAACCTGATGAGCGGAAAATTACTGTCGGCAACTTCAGCCTCCCAATTATTTACCTGCCACTTTAATTTCCATTCCATGTTTGATTGGCCTGATGCTAGCCAAACGTCGCCAAAATAAACGTCATTTATCTTTATGTTTGGATGGTTTTCTGTCGAGCTTTTGTGTGTTTGCTCAACATACAAATCAAACGGACCTCCGGCTTTTTGTGGCTCAATGTTAATGCGCCAATGTCCATTATTATCAATTTTGGTTTCATAATTATGATTGCTATTGTTGCTAACAAAACGCAAGTTCACGGTAGTGTTGGGAGTGCCTGTCCCTGAAATGGGTACGCTGTAATTTCGCTGCAACACCATATGATCGCCAAACACGTCATCTAGCGCCAAAGACTGAGCATTGACAGTAAAAGAAGCGCTTAAACTAACAAAAAAAAGTAACAATAATATTGATTTCAAAAGAGTACTCTCGGGTGTAAATTGCTTAGGCTTAACCCCAAAGTAAAGAATAACTTAGGCAAAGGCAAGTCCCACCAGAGGAATCATTACGTTTGCTTGTGCGTTTTAACAGATTAATTTTCGGGAGGTTTACGTCTATTTAAACGCATAGATTTAGTTTTTTGCTCTTCACGAAATTTACGAAGTGCGCGGTTTTCTGTAGGAACTTTTTCTATTTTTAGAGGGGGCTCTAAAAACGCAACGACTTGATCAGCTAATAATGGCTTAGAAATTAAATATCCTTGCGCATAATCACAACCCAATTCTTTTAATACTTCCATTTCAGTTTGGGTCTCTATGCCTTCTGCGGTTACTTTCATGCGTACACTTTGCCCAAGCGTGATTGCAGCTCGCACAATTTCAACAGCGTCTTGGCATATGCTTCCATCTGGTGTGCTGTCTATGGCATCTACAAATTTACGGTCAATTTTAATATTCTGAACAGGTAGTTGTGTTAAGTACGAAAGCGAAGAGTATCCGGTACCAAAATCATCGATTGCCAACTCGACACCGCGCTCGTTAATTTGTGCGAGTAGAGACTTTAAAATATCTGTATTTTCGATAAGTGAGGTTTCTGTCAGTTCTAATTTTAAATGCTTACCATTTAGTCCCGACTCCGTTAGTGCATTGTCTAACACATTTATAAAGTCTTTACCTTTAAGTTGATTAGAAGACACATTAACCGACATAGAGAGATTGTCTAGACATTCAAACAATTGCCATTGTTTTAGTTGATAGCAGGCTTCCTTTAATACCCACTTGCCTAATTCAACGATGAGTCCTGTTTCTTCTGCAATTGGAATAAACTGGTCAGGCGGTATGTTGCCACGTAATGGATGGTGCCACCTTATGAGGGCTTCAAAGCCATTCACGCTGTCGCTTGCTACGTCTATAATAGGCTGATAAGCGAGGTGAAAAGATTCATTTTTTATTGCTTCGCGTAAATCGGCCTCTAGTGCTGATAATGCTTGCGCTTTTTCGCGCATTTCATGGTCAAAGACCTTAAATACGCCCTTGCCCGCTTCTTTTGCTTGATACATCGCAATATCTGCATCTCTCAAAGCCCCAGTCACAGCTTGATACGTGTTGTCGCAGAATACTACGCCCACGCTTACATTAAAGTGGAGTGTTAAGCCTTGTAATTCAAACGGCTTGTCAAAAGTTGCGATAATAGATTGAGCTAAATCTATTAGGCTATTAAGGTCTGTGGCGTCTTCTACTACCACCGTAAATTCGTCTCCGCCTAATCGAGCAGCCTGCATATTATCATTTAATAGGGCAGTTAAACGCGTAGCACTTGCAATTAAAATTTCATCGCCCACAACATGACCATGGGTATCGTTAATCATCTTAAAGCGATCACCGTCTAAGAACATTAAGCCAAATATGCGCTGTTTGCTGATTAACGATTCTAGATGTTTCACCAACCACTCTCTATTTGGTAAACCTGTTAGTGAATCATGAAAGGCTAGATGAAATAACTTTTTCTCTGCAACTTTTCGTTCGTTGACTTCAACTTGTAGCTCAGCCGTTCGCGCGTCGACTCGTTCTTCTAATTCACTATTTAATTGTTCGAGTGCTTGGCCTGCTTTTGTCACCTTTTCAGTCTGCAGCGTTAGTTCTCGCGTTTTTTCTTTCACCAACAAAGATAGTTCTTTTTGACGAAGTGTCGACACATACAAACGCCATTTAAACACTAAATAAATCAACGTGAGCAAGCTAATAATAAAGATGCTTCGCGCCCACCATGTTGTCCACCATGGTTGCATTACCGTGAACGTAAACCGAGCTCCTTTTTGGTCCCATTTACCCGTATGGTTTGCGGCATATACCTCAAATATATAATCACCTGGCTGTAAATTAGTATAGCGAGCAACGCGCTTGTCGACGTTTGATTCGATAAATGCGTCTTGTTGACCTTGCAAGCGATATTTAAAACGTGTTTTGTTTGGAAAGACCAAGTTTATTGAAGTGAATGAAAAATCAAGACTATTGGAGTCGTGGGCTAACATTACCCTTTCGTTTTGGTCTTTAGGAATAGAAATTTCTTGTGTTGATATGTTTCGGTCTTGATCTATTTGCGTGACTGCTACGCTTGATATAATACTGGGGATATTATTCTCAAATGTTGGAATATCATTAGGGTTGATGATGCTGACACCATCTTGGCTAGGAAAATATAGTTCGCCCGCTATGCTAAATATCTCTCCAAACATCGTGGCGCTGTTTCCGACCAAACCATCTACTTTTGTGTATTGCACAAGTTCGTCTGTTTGAGGATTAAATACATAAACCCCACCGGTAGTGCCTATCCATACTTGTGCTTCATTTTGTTCATAAAAATAATAAGCGGCTTGTTTGTTGTCTTCTATGCCAAGCGGATAATGCCTTACCTCTTTTGTGCTTAAATCATATAGATAAAATCCAAATGTTGCGCCAATTAACATACGGTTATTAGAGATACTGAGGATTTTATTGCAATAACATTGATCGAGTTCTAACGATAATTCAATTTCACCGGTAGAAAGGTCAACTGTTTCAATACCGACACCTGATGCCGTCCATATTTTGTTTTTATCAAAATATATATGTCCAATTTCTGTTCCAGTGATGTTCTGTTCGCTGTTAGCTTGCTGTATGTATGGGGTAAATGTATCTATTGCAGGGTCATACATTTGCATGCCCTTGTACCAAACACTGATCCACGCTCTACCTTTGTCATCAAATTCAATATCAAATATATGGTTACCAGCTAAGCTGTTTGGATTATTTACATCGTGTTTAAAATGCGTAAATGTAAGGGTTTTGGGATCTATTTTGGTCATGCCGCCACCCCACATACCCGCCCAAATATATCCATCACTATCTTTTGTTATGGTAATAACCGAATTAGATGGCAGTGAATTAGGGTCGTTAGGATCGTGCATGATCGCTGAAAACTCACCCGTCACGTAATTGAATACTTGAATACCGCCACCATCAGTAGCAATCCAAACATCGTTGTTGTCTAGTAATATGCCGTCAAAACTCTTTTTAAAGTAGTCGACATTGGGGCTCGTTATTCTTGCTTCTACATTTGAAAACTTTTCCAAAGATGGCGTTATGCGAGCAAAACCAGCGTTGTTTGTTACAATCCACAATGAACCGGCTCTATCTTCGATAATTTTTTCGATAGTGGTAACGGGAAGAGCATCTTCTTTAGCTTCAGAAGGCGGTAAACATAAAAAATCATCAAATTGACTTCTATAAACGCAAATACCTTCTTTCTCTAAACCCACCCATAAATTACCTGTCGAATCTAAAAATGTCGTGTTGGCAAAATTGGTCGGTAAGCCGCCATTTTTTGGGTTGGCAGTATATACCCGGCTAGTATTGTTATTAGTGTTCAGCCTAAGCAAGCCATCTGTGGTGGCTATCCATAAGTACTGTCTTTTTATATCAAGCGCGATATCTTTTTGATAATACGTAGGCCAGCCCGAGTCTAATGGTGTACTAATCTTCTGTAGTTGTTGGGCAACAATATCAAACTTAAAAACACCTTGTGGTGAGACCATCCATAATATTTGTTCTTGTTTATTTATTGCCATTGCTTGGATGTGTTTGGGCGAATTTTCAAACTGGTCAATAGAATAAGGCGTAGCTTTTGTTTTCGTTTGTTTATCAAATTTGAAAAAACCAAATCCATTGCCACTTAGCCATAAACCGCCGCGCCCATCATCTACTAAGTCGCGAATAAACATGCCATCAGTTTGTAAATAGGAAACGAATTTATCGTTAGCTTTATCATAAAGGTGCACTTCACTATTGACGAGCCAAAACTGCCCATCTTCATCAATGTGGAACGACATTAATTGACTCTCGCCCTCGGTATTGACCGAATTAGTCGTATATCGTACAAATTCAAATCCATCGTAGCGAAACACTGCATCTCGATTACCCGAAACCCATAGATTGCCGTCATCATCATCGACTAATTGCGAGATAAAATTGAAATTTTTTTCTTCTTTAAAAATTGGCGGAGTAAAAGCACGAAAATGCGCGATAGATTGCCAGTTGTTTGCGTCTTTGTGATTTATTGACTGCTGAGCATGGTGACTTGTGGCTTTTTTTTGTGCATTAGCATGAAGAGAGCTGTTGTTATTATTTGCGAAGGCACTGGTACACGCAGCAACAAACAACGCGCATAAACAGTATAGCGCTGTAAAAGATTTACCATTAAGGTAATTATGTTTACGTTGTGTCGGTGTCGATGTCGGCACTTTTAAAAAGCTCAATTCATTTTTGCTAGGATCGTTATCGGCAGAAAAGGTCATTTATTAAGCAATTAAATGATGACGAACAGCACTAGTTTGGTACTCTGTATCTTGTTTCAATGTCAAAGATCCCTTGCTCTTTTATCAAACAAGCGTCGCAATTTAGCCATTGTCAAAGCTGGCTTTTATTTCATATGTAACAGTGTTAGTTTATATATAACTTAATGTGGGGCGGTGGAGTCTCTTTTGAAAAGAATTAGTCTTATTTTTGTGCTATTTGTTCTATTTTTTAGTGGGTCTAACAATGTTGCTTGGGCCGATTCGAAAACACCTCAGCCCCATTTAGACGCTAACAAAGCCAAACAATATAATATTTTATACATTATGACTGATGATCATGCTGCCCATGCGATCGGAAACTATAATGGTCGACTCGCGAGTGTTAATCCGACGCCAAACATCGACCGGCTTGCACAAAGCGGCATTCAATTTAACAATGTGTTTGTGACTAACTCAATCTGTACGCCTAGCCGTGCGACGATTTTAACTGGGCAATACAGTCAAACCAATGGGGTGCTAGATCTTAGGGGGAAAATCGACAAGCCTCAGCAACATTTACCTCGCTTGTTAAATGAAAATGGCTACGAAACAGCAGTAATTGGTAAGTGGCATTTAAAATCAGAACCGGCAGAATTTGACTATTACCAAGTGCTTGAATCACAAGGTGACTATTTTGATCCAACGTTTAGAACACAAAGTGTTGACAAATCCTCACCAAAAAAGTGGCCAAACAATCAGCGACAATACAAAGGTCACTCGTCTGATGTCGTGACTGACATTTCTATTGAATGGCTCAAAAACCGTCAATCTGACCAACCTTTCTTTTTAATGCATCAATTCAAAGCGCCACACGATATGTTTGAGTATGCGCCAAGATACGAAGAATATTTAGCTGATGTAGATATTCCGGAGCCCGTTGATTTGTATCAGCGAGGTGAAAATTTTGGCTCCATTGCCACACGCGGTCAAAACCATGCGTTAGACAATATTATTGGCACTTCCGTTTCTCGCAGGCACCTACGTCGCAGTATGGGAATTGATATGGGAGTTGACCCTAATCTTGATGAACCTGCATTTACAAAGGCTTCTTATCAAGTGTTTTTAAAAGCATATTTGCGATGTGTGAAAGGCGTTGACGATAACATTGCTAGGCTGCTTGATACGCTTAAAGAGCTTGGACTTTATGAGAATACAATCGTTATTTACACCTCTGATCAGGGTATGATGCTAGGTGAGCACGACTTGCAAGATAAACGCTGGATCCACGATCCGTCTATCCAAATGCCTTTTATTGTACACCACCCTGACTTGGTTTCACCGGGTCGCCAGTCAAACCTTTTGATAAACAATACTGACTTTGCGCCGTTCATTCTTGATTTAGCAAACATCGAAACCCCTGATTTTATGCATGGCAGAAGTTTCAAGGCTGAAGTTGAAAACAAAGAGCTAAAAGACTGGCGCACAGCCACATATTATCGTTATTGGACGCATAGGGCATATCATGACGTACCAGCGCATTTTGGCGTTCGTACGACACAATACAAACTTGTATTTTACTACGGTACAAACCATATGCTTGAGCCTTTTCCTTTTTATGACAAAAAATGGCTAAACAAAACAGGTAAGGCCAACAATGCAATCAATACCCCCGTTGCTTGGGAATTTTACGATTTACAAAGTGACCCAGATGAACTTGATAATCGTTATCACGATCTCAAGTACAAAGACATTATTGATGACCTGAAGCAAGAAATCTTGAGGCAGCGAGCGTTGTATAATGAAACTGACAAGCGCTATCCTCATATACAGAAAATTATTGATAAGCACTGGCATTCCTAATGTAAGTCGACAACATCTCTTTTATTGAGAACGCTGGTTCGGCGTTCTTCTCATTTAAATATATCGTCGCTATTGCACTGAGTGTAGCTTTTGCAAATACTCATGCAGTGGAGATTAAAAATGCAGGCTTTGGAAGTGGCTTTGATGATTGGTGAGACACTGATCCTTTTATATCTACTTTTTGAGAAAAGAACTAATGATTTTCACAGCAGGCTAGTTTTTAATGGTCGAGTCAACATTGACACTTAGTGTTACATTCGGCATGCCTTCACTTTTTCCTACAATGTCAAAGCTTCCTGAATGACCGCGTAGCGTTTGTACAAGTAACAAAGCGCGTCCGTGATATGTGGTGATAGTGTTTGTCGCATGCGGCTGTACGTTGGTGTGCGAGCCGTTGTCAACACCAAGAAGACGCATGCCTTGTGGAACTGTAAAGCTTAATTCTCTTTCAATATGCTTAATTGGCGCACCTGACTTGTCGACCAGTTGTGCAACAATATGCAGCACATCATAACCGTTATCCGTTATTGTTTGTTCATCAGATTGCAGCGTAATACTCGCTGGCTGCGTTGCTGTTATTATTGTTGTTTGCGCGTTATTTGAATTTAATGAGCGTGCTGACAATGTGCCTGGTGTAAATGGAACCGCCCACTTTAAGATCCTATCGTCATTCTCAGTCAGTGTTTGTATACCCAAAGATTCATCATTTAAGAACAATTCTACCTGCGCCTGATTAGTGTATACCTCAACGACGATACTTTCGTTTGCTTGGTAGTTCCAATGTGGATTCATAGGGCGCCAGCCCCATTTTTCTTTTTGCCAGCTTCCAGGGACTTTTTCAAGCACCTTGCCATTTTCAAGCTTATATTTTGAGTCGTTGAGCGGATATGTCGTCATAAAAACATGAGGCTCGTCATGCCATAGTGTTTTCATCATATGGTAGGCAGGTTTTTTAAATCCAGCAAAATCGAGCATACCCGAGTTTGACCCCTTGCGAGGCCACCTGTCTTTGCTTTCGCCTAAATAGTCGATGCCGGTCCATAGCATGATACCGGCAATGTCGTCGCGTTCAGCAACAGCTTTCCATTCATGCCATTTTACCCAATTTTCACTACCGTAAATCATTTTATCGGCAAAGCGTTCCCGCCCCCAATCATAAACGCTTTGCCGGTAGCTGTAGCCAATAACATCAAGCGCATCGCCGTAGCCTGCAAAATGACTTACCGACGGCACCACTAAGTTAGCCGTAACAGGCCTTGTTGTATCTAATTCCTTTATCCAAGCACTTAACTTCGCCGCCGATTTAGCTAATTCGGGGCCTTTAATTTCTGACTCATTAAAAATCTTTTTCATTGTGTCTAACGAGCGTGGAGGAGGATCAAAATAATAAGAAACGATTTCTTCGTTTTTTTCCCAATAACCAGTGGCTTGAGTATAGCGCGAATACGTCCATTCTATTTCGTTGCCAATACTCCACTGAAAGATAGACGGTGAATTGCGATCGCGCAGCACCATGGCCTTTATATCGCGCTCTGCCCACTCGGCAAAATGCAGGTTGTAACTCTGTGTGACGTAATCAGAATCGCCTATTAAATTGAAATTTTTGCGTTTATCCTTTGGATTATCCCACTCGTCAAAGGCTTCACTTTGTACCAAAAATCCAAGTTTATCGCATAGGGCTATAAATTCTTTTGAAGCTGGATTATGCGCCGTACGAATCGTGTTCACGCCCGCTTCTTTTAACTTTAATAAGCGGCGTTTCCATACATCTTCAGGCACAGCCGCCCCTACTAAACCGCCGTCGTGATGAATATTGACACCCTTTATTTTGAGAGGCTTACCGTTTAAATGAAATCCTGTGTCGGGGTCGTTTTTAAAATAGCGCAGTCCAATGTTATGGGTTTCTGATGATAATGTCTTTGTGCCTGACCTGACATTAAGCACAAGTTTATATAGATTTGGCGAATCTACGTCCCACAATGCTGGTTGTTTTACTGTAATCGTTTCAGCGTGTTCAGAAGCTATGGATGCTGCAAGACTTATTGCATGCTCAGCGTCGCTAACTAAAGTACCGTCGGGTGAAAACAATTGCGTGCTTAACATGGCATCAACATCTTTGCTGTGTTCGTTCATGATTGTGGTGGCAATCTTGATGCTTGCTTCTTTGTTTGAGACTCTTGGGGTAGTGACATAAGTAGACCACCGCGGTATATGTAATTTATCTGATATCAATAAAGATACATTGCGATAAATACCTGCACCCGGATACCAGCGTGAATCAGTATCACGTGAGCGATCTACAAACACTGCTATTGTGTTTTTTTCACCGTTTTTATGCAAGTGAGGCGTTAAATCGTACAAAATAGGCACATAGCCATATGGACGTGTGCCTAACAACTTGCCATTGATATAAACGCTAGATTGGTTGTAAATGCCATCAAATAATAGCTGTACTTTTTTATCATCTGCTGGCGCAATAAAGGATTTTCGATACCAGCCGTATCCACCAGGTAAATAGGCAGAAGCCCCTGGATTATCTCTTGAATATTCTGACAAAATACTCCAATCATGTGGCAGTCTAACTTCTTGCCATTGGCTATCATCAAACCCTTCTGCATGGGCGTTGCTTGGATTGCTTTGCTCAAAGCGCCAATTGAAATTAAAGTCATGCTCGTTTGATTCGCTTACATCTTGATAAGACTCGACGTTTACTTTTTGTGTTTTACTTTCGGTCACCGTGTCGACTGGCGAGCAGCCAACTATACCGATAAAAACAAACCCTAGTGTAATGTGTCGTAGATAAGAATTCATGGCGTTTTTGTATGTAAAAAATGTTATTTATTTATGATTTTGTAGTGTACAGGATAAAGGTCAAAGCGCAAAATTTGATAAAACATAGCAGGTAATTAGACATCCATTGTCTGATGGAAACCTCGTGCTTGCGACAAATATCGTAATCAATTATCCTACAGAGACTAATTTTTCATGGACAGAAAATGCCAAGCATTGACCACTTATTACAGCCATCACTAAACACTCACAAAGCACGACACCCTCTACACTCGAGTTATTCACATTTTATTGTCGGTTTTTTTGGTGGGCCCTTAGGTATTTTTATGTATGCCGCTTATTCCATGTATAACACCGGCATGTTGAAACAATATCTATATTGGTACCTTGGTTTTTTTATTCTGGTTGCTTTGTCTCTCACTGGTTTGATTTATAGTTATCTTTACGGCGTACCATTTGAGCTATCTGATGGCTTAAGTGCGCAAGACATTCGGCGCTGGGGGAATCGACTATGCGGCATACTGTTGATGGGGATTATTTATCTTGTGCAAAAAGATTTATTTTCAGTCAGTGAGCTAGAAGAAGATACACCTAAACCTTGGATACCAGGCATAGCATCTATTATTATCGCTTACGTCATTACTTTTTTTGCTGTTGACCAGTTTGTATAAATTATGTCGGACGATCTCGTACAACAAATTTCACATCTCATTGATATAAAGCGTCTCGCACATGCGCGTGAACTCGTTAATACTGGCTTACATGAAGCGCCAGAGGATATTACCTTATTATTTTACTCTGCACTCATTTACTACCTCAACAATGAGTTAGCACAAGGCATAAAAGTTGCGCAGTATGGTTTGAGCATAGACCCATTTGATGAAGAGCTTCGCCACATATTATCTCGCCTTTACCAACAAGATAAAAAGCTGGCAGAAGCCGAACTCATTATTATTGACCTTATTAGAGAAAACCCACGCAACGCGACTTATTTGAGTGAATATGCACAAATAATGTTACTCACTTTCCACATAGATAAAGCAAAAGCACTGGTCGCAGAGGCTTTGCGTGTTGCACCGACTCATCAGCATGCTCAATTGGTCGCGACCTTAATCGATATTGTATTAGGAAAAGCTAAAAATGCAGAAGAGTTACTGCAAGAATTATTAAGAGATGATCCAGAGAGTGAATCTGTTTTACACATGCTGTTACTTGGCCTAGTCAAACGAAAAAAGAACAAGGCGGCTCTTGTGCTGGCGCAAGAACTATTGCGAAAAGACCCATTTAATGAGGATTTGATCACGCTCATTATCGACTTGCGAGCGATAACACACTGGACTGCTTTGCCACTTTGGCCAACCCATCGTTTTGGTACATTGGGTGTGTTCGCAATATGGGCATTGTTTTTAATGATGCTTATCGCGCAGCGATTTAATAATTGGCCTTGGTTTGGCTATTTTGTATTTGGGTATTTAGCTTGGTGTGCATACTCATGGTTTCATGGTCCGTTGATACGACGTTATATTAAAAAGATAGGGGCTAACTGATGACGACAGCAGAAATGGAAGCAGCACTTTTACGTGCGCCTTTTGATCAAAATTTACGTGCGCAATATGCGCAAGCACTAACTGACGATGAACAGCTAGAGAGCGCTTTACAACAGTGGGAATTATTGTTGCAACAAAGCCCAAATAAAGAAGACTATCAGCAACAAATTACTAAACTAGAGACTCTATTGAGTGTTAACGACGATAATGTGAATGCTGACAAAGAGCCATTGGCTAGTGATGAAACTGCATCACCGTTAAAAATGCCGGAAAATGAGCAAGCCACACCCTCTACCCAACCTGTATTAGCCATGATTCATGGCACAAAAACCGAAACTGAACATAACATTGTTAACCTGAGTCGCCCTGACAAAATCCGCTTTGCAGATATAGCGGGTATGGCCGACATAAAAAAAGTCATGCGCAGAAGAATTATTGACCCTTTTGTCAGCCCAGGCTTATTTCAGCGCTTTAAGCGCAAAGCCGGCGGTGGTGTTTTACTCTATGGCCCGCCAGGCTGTGGTAAAACTATGATGGCGCGAGCAATCGCGACAGAGTGTAAAGCGCAATTTTTCAGTATAGGCATTAGCGATATTTTGACGATGTACATTGGTCAAAGTGAAGATAACCTCGCTCAAATTTTTGCCCAAGCACGAAACTCTACCCCAGCTGTTTTGTTTTTTGATGAGCTTGATGCATTGGCTTTTTCACGTTCTAAAGCCCGTTCTGATCACACCCGAACATTGGTTAATGAATTTTTAAATCAACTAGATGGTTTATCGGGCAACAATGAACAAGTGCTTATATTAGGCGCAACCAACATGCCTTGGGACGTTGATGATGCCATGAAACGTCCGGGACGATTTGATCGACAAATATTTGTCCCACCGCCAGATAAAGACGCACTAGCCGAAATGCTAGAAACCAAATTACGTGAAGTCCCTTGTGGCGATATTAATTTCCAAAAAGTGGCGAGTCTTTGTCAAAAGTTATCGGGTGCCGACATGGACGGCTTAATAGAGATGGCAAAAGATGAAGTCCTTGACCGTATTATGGATTCGGGCAATGAGGATGAATTGCAAGAACAAGATTTATTAACCGCGTTAGAAAACGTGACGCCATCAGCGCTTGAGTGGCTACAAACCGCGCGTAACTTGATTAAATACGCCAATGCCTCAGGCGCTTATAAAGATGTAGCGGCGTACTTAAAAAAGAGTGGAGTTCACTAAGCGCCTCGGCCTATAAAATGAGGCTTACCAGGCAAGCTGATGTGCGACACTAGTGATAAATGTGCTGTCATTAATTGCAAGTTGTGGCGTATACCTAATTAACCACTTAGTTTAAGTGGTGCAACACCCTTAAAGTAGAGCATAATCTTCAATATCTCCCGTTTAGTAATGCACATCGAATCGCCGACTAAAAAAATACTTAAATTTAGTTAAAGGTCTTGCGACTGATAGTCGATATTTGATAATCAGATCCTTTAAAAAAACTACGATGAGACAAATTAGAAAACAACAAAACGGTTTCACCCTAGTAGAGCTCATTATCGTGATTGTGATACTTGGCATACTGTCAATCGTCGCGGCACCAAGATTTATCGATATTTCAAGAGATGCTAAGGTATCTGCCTTAGAGCAAATAGCGGGTCAAATAAAATCTACTGCCCAATTGGCTCGTTACAAGGCCATTATTAAGGGTTTATCACCTTCAGCTGAAAATCCATCGGAAACCAACGAACAAACCGAGTACCTTGTCGATTTTGGTTTTGGTACCGCCGAAGTAGACTGGGGAAGCTTGTGCCCTGAAAGTATTGCTGAGCTTGGGGACTCACTAGAAATGCTCGATTTTATGGATTTGTCGTTTGATGATTCAATACAAACGCGTGTGGATAACCAGTACACACTTATAGGCTACGATGTGCCTTCATCAGGTGTGCCTACTAACCAAGGCTGTTACATCATATATGACTCGCACGCCCGGCCAAACTGTACTGTCGAAGTTGTAACAAGTGATTGTTAAAAAGCAATAAGTAAAGTATTAATACATCCTAAGTCATTCTGGCGAAGGCTTAATACTATTCGTTTAAGCCAAAACCCCGTCATTCTCGAGACATCAGGAATCTCCTTGGAACTAATCGATT
>CAYURD010000010.1:25007-64619 GCA_964446865.1 uncultured Glaciecola sp.
AGCCAAAACCCCGTCATTCTCGAGACATCAGGAATCTCCTTGGAACTAATCGATTTTAGCTAAAACCTCGTCATTCTCGAGACATCGGGAATCTCCTTGGAACTAATCGATTTTAGCTAAATGTTTGTTTTGATCAGTTATTGCAATAACATTCACCAGATCACCGCATCCGCGAGGATGATGAGTTTTATTTTCACAACCTTGTTCTGTTGCGCAACTTATGGCCACCACGCGCCGTAACTCTTATTGAAGCCATTACCTATTCAACCCAATTGAGGCTCTCACAAAGAGGAAAAGCGATGACAGCATTATCCATATCAATGGCAGCAGAATGCGCCAAAATAGCCGGCACGATTTCGTCAGGTCATGCAAGAATGGGCCCTTGGTATCAGCCTAATATCGCATTAAATCATAATGTTGGAAAAAATACGCACTTTGGCGATTTAAACTTAGATGACATAGGCGCAGCAATACGCACAGCTGTGCCCATTACCGCAGCACCTGCTGCCCCGCGTCCGCCAAATCCAATAGGCTTTGATGGCACTAACGCTTTTGTGTTTTGCGGCTCAACGAGCTTGACTGGATATAAGCCTTACGGGATGGTCATGCCAGGAGAGCGCAATAGACCAGATGAGGCTTTAATAACCTTCAGAGGCAGTAGTCACACGTCGGATTATATCCTGACTGATGTTGCGATGGCTCCTGGCGTTAGTCCTCAAGGATTTTTGGTCCATGGTGGTTTTGCGAAAGTATTTGAAACCTGTAAGGATGAAATTGATCGAGCACTTGCCCAGCTTCATCGAATAAGAGGCAGAAATATTCGAACCTTACATATTTGTGGGCACAGCATGGGCGGTGCGTTGGCTACGTTGTGTGCAGAGCATTTTATCAATTCAGGATATACGATCTATCTTTATACCTTTGGCGCACCTAGGGTCGGCATGCGCGATCATGCACACTTTATGTGGCAAAATTTAGGTGCTAACCTTTTTCGATATTACTACCCTAACGATTGGATAACATGGTTGCCGATCATGCCTTATTGGCACATGCCAGGCACACTGCTTACCCCTAAATATGGGAGCGGCTTTATTCCGCGTGGCGTGCATGGAGACTACTTCGACCCTGGGGTACAAAATATCGAAAGGCAAGCAACAGGAACAGCATTTATCCCGCATGACTTACAAGAAGAAGTTAAGCAATTGTTTTCAAAAAATCCGTCTGGCTTCCGATGTGTAAGAGCGATGAAAATAGCGATTAAAGTCATCAATCTAATCATTCGATCGGTTGGCGGCGTTATTTTATTTGCAGGTGCAACGGTCGTAGACCAAGTTGCACATCTATTATTCAATTTTGGTATGAAAAATTCAATTTCGAAAACACTGATCACAAGCTTAATTACATACATGATGAGAATATTAGGTAAACCATTTTATAGCGTAGGCAAATGCATTAAATCATTTTTAGGCTGGTTGTTGGAGCTGTTTATGAAAATGGTACGAGGGAACGCTCGTGAGTCTATTCAGGATATGCGTACCGGTAAAGTGATATTGCATTTTGATTAAATAAAATGGTATTTGCATAATTGGGAAGTCAATTACTTCAGTTGGGCCGCTTTTTATAGCCCATCAATTTAAGTGCATCTAACCACAATTTAAATTGTTTCGGTGTCATACGCACTAAATTTTCTTTCGACTTTGTCTGCAGTTCAGGTGTTGTGATGCCCATTTGTTCCCAAAAAAAATCTATTTCCTCAGCGTATTGCGATACTCTATTTGTATATGTAGGTTGATTGACTCTGCAATACAAATATTCTTGATGACACTGTTTAATGCACTCTATTGCTGGTGATGCGTTCCAGTATTGCGAGCATGAACAATCGCAATACGGTGTAGCTTGTGTTGGCGTAAAAGCTTGTATTCCTGACTGTGAGTTTGACTTGTTGTTAAGAGAATTGTCACCTGCAGGCTTATATTGGTCTCTGTCAATATCACCTAAGCTTAATCTGCCGATGCCACTCAATAGATTCTGTGTTAAGTTTACTTTATCAACTTTTCTCTCGCCAAATTCCATTTTGCTTAAGCTAGTCACGATAACGGTCCCATTTGCTTGCCCAGTGACCACTCTGTCTTCATGCGCTTGTTTTTGACGCATGGGTGGGTGAATGGGTTCATCGGTTAATATCCCAGAAAAGTTCGCAACAAATACGTCGGGGCTAAACCTTGTAATATTTAATTGTCCATTGTTAAGATATTCGACTGCTTGTGGGTGACTATTTAAATCTTCTGGGCCAAGGCTCAAGGCTGTGCCAGCAATACCATTGTTATCTGTCCAACTTACTTTAATCTCAACATTTTGCAGTTCACCTGTGTAGCCCGGTTCGACCGCGTCAGCGGTAATTGCCACTTCTAGCAAATTGTTAGGTGATTTTTCAGCATATTGACGACTAAAAGACGTCATTTTTTCAATTAATTGCTGTACGTTTTTAGAGCGCTGTTGAGTAAAGGTTTCATTTTCGATTCCAAAACCGCCTGCAAATGAAAAACTGCTTAATGAGTCAACAGCTACCTGCTGCAAGGATTGTGTCATTTCCTCCATGTCGGGCGCATACATAAATGATAATCTAAGTTTGGGCTTGGAAACTTCACTTGGGTTGTCTATATGAAGATTTGCATTGATATACAAAGGATTAGGCAATGTGGGTGCGACTATTTTTGTGGGCTTTGTACGCCAGTTTTGTCCCTGTTTCATATCAAATGCTGTAATAGTACTGGCAATTTCGGGCTGTGTAATGTCTACCAGTATGTCGATTGGCTGTGTGTCTACTATGTTTTCTGCTATGTTATGAAAGTACAAGTAAGACTGATTTATAGGCGTACGTAATAATTGACTGCTCTGATTCTCACTTAAGGTATCGACGCTCAATACTGCGTTATAGCTAGTGCCGTTTTGCGAAGTCGTGTTTGTGCTAGTCTCTTGCGAAATAAAACCAGTTTTAAATTTGAGATCTTGATATACAACAATGCTTTTTAGTTTTTCAAGAGGCTGTTCCCCTTGTTCTTTTAACCGAATGCTAATGTTGAGTGGCGTTGGTTTATTGTGTGACCAGACTAATTTGATGCAAGATACACCAAAAGGTGGAATTGTTGTGTATGCATCTTTAAGCGCTCGATAGTGGTCTAAATCAACCGTCGGGCAACCATCATTTTTTTGAAAAAGTGCTTTTTCCCATTCATTGGGTGCTAAAACTGTATCGTCTAAATCGCTCACGTCCTTGCCTTTTACTTGTGCAAAAAAATGAGGGAGATTAATTCGAATTGAGCGAGCAGCAGTAATTAAATCACGGTGCCTAAATAAATTATCATCACGTACTGAAGGATATTGTTGCTCAAAAGTTCGAAAAACATTGCTTAAGTATGTGACAACATGATTGGGTGTGTTTACGGTGTTACAAAGGCTAGCAATATCCATCGCGGTCAACATATTGGTATTGCCGTTAATGGCGTAAAATCGTTGCGGTAGAATGGTAGAGAGAAGATAAAGCTCTAATGGGCTCAAGAAATTTAAGGCATCGGTGTAATCTATATCACCAGTATCACTTAAGCGAGTATGCAACATTGATTGTGTTAAATCAGCCTTACCTAACCAATAAGAAGCCAGTTGATCTGCATGAATTTTATGGCGAACGTTATTGCTCATATCGGCTATGGCGAGCGTAACATCCGCTAGTTTATCGATAGGTGAATCAAGCCCTTTTTTTCCTTTATAAATATCAAGTGCGCGAGCTTTAGCAATGGTGGTTAAGATCTTTCCCGCTATGGGTGACTGGTTTCTAGTTTGATTTGCCGCATAACATGTTGAAGCGATTGCAGAATGACTAATAGCATTAGCAATGCTTAAGTCCAAGAGTTGGGCCTCAACGTGTTTGTTGTCTGATGTTTTGGTGTTACCAAATTCACTATCAAAAAACTGCCTGTTAAGCACAAAGGCATTTACAAGCGAATGATACTGCCCATTAGACTGAAAATACGGTCCTCTAACCGCGCTCATGAATGGAGCTTGCTCAGCTTTTGGAAAATGATTTAGCGTTAACACGGGAAAGTAAATACTACCGTTGGCGTCTAGCATTCTTGGCGTTAGTGAAGTGTTAAAATCGAAATTGTATTCTTGTGCATAAATGCCAGCGTTAAATTCAAACGCTAAAGAGATGGGATTGAAGAGTTTATTACTAAAACTTGGGTCTGTTTGCTTGTTGACGTATTGTGCTTGTTCAAATTTGATTGGGGATACAAGCTCTGTTTCATTTTTGAGAATACGAAAGTCATAATCGTTCGCATGCGGTTTAGTCGCAAATAAAACAAGTAAGCATGCCAAGCAAGCGATTGAATATTGTTTTGATGAGAGCATATTTTTATGACCACGTTTATTGTTTATAGTAATTTTATGGTGGCGGTATTAAAGATGCATACACCAATTAGGGTATTCTCTACATGAAATATGCAAGCATTGATTTAGGCTTTTGACCTAAATAAACTTTTTGCACTTACTTTGTGATTGCGCTTTGTTCTAGTAAACTAAACTTACGCAAGACGCTTGATGGAACTAGGCCATGACAAACAACTCTTTCTCGGGCGAAGAAATAGTCGATGCTGTATATGACACGGCGTTGTCGCCCAAAAAGTTTGATGATTTACTTAACGCATGGGACAAAGTGTTCACAGATGCAAGTATAGATGATGCTCAAGCGATGTTAGGCGAGCACAAACACTCTCTGGTTAAACATTTTTCACGTGCTGACCAAATCTTTTTATCTACGCAAGTTGCTTCCACTCATATGCCGCAACAAATTGTTGATAATGAGCCTACTTCTGCATTTATTTCCGACAATAAAGGTCAAATAATTGCTGCGAATGCGTCTGCGATTGATAATCTTAATATTGTCGAGAAGATGAACGTAAATGCTTTACCACTAGATGCAAAAGCAGAAGTTCAGCTTACGTCTATCTTTAAAAGCGCAACTTTTGGCGGCGCAAACAACACAAGTATGGCAATTCGTGGCACTAACTTGTTAACTGGTCAAGTTTATGTGTTAGTTGCTCAGCGTTTGTTTGACCTTAAGACAAATGCTGAAAAACCTGCAATGTTCTTGTTTAAATCTTCTGTAGCTACATGGCACTCTGGCATAGAAATCTTACTTGCATCTGCGTTTGAGCTTACCGCAACTGAAATCCATATATTAGCGGGTATCAATCAAGGTTTATCGCTTAAAGAAATTGCACAGCAGCGCAAGCGGTCACTCGATACCATTCGTACGCAGATGAAAAGTATTTTGCAAAAAACCGAAGCACAAAATCAAACCAACTTGATGCGTCATATTACTAGCTTGCTATTAGTCGTTAACTCAATAGACGACAAAAAACTCGCTTTAAATAGCCATGAAGAATCTACGTGTCCTGAATTACAATCCATTGAGACATTAACGTCTAAGACTATCCGTTTTCGTGACTACCAAGGGCAGTCTGAATTGGCTTATTTGCCCGTGCTTTGTTTTTTCCCAGTTTTAGGTTCGATTTTATCTTCTGAGATTCAGGCGTCATATGCACAGGCGGGTATCCGTCTGATCATACTCGAAGAAGCAGAAGATACACCCTCGTCATATAAAAGTAAGCCAGAATACTTTGAGCAACTCATGCAGGCCTACTTAGCAATAATAGATTATTTGAAGTTGCCAAAAGTTAGTTTATTAGGTCATTGTGCTGGCGGCGTATATGCAATAGAGTTCGCAAAGCGTTTTAGTGAGCGCTGCACAGCCGTATTTTGTGTAGACACAGGTGCGCCACTGCGAACTAAAGAGCAGTGGAATGCGGTCTCTGCCACGGCAAAACGCACTTTCATGGTAGCAAAGAGCTTTCCGTCAGTACTTTTTATGCCACATCGTTTGGTGGCGCAACGCTTTTTTAGTGGCGACAAAGGTCAACAAAAAACGGTAGAGTATTTTTACAATGACTGTAAAAACGACCTGGCAATACTCGCCAACGATACTGCGGTAAAACGATGGTCACTTGATATGCTCACGTTCTGCTTTAATGATATCAAGCGTCCCATACGTGCTTGTGAGATATGGGTACAAGACTGGTCAGGTGCACTTGCAGAGGTTTCTAAAACCACACCTGTTTGTTTTATTCATGGCGATAATAACCCACAGTTTAGGCTTTGTGATATTGTCGAGATGACACAAATGCACGAAAACATCTTTTTGAGAGTGGCCAAAGGTGCACAACAACTTACTTTTGTTACGCATCTTGAACTCATTCAAGCGAGCTTGGTGAAGCCGACGAGTTTTCTTACTTAGCCCTTTTTGCTGGCTTTGACAGTCATGTTAAGCTCGCCTTGATCAGCAACTATCATACTTATTGAAATAGTTTTTCCATCATAACTGGTTAAGCTTATCCCAAAGGTTCCTGCTTCATAATAAGGGTCTGGGCCAAGGGCGAATAGCATGTTGGGACTGGCTTGAACGCTCTGAAACTCTCCTTGCTGACCTTTAAATGGGCAACGTGCTTGGCAAAAATCTTCAGTCAGGGTGTAATCACCAACTAAACCACTATCGCTTTTTTTTAAGGTAAATGTGCTAACGACTTTGTTGGTACTCACATCAGTAAGTTTCCATTCACCAACCCATATCGAATCACTGCTTTTTGCGGAGATACTCGTTGATAGGCTCATTAATAGAGCCAACCCCAGTAATACACCTTTTGCTCTTCTTCGTTTTTGATCTTTTATCAAGCTCATCGTACTTTCTTCCTATTCATTAAACTCTGGTATTTATTAGGGTGTGGAGTGTGGCAAGAATATTTTTTTAAGACATACCCTAATTAGGGTATGCCAATAAAAACCTAAGTCGGCAAACTTAATTGGGTTCACGCTTGGGCATTAAACCAGCCTTGCCAATATAACATTTACATTTATTAACAACATTGGGTTAAAAATATGTTTACAAAACGCTCTATCAATACATTCAATTTTAAAACGATCGGTAAGCATTTCGCTGTTTGTAGTGCTATTGCTCTAACAACAATCGCCTGTGGCAACGTAGGTGCAAAAATGGAGGGCACAGAGACGGTGAGTGATGCCAATGTGATGCCAACATCACATTTGTCGGTCAACATTACTGAAACTGGCGATGCAAATAGTTGCCTTATCGACACCTATATATCAATCGATAAAGACGCTAATTTATACATGATTGAATATGACAAAGTGATTAACGGCATAGAAAGTCGAGTGCCAGGACAGATACAATTTAGCAGTCATGATGGCTTAGATGTCTCGCGCGAGCGAGGCGGCTCTGGTATCTATGAAGAAGCGCCATGCAATACTTTTGATGTTGTTTGGCAAAACTTCGAATGCAAAAGTAATGATCGTAAAATAGTGCCATGTCCTGAAGTGAAATTTTTTGGCCCGCATAGCTTTAAATCAATTGTCGCAATAGTTAACTAGATTGTGAGTATTTGAGTAAATGACAACACCCACAAGCGCCTTCACAAAAAATATAGCTTCTGACTTAAGTCAGCTCGAAGCAAAGCGTGCAAAGCTCAGCACAATCGCCAGACGGCGTATGTCTCTGTTAAAAGGTATCGCCAGTATATCGAGTATTGTTTTAGCACTAATGGCTTGGTGGTTTTTTGACTCATTATGGGTCAGTTTTGGCGTTATTTTTTGTGCCTTCATCGCCTTTATGCTGTTTGAAGATACGCTTATTAGAGTGATCGTATCGCCTAAGGTTTACTGGCAATTTGAAAAATTGTTCAAAGAAAAAGTGATAGGACCTATCGTTAATATGGTAGATGAGTCTTGGCAGTATGAAGCAAAGGGCTCTTTACCACAAAACGAATTAGAAGCCTCAGAGCTGTTCTATATTGGTAGAAATACTACTATCGAAATTGACGACCTAATTAGTGGCCAACTTCAAGATCACAATATTACTATCGCTAATGTGAAAACTACATCCGTGCCCTATAACGATGGAGTGGCACGCAAAAATGTGAGTGAGCAAAGCTTTAACGGTACATTTGTCCGGCTACAAGTAGACCTAGAAAATACGGCATTTTTTATTCCTAAAGCAAAAACCCAATCCTCTGTGAATGGTGTTGCAGGTCTTAAATTGGCGCGTGACCCAAACTTAACGATGCAACAGCAACGCGCGCAAAACTTAAGCAGGTTAATGGCTGGCACAGGTGGTTATACATGGCATACTGGCCTTGCAAAAGATGGCCACTTATTGGATCTAGAAACGATAGATCAAGAAGGGTTTTCAGTCTATCTCGCCTACACAAAAAATCTGCAGTTCGTTCAAAGGTGTTTACTTAACCCAAGTTTCCAAGGCTTGTTACGTGACCCAAGTAGTAGTAGTGAAGAGTTGCTTTCTTTATCCAATACGCCCAATTTCACTGTGCTTGATCCAAAGCTCCTTGACAAGCTTATGGCCGATAATATCACCGTTGCTATTCATTCAGGTTACGTTTGGATACTCATACCTTCTTTTAGTGATAAGTTTGAAATTGATTTACACCGTGAAATGAACGAAGCATTGGTGTATCGACACTACCAGGAACTCATGTTTGCAAAAGCGTGCGCGCAGACTTTTGTGGATATTTATAACAATGATTATTAATTCAGCCGCTATTTAGAAACATATGCTGCTGAGCAATCTCGTCCAATAAGTGGAATTTTTGATAAATTAATTTTTTAATATGGAATGTTAAGTATGAAAGATACAAATATACGTTTTATGGCACCGCTAACGCTAGTTTTCATTTTGATAGTGGGGGGGTTGTCTAGTTCGTTTGCTCTCGCGCAAAAGCCAGATAAAAAAGGAACTAAAGATTATCCTTTAATTTCTCGCTTTGACGGCTTTACAATTGATGCCTATCAAGAAAGTCAATTTGACCGCTACACTCTGCCACTAGGTCCCGCGGCAGGCTTGAAATCATTAGGCGAAACAAAAACACTTGAGGGCAAAATCACAAAAATTCACTACTTATTTAGCGGTAAAAATCCACCATCACTGCTGCAGGTATATAAAAGCTATGAACAGGTTTTTGCCAATCAAGATGTGGAGGTCTTGTTTTCGTGTTTACGAGCAGAGTGTGGCGTAAATAGCACTGACTTAGTAAAAACGGCCGCAACAACAAAGCTCTTGTTAAATGGTTTTATGGCATTTGGTGAGCACGCTTATCAAGCCGTAAAACTTAATCATGATGGCATGGATATCTTTGTAGCTTTGTATATTCGCGATGAAAGAGGGCGCCTTGCTTATGAGCTTCACTTCATTGAAGTTCAGGAAATGAATACTGGAAATATCAGTATGAGCGACATTCAAACAGGCATCGAAAAAACTGGCAAACAAGTATTTTATGGCCTCTATTTTGATACAGGTAAAGCCAGTTTGAAGCAAAGTGCAAACGACGAGTTGACGCTACTAGGTCAGTATCTAAACACTAACCGTGAAAAATCCTATTATGTGGTCGGTCATACCGACAACACTGGCAGTTATGAGGGTAACTTAAGCTTATCACTAAACAGAGCGAGGTCAATTATCAAGGCCTTAAATGAGGAGCATGGCGTGGCATTAGACAGATTGAAAGCCGTTGGAGTAGGCCCTGTGTCGCCCGTTGAAGCAAACCTTAGTGACACTGGCCGTGCTAAAAATCGGCGCGTCGAGTTGGTACTTCAATAGTCAGTGTAAACAAAATAAACGGCGGTAATAAAAATGGATTTACGCGGAAATAGTTTAAGGACAATACAACATAGTATTGGAAGAGCTCGGGCAAGCTTTTTGGCACTTGCGGCAGCCTTTGCTTTGCAAATATCGCCAGCCTTTGCACAAAAAGATGACAGTGCTTTCTGGTTAGGAACGTGGCAACTCAGCGACTCTCAAACCCAGCAAGCTTTAATGATGTTCACCATTAAAGAAGGCAAAACGGGTTTGCATGGGACTTATCGTTTTACCTCAAATTTGTGTCAAAAAAAAGCAGAAGAACGCGCTTCTTTTTGTCCTTTTCAAGGAGTCTCAGGTACATTTACGTCGGTAGAAGCAAAAGGGGCTTTTTTCAGTGGTCAAGGACCTGATCCTTTTTACCCCGAGTCTGATTTTGACCTAACTATGATGTCGAGCAATGGGAAAACAGTTGACGTTTCTGCGCTTCGAACTGATCTATTGTTTGCGGAATTTATCACTAAGGCTACAAAAATTGACGACATGCCAAGCACTAAGCCTCTTCAGAATATTATTGTGACGCAGCCAACATTGGTTGTTAATCATCCAATTACTGAAGTTATCGAACAGGAGACAAGCGCTACTGCAGCTGGCAGTATATTGCCAAATGGAGAATGGTTCATACATTACCGTGCGCAACAGGCCTTTAAGACAGAACCTAACATAGGTAGAACACAAACTATTTTAGATGCTCTAGCAAGTTCTGCAGTGTCTAGCTTATCATCAGAAGCGTTTCCTCATGCACTTGATATTAAGTCTCATCAACGTTTAAGCCATATTTCAGCCTCTATCAATCAAGACATACTTGTAACGCCTACGGGCAAAAAGCCATTTATATTGAACGGACAAGGTGAGTCATGCATCAAAAAATCGGTGGGACTAGAGCGTGCGCTTGCTGGTACTGGCAAACAACATATTGCTTGGTTTACGGGCGGCAGCTGCCAGTGGAATGTCATCAGTGGTCAAGCGTTAAAAACACAGACTAATGCACGTAAAAAAACGCTTCGACTACTGGATCCTGCAAAGCAATTTACATTAGGCAATGCTGTGCTTGCAGAAACACCAGATGGCTCAGGTACAGTCATTTTTACCCAAAACCAAGTATGGCAAATTACAAAGATTGACCAACAGAACTCTCCTAACCTAGCGACGCGCTTATCAAACCCACTTACGCAATTTTTACAACACGCGGTAACAACCGGTGGCACTGAGCCAATTACTAAATCTTTTGATGTTCCCAAGGTAGGTAAGCCATTGGCATTAATCTTTAATCCAAGTTCTTTTTATGCTGGGGAAAAAGGCGCATTTGCGCCAAGTGGCTTTGTCCTCATAGGTGAAAAAGGTTTTGTCGCGAGAGGCGTAGATAAAGTTATTTGCGATGCACTTGTTAGTTTGACACGTTTTACCTCATCACAACAATATTGCGATAGCACTACTGATTTTGAGTTTAGGCAGGATCGACCTAAAGTGACTGTGTTATTGCATGGTTTGACGGGCTTTCCAGAAATAGAAACAAAGCAGACCATAAGTAAGAGCAACTTTGCAGCATACTATTGGGGCTATGATTTTATGCAAGGCATATTAGGTCAAACTAGTTTACACAAAACACAAGGGTTTTCGTTGGTGAGGCCTAATATCCATGACAATAGCCTGCATCACACTCCCATCAGCTTTAGGGATTGGACAGATTGTGTAGACGACTACAAAGACGAAGACATGCGCGCGTGTCGGCGAAATCATGTTTTAGCTGCGCATCCAAAAGAAACGCCAGTGTTTATTAATCAACCTATTTTGCAATCATATTCTCAAGGATATTTTGAAGCTGTTATGGTACCCAATCGTAACGGAACACCTAGATTAAAACAGCAAATGTTAGATGCTGGAATGCAGATATGTGAAAGCTATGAACAACACTTTAGCCAATTACCTATCAGTCAACAGCCACAGTTATACTTCTTTGCTCATAGCTTTGGCGGTAATGTTAGCCGAGGAATATTAAGTGGTGTCAATCCGGCACAAGGTCAATCCCCAGCAAAAGGTGTTGATAGCCAAAAATGGCAACAGTGTCAGCATTTATTGCGCACCAGAACAGTTTCTTTAACCACCTTATCATCACCTCACGAAGGGTCTCCAACACCTTTTTTTGCGGTAGAAGCAGAAAAAGCGGCATTGCTGTTACTAAATGAACTAGAGAACAAGTTAAACAGCATCAATACTCAAGGCAATCCGGTTGCTCAAGCCCATCTTACTAATGCTAAAAAAGAGTTTGAATCACTCAAAAAAGGCTTGCTCGATGTGATTTCAGCTGACCGTCCAGCCACTATTGATATAGCAAATATGCGATGTTTAAATGGGCAAACCCCTTTGGCGGGAGTCATTTGTGAAGATGCCGGTTTACTTAGCCCTGATAAAATGAATAGACCTGACGGGTCGCTTATTCCTGTATATACCATGGCGGGCCGCAACCCTGGTGGCGGCTATTTAACTCACCCAAATCAAGCCTTTGATGTGTTTGGTTTTGAAAGTAGTTTATTCACTTTGCAGGGTAGCGGGCGCAGGGCATCAGAAGCAATGAAGCTATTTCTAGTTGATAGACTGTCTCGTTTGTTTAAAAATAAATATTCTTCAGATCGATGTAAAATTTGGGGTCAAGCAGCAAAAGGCGGCACGGGCGACGCATTTAGCATGTCACATGCTGGTACGGGATATTTTTGCGAAATGTCGGCCCAAACAGACACATTGAAGGTAAAAGTAAATCGTTTGCTGGCGAGTATTTTTGCACATCATTCTGACGGCTTTTTGGTACCTCGGTTTGGTGATTATACGAATCTTAATGGAGATGGTGAATTTGACGCCGATGGGTTTGTTGGTTTTGACTCAGCACATGGTCTTGGTTTGAAAGGAAAAGTAGGTGGCAATTGGTATCGACTGCACGAAAATGCTGGTTATGGGTACCGCCAGCCTTGGGATTGGGATAATCATGGTTCTGAAGCATTTAATCCAGGTACCGCGTGGTGGTTTAGGCATGCTATTTTAACTGCTGGCGGTCCTATTGTTTCTAATAAACGAGTGAGTACTTGGGATACTCAGACAGACTCTCCCATTTATAATCGTAGCGTGAATGTCACTATAAAAAGCATTAGGGTACGTGGTTGCGACGACATCGAATTACCTTTTATTGATCAGTCTGCTGAACTGAGTGTAGAAGTAGATATTGGCGGTGTTATCAGGCAATGGGATTTTCCTGAAAATTCTGGCGATATTATGACACCCAGACTCACCATACTTTCAGCCACTGGGCCTGTGGTGCCAATCAAAATAAGAATATGGGATAGAGATGACGTCGCTATTGGCATGCGTGGTAAAGAGGGCATTGGCGCAAATGTTGATGATACATGTGTCGTATCAAACTTAACCGGTCGTAGCGATTTATATTTATATTATGATTTGGAAACGGGCATTATTCATGGTGACCGCATACGCAAGCAGGTTAACAAACGCTTTATCGGCGAATATCGTTACCCACAAAAAACAGACTTTGTAATACACGGAAGCAACAAAACGGCATCGGCTAGAGTAAGCATCAAACTAAATATTTCACAATCTAATTAAACGCAGAAAAACTAGCTAAAGCGCTACCTCAATTTAACGATGTGCGTTTGTTATACTTTAGTGCAATATTTGTGTTTTGTCGTTTTTGTGCACAATAATAGATCAATCATTGGTTCTGTTAGTATAGCAAGTACAAAAAACTCTATTTAAGCCATTGTAAAATAATGTTTTTAATTTTTTTTGGTCATCATTAGTCATGGCGCGAATAATGCTTTCCTTATCGAAAATAGTATCGTTAAGGAAAAAAGATGATTCAAAGCAGAGAAGAGGTAACTAAACTCATTGTCGCGACCAAAGTAACCAAAGGTATTAAGTGGTCTGATGTCGCCAAAAGCATCGGCGAATCAAAAGAATGGTCAACCGCGGCATGTTTAGGGCAAATGACCCTCAATAAAACGCAAGCGCAGATAGTAGGAGATCTATTCGATTTAAGTGACGAAGCAATCGCATGGCTACAAATAGCCCCTTATAAAGGCTCACTGCCTACGGCAATGCCAAGCGATCCGCTAATTTACCGATGGTATGAGCTTGTGAATGTGTATGGCACGACGTTAAAAGAGCTGATCCATGAAGAGTTTGGCGATGGGATCATGAGCGCAATTGACTTTGAAATGGATTTAGCACGCGAAGAAAATGACAAAGGCGACCGCGTTAAAGTGGTTATGTCTGGGAAGTTTTTACCGTATAAAACCTATTAGGTGACGGCTTAACCACCAATAATGACGGTCGGTAAGCCAAGCATAATAGTGCCACCATGTGATGTGCTGTCACCTTGTCTTGCTGCTGGTTTACCACCAATCATTACGGTTGCAGAACCAGCCACTATAGTGTCGGGTGGTCCGATACATACGGCACTATCACCGACTACCGCAGCTGGTACACCGCCGATTAGCACATTTGGAGCCCCAGGCCCCACTATTGCGCCGCCAACGTGCGGCACAGGTGGTACACCCGGTGTTTGCATTGGGCAAACATGCATATCGCTGACTCGGGCTGCTGGAGGCATGACTATTTCTCTATATTATTTATTATGTTAGCAAAATGTTAATTTACTAGGCTTGACACTAGTTTACCCAAACGTTATATATATACAAGTGCTTAGGAATGAGTCGTAACAAGCTAGCTGTATGCCAGCTGTTGTTAATTCTTGTTTTTTTATCGGTGCTTTTGCATTATCAGTTCTTGATACGCTTTGCAAAATTACCACGTTCCGCAGTTAGCCAACATTTATCCGTCGTACTTTTTAATTATTAGCCGTTTGTCGTTTGACTCATGAGCAATCAAAAACGCACGATTAATAAATAGCGAGTGCGTCAAGTTCACTGCTTGACAGCACATAACTCAGGGACGATGAAATGCCATCATTACTTAAATTTTTTGATTTTGCGCGTTGTACACGGCAGCGGCGATATCCAACGCGTAATCAGGCGCGCAATCAGGCACAGAATCAAACACACCAGCAAATAAATAAACCCTCTAATGTTGGATTAGTCAGCTTGGCGGTATCCTATTACGGTAGATATGCCTCATGATTGATAAAGTGCTTTATTTCCTGCGTTCAGAACTCGTTAATAAATTGGCTTTAGCCGACAACTTAGTGAGCGTAGGACATTTGCATGGCTTAAGTTCAAGTGAATTAAACCCTGGTTTGCGTATGTCTTTGGTCAACCTGACACAAGAAAATACCATGCGCAATATGGCGCATACTAAACGAGATGCAAGTGGACGCTCACAGTATATCCCCGTGCCGGTTCATCTTAACCTTTTTGTGATGTTTGCCTTTGATTTTGGTGATTACGAGACAGACATGATAAGGCTTTCCCAAACGCTAGAATTTTTTCAAGATAAGGCATTTTTTGATGCTAACTCTCAACCTACTGACAGGCCATTTCCAAACGATTTATCGCGCCTCACATTAGATTTACATTCTCTAGAAATCGAAAAGCTAAACCACTTATGGGGCATGCTTGGTGGTACTTATTTCCCTAGCTTGTTGTACCAAGTCAGGCTGGTAAAAATTGATGCGAAAACAACAACAGATGCGCCTGAAGTCACTACCTTAATGATTAATTCGGAGTTGAAAAGTTAATGAGTATTCAGCGCCAGTATTTACCTTTATTTCAAATACATTGCACCGACTCAAGCAGCGGAGAGCCTATTAGCAACATAACTCTTGCACTCGCCAATTCTGCCTTAACAACTTTTTCGAATAAGGCCTTATTGTTTAAGGCTACCGACTTTGGTGCGAGTCTTTCTTACACCCGTAATCTAATGAGTGGCAATGTGCTTGGCAAAATATCATCAGCAACGCGCTTTATGTTTTTAATGCTTGCAGAGCCAAGTGTTATGCAAAAGTACCAGATAGATTTAGGCCGAGACCAAAAGCTTCATCTGACCAATATAGCAGCCAATGGCGATACGCTTGAACAAGCTTCTAATAATTTACACACCACTAGCACCGTAACCAGTGCTAATGCACGCAATCGAAAAACAGATCCAGTACTCAGTTCAACTCTCACCGATATCGAGCTAAATCAGCAAAGGTTGATTGGGCTCATTGATATTACTCTACAACAACCGCAAGACTTAGCACCAACGCAGGGGTATCGCTTTGAGGCCAAGTTTGCACCTAAGTAATCGTAAATAAAATGCATCAATTAAGGTGTATTTAAGGAAGAATAAAATGGCGACATACAGAACACCGGGCGTACATATTGAGGAAATTACGACTTTTCCTCCTTCTGTCGCAGCAGTTGAAACAGCGATACCCGCATTTATAGGATTCACCGAAACTACGACCAATGAGATTGGTGAAAGCTTAGTGAATGTGCCCACAAAAATTAGCTCACTACTGGAATATGAGAAAATTTTTGGTAAGTGCCCGCTGACCACTATCGAAGTTAACGTGGCCCAAACGGCCGTCGCGCCATCAAACGCGATCACCGACACCACCATATCGTTTAAAGGCACACCACCAGGTTTGCCAAACTATATGTTGTATTACAGCATGCAGATGTTTTTTGCTAACGGTGGCGGGGCTTGTTATATCGTGTCGATTGGCGCAACAAGCGGCGTTAAATACAAAAAAGATTTGTTTACAAGCGCGATTAAAAAGCTAGAAGAATATGATGAGCCAACGTTACTAGTGTTTCCTGACGCGTGTTCTACTCGCGCTAGCAACGTGGCCACTAGCAAAGATGTAGGCGATATTATTAATGCCGCTATGATGTCATGCGTCGAAATGCAAGACCGTTTCACGATTGGCGATGTGCATAATGCCGTTACCGGTGGTGTTGATACAAACGCAAAGGTCACCACCGAGTTTAGAGGCAATACGGCATCAGACAAAGACGTGGTGAAATATGGTTCGGCTTACTTCCCTTATCTAAAAACAAGTCTCAATTTTTTGACTAACGATACCAGCATAAAAATTGCCTCGCACACGGTAAGCATAATCGGTGTAGATGGCACAACAACGCCAGGTACCGACGTCATCACTGCCGACACGGCAATTAGCGATACGTCGGTCAAAGACGCCGCTACCGATATTTATAATGCGGTATTGTCGTTTGTTCGACTAAATGCAAAAGTCACGCTTCCTCCAAGTGGCGCTATTGCAGGTGCTTACGCACGAGTAGATGCTAGCCGCGGTGTGTGGAAATCGCCTGCCAATGTCAGTTTGCTCATGGTAGACAAGCCTGCCGTGACCATTACCAATTTGATTAACGATGGCTTAAATGTTGACCCGGGCACGGGTAAATCAGTCAATGTTATTCGTTCATTTGCAGGCAAAGGCACGCTTATTTGGGGAGCTCGCACACTGGCAGGCAATGACAATGAATGGCGCTATGTGTCGGTAAGGCGCTTCTTTAATTTTGTTGAAGAGTCGGTCAAAAAAGCATCTGGCGGCTTTGTGTTTGAACCCAACGACGCCAATACTTGGACGCGTGTTCGGGCAATGATTGAGAATTTCTTGATTGTTCAATGGCGAGATGGCGCATTAGCCGGCGCTAAGCCTGAAGATGCCTTTTATGTCCGCGTTGGATTAAATAAAACGATGTCGGCAGATGACATATTGAACGGCTACATGATTGTTGAAATAGGCATGGCGGTAGTAAGGCCCGCAGAATTTATTGTGCTGAAATTCTCACACAAAATGCAAGAGTCTTAATAAACACTAGCGCTGAGATGTATCAACAGCAATTAATTTATAAAAATAAGCAAGCTTAAGTATGTAAACGCTTAAGAAATACAAAAGAAAGGAAAGTCACATGTCTGCAAACTATCCATTACCCAAGTTTCACTTTCAGGTGCAATGGGGAGGCACGTCTATCGCCTTTACCGAAGTCACCGGTCTTGATACCGAAATTGAAGTCATTGAATACCGCCATGGTGCAAGCCCCGTCTATTCGGCAAGCAAAATGCCTGGCATGCAAAAATTCAGCAATATCACGCTAAAACGTGGCGTATTTCAGTCTGATAATGAGTATTTTGATTGGTACAACACCGTCAAGTTAAACACAATTGAGCGACGCGATATTATTATTAGTTTGCTTAACGAAGAGCATGAGCCAGTACTCACTTGGCAAATACTCAACGCATGGCCTAGCAAATTACAGTCGGCCGAGCTAAAAGCAGACGCTAACGAAGTAGCCATTGAATCAATGGAGTTGGTGCATGAAGGGATTTCAATGATCAATGAATAAGCAAAGAGTAATCTATGAGTAATTATCCGCCGGTAGGGTTCTCTTTCAGAGTCAATTTTGAGATCAGTGGTGATCAAGAAGTCGATACGCAGTTTCAAGAAGTATCGGGGATGAGTATGGCCTTAGATTCAGAGACCTTTGCCGAAGGCGGTGAAAATAGATTTACGCATAAGCTTCCTACAAGGGCACAGTATGCAGATTTGGTGCTAAAGCGTGGCCTAAGCACCAGCTCGGTGTTAAACAAATGGTGCGAAGACGCCATCGTTAATTTGGATATAAAACTGGCAACCGTTGCCGTGCATCTTTTAAACGACAAATTAGAGCCTTTAATGTCTTACAGCTTTGTAAATGCCTACCCAAAAAAGTGGGAAATATCAGATTTAAACGCAATGCAAAGTGGCATCGTGATTGAAAAACTAACACTGTCTTATCAATATTTTAGGGTAATACGCTAATGCCAATTGTTATTCATGAGTTGGTCGTGACCGCACAAGTAAAACGAAGCGCTTCTAGTCAAAGCGACGCCTCATCACGCAAACAAGAGCAACAACGTCAGCTCGACAAGCAGGCAATCATTAAAGAGTGTACTGAAGCAGTATTAAAGCAACTTGAACGGCAACGAGAGCGCTAAGTTATGAGTGACGGTTTACTAGAAAAGCTCAAAATCATCCCATTTGATACACCTAACACGGTGCAAGATGGTTTGCCCGTTGATGTGCCGTTTATTTGCCAGTTTAACCCAGAGACCTTTAGTGTTAGCAACGAAATTAGCTACAACACTGAGCAAACAGCCGCTGGCGCTAGCGGCGGCGAAGCGCGTCAAATAGCAGAGGCACCTCGAGAGTATCAATTTGAGTTTATGTTAGATGGCACGGGCGCTTCGGGCCCAAGTATTGACGTGACCTTGATGATTGAGTTGTTTAAAAAGACAACGGGCTTTGACGGCAGTATTCATCGCCATCGGTATTTACTATTGCAATGGGGCTTGTTTGCAAGCACCTGCGTGTTAAAGCAATACACCATTAACTATAAGCTTTTTCGGTCAAACGGTACGCCACTGCGAGCGGTGTTAAGCGCTACGTTTGTTGAACATAAAACACTTGAATTACAAGCTTTACTCAAAAATCTGCAATCGCCTGATGTTACCGAATCGCATTTGATTAAAGAAGGGCAGCGTTTAGACCAACTCGTTTTTAGTAAATACGATGACCATCGCTACTGCGCGCAAGTGGCTAAGCACAACTCGCTTGATACTATAAGGCGCCTTCATACCAGTAGTGAAATTACCTTGCCACCGCTTAAATCTGCGCAAAAGGATGCCCAATAATGCCGCCGTTTGAAACCATTGACCGGGCAGACCTGAGCACCTTTACGGTATTGACTGACGGAAGTGAAGCCTTAGTAGACCAGCAGGTCGAATACATTGATGTGCGCCACAGTGTCAACAAAATTTCGTATGCAGAAATTTCATTAATTGACGGTGATGCGGCGCTTCAAACCTTTGCCTTGAGTGAATCTGAAAAACTAGCGGTAGGCAGCAAAATCGAAATAAAGCTTGGCTATAACAATGATAATAAGTCGGTGTTTACAGGCGTGATTGTGTCACAACAAGTCAAACTGACCAGTCAAGGCCATGCGCGCACAATCTTGCACTGTAAGCACGCTTGTTTTGTGTTGGCTGAAGCTTCGCAAACCCAATACTTCAGCGATATAAATGCGCCCGATCTTATCAAAAATTTATGCAGTGATTTTGGCGTAAATATGCGCATCGATACATCACAGAGTTATACCCCATACGAGCAACTTACGCAGTTTCGTCAAAGCGCTTGGGATTATATTGGCTACTTAGCGACTAAAAATAACTTAATGATGAGCTGTGAAGATGATGCACTCACGCTTATTGAATATGTGCAAAGCGTCACAAGCGGTGATGTGATCAGCTACGGTGATAATGTGCTTGATGCAAATTTAGAGCTTGATATTCGCGGCCAATTCACGCAAACCGCGTCTAAGTCATGGTCTGATGACGAACAAACGCTTATTGAGGCCCAAGCAACAGCCAGCTCTTCTCCCCTTGGTAATATGGCGCAGGCCGATTTAGCCAAGGCGAACGGTAATATTACCCAAAACCACCTTTTCAGTAACAAGCTTGATCAAGCGCATCTAGATATGTCAAACAAAGCCCATGCGGTGCAACAAACCTTGCAAACCATTGTGGGCACAATCACGGTGCTAGGGCAAAGTCAGCTAAAAGTGGGTGATTCGGTAAGCGTTGAAGGTTTTGGCGCGCGATTTAACGGTAACGCGTGGGTCAGTGGGGTGATGCATTCATTGGTAAATGGTACATGGACATCCACTATTCAAGTTGGCAGACCTAAAAGCGCTGTTGCGCCTTTTCAGCAAAGCAATACGAGTAGTGGCGTTCACATTGGCAAAGTGACGGGTCTTGAAGGCGATGAAACAGGCGCACAGCGCATCAAAGTGGACTTAGTGATTGCCGAAAATCAAGGCGAAGGTCTATGGGCAAGGCTCGCAAGTCAAGATGCGGGCGAAAATAGAGGCGCGTTGTTTATTCCTCAAATTGGCGATGAAGTAGTACTTAGTTTTGTTGATGACGACCCGAGTCAGGCCTTAGTGATAGGTTCGCTTTATAGTGCAGCATATCCCATGCATCAAGAAATTAGTGATGACAATCCAACAAGGGGATTTAAAACACCAAGCGAACTGTCAGTCACCCTTAATGAAGAAGACAAAAGTATTTCGTTAAGCACGCCCGAAGGTAACGCCGTTATGCTAAATGAAGACAGCGGCAGTATTGAAATAAAAGACCAAAACGGCAATGAAGTCATACTCGATAGCAATGGCATTACAATAAAGTCGAGTGGGGATGTCAGTATTGAGTGCCCAGGAGATTTTACGGTTGACGCATCAAAAGTCGAAATAGCAGGTACGCAATCCGCCTCAGTTGAAGGCGGTAGTTCGGCAGAGCTTAAAGCTAGCGGTACACTTAAAATCGAGGGTGCCATGGTGCAGATTAACTAATATGAAATACTCAACTCACCCTCAACATCTAACAAGGTTTGCTTCACCTAAGCTTGATACGGCGCAAAGGAGGCAGCATGGCGGTTGAAGATAACATTATTGGTAAAGGCTGGGGCTTTCCTGTTCGCTTTAATTATCAACAAAGCGACCTTGAGATGAGCTCAGGCATTCAGGATATTCATGAAAGTTTGTATATTATTTTTACAACCTCTTTAGGCGAGCGATTAATGCAGCCTAAGTTTGGTTGTAGTTTACAAAGCATGCAAATGGAGCCCATGAACAACCAAGCTTTAGGTTACATTGATAATTTGCTTCGCAGCGCTATTTTGTATCACGAGCCTCGCATTGATGCGCAAAATATTCACTTTGATATCACCACACAGCCTGGCACCTTGTATATTGATATTGAGTATGTAGTGCGCGGGACTAACTCTAGATTTAACTATGTGTATCCATTTTACGTAAATGAGGTGCGCGGCGAATGAGTCAGGCAATATCATGTCAAAATAAGCTAAAACGAGCTGGCACAACACAAGTGAGCCGCGTTTTACCTGCGCTTGACCCAGACTCATTTAAAGTAGACGAACGTACCACGGCTGATTTTCTTATTTTTGCAAAGAAATTTGCGAAAAACATTCGCTTTCATGAAAGCGGCCTAAGTAGCGATGCTAACTGGCAGGGCTTTTTTCAGAATGATCAAAGCGTCACTATCGCCACGCTATCGCGCCTGCCTTTAGCGCAGTTTTTGCGTGATACCAATGCCCTTGTTCGAGTACTACAAGACCCGCCACAAAAAATCGCGCGAAGACAATCTGAAATGCTAGGTGCATTATTTGCTTTATACCTACAGTTGCCAGTTCGTTTGCTTTTAAATGCAAGTGAGCAATTACTTAGTTTAGCCAAAACAGACGTATATCATAGCCAGCAAACAGGTAAAAACATCAGCAATAAAGTCAGCTTGCACGACAAAATAAAGATATGGGCACAGCAGCATGTGCTAAGTGCTATTAAGCCATTGGCGTCATACGCATTAGGTGCGCAGCAACATGGCTTGAGTGGTTTTGGTGATGGTAAAATCGACGCGACATTGCTTAACGATAATACGCTTCAAAAAGAACTCGATTGGCAAGCACCGGCTTTTATTGTCACTGATATTCTTGCAGAAAATGACGAGCGCAGCTTTATACAGTGTTTAAGCGACGCGTTGATTGCTTTGCCGCTTGATTTGTCGGGGGTGTTAACAAGTGACAAGTCATCTATCGATTTTGCACTTTTGGGTATTCAAGCAGACGAAGCGCCTTTTTTGAATGCAAGTTCAACCGCCGAAAAAGTAGATGATGCGACTCGTTTTAATTTGATCACAAATGCTATCTCGCAGTTATACAGCGCAATTGAAAATTTGAGCAAAATTGCCAAAGTCGCCTTGCAAGATGATTTAATGCACAAGCCGCACTTTGGTTTGTGGATGACCTTTTTAACACTCTATAAAAAACCACAAGCCTTACTCAATGAATTCACGGGTCGGCATTTAGCATTTTATTATCAAGATATTTTAAAGCAAACGGTGGCACAAGGCAGTTCGGATACTGCGCTGTTGTCAATGACGCTAGCTAAAAATGTCACTGAACACTTTGTTGAAAAAGGCACTGTATTTAACGGTGGCAAAGACCTTAATGGCGAGCCTCGTTTATATGCTAGCAATAATGATATTGTGCTAAATAATGCGCAACTAGCGCATATTAAAAGCTGGCGCAAAGGCAGCAATCCTGCCACAGACGGTATTTTAGTATCTTCTATTACTAATAGCGCAAATGGCATTGGTGGCGAGTTTTTAAAAGATAGTAGCCAAGAGTGGCCCTTATTTGGCGCTTTAAATACGCCGGTACAAAATACATATGGTTTTGCCATAGCCGATGAAAAGCTGCGTTTACGCGACGGCGCTAGGTCTATCACCTTAGTGATGACGTCAGCAAACGGCAACTTCCCAAATGCTAGCAGCTTATTTCAATTTGCCATTAGTAGCGCAGAGGGCTGGCTATACATTGAGTCTAAAGATATAAGAATTAGGCAGCGTGGCACAAGCCTTTCGATGTCGACCGCTTTGCCAGCCGATGCGCCGGCAATTGTTGGCTATTCAACTGAGCTTCATGCGCAAGATGACTATGCATCAAGCAAGAATTTACACGATCCTGATCGGGCTTCGTATGATGTCACAAGCCCTGTGCTTGAGGTATGGTTTAGGCCAAACCGTGTAGATGTTGATGATATTGCTCAGTGGCAAAACGTGCGATTATCAGGGCTGACTATCAGCACCGAAGCGCGTGGTTCACGTGATTTCAGTCTATCTAACCACTTAGGCGATATTGATGCTAGTAAAGCCTTTTTACCCTTTGGTCCGCGCCCTCAAGTGGGCGACGAATTAGTCTTAAGCTCACCTGCTATTTTCTCTAAACCCCTCGAGAGTTTTTCAATCAGAACAAAGTGGAAAGAGAAAGCTGGCGGTCGAGAACATTTTTATACCAATAATTCTGCTTTAGATATGACGGTGACAGCGCAACAATTTGAAAAAGGTATTTGGCAAGATATGCCAAATAAGCAAGTACCGTTTTTTATTGAAGCGGGTACACGCGTTAACTTTTACGAACTATTACAACGATTGGCAGCGGGGAATCGTGGTGATTTGGAATATGAGAACTTTTTGCCATTTTACGATGCCCTTATTCGCAGGAAAGGACTAAATTTTAGTAATATAGACTCCTTGGGTAGTTATGCTGAATTAAGCAAACTTCAAAACAATAAAAAAGCACAAAGCGGCTCACTGCGCTTTTCTCTCGCATCAGATTTAGGCCACGATGCTTATCCTCAAGAAAATGCACTGGCGATCATGGGCAAAGGTGAAGGCTTTAGTCACACGCAGCTTAGCAATGTCAATTACAGCGCCGGCCTACCCAATACACCTTATACGCCCGAGGCGACAGACTTAAGCGTAGATTATGAAACGACTAATGATACGGTCGCGCAGTTTTTCCATTTACACCCCTTTGGTCATAAGCTAACTGTACCCACTCAGCTTATTGCAAATGAGACAGACCAAGGTGCATGCTTGTTAGGGTTTAGGTCACTTAAAGCCGGCCAAGTAATATCATTATTAATGCATGCTCAAGCCGGCAGTGCCGACCCATTATCACCTCCAACTCAACTTAATTATGCCTATTTACGAGATAATGATTGGCTTGCCTTTGATGAGCAAGCGGTAAGCAACTCAACCACGGCGCTTTCGGGTTCTGGCATTATTAGCTTTAGCCTGCCACTGGATGCCAATACTCAGCATAGCTTGCTACCCAGCGACTGTATATGGATAAAAATAGCCGCCCAGCAAAACGTGAGTGCGAGTGCAAACATGCTGGGGATATTTAACAATGCGATAGCCGCTAGTATGGTAGAGCGGTACGACAAAGACACCATTATTGGCAGCGAATTACCCGCAAGCAGCATTGCCAAATTGCTCACACCCGATAAAAAAATCAAGTCGATTGAGCAACCCGATAAGAGCTTTGGTGGCAAAGTACGAGAATCTTCTGCGCAATTCAATCAGCGAGTGTCACAACGTTTGCGTCATAAAAATAGAGCGGTATGCATCTGGGATTTTGAGCATTTGATCTTAGCGCAGTTTCCCCAAGTGTTTCGTGTGCGCTGCTTAAATCATACGCAAGTAGACAGTAGTGAATCAGCAGGCGATATAGAGCAGGGCTTGCGTCCGGGACATGCGTTAATTGTGCCATTACCCGTGTTAAGTGATATTTCCTCATCGCTCAGTGCCAGTGCAATTAACAGTGGCCTAGCAATCAATCAAAATCACTATAGACCTTATTGTGATAACCGTCTTTTGCAGGCAATAACTGCCTTTGTTAACGCTCGTAAAATGACCTTTGCACAAGTTAAAGTGATTAATCCTAAAATTGAAGAAATAAAGCTGAGTTTTGATGTGGCGTTTAATGATGACATCATCGATGTTGGTTTTTATCTGGCCAAATTAAACGAAGATATTAACCGTTATATGATGCCTTGGGCTGGCAGGACGACTCAAAACGCAGACACACAAAGCATGCGCAATCAAACACCAGCATTAGATTTTTCCAACAAATGGTTTAAATCAAATTTAGTCAATTTTATAGATGAATGCGAGTATGTTGATTACATAAAAGATGTACATATGTTTCATCGAGCAGACATTACAAATAACGCTCAGCAATGGTTGCGTCACGACCTAGACGAAGTTGTACCCAGCACGTCTTTTTCAGTCTTGGTGGCTTATCCACAACACGATATCCACCTAATTGAAAATCAAAAAGAAAGGCTTGGTGTATGAATCAGCCTAATCACGAAAACATTATCATAAAAGATTTGCCCTTGGATGAGGCGCACGACTATAAAGCACTTAGAGCAGAAGGTATGGCGCTTATCCGCCAGCTAAGTGGACATATTTGGACCGATCATAACCTACACGATCCGGGTATTACCTCCTTAGAAGCCTTATGTTATGCCCTTACCGATTTAAGCTATCGCACAAGTTTTAGCACTTTAGAGCTACTGAGTAGCCAACCCGACTATTTTTCAAGACCAAGTCAGTCTGGCTTTTTCCCCGCGCATGAGGCGCTAACATGCGGGCCAGCAACGCTTTTAGATTACCGCCAATTGCTCGTAAGAATCGAAGGTGTGCGTAATGCATGGCTGCGTCCACGCTCGCCTGTTGAGGACAGCCGTGCCTTACCATGGCGTTTTCATCAAGACTCCTTAAATGGATTATATGACGTCACACTTGAACTTGAGCCTGACGTGAATTTGGGGAGTTTGAACGAGAATAGTTTGCCGGTAACGTTAATCAATTCACCTTTTGATACCAGTGATGCCATACTGAGTTTAGTGCTTGACGATAAACCATCACAGCAGGCTTGGGCGCAGTTATATAAAGAAATTATTATTGTTGATGAGGATGGAAATAATCCTAACGCAAGTAATGCAGCCGGCGCAGCTAACGCAGCTAATGTAGCTAATATAGATAGGGAACGCCTAAAAACATCATTTACCTTTAGTTTTAAAGGTATCGATACACATACAACATCAATTAAAGCGAAATTTGACGGTAAGGCCTTACCTGAGTTAATTATTCGTTTTAAAGACCCAGTCCCAAGCCCAGTTGTGGCCGCTAAATACAAACAACTATTACTTAGCGTGCCTAACCAAGTGCTCGTTAGCTTTATCCAAAAACAATACAACATAAGCCAAGTGCTTAGCCGTGCTGCGTTTTTATTGCAATCCCATCGCGGGCTATGTGAAGACTACGCGAGTATTAAGACTGTCGACGCCGAATATGTGGGCATTTGTGCAGATGTAGACGTTGCGCCAAGTGCAGATTTAGAAAGCGTACTGGCTGAAGTAAGCTTTCAAATTGAACAGTACCTTAACCCACCTATTCAGTTTCATCGTTTGAGTGAGTTACTGGCGTCTGGCAAATTGGTCGATGATATTTACGATACGCCTTATATTGATGATTCACTGCAATTTTGTGGTAAGCCGCTTTTTGCTAAATCGGGTTTTGTGCTTAACGAAGAATTGCTAGATAGCGACTTACGCGTTGTTATTTACAGCTCAGATCTTATTAATCTGATCATGGATGTTGAAGGGGTTGAAAACGTCAGGTCTTTACAATTACGCAAATACAATGCGCAAGGCGAGAGTATTTCAGACAGCGAAAAATGGTCCTTAGCGATAACGCCTGGCCATCAGCCAGTATTATCTTTAGCCAATAGTAAGCTGCTTTTATTTAAACAAGATATTCCGTTTACGGTCAACCCGGTTGAGTTTGAAGCGACCCTCAATCACTTGCGATTTGCTGCCACACAGGCCGCTTATACTTATACCAAAGAACAATTACCTGCGCCTGTGCCAAATCCTCGCGATACATTAACCCACTATCCAGTTCAACATGACTTCCCAGAGACCTTTCAAATTGGCGAAACCGGTTTGCGTCCTAATCAGGATATTGAGACGGTAAATCATGTTAGGCAGTTTAAGGGCTATTTAATGTGCTTTGAGCAGGTGCTGGCTGACTATTTGGCCCAACTGCATCATTTGCCAGATTTGTTTTCGCTTGACGATAGCCAAGCATATTCGTATTACAGCCAGTATTTGGATAACATTCAAGGTTCGTTAGAAGACTTTACAGATGAGTTTTATGTCGAACCCAGCAGGTTGAGCAGTAATGAATATCGATGCGCGATGTATGAAGATCTTAACCAAGCCTCCGCGCGCAAAAACCGTTTATTAGATCACTTATTAGCACGTTTTGCAGAGCAGTTTTCAGATTATGTCATGTTGATGATCAATACCGAAAATGATACAGCTAAAACCCAAGCGAGATTGATAGAAGATAAAAAGGCGTTTATAAAGCAACAGCCTGAATTAAGCCGAGAGCGAGGCTTAGCGTTTAATTATATGCCAGAGGCAATGAGCGAGGTTTGGGATTCGCCCAATGTCAGCGGCTTGCATAAACGCTTAAGCAAACTGTCGGGCATACGCAGCAAGCAGCCAGATGATGCCGTGCATATAAGTGACTTAAGCTGCCAAGTATTTGCAAAAACCTTAATTGTTACGCGCCGCACAGGCGAAGAACACCGCATAGAAATACAAGATAAACTCAAAAAGGCCTTATTTAAATCAAAGGCAGTTTACGAAAAACGCAGTGAAGCACAGCGCACGGCGAGTGCCTTATTTGAGGTCTTACATCAACGCAGTGCATATGAAATTGAAGCGAATTCAGGCACCGGCACCGTGAAATTATTTATTGTGTCTGGTGAAAATCGCCTAGAGCACAGCGCAGAATTTGATTCGCAGGTTGAGGCGCAGCGCCACATTGATAAGCTCTTAAATCGTTACTACGAAGTACTCGAAAGTGAAGTATGCAACCAAGAAGGCATGTATGTTATTGAGCATTTATTATTGCGCCCCCTAAGCGCAGATAACTTGCTTTTACCCACTTGCGCTAGCGACATAAATCTTGCTTCGGCCAAAAACGATTTGCTTGATAATGATTTTTCAGCGTCTTGTGATAATAACGATCCCTATAGCTTTAAAGCATCAATTGTATTGCCGTATTGGCCTCGACGATTTCTACAACCTTCATTTAGAGACTTTTTTGAAAAGCTCGCCAGAGAACAAGCGCCTGCCCACATTCACTTAAAAGTATGTTGGATTGACGATTATCAAATGCGCGAATTTGAAACAAAATATAAGGCCCTGTTGCATGCCAAGCGTGAACTCGCGATGCAGCGTTTTGATTTACTAGACAAGATAGCAGAGCTTGATGTCGCCAATTTACAAACAAAGTATGAGCAAGCTCAAAATGAATTTATCGACATTTTTAATCGCTTAAAAACAGTTTACCCGACGGCAGTCTTGCATGATTGCGATGATGACGCAGATGAGGCGCCGGTGCGTTTAGGGCAAACAAACTTGTCGTCGAGAGGCTAGGCTAGTACTGCAAAAAAAGACGACAAAAGAAGCACGACAAAAGAAGCATCACAAATAAAACACGACAAATGAAACATCAATAAATAAAGAACGCAGTAAAGGAATAACAAGACTGAGCAAAGCAGTACAGGCAACCAGGATCAGCTTATGCAAAATTTTTATCCCGTATTTGAAAGTGGTCAAGTACTCACTAATGCACACTTAAACCAGCTATCCACTTGGCTAAATCAGCAGCAACGTTTTACCCGAACAAAACTGTTTGGTGTTGGCGTTGTATGTGGATTTGATGTCATAAAAGATGGCCGTGCAATAGTGATGAGCAAAGGTGCTGCGTTAACAAGCGCAGGGTTTTTAATGACCCAAGAGCAAGACCTTCTCTTGACCAAATACCGCCCATACACTTTGCCTATCTCAAGTCAAAATAGCAACGACAGCGCAGCTGAAGACGCAAGCGAAGAAACACTAATTCCCACTTTACTGCCCGAGAGCATCGATGCCGACAGCATCAAAATGTTTGAACTCTTAAGTGATGATTTTGTGCCAGCGCCCAACGAAGATGCACCCAGCCGCCTGAAGGTGACCGATATAAACAATAACATTGTTGTGTTATTGCTTGAAGCGCAGCTTGTCTCGCTCAAAAACTGCCAAACCAACGACTGCGCCGACAAAGGTGCTCGCCAAGAGTTTGTGCTGCGCCGATTATTAATGAGTACCGATGACGCGATGCGCTTGTGGTCATCAGAAACGATGCAATCTGATGGCTTATTGCCAAAAGATATCGAATGGCAATCCTTGCGCGCCAAACTTAGTCCTTTAAGTATGCTTAAGCTTAATTTGACGCAAAATGACCAAGAGAGCTTAGAAGCACTTTCTAATCAGGCGTCGAATATTATCAATAAGACATGGAGCAAGCTCAAAACCAGCTTGAGCATTAGTTTTGATATGTGGGCCTATGTGTTGCGCAGTCGATTTCCGTCTAACGAGTTTAGCGAAGATCCTTGGCAAGATATTGACCTAAGTGTAAACGCCACAGCGCCTAATTACACGCAGCTCGCCCAACGCCTATTTTTACTCGATGCAATGGAAGATATCATTGCCTCGTACAATGAGTTTTTTACCGCAGCAATGGATTTTGACGCGCAGTGCTGTGTTAACCAGCAGCGCTTTGCTTATCATGTCATGTTAGGTAAAGCACAAAGTCCAGATACCGCGAGTAACGACAGTGAGGCGATTGGCCCTATCAATTTTAATATTGGTGCGCAGGGTTTAGGTATTCGTTTACGACATGATTTTGTGCCGACACTACCTTTGCAAAGACAGCAGCATCTTAGCCAAAATATGCAAAATTTATATTACCGCACATGGTTAATGTGCAAGCGCATTGCCCTTAGCGGAACCTCAGACAAAAGCATTAAAATTAGCCCGAGCGTTGAGAATGAAACGCTGTCAAACAGAGCTATTCCTTTTTATTATTCGATGAGCCCTAACGATGATTTGCATCGCAATTGGGCGCCTTTAAAAACACAGTCTTTGCATTTATCGCAGGTGCAGGGCTATGCGCTTAACAACGAAAATCCACATCCTTTAAGTATTGTGCCTAACCCGCATGACTTTTATCGGGTTGAAGGCATGTTAAGTCGGCCATTAGCGCAGGTGATTACTGAAATTAACAATCAAAAACAAGCCCTTGGTCTCGACTTTTCAGTGGTGCCAGTATTGCTGCCTGTAACTAATCCAAAGTCACCAAAGGAGCTTGAAGCTTTATTTGCCGCGCTGATTAAAAACGATAGTTTGTTACGTTTATATCAATGCAAACTAACTGACTTAGACCGTTTGTTTTTAATGCTGATGGGCGTTATTTTTCAGCTCTTAGTGACCATTATTTACATGATTGACCGGGCCAGTGGTCAAAAACCTGCACCGCCGACTAAACCTGAAGTGCCCACCAAACCTGAAGAGACTGAAAAGCCAACGGTAGAAGCGCCAACAGTCCCCAAACCAAGCAATCGTCCAAGCAATAATGGTCCAAACCTTGGTTTATTTGGCGTATCGACAGTCGCCGCAAATGTGACTTATAAGCCAATGCCTAATCGTATTTTAGTTAATTCAATTGCTAACGAAGCTGAACTACAAGGCCTACTTGTTAGCACCGACTATAGCGCTATTACCAAACACGTAAGTAAGACACACGCCGCACCAAAGCATGTTGAATTAATGTATGGCCAAATACGCGATAACAACGCAGAAGTGAAAGAGGTGATCAACTTTTTAGATTCAAAAGACGATCCTAACGGCGCAGCTTCGCACATGTACACATATGTAAGCGAAGCAAATACCTCTGATTTGCGCGGTATTATTAAAGACTATTACGTTGCAGAAGGATTTGGCATTGGCAGTGGCGAAATAGAAATAAGCGATGCACAAGTAGAAGCCAGCTATCAAAGTATTCGTATGCTAAGCCATGCCGAAAACTTGATGCAGCAGAGCACGGTTAGCAGCATCGCAAAATTTGATTTTTCTCGCTTTGAGCTTGATGTAAAAGAACTGCAAAATGCGCACGATAAAATACAAGAGCAAGGCAGTAAAGCCGACAAGCCTAATCCGATGCTAGCGAGTATGGCCGCGACGATGGATACACTCAACCTATTAAGCAGCGGCGCAATGATGAGCTCTTTACGCACGCAGTTAAAAGCAAGATTACAAGCCATCTTTACCGAACATAATTTTGCTGATTTTAAAGATAAAAACCCTGGCTTAGCCCATAAGTGCGGCGTGCCTAAAGGCGGTACCCTAGTGCTTGGGTATTCTCCTAAAAAGTTATTAGAAGGGTATCAAGCACCAATCACTGAAAAGCTTGAAGCGGTATTTACACCCAATGATCGATTGGGTGATATTCGATATACACCACCTACCGATATAAACTTTGCAGATGATCGTATTGTGTATAAACGAAATGACATTGGCTTACTAAACGCAGCAAAAGCGAGCAATAATGGCTTAGTACTTGGCGCAACACCCAACAATGCGATGTATATAGGCGCAAGTGCATGGGGAAGCGGTATTAACGTTGAAGCCATTAGAGCCAATGATTACAGTAACATTCGTTTAGCTAATACTAATAATTTGTCTGCGATTTATAATCTTAGGCCGCAACAAGAAGAGGATCCTCTCAATCAAATGTTGGTCGTCGCTGATTTTTGTTTATGGCATCGCTGCTGTGACGATTGCGATGAGCTATCACTCTACGAAGATAAACCCGCGCCACCGCCAGATATAGAACAGCCTATTGTTAAAGAATTCACGGTGAGTGGCAAAGTCGTGAGCGCTAATCGCAAAGACAAAGGCCGGTTGCCAATAAATATAAGGCCCATTGTTAACACCATAAAAGATGCCGAAATAAGGATAAGCAACGCCAAAGGTAAAACGGTTTCTCATGTGATGGTAAAAGGTGCATTTAATTTTACGATCAATCCTGGCGAGTATGTGATCCAAGCAAGAGCAAAAGGTTACGCGAATTACTCAGAAGAATTTACGTTTGACGCACCTTTAAAGCAAGATTTGTTTATTGAGATGACGCCATCATCAAACATAGGCAAAGACAAGGATCTGAACAATACCGATGAGAAACCCAAATAGCGTGAGCTAAAGCATGGAACATCAAATTTCGCGGGCTAAGTTTATTGTCGATATTGAGACTGAGTCGTCTCAAGGGTCGACAGTGCTTGCAGATGGTATTGGCCACAAAACGCTTGGCCGCGCAGATAGTGTAGATTCGTTTAGAGTGGGTAAACAGCTAGAAGATACTTTTCAACAAAGCGTGACTAAAGCGCTTGATAGCGCGCTAACTCGCTGGGTCGAATCGCACGGCTTAACACAAGATACAATTGTCGAGCTCGATAATTTAACACTTGATTTGGGTGAAATAGCACAAGCATATAATGACACTAATAAGCGCTCTCAAACTAGCCACAGTGAGGTATTAGAAGATATGCAAGGGTACCTACTTGAAAAGCGCATTTATGAGCAACTCAGTTTTGCACTAAAACAAAAAGCCCCTCACACATATTTGCCCCATGAATGGAAAATGCGAAGCATTAAACAATTTTTGCAGCATGGCCAGTGGCCGGTTCCGCAGGTGTTTGATAGCTACTTACAAGCACAGCAATATTTATTGGATCTCTATAAAAATGGCCACAATGGTAAGCACAAACCGCTGCAGTCACTACTCGATTTCTTAAAGTCACAGCTTCGAAATACCACTATTTGGCAGCGGCTATTTTATCAAAGCGATACTGAATTATTACAAGCGCTTATCCATTCTAAATCGGCCGAGTTTGGCGCTAGTGACAAGCGAGTAAGCTTAATAAACGCGCTCCAAATCGATAAACAGACAAAGCAGTATCAGCTTGTTTCGTTGTGGTTAATATGTGCGTTTGAGACCAAGCGTTTGCAAGCCTATAGCGCTAATGCGAACGATGAAGGTAGCAACAAGCTAGCGCTTAGTGAGCTAATTTGGCAACTTGATGATATTGGACTGTCTGCTTTAACAGCGCTTTGTGACTTTGCCTTTGCGGGGCAAGCCATTAAGGATGAATTTCTATACAGCCTACTCGGACAAAACGCGCAGAAGGCTAAAAAAGGGGAGAAAGATCATCTAGCAAAAGCATTAACAGATGCCCAAAATCAAGATAGTCACAACGAACAAGTGCGTAGCGAAGATGGCACGCATGTTGAAGATGACAACCTCAATCAGTCTATTCAAGTTAGCAATGCCGGTATCATTATTTTACATCCGTTTTTAGCGTCATTATTTGAGCAATGCGAATTAACGATTGGACAGTCTTTTAGAGATCTACATTGCCAGGCGATTGGCGCGCATTTACTGCATTTTTTAGCGCAGGGTGACGCTGTATTAAATGCCGAAGAAGAAGGTGTACAAGGCACTCATCAAGTAGAAGAAAGCGCGCTCTTATTCCCTAAATACTTAGTCGATTGGCCCATGAAACAAGCCATGCCTAAGTTGACCTTGTCTGACGCACAAAAAGCCAAAGCCGCGGAGTTGTTGCATGCGGCTATTAAGCATTGGTCTGTCTTAAAAGGAACGTCAGTCGCGACTTTTCAATCTACTTTTTTGCAAAGAGCGGCTATTTTAAGTGAGTTGGATTCTAGTACGACTATTCCAACACGTACATTAAGCATAGAGAAAAAAACACCTGACATCTTGCTGGAAAAGCTACCTTGGTCAATCACCAATATTAAATTGCCATGGCTACGTACAATGCTGTTAGTGGATTGGTCGTTATGACGGTTGCTGCCACTGGGGTAAATCGTTCGACTGAATCATCGCCTCCTTCTGGTCAAGTAAGACGCATGCGTGCAAGCGCGAGAGTGCGCAACCAAAACCGCCAATCACAACAAAACAGTCAAGGGATCGCAAGTCATCAAGAGACAAGATCGCAGCGGTCAAATCGTCACCAAGGTCGCAGCCAAATAAATGATGCGACTTCTCAGCGCCATCAAAACCGAGCGAGTATTGAGCAGCCTCAACAAAACTATGCTGCTCAAACAGACATAAGCAATCCACATGCAGCCAATACTACGCAGCAAGCTCTCGCTAATGAGTCTGCATCAACGGTAGCAGAAAACAACACTGGCGCTAGCCATCAATCGCCCGAGCTTGAATTACCGCCAGTGCCTACTGCACCAGCACAAGAAAATGTGCAAACACCTAGTGCGATTGCATTGCAAGGCGATACCGCAAACCAACTCAAGCAAAGTACACAAAGCTCGCCAAGCGCAATAGCCGCAACAGCAAGTAGTTTAAAATCAAGCTTACAAAATCAACAACAAGTTGACGCGCAAGCCCACAGTAATAAAGAGCTTAGTTTACAAGCCGAGACTGGTACACCTGTAATAGCTGTCACGCCAGTAGTGGCAACGCCAAGTACCCAAGGGGCGCAAAGCTTAGTCTCAAATAGTACCGACAGCATTGGTGAGCTGCCGCAACAAGCAGCAGAGCCAACTGTCGAAATAACAGAAACCCGTGAAAGCCAGCGTCAACTCGACCGCCAAGCGTCAAGCAGTGGATTTTATGATTGGCTTTTAGATAATCTAGAAAGCATGATCCAAAGCCTGCCCACTCGCGACGAACAGCTTGATACAAGCGCAGGCGAGCGCCCTAGTGTGACTTTGCAAGACAACGCAAACCCACAGCAAATGCAAACGCAAAACGCACAGGCAAACAACCAAGCTTTACAGGCCCAGACCGACCTAACTCAGCAAATAAGCCAGCATAGCGGACAAAGCCAAATACAAGCCACTGAGCAAACGCATACTGCGCAAGTAACACTCACGCCTGCCATTGCTGAATTAGGGCCCGATGTACAAGCTCAAGATGCACAGCGCTATGCGGCAATGGCATTGCCTGAAGATGTGCGAGTGGCGACAGATGGTCTACTGCAAACCCAATTTCAATCACGCCTAGCACAAAGCAGCGAGCAAATAGACCAAGCCACACAAACGCGAGATAGTGAACAACAGCGCGTGACCCAAGAGGCACAAAACGCGACTGAACAAGCTAATACACAAGCGCAAAGGGAACAGCGTCAGGCCATTATCAACAATCGCCAAGAAATAGTGCAAGAGCAGCGCCAACAAATAGACCAAGCACAGCAAGAAAGCGACACTTTCCAACGTGAAGTCAACACCCGACAAGCTACTGAAAATCAGGTAATTCAAGATCGAGTTAGGCAAAGTGAGAGTGACGCTAGCCAAACCTTACAAAGCGCAGAAAATAGCGCAGAGCGAGAGAGAACCCAAGGCGAACGAGAAGCTCAAAGTGAACAACAGAGCTTAGAAAGAGAGCAAGATAACGACAGTTGGTGGGACCGAGCCACTAGTGCTATTAAAGATGCGTTTCAGCGTGTTGCACAACGTATAGACAATATATTTACCCGCGTACGACGTTTTGTTTCCGATATTATTACGCGCGCTAAAAATGCCGCGATAGGACTTATTAATCGTGCTCGCAACTTTGTTATTGGTCAATTAGAAAGGTTTCGCACGTGGGCACAAAATAAAATAAATGCCCTACTTTCAGAACGCTTTCCGCGCTTAGCTAGACTGCTTAATGCGGCAATTGATGTCGTGGTTAATCGAGCAATGCGTGTTGTTAATCGTATTGCCGATGCGGCCGTGGCGGCAGTTGAACGTTTTGCCAGCATATTGGCAGCAGCGCTTGATAGGATATTCTCTGTATTACAAACGGCGGTTGCTGGCGCATTTGGTGTATTAGCGGCGCTTATTAGTGGCGACTTTGTTGAAGCGCTTAAAATTGCCATTAGAACTGCTTGCCAAATAGCAGGCGTAAATCCTGAGCCTATATTTGCCTTTTTTGAGCGTGCAGGGCAAGCCATTATGAACATTTTGCTACACCCGCTCGATTTCTTTAACAACTTAGTCTCGGCCGTAGGCACGGGCATTCGAAACTTTGCTGAAAATGTTCGCACGCATTTAATTAGCGGCTTAATTGCATGGCTCACAGGCGCAATGTCGTCGGTGCCTATTGTGCTTCCAACCGAGTTTGACCTTAAAGGCATTATTGGCTTAGTTGCACAATTACTTGGCTTAACTTACGACAATATCAAAGCCCGTATTATTAGACGGTTCCCGCAGGCAGAGCGAGTCTTTGGTGTTATTGAGCAAAGCTTAGAAGTTATTCAGTTAATTCGCCGCGAGGGCTTAGGCGGAATTTGGCGTATGGTACAAGAGCAAATAAGTAACCTTAGACAGCAAGTGATGGAAGGCATTCGTAATTTTGTGATCACCACAGTGGTTAAGCAGTCAATCACATGGTTATTAAGCATGCTAAACCCCGCTTCTGCCTTGGTTAGAATGATGGTGATGCTGTTTGACGTGGTTATGTTTTTTGTTGAACGCTTTGCGCAAATCAGAGATTTTATTGGCAGTGTATATACCTCTATCACGCAAATTGCGGCGGGTAACATAAGCCAAGCTGCCACAGCGGTCGAAAATGCGATCGCGCGGAGCATCCCTGTGGTGTTTGGTTTATTAGCGTCATTGGTCGGTTTAGGCAATATTGGCCGCACGGTAAGTAATATCATTAAACGCATTACTCGGCCTATTAACCGTGTAATTGACAGGATTATTAATCGCGTAGTGGCTTTTGCTCGCCGGCTTATTCGCAGAGGGCGCAGAGCAGTAAGGCGCGGCGTAGGAAGACTGACTCAGTGGTGGCGGGCACGCAAACGATTTAGAACCGAATCGGGCGAAACTCATACCTTGTTTTTCAGTGGCCAAGGACGCCGGTCACAGCTAAAAATGCGTAGCCGCGAGGTGGTTTACCGACGCATGATTGAAGGCTTAAATGCGCCCGGTATTGACCAAGCAAAAAAGACTCGTGCATTAGCTATTGTGACTGAAATTGAAACTGAACAAAATCAAAATGTACTTGGAGCAAACGAGACAGAACGTCGACGAAATTCTGCAGCTAAAAAAACGCGAATAGAAGGGAAGTTAAATGAGTTGTCGCTGCTGACTTCAGAACTGCTAAAAGTGACCCTGCCAGATTGGAAAGAGCCAGACTATGGAGATAAAAATAGTGACGGCTATGGCACTAGTATGAAAATTTCGCCCTTAGCTAAACAAGGAAGTGGCTGGCAACGCGGTTCGGTACCAAATGACAACTCAGCGTCGGTTTATAATGATTTGAATCTAAGAAGAGACGGCGGGGCAGCAAGAGCCAGTTATTATATTAAAGGCCATCTACTTAACCATAATATTGGTGGGCCAGGAAAGTGGCACAATATGACGCCACTGTCTCGAGAAGGTAATCACCAGCATGAAGTGCAAGTCGAAAGCCGCGTAAAGCGCGATTTTAATGCCCACAAGATACAAACTTACGAAGTGATCCCTGTCTATAGCGGCCAGTCAGACAAAGCCAGTTTAATACAAGCACTCGTCGCGAGAGATGATGGCAAAGAAGATGACTACCGCAAAATAGTCAATGCTGAAGATGGCGTGCCAAGCGCGCTAAATATCAAAGTCGAAATACTTAAACCAAAAGCCAATGGTAACGGTTTTGATATTGAAGAGTCTCGAACCAAAACGGTCCCCAATAGGGTAGAACGTAATCCAGAGTCCTACTTTTTATCCACATCAGATCCATTGCCGCCAATTGTGCCTGCGAACTTAAATCATGATGCCCCTAGCTTAATTAGAAGCAAACTAGACGATGCCCGCGATGACGAACTTAAAAATCATGCAAGTATAATTGCCAGCAAAGTACAAGAAAGAGAAAACGCGCGCGAGGAAGACAGAAGACGCTATAGAACCTATGAAGACTTCCAAAGCCATATTACGATTTTTAGCATCAATCAAATTACGCGTTGGAAGAACCGACGGTATTTTAGATTGCGTTGAGTAATTGATTAAAAACTAAATGAACGAGAACAAAGATGATAAATGAGCAACCGGCCACTCATTGTAAACCAGTTACCATCAGTAACAGTGACAATTTGCAGCAAGCTTTTGATTACTTACGCACTATTATCAAAGCTCGTGCGAGTATCTCTTTATCTAAAGAAGACGACGGCATAGATGTCCCTAGCTTGGGGTATATTGACGACGGATCTTTGTTTGCAGAGCTTATCGAAAAACACCAACCTAACTTTTACGAGTACCTGTTATTAGTAGGCGCTTTAGCAACAGAATTTGCTCCCGCTGTTTTTGAAGAAGAACTCGTTAGCTTACGACAGCACCCTGAGCAACTTAAGCGCTTTGCCGAAGCCCATCAGCATTCGAGCCCGTTTTTTGTGCCTTCTATTGAGAGCATTGTATATTTAGCGGCAGGTGACACTATGCATCACCGTCTTACAGCCCTATCTTGTTTGCATTCTGAGCATTGGCTATTTACCGAAAACGTGCTCAAAAAGCTAGATTGCTTTAGTGGTCAAAGCACTGAAAAGAGCAATGAACAACAAACCGCAATAGAGGCTAATTCACTGCCACTTGTGCAACACACTTTATGTTTACACCCTGAATATAGAGACAAAATGTTGCATAACTCTGCCCTAACTCGCACTAATGGCAAACTAAAAAAAGGCACACAAAATATGCCAAAGCTAATCGCCGTCAAAACACTCAGTACCGCAAAGCAATGGTCTGATCTTGTCTTATCAAAAAATACACAAAAGCGAATTAAGGACCTAATAAAAGCGATTGAGCATTCAGATACATTACAAAATGAGTGGAATATGGCGGGTAAAGTTATGCCTGGTTATCGCGCTTTATTTCATGGCCCGTCAGGCACCGGCAAAACCCTAAGTGCCAGCTTGCTCGGTAAAATAACCGACCGTCCAGTACAACGAGTAGACCTTAGCCAGCTCGTATCAAAATACATTGGCGAAACCGAAAAAAACCTCGCCAAGTTATTTGATCAAGCCGACGACAAAAACTGGATCTTGTTCTTTGATGAAGCCGATGCCTTATTTGGCAAACGCACCTCGGTCAAAGACTCTCACGACCGTTACGCCAATCAGGAGGTATCGTACTTACTACAGCGGGTTGAAGAGTTTGCAGGCATCACGATTTTAGCCACAAACTTTAAAGGCAATATGGACGAAGCCTTTATTCGCCGCTTTAACACCATTATTCCTTTTGAGTTGCCCAGCGCAGATTTACGCGAAAAGATCTGGCGAGCAAATTTGCCTGCACAACAATGCGATAAAACTCTACTGGCTAACCTCAACAAGCTTGCTAGCTACGCGCTCTCTGGTGGCAGCATAGTTAATGCAATTCAGCACGCTTGCTTACAAGCAATTGCCGCTAAACGGCTTGTCAGTATTGATGACTGTAGTGATGGCATTGCGCTTGAGATGGAGAAGCAAGGTAAGGTTTTTCAGGTGATTGGGTAAAAATTAGCGT
>CAYURD010000011.1:0-13987 GCA_964446865.1 uncultured Glaciecola sp.
GATGGGTAAATGCTGATACACCTGAAGTAGCTGCACTTAGCCAATATTATGAAGTGTATGATTTTGGGCAATTGCATAACGGGGCTATCATTACTGGTGGTCAAGCAATCGTGCCAAGCATGGAGTTAGTTCGTAACTATGGCGTTGCACCATATTCAGATGCGCTTGTTGCTTTAGGTCAAGCATTCTCTGGCGGTCAAGCATATGAGTTGTTACACGAAAGAGACGGCACCGTAGACGGCGGTAATTATCTGCCGGAAGAAATTAATATTAATACCGAAGAAAACACCGCCTTTTATGTACAAGCTAATTACTCTACTGAGATTGGTGATATCTTAGTTGATGGTAACTTTGGTCTTCGTTATGTCGAGTTAACAAATGACACCGAAGGATTTTTAATATTCCCGGATTATTCAGATGCAGAGGCACAACTTCTGTATGAGGCGTCAGATAATCCTGATAACGAACCTTTCGACCCTCAAGATTACTCGTTCTTATTCTTGCCTGATGCAGATAGAGCCTTTGGTACAGGCGCGGCGGTTCCAACAACCTTCTCGGGTGATTTCAGTAAAGTATTACCAAGCTTTAACTTACGTGCAGAACTGCAAGAGAATTTGTTCTTACGCTTTGCCGTATCACAAGCGGTAGCTTATCCAGATATGGGGTCAAGAAGAGCATTTTTGCGAGTATCTGCAGACGACCTTCAAGTTACACGTACCGTTGAATTGGATGAGAATAATCAGCCTGTACTAGACGAAGATGGAAATCCGCAGCGTATCATTGAAAGTGCAAACGTCAACTTTTATCAAGCAAGCGGCGGTAATCCAGGGCTTAAGCCAATGGAATCCATTAACTATGATATGTCATTAGAATGGTACTTTGATGAAGGTGCAAACCTCATTGGATCTATTTTCTATAAAGACCTAGAGAACTTTTTTATAAACGGCATACGCAGAGAAGATATAACCAATACTGATGTAGGCGAAACGAGAGAAGTGGCAATTAATGGTGCAACGAATGGTGAATCTGGAACGCTGAGAGGATTCGAGCTTTCATATCAACAGTTCTTTGGCGATTTACCTTCACCATTTGATGGCTTAGGTGTACAAGCTAACTGGACGCATCTTAAATCTGATGGTATTCCTAACGCTAACTTAGAAAACGGTGTAGCACTTGAAGATGAATTGATTGCTAGCCTACCTTTAGAGCAATTGTCAGAAGATACCATCAACTTAGTACTGATGTACGAGAAGTATGGCTGGCAGGGTCGTTTAGCCTATAACTGGCGTTCTGATTTTGTATTGACGACACGAGATGTTATTACTCGTAAGCCAATATTTAACGAGAGCACTGGCCAGCTAGATGGCTCTATATTCTATTCTGTTAATGAAAACATAGATGTAGGTGTTCAAGCGGTGAACTTACTAGACGAAACTATCCACACCACCATGCTACAAGGTGATAGACGTCTTAACCGTTCATGGTTTGTCAACGACCGTCGCTTCTCGTTCATACTACGTGGACGCTTCTAAAGACAGTTTTTAGTAGAGAAAAATACCGACCTATTGCATTTTGCAGTAGGTCGGTAGATATTGTTACCAAATAGGCTGTATACGGTAAAACAAAGATGAACAAACAAGACGATAAAAGGATAAATAAAGTTGTTATTTTAGGTGGCGGAAGTGCAGGTTGGATGACTGCAGCGCTATTAAGTAAGCAACTTGGCAGTTATTGCAGTATCACCCTTGTAGAGTCTGAAGATATTGGCACCGTCTCAGTAGGCGAAGCCACTATCCCGCAAATCCTCCAATTTAATAAAGTGCTTGGCATAGACGAAAATGAGTTTATGGCCCGCACGCACGCAACCTTCAAGCTCGGCATTCAATTTAAAAACTGGGGCAAACTCGGTGATGATTATATTCATCCCTTTGGCAACCCCGGCAACCAGATAGGCCCCCTACCGTTTTATCAATATTGGTTGAAACTCAGAGAAATGGGCAAAGCAAAAACCTACGAGTCATATTCTATTGAAGCGCTAGCCGCGCGCAAAGGACGCTTTATGCGCCCTGCTAAAATTGAAAACTCGCCACTTGGCGGCATCTCATACGCCTACCATTTTGATGCCACTTTGTATGCTAAGTTTTTACGTGAATTCGCCATAGCAAGAGGCGCTATACGTATTGAGGGCAGAGTCGATAAAATCGCTCAACATCCTCAAACCGGCTTTGTAGAATCTCTAAAACTCACCTCAGGTCAAATCATTGAAGGTGATTTATTTATAGATTGCTCGGGCTTTAATGGCTTATTAATCGATAAAGTCATGGGCTCAGAATATATCGACTGGCGTCACTGGTTACCATGCGACAGCGCAGCGGTTGCCCCTTGCGATATTGCAAACGGCGTGAGTCCAAATACCATTTCGACTGCCCACACCGCGGGTTGGCAATGGCGAATTCCATTACAATCACGCGTCGGGAATGGCTGCGTTTATTCCAGTGAGTTTATGACAAAAAGCGAAGCCGAACATCAGCTGTTATCAACCATTGAAGCAAGTCCACATGCAGAGCCTCGTCATTTGCGTTGGGTTACTGGTTGTCGCAAAGAGCCTTGGGTAAAAAACGTGGTGTCGATTGGTCTGTCGGCGGGTTTTGTTGAGCCACTTGAATCCACTGGCTTGCACACTATTCAAAATGCGATTTCAAAGCTCATTATTATGTTTCCGACTAAAGAGTTTTTGCAATCTGATATTGATGCCTACAACACCGTAGCCGTTACTGAGTTTGAGCGTTTACGCGATTTCATTATTTTGCACTACATCGCCACCGAGCGTGATGATTCAGAATTTTGGAATTACTGTCGCACAATGTCGATACCCGATACCTTAACTGAAAAGTTAGAACTCTATAAAGCGAACGGACGCTTTTGGCGTCAAGACAGTGAGCTATTTGGCGAGCAATCATGGACGGCTGTATTTAGCGGACAAAATGTGTTTCCTAAATCACCCCATCCACTCGTGGATATCATGACTGAGGAGCAGCTTATTGACGAGATGCAGCATATAGAGAGTGTGTTAGGGACAGCGGTTATGCACATTCCACCGCACCTAGAATATATTAATCGTTATTGCCAGCCCAAAGGTAAAAACACAAGCGTATAAGCCAATTCGCTAAATGGCTTATGCGCTTAAATAGCTTAAATTTAAGGATAATTGTCACCGTGAATACCCTTACACGAGCTCGTTCATTCGGGTTGTTGACCACTTTCTTATTGAGTTTGACTTTGTTTCTATCGACTCAATTGCACGCACAAACAACACTAAATGAGATCACGCAAAAGCTACCTAGCGATATAAAAGCGACGGTATTTTTAGATGGTACAGAACAAAAAAGCTTGCAGTCAGGAGGCGGGTCAAGCACTTCAACGCTCGTAAAAGCGGAAAACGGGCGTTTTAAAGAGTTTGTAAGATTAGTCAATGCACGCAAGGGTGAGAAGTCATACGACACAACCGCTAGAGGCGAAAGTAACTCAAAAGCCATCAAAAAAGGCGAATGGGTACTGGCAAGCTTTTTTGTAAGAGCGGCGCCTGGCACAGGGTCAATTAACATCCGTGGTTTTATTGAGCGCCCAGAGCCTAGTTGGATGATGGTCGCCGATGCAAGCATTGCAGCACAAGAAGAATGGACAAGAGTGGTTGCACTGGGTCGCGCCGAAACTGACTTACCTAAAAATAGCATTCACCTATCCCTACACTTAGCGTTACAAGCACAAACCATCGATGTAGCTGACTTTGTGTTTGCGTCATTTCCGGCTAGCACACCAACGCACGTTTTTCCGCCAACTGAACTACGCTATTCAGGCATGGATGCAAATGCGCCATGGCGGGCGCAAGCTAATCAAATGATAGAACAATTTCGCCATGATAATTTCAGGGTATTTGTATTAAACAGAGACGGCAGCCCTGCAAGTAACAAAAAGATTGACCTTACCTTAACAAACTTAGACTACGAACTTGGTTCGATGGTGGCTGAACTCTACACACAAAACAGTGAAACAGGTGACAAATATAGAAAGTGGTTTAAGCAGTTTTTTAACGCCGCTACTTCGCGCATTTATTGGGCAGACTGGGGTTGGGAAAATCCTAAAGTAAGAGATGAAAACCTTGCCTCGATGGCAAAATTACAGGCTCAAGAGATCCCTGCACGCGGACACGTATTGTTATATCCAGCTTTTCGATTTAGCCCAGAATCCCTTAATTCACTCGCCGGCAACAAACAAGCTTTTATAGACCGCGTTAATCAGCATATTGATGAAATAGTGCCTATTTTACGAAAACTAGGCGTTAACGAATATGATGTCATTAATGAACTACGCGACGAAGAAGAATGGCTCGACATAGTCGGCGTTGATACCGTTGCTATGTGGTATAAGCGTGTACATCAGCTTCATCCTGAGGCAATCTTGTATATCAACGAAAACTCAATTTTAACGGATGGCGGCAACAATAAAAAATATCAAGACCATTATTATGAGCTAATCACTGCGCTATTAAAAAAAGGCGCGCCAATTCACGGCATAGGCATGCAAGGACACTTTTCGGGCGTGGTCACCCCTATCGAAAAAATGTGGGACATACTTGATCGATTCGCTAAGTTTGGTCTGCCAATTCGAATTACTGAATACGATTCAAATACTCGCGACTATGCATCTCAAGCTCAGTTCGACACTGATTTTTATACCGCAATGTATGCGCATCCAGCTACGGTTGGTATTACACGCTGGGGATATTACGAACCTATAATGTGGCGACCATTAGGTGCATTAGTCGACAAGAATGACGAGCTTAAACCAAACGCAAAAATGTACCTCGAGTGGTTAGCTGAAATGAAAAACCACCAGCATTCTTTAAGTACCAATAAAAGCGGACGAATCGCCTTTAGAGGCGCTTATGGTGAGTATCAAGTGAGCATTGAAGGAGAAGGCGAACCCTTTGTTTGCTATTTTAACGAACCGCTCATTGGCACACCTAGCGCAGATATTACCACTGACCCAAGTTGTACTGTTAGACTCAAGCAGTAATAACCACCCGTCATTCTGGCGAAGGCCTAATACTGCTAGGTTAAGCCAGATCCCCGTCATTCCCGCGAAGGCGGGAACCCCCTTGGAACTAATCGATCTTGGCTAAGTATTTGTTTTGTAAAGTTTTGCAATAACATTCACCAGATCCCCGCCTTCGCGAGGATGACGAGGAAGTCTTAAACGAACAGCATTACGCGGATTGTTCTTTTCCACGACGCGAATGTTATACCTGCGCTTGTTTCCCGCGCAGCGCCGACAACACAATGGCGCAACAAACAAACATTAACGACATCTTTAAGGCTAATGAAATACTAAGCATCAGTTCGTTTTGCAAACTTACCGAAATGACCTGATTACCCAAATAGTAGTGCAGCATCAAATTAACAATGCTCATGCCCACTAAATTGCCAACAGTGCGTGAGAGATTCATTGATGCAGACGCCACGCCAACTTCATTGGTAGACACCGCACCCATGATCGCGTTGTTGTTAGGCGTCGAAAACAATCCAAAACCCGTGCCGATTAATAGCAAAGACACCCCAACTTGCCACGCGCTTGTGTCTGGGTTTAATTGATTTAATACAACAAAGCCCATCGCAACAATCGCGCAGCCTACACTTGCCACTATGCGAGGCTGGAAATGATCCGATAGCTTTCCTGCCACAGGCGCTAAAAGTGCCATAGATAAGGCTTGAAGTAGTAATATTTGACCAGAAAATGCAGGGGAATAACCTTTGATATATTGTAAATAGAGACTCAATAAGAAAATAATCGCAAAATTGCTACCGTACATAAAAAATGACGATGCTAGCGATAAGCTAAACACTCGACTCTCAGAGAACATTTGTAGCCTTATCAAAGGACGAGAACTCTTCGATTGGTGAATTAAAAAGACCAGTAATGAAAGTAAAGAAAGCGCAGTAATGACCATACCAAAAGCGCTTGGCAATTTGCTCATACCATAAACAAAACAAGAAGCGAACAAGGCAAATAAGCCAGTGCCGACAAAATCAAAACGTGTTTTCTCTTGGTTTTTCCATTCGCCTTTAATGGCAACAAACATAAATACAATAAGCGCAAGCACAGGCGGGACTTGAAAATAGAACACCGCTCGCCACGAAAATACTTCGGTGAGGTATCCACCAATGGCAGGCGCAATGGTTAAGCCAATATATACACATGCCGCGACTATGCCTAAAGCACTTCCCCTTTTATTGCTAGGTACTACCGAAGTGACAATCGCAATGCCAGTACCAAATATCATTGCCGCCGCCAAGCCTTGAACAAATCGCCAAAATAATATGATATCGATTGAACTGGCAACACCGCACATAATTGCAGCGACGGCATTTAACAAAAGCCCTGCCATATACACTCGTTTACGCCCAAAATTATCAGCGAGTTTACCTACAGGCAACATGAAGGCAACGTTACTTAACAGGTAAATGGTAGGTAACCAACCCACTTTATTAGCATCGGCTAGTAAGTCATTGGCCATAGAGGGTATCGCAACATTAACCGCAGCCATTCCCATTGGTGCGATTAAGTAACCACAGCAAACGGCAAAAATAACCGCGCCTGTTTTATTGAAGAAGAAGGACGTGTTGATGACAATATTCTTTGGTTAAAAAAGATCTGAAGACCTATGCTAATAATCCTAAGATAGCACATTGCAATTCAGCTTGCCCCAATCGCGAGAAAATCATAAAGCGTAAATCGAGTTGCCATGGTATTGTATACACAATGCGTTGAACAAAAACAAACGTACCAAGATACTTCGGCGAAATACAACATGCATGACTTTACCGCTTTATTTTTTGTCACTTCAATTGGCATGAATCTGATGTGTGCAATTGTGCTTAGTTTTGCCAAAACTAAAGAGCAAGCTCGACTCTTTGAGTTGATGATAGCATGCTGTCTAATTATTAGCGTTTTCCAATATTCAATTTGGCAGTATCATTTATCGATTGACTTAAGTTCCTCGTTAAGATGGCTGACGATACAAACAAATTTGCTACTTTTGGCTATTCCACCCGTTATTGCCGTATATGGAACATGGTGCAACGTAGCTAAGCTACGACGTTATATTCTTTTATTCTCTGTCATCTCTGTGAGCCTAATTATACTTAACATTAGCTTTGAAAATGGCTTACGACTCAAAAGCAATGTACCACTAGAATTAATTTCATTTTCGATGTTTCCGTCAGAAACACTATACAAGTTAAGTGGGCCTGCAAATAGTTGGGTAATGGCATTGTGGGCGTATTTCTTACTCGTTTTATCGTTGTCGACAATCTGGATATTCAAAAAACGACAAGATATAGAATCCGCGGTGTTCTATACGCTTTTTATAAGTCTACTTGCACAGCTTATTGCCAGCATACTTTCTGGACTAAGTGATAAAGGCATTATCGAAATGGTATATCTTGGCGCCCTACCCTTTACCATTTTAAATATTCTTTCTTGTCTCACACTGTCCAAACTTTTACTGAAAAAGGCCAGCTTTTCAGACCAGCTTGTATATCAAAATGATGCCTTAGAAAAAATACTAGTCACCTTAAATGGCGACAATAAGCAAGAAAACTTCGCAGAATTTATGAAGCTAGTTTGTAAGGTGTTGCAAAAAGAAAGTGCAGCAACTACTTGTTTAATTCTTGTCCACGACCAAAGCAGAAAAGGCTTGTATGTCGAGTCGAATATTTTGGTTCATAAACAAAATGTGATTGAAAATTTTTCATTCAAAATAGAGGGCATACCAGAAGACTTTAGAGACCCTTCAAAATTCCATCATGTTACAAAGGACTTAAGTAAGCGCTATCCTAGTACTGAGTTTTATCAGAATATCAAAGCACAAGCGATGATAAGCGTACCAATGTTAAATTTAGCAAAAGAGCCTATTGGCGTTTTGTCACTATATTTTGATAAACCTTCTATCGCCAATAAGCGTTTCATTAACGTTATCAACGTCTGCGCTTCGCGTTTAGCCTCAGAATATAGCCAAGAATTGCTGCTTAACCAATTAAAAGAGACCGCTTACATTGATGTACGCACTAAACTTCCTAATTTGACCAGTACACACAACGTTATCGCCGCATGCGCAAATGATTTGACCAAACAGAGTCTCAGTAGCGTGGTACTCAAATTTGATATAGATAACTTTTCTGATGTAAATAGGCGATATGGCTTTGAGAATGCAGAACTAGTCCTACAAGAACTCGCTTCTCGGCTAAAAAGCTACTCCAATGACAACATATTTATAGCACGCACTGCAGGTGACGAATTTACTGCCATTTTTAGAAAGTTAGACACCGATTTTAACCATACCATTGATTTGCATTGGGCAGCTATTCAATCATGCGTTCAACAACCGTTTGTCTTAAGCCACACCGAAATAGATCTGCGCTGTAGCGCAGGTTCTGTCATTTATCCTCATCAAGTGCCAGAAGGGATGGATGTGATGCGATGTGCTGAATTTGCGCTTTCTCAAGCAAAATTAGGCGGTAAAAATAAGCTCATCGCTTTTGATGCCGATATCGCGAAGCGCTTAAATAGGCAAAAATCAATTGAACGCTATTTACGAATTTTGTTAGAAAACGATGACATGTTTGATAACAATATGAATGACGCTAAGCAAATGTATTTAGTATTTCAGCCCAAAGTGACAGCTACAGGCGATTATGTTGGCGCTGAAGCACTTTGCCGATGGATGCATCCTGAATTGGGTTTCATTCCACCTAGTGAGTTTATACAGGTCGCAGAATCTAGCAATCTTATTCAAGCTCACGGTATGTGGTGTATCGATCAAGTATGCCGACACATTATCGACTGGCAAAGCAAAAGTTGCTTACCCAACGGTCGCTTTAGCATCAACGTGAGTGCTAAACAACTCGATAGGGACGATTTTGTCGAGAGTATGCTGCGCGTATTGAAGAAGTATGAGATCAATCCAAGTGTGTTCGACATCGAACTGACTGAGTCAGATTTAATGAAAAACCTTCAAAGAAGTAAGCTTAGTATGAAGCGGTTGCAAGAGAGTGGATTTACTATCTCGCTCGACGATTTTGGGACAGGTTATTCTTCACTATCACACCTAAGAGAGCTACCTGTTAATCAGCTAAAAATAGACCGTTCATTTGTTAATGAGTGTCACAGCAAAGATGGATTAAGCATATTGCAATCTATTATTACGCTAGCTAAAAACATGCAATTGACGACGGTAGCTGAAGGAGTTGAAGAAGACTATCAGTTGCTTGCCCTGCAAGAAATGGGATGTGAAATGTATCAGGGCTATTATTTTAGCCGGCCACTAAAAGCCGATGCCTTCGTTGAATACCTTAGTGTAAGCTCCAAAAAATAAAGCATCAATACCTCGGTACCTCTATAACTTTGCATTCACTTCTAATCTGAAGGCATATTTTGCGACGTTCACTGATGTAAGAAATATAGCTTTATAATTTTTTCAAATCTTTTTACATTACAAAAGTTTAATAAAATTTCATTCTCTAATTGTAAACTTCTAGTTAACTACTCGTGTAACTACTTAGCAATGTATGTTTATGATAAAAAGAGGATTTACAATGAAACACATTAAAACACTTACCGCGGCTGCAGTTAGTGCAGTGCTTTTAACAGGTTGCTTGGATTCAGATGATAACATCGATCAAGCAGAATCACTTCCACCAGCGCCGGCAATTGAACGAACGGATATTCGAATCATTCACGCATCTCCTGACGCGCCAAAAGTCGACGTATTCTCTGGCACAACTGCAATCGGTCCTTTACAAGATTTAGATTATCAACAAGGTTCTGCTTTCTTCAACCTCAATGCGGGTGATTACACTATACGTGTTGAAGCAGAAACTCCTGGAGGCAACGCTGAAGTATTATCTGCTGATGTTTCTTTAGCCTCAGGCACAAATTATAATGTGATCGCAGTGGGTGATGTTGCCGACTTAGAAGCGATTATTGTTACCGCGCCAAATACGCCAGTACCGACCAACACTGTACGTGTACAAGTATTGCACGCTGCGCCAGAAGCACCAGAAGTTGATGTATATGTAACAGCACCTGACGCTGCTCTTGCGGATTCTCAGCCAGTCGCAACACTTGCATTTAAAGACGATGCGGGCCCTCTTGAAGTCCCTACTGGTGACTATCAAATCAGAATAACCGCTGCTGGTACCACTACGGTTGTATTCGATTCAGGTGAAGTAGCATTAGGTCAAAGCGACCTATTCATTGCTGCAACTGAAAATGTAGGCCCAGGCGACTCACCAGTGTCGCTAGTACTTGCAACTGGCAGTGGCTCATCAGTCATGCTTGATGCAGACACTGACGCTGAAGTAAGAGCAATTCACGGTATCGCAGACGCGCCGCCGGTAGACATTTTTGCAGTAGTTGAAGATGGCGACGACATCGCTTTATTTGAAGGCGCACCATTTAAAGGTGTGACTAACTACATCGAAGTGGCTGGCGGTGACTACGTATTAGACGTAGCAGCTGCGGCTGATAATTCAATAGTTGCAATCGACGATGCTGCCATTACATTAACAGACGGTGTGCGTTACACAGCGCTAGCAAACAACACGCTTGCTATGGCTGACTTAGATTTGATTGTTGATGACGGTCGCCCTCTAGCTACTGCTGCTCAAGTACGTATCTTCCACGCATCACAAGCAACAGGCGCGGTTGATATTTATGTAACAGACGACGGTGTGCTTGGCGAAATGGTTATGCCTGCTTTTACAGGTGTTGAATACAACACTGGTATGCTTGCAGAGACTGGCTATGTGCAACTAGCACCTGGCGATTACTTCGTTACTGTAACACCAACAGGTACACAAACCGCAGCTATCGAAACAGGTATGTTGTCATTAGCGGCTGGTGGTATTTATACCGCTATCGCGGTAGACGGTGACAATGCTGATGCAGGTCCTCAGTTAATACTTGCTGATGATTTTGTAATGAACGTTCCGGTCGCTCAACAGTAAGCTGACTCACTGAAAAAAAGCCCCGTGATTCGGGGCTTTTTTGTGGCTGGCGTTTACCTAAAATACGCTACATGAAATAGACAACGCAAAAACGCGCTATTCTCGCAGGGCTAACTTATTCAAGTTCGCTTCAATAAAATAATAATCACCATACACAATTGGCGTATCAACTTCACTTCCTTCTGGTAAGTGTCCTGTTGCGCTATTAAGCACAAAACCTAAGTCATAACTCACTTCTTTTTTCACGTCTGTTCTATATTCTTTCGTTAGCGCAACCATAATGCGATCAGCAAAAGCCTCATATTTTTTCGCTTTTTCGGTGCCTTTGATATGCGCAGCCATCTTATATAACGCCGACGCATACAAGGCACCTGCTGACGTATCTCTAGGAATAAAACGTTCATTCAAATAATACGGATTTGTGCCGCATGGTTGGACTTTATTATCGTCAATAATGGGAACATTATCTGGACTCACTTTATCTGATAAAAACGAGATACTCTGGGTCGACAAGATAGTCTCCGTATATTGAATTGGCCCAAAGCCCTGATAAGGCAAAATATGTTCGGGGAGCATATCTAAACACAAATCCAAAATCCTTGAATACTGTGCGGTCTCTTCACCAACATAAGCAGCAATATCATCAGCATCAGTCCGACTCGCAAAAAAGTCCCAAATTGGCACTGGATGGGCTTGTGTGTGATGCTCGATAGTATTGAAAATTTTATCTACCATCATTTCATATTCAGCAGCCTGCTTTGAATATTCTGGGTATTTTTTGGCTTTTATGGTGCTAACAACAAAGCCGTATAAGCCCCACCCTTGGCCTCTTGTCCACGCCGAAAGATTCCCTAATCCCTGCCAATTGCCGGGTTTCATATCACCATAATCAAACAGATGGTAAGCAATCGGGCGCTCTTTGTTGGTATCGGTTTCTTCATAAAAATAGTGATATTGCATTGTCGCACTTGCATGGGAAAACCCTTGAGCGCGCGCTTGTTTATCGCTGCTTTTCATCAAGATCTCCATGTTCATCATATTATCGACAATGACCGGATATCCCCAAGGTGCTCGTAAATCCATATTTTTGCGTTTTACATTGCCATTTTCATCAAGCCATTCTCCGCGCATTCTTGGAATAAAGTCCCACGATCTCATCACGGGCTTGTCGGGCGCATAACGCGCTAACAAGTTGGCTTCTGCGGTCTTAATAGCAGCTTGATAAGCAGCCTTTTTTTCATCACTTACGTGTTTGTTCTGTATAGCATAAGCTAATGGTGCGTCTACCATAAACCCAAGGTCATGGGTATCGGTTCTATTCGCTTGTTCAAATAGCAATTCACTGTACTGACGGGCATGCGTCATCATGGCATCATGCGTATTTTTATCTTTAAGTACTGGTAAATTTTCAGCTTGGTTAAGCAGCATCCATAAAGCGCCAGGATAAAAGCCAACTACCCATTTATTTGGGTGCACCATATGAATTTTACCGTCGTCTTGCGAACGCGGAATGCATAAAGGCTCATCTGCGCATTGTTTGTCTATTAAAAGTCCTTTTTTGTTGTTCACATTCTTAATCATCTTCGAATATTGAGAAGCCGCAAAATTAAGATTAGTTAAGGCGTCTTCAGCAGTGTATGTGAGCCCTGCAGAAGGTTTGTGATCATGAGCAAGCGCGGTTGCATTGGCAACAGCATGTGCGCAAAAACTAATACTAAAAATAGGAATGGATACCAATAAAAACCGCTTTGCCTGAGAACTTACTTTCATCAAATACTCCACATGTTAAATTTTTGTTATAGTGTTATGCTTATCATACAAGTGTAACTAAATTAGTAAACAGTGCGCATTATAAAATTACGCTCGTCTTTTGCTTTATTTAGCTTCCCAGCCAATAAAACAATATACCTGTCTTTTTGTATTAATAGATTTGATAAGCCTATTCTCAAAAAACGAGGTTTACCACAAGAAAACGGGTAGTTACTATCTAACACGAACGAATAAAAAGCCCGAATAAGGCTTTCTCAGCAAGCTCCAATAGCTTTAAAACTAAGGATAAGGTTAATGATTAAATTGATTAATATGAGCAAGCGACAACGCGTATTTGGAACTCGCTCTTTACCTTTCAATATCTATTTCTGGCTATTTTTCAGCTTGGCATTCTCTTTAGTCGCTTGCAAAAGTCAAGATACTGCATCGAGCGCGCCAAATGTTTTATTATCTAAGACGGCTTTCGATTCTAATTTTAATGCACAGACGGCAAGAGCCTTAAGCTCTGATGATTTAACTCAAATTTATCCTCAAGCACAGTGGGCACAACTATTTGAAAGAGTACGTTTTGAAGAACAAAACGCTAAAATGACAATGGCCGTCGAGTATCCAAAAGGTAGCGTAGGCCCGCATCAAGGCGGTGCTCAATTTGTGATTAACCTGCCTCCCAAAAACACTTACACCTTAACCTACTCACTTAAATTCAAAGAAGGCTTTGACTTTAGACTTGGCGGAAAACTTCCTGGCTTAACAAGTGGCGGCGAAAAATGGACTGGCGGCACACGCCCGCTTAATGGGGAAGGCTTTAGTGCAAGACTCATGTGGCGCGAAAAAGGCCTAGCAGAGCTTTATTTGTACTACATGGATATGCAGGGTAAATGGGGCGACAGCATCACGTTTGACGATTACTACTTTGTGCCAGGTAAGTGGTACAACATTACACAAACCATCACCATAAACGAGCCTGGCAAAAACAATGCGCAAATAATGATTTGGATAAACGACAAACTCGTCTTAAACAAACAAAACTTTAGGCTCCGAGTAGACGACAAGCCCAAAATAGATTCACTCTACTTCTCGACCTTCCACGGCGGAAATCAACCTAAATGGGGACCCAAAGTAGACTCAACAGCCTACTTTGGGGATTTTAT
>CAYURD010000011.1:14087-31485 GCA_964446865.1 uncultured Glaciecola sp.
TGCAGTAATAGTCCAGTAATCATGCAGTAAAAACCGGCTTGATATACAAGCTAGAAAGGCAAGAAGTTATAAGCATACTCCAACTCGGTGCGGGTTACATTTGCTGCACCAAAGTTGATTAGACTTATACGCCCTATTAGCTTAGACACAAGTTCTGGTGCGTCTAATTCGCTATCAACGAGTTCAACCGATGACAAGCTGCCATCAGGCTCAATAACAAGTCTAACCGTTAGCTTACCCTCAATGGTTGGGTCTTCGCGCAAGGCTCTTCTATAGAGTGAATACACTGAGCCTTTATTAGCATCAAGGGTTTGTCTTATCTGATCTAAGTCTCGACTGCCTATCACTTGTTGCTGTTCTTCGATGCGTTTGGTGGCTATTGCAGCTTCGCCTTGGCTAGCAGCAACAAACTCGGTGCTTCGACGGCCGCTTAGTTCACCTGCTGCACCTACATCTGAGCTTAAGTTAGCGGTTTGAATGCCGCTGCTGGCATTAAGCGATGGCGCAGCAATAATATTGCGTGCGGTTTGCTCCGCTTGACCGCCACCTTCAGTTAAGTTTGTATCGGCTAAGTTTGACAAGTTTGCTTCTTGCCTCATGCTAGCTAGCGCATCTGTAAATTGTAATACCCCTTTGCTTTTGGCTGTTTCGCGGGCTTGTACCACTTTTTCTTGCTCGCTAAGCTCCACCTTTTGCGGTTCTGGCTTAACTGTTTCTGGCTCTACCACTGGCTCTGGCGGTAATTCTTGAGGGACTTCTTCAGGAATCACTTCTTCTGGCTCGGGTTCTGGCTCAGGTTCTGGCTCAGGCTCTATTTGAGGCGGTGGTGGTGGTGGCTGTTGGGCCTGCACAATTTTTGCTAACTGTGGTGGCAAGGCTTCTTTTTCGGCTCTTGGCACCTCAGGCAATTCAGTAATAATGACGTATGCGGCAAACAACAAGGTCAGTATTAATACCCCAACGGTAATCTTGAAAAAGGTTTTATTTTCGCTTTTGCTACTTGTCCACGGCAGCTGCGACGGATAATAAAGCTTAGCAGTTGCCATGTTACTGACCTCCACTAAGATTTGCTGTGGTATTTGGCTGACTTAATGCACTGCCACTGTCGGTCGTATTTTCTACGGCAAGCGAAATGTTGGTGTATCCTGCTTTTGCACTTGACTGCATAATACGTTTTAGCACCACGTACGGAATACTGTTATCACCCATGACAGTGATTGACTGGCTCATGCGGGCTTCGTCAGTTAATGCGCCTTTACGATTAGTAAAGTAATCAAGTTCTTCTATTAAGCCGTCAATAGTATCACTTTGTTGGTCAATCAGTGTTTGAGTATCAACAATCAACTTACCTTGCAGCAATACTTGGTTTTTTGTCACCATCAGCAGTAATGTTTCTTTTGCCGCAGTGTCGGCGGTAGATTCTGGTAATTCAACGGCATCATTCACTTGCAATACTTGTACGTCGGAGGCATTTAGCATCAAAAAGAACACTAAGATAGTAAATATATCCATTAACGACACTAACGATAACTTTGCTTTCCCACTGTGACGTTTGTGGTTACGGTGCATCCGTTTGGCGCGCATAGACTGCTTCATTATAGCGCTCCTTCACGTTTAGGTGCGTCGCTTAAACTTACTTCAGGGAAAAGCTCAGCTTGCACTACAGAGGCAACAACCACGTCTTCGTATGAGCGTGTTGTATCAATTAAAGTCACGACGGTTTGGTAGTCGGTGTCTTCTTGCAGTAATAAAATAATATCTTTTTTGTCTGCGCCATTAGCTAGCAAGGTTTGCTTAATGCTAATCAATGACTCTTGCAATTGCTTGTAATCGTGCGTTTTATTGCCGGCGTCATTACTTTGCTCGCTAGCGTCTTGTGCATCGCTTACGTTTACTTCTGCGTCAATCATAGGAATGTTTTTAACTAAATATCCTTGCGGAAAAAAGATATCCAGCCCACGTTCGCTCACTTCGACTTCGAGTAATTGTTGCTCCAGGCTTTCTTCAGCCGGTATGCTCGACAAACTAGGTAAGTTAAGTTCAACAACGGTGATGCGTGAAAACACCATCATCATCAAAAGAACAGGCACTAACACGATCATCAAGTTCATAAACGAGGTGATATCGAGTTCTGCATCTTCTTTTTTGAGCCGCTTCCGGCTTTTTGAGCCTGCTAATGAAGACATGGCAATTGGCCTATTATTCGTCGGTTGTACGTGTGCGAGGAGCTAAGTTTTCTTTGGCAATAAGCGTGTTCAACATTTTTACGCCCGCCATCTCCATGCTGTCGATGATTTCAGCTGTTTTTGTTTGTAACAAAGAGTGAAATAACAACAATGGAATAGCAGCAATCAAACCGAATGCGGTGGTGTTCATCGCCACTGAGATACTCTGAGATAACAAGCTAGCTTTTTCTGATGGCTCAGCGGTAGCAACTGCACTAAAAGCGGCAATCAGACCAATAATGGTACCCAACAAACCTAGCAATGTAGAGATGTTGGCTAGCATGCCTAAGTACGGTGTACGCTTTTCTAAGCGTGGCGTCGACTCCATCAAGCCTTCTTCCATTGCGTACTCGATATCTTCGCGACGCGGACTAATGGCTAAGCGGCTTATGCCAGCGCCAATTACTCGTGCAATAGGGGCTTTGCTTTTATCAGTGATGTTTTTAACTTGGTCAAACATCTCTTTTGCTAGCAAAGGTTCAATTTGCTTAAAAGCTCGTTTGTTTGTAGCGGTGGCGGCAACTAAGAATATATAGCGCTCTATTGTGATAGCTAAACCAATAGCCAATACAATGGCAATAGGTAGCATAAATTGGCCACCTTCTTGAAAAAATCTAATAACAGTATCCATATACTGAGTCTCCGCGTGTTGTCGATATTAGTGGCCTGTTTATGAAGGCCGGTATTAAACGAATAAATTAACTTGGCTAGCAATATACTGGCTAAGCAATGCTTGTTGTGTATGCAAGATGATTAAGCAGTGGTCAAAAATATACCTTTTCATACCTAAATGGGCATGAAGGTTTGTATACGTTTGCCTTATTGCTCGCTGCTTGCAGACTGTGAAACTGCGCTAGTTAATGACTCTTTTGTAGAGAGTGCATCACTTGAGGCGACAGCGTTTATTTCTTTGACAACAGCGAGCCTGCGTAAAAATGCAGTCCGCTCAATAGAAGGTAAAGGATTGACTTGTAAACCCCACTGTTGGTTGTCGCTAATGCGCTGGTGCACGGGCAACTGCCAAGGGACGATAGTAAGTACCTGCGGTTGTTCTTTATTCCCGCGAATGGTGTCTTCGAGTCGTAAAATGCTTTGTGGCGAAGCTTGAGTGCTTTGCTCAATCTCTTGCGTGTTTGTATTTTGCTGCTGATTTGGTTTATCTATTTCGTCAACAGTTGCTTCAACTTGGCTGTAAGCAAACACTGGAAATAAAAGCGCAAAATATAAAGACGTTTTCTTTAAAAGGCGTATATTTGAAAATACCTTACCAAAGTGATTAAGCAAGATGGTAGGTCGCTGCTTTTTAGTATTCAGCATCTTAATTACCACCTGTATTACTCGCGCCATTTGCGCGCGCTATCGCTGTCACTTGTCGGCCCACATCAACCACCCAACGTTTGGTCAGTTTAATGTCTTTTTGCAAGGCTTTTGTTTGCGCTTCACTTAATTGAGCATCGCCAAGTGATTGACCTGATTTACTGCTCTCAAGCTCATATTCTAAAAGCGCTGAATAAGCCTGATAGTCATTTAGCGCTTTGTCTTTTTGTTGCAGATACAAGTCGTATAACACGGCTCTGTTACGATAAGCTTCTGGCATTGAAGGTCTTGCGTTAATGGCTTGAGAATAAAAAGTTTCGGCAAGTTCAAACTGCCCATTTGCACGTGCCATCATGCCCAATCGGTTAGCCGCCTTCGCGTTGTATTCGTTCAAGTCTAATGCGTTTTGATAGTGCTTTGTGGCTTGGTCACGCAGTGCATTTGCGGCGGCAATATCTCCGGCTAAAACATACACCGCACTGCTTAAGTTAAGCTCGCTTATAAGGAGAGCATTTATTGCCTTGAGGCTTTCTTCGATCTCGCCTTGTCTAAATTGAGAAAACACATTTAGCACTTTTGATTGTGTGGCGGGTGCAAGCGTTCGTTTTGAAAGCAGATATAAATCTGATTCTGCGTGAAGTTGTTGGGCATATACCAGTGCTGTGTTCGTTTCTGAGCTCGACTGGTCTCCCGCAGTGTTGGTTTTTGCGAGATCGTTATTCGTTTTATCAGTACTTTCTTCAATAGCGTTTGTTGAAGATTCAGACGCTGTGTCTGGTATCAGTGCATTCATGCTAGAACACGCACCAAGGCTAGTAATAGCTATTAACAATAAGACTCGTTTAAAAATCATCTGCATTTACCTCGGCTATGACTTCGGGCTTGTTGTATCGCCCTGGATTGGTATTTTTAAGCGCGGTATAACTATTTTTAATCCATTCGTCGTAAAGACCCACTTGCACACGAGCAATGTTCTTTTCGTGCAGGTCAATGGCTGTTTCTTCAAATGGGTAAGCTTGTTCTTCTAACAAAATTTCATATTGAGATAGCTCTAAGGCCGACAAACCATCGGGGCGTGACGAATCCATCAAATCGTTCGCAAGCGTGCTATATAATTGACCAAGTTTATAGTTAGCCGCAGTCACGTACTCGGCACTACCAAACGAAATCACGCGGTCATATTCAAAAATAGCTTTTTTAAGCGCAGCCTGTTTTTTCTTCAAGCTAGAGGCTAATGGTTGTGTCAGCTTTATTCGTGTAAACGCTTTATCTGCATCGCTAGCAAATACTAAGGCGCCCATTGACGCTAAGTAAACTGACCTGGCCGTGCTTTCACTTGGTCTGTTATTCATCACATCAAGCTGGGCATTAACCAGTTTATTTAGCCAAAAACGACGTTTACTGTCTTCACCACTTTCTAGGTAAAACTCGCTAAGTTTAAAACGTGCTTCGTTTGCGTCTGCCATGGGCTGCTCAAATGCGTGTGCATAGGTGCGGAATTTATCTAGCGCATTATCTCTATCGCCTGCCTTTTCAAAATACTCAGCCGCTTGGAATAAGGCTAAACGACCCGTATCAGTATTTGGCGACTGATTGTATTTTGCCATGAGCATGGTCGCCGCTTTGGCCCAGTCTTGCGTTTGCTCATAAGCATAAAAGAGTTGATTGTCGATACCTGCGCTAAGTGGGTCATTTGGATAACGCTGTTTAAAGTCTAAGAATGTATCAATAGCCGATTGCCAATTTTCAAGTAACAAATGATAAATCGCAGAATCATACTGTGCGGCTAATCTAAATTCGCTCAAAGGGGTGTCGCTAACAACTTTTGTCAATATCGCCACGCCTTGCTCTAGTGTGCTAAGTTGTATTGGTGTTAACTGCGCTTTGCGAGTGATTTGCTGCGCTTGCAAATTTGCGGTATCTAGCTTTGCATTCACTAACAAGGTTTCGGCTTGCTTGTACAAACTAGCGGCTAATCGGTCAATAAGGTCGTCACGCCGGTTATCTTCTACTGGCATGGTCGCTAATATGTCTCTGTAAGCAATTTCTGCTTGCGCAAATGCATCCATTGCAAAATGGCTATGGGCCATTACTAGCATTGCAGATTCTCGCATTTCGCTGGTTATAACTAGAGTTTTAGCAGTAGCAGCACTAGCATTGCTAGTACTAAGATCATGTTGGCTCAACAACCAAGTTGCCCATTCTTGCGCCGGTAAATAATTGCTTTGTGCGAACAAGTCTTGCATTAAGGTTAGTGCAACAGTTGGCGAACGTTTGTCACTCGCAAATATAGTAATAAATCGAGATTGACTGCTTTGATGCATGCTTAACGGCAAGCTAAATGGTGAGATAAGCGCCATGCTTGAAGATGCATCAATGGCGGGCGTCACGCTTATATTTGCATCAGCCATTTTTTGATAAATTAACAAGGCTGCGTAGGCTGCTTCAACTGGCGCAGGCGCTTGAGAGCTTGCATCAAACTCATCATAATATGCGTAAGTTTCAAAGGCTTCTATCGCCGCCTCATATTCGTCTAATGCTAGTAAGGCTTCAGCTAAATAGAAACGAAGTGGCGCAATTTCAGGATCGGGCGAAAAGCTTCTGATAAAGTTTTCATAATACCCTTTTGCTTTTGTGTAAGACGTATTCGCGAGCGCTTCTAAATCAGCATTACTCGCTAATGCCCATGCAGTGTTTTGTGCCTCGCTTAAATTGCTAGCCACAAAACCTGATGCCGAAGTTTCACTGTCGCTTACGTTTGCAGACGAAGCCGCTCGTCTCGCCAACACACTATCAATACCTTGCGCAATACTATGCTCGGTTTGTGCTAGCTGCTTAATATAGTCACGCAGATAGGGCGACGCCGCTCTGCCAACCGGTGTTTCAAAACTGCTGACTACGCCATTGCCCAATGAATATGTTTGCACAAACGTTTCTTTAGCCGCCAAGACTCGAGCAGGAAAGTCGCCCAAAACAAAAGCGTCTATGTGTCTAATATAAAATTCAACCGCGCGTGGGTGCAAAGGATAGGCGTCTGCAAAAGTGACCAAGACGTTTGCGCTATCTTGGAATCGGTCGTTGTCTAGGTGTTGTTGGGCGAGCTCATCATAAATAAGCTGTTCGTAATCTCGATTGCCGTATTGCGCAAAAAACTGTTTTATTGCGTCGCCATTTCCTTGATACGAGAATGTTAAGGCCATGACTCTAACGCTGTCTTTTACAATGCGTAATTCACCGCGAGGCATTTCAAGTTTGTCGAGTGCTTGTTCTTGAATATCACTTAGGCTTAACGCTGGATTAGCAAGTAAACTGGCATCTAACATCGTTGCAAACGCTTGCATGGATGGGTCATATTGGTCGAGTTTAAAATGGCTCCAACCCAGCATATATGCCGATATAGCAAAGAAGTTACCCTGCTCTCTATTTGTATTGGTATTACCATTTGCAACCACTTGACCGTAGTAGTCAACGGCAGTGCTGTACTGCTGGCGATTAAAATAGTATTCGCCAATTCTAAAATACAACTCTAAATGATATGGCGTGACGCTAAACTGCTTGGCATCAAAGGTCTCTAAAAACGCTTTTGCCGTTTGCATACTTTTGACAGGCTGGGCGGCTAAATCGAGAGCACGTGTTAATTGATACATCGCATCCATTTGTTTGCGGTTAAGTGCTTGCTGTTCTTCGCTAAGCGCGATGCCTTGCACTGGCGTAACAATGTCGTGTTCGCTTAGCACCTTTTCATAGTCGCTTATTGCGTCAGCAAAGGCGACCTCGACAGGTTCAATATCAGTGCCTTCTTGCTGTGTTTCTTCGGCAATCAGCATTTTAATATCGGCAAGTCTAAAGGCGACTTGTTGTTTTTGAATGGGGTCTTTTAGCATCGGCAACAAGGCTTCGTATTGTTCACGTTTTTGCTCAAGACTTAGCGCTGGAACGGCAACTTCGTCCATTCTTACCGGTTGTAAGTCAAGACTCTTTAAACTGGGGCGAGAGCTTTTTCCGCGGGCTAAGGCTTCGCGCTCTTCTAGTGCTTGCTCACTTAGCGCTTGTTCGTTTTGTGCATTCTCGTTTTGTGCTTTTTCGTCAAGCGCAGAGGCGTTTGAATCTGCATCATCACTAAACGGATTAAGGTTTGGTACGCTTAAACAAGCCGACAAAGCAAATACTGCGGTGGAGACTAGCAACAATCTTAATGCGCGCTCGGTAAAAGACTTACAAAAAATATTCTTCAAGATCTGGCTCATGGCATCGCTCCATCAGCTTGTAAATCCTGAATACGCAGCATCGACAAACGAGTATTCACGCCTTGCTCTTCCAACTGCGATTGACGAGACGCGATGAGCGTTAACAGCTCTTGCGTAAGCGCGTTGGTTGCATTGGCGTAAACCTGTTGAGCAGCCGCGGTTTGGGTTTGAAGTGACTGATTAAAAGCAGCGAACTGAGCACGCTGAGAACTAAATGCATCTTGCTGTTGGCCTATACTTTTAAGTTGTTCGTACTGCGCTTGCGCAGACGCTAACTCGTTTTTTGCTTGAGTCAAAAGCTTTTGATGTTGCCAACGCTGGGCAATAAAATTGTCCATGAGTTGCCACGTTAAAATTCCTTCGATTCTTGCAAGCCTAGTCTTTAAGCTAGGTCTAAGTGGGCGCTTTCGTGTGTTATCACTCGCTAAACGCGCATGTCGCCCTAAGGCATTATTTAAGCGTTCGACTTGACTCTGGGTCTCGCCGTCACTCATTTTTTTACTAAGTGCTAATTGCGCTTCAAAAGAGTCGGCTTGATTAATCAGGCTTTGGATCGTATCAATATGACCTTGTGCCTCAGCAATGCGGTCACGCATTTGTGCCAAACTTAAACTTGCCAGCCGGTTGTTATAAACGGCCTCTCGCTCTTGCAATACTTTATCTAATTGTTCGATGCGTGTTTGTTTGCGGTTAATATCGCGCATAATATCTGAGGCTTGTTGGCGCACATTTAACAAATACTTAGCATCAAAATTTTGTGTCGGTTCAAAAAATCCAAGCTTTAAATCTAATAAAGGCTGCGGCCATTGTGCATGGTAATCATCAAAAAAGCCGTCGTTTACCACCAGGGTTTCAAAGCTCGACAAACTTAATAAACTCTCATCAATTTGCGTCGCAGTAGTGGCGAGTGCATAAAATGCTTGGCCTAAGTTGTCTTGTTGATTAAAGGCATACGCTAAACCATAGCTTGCTTGTAATGCATATAAGCCAATACTGTTTGTTTGCAAATACTGCCAAGCGGCCATCGCTTGCTGCCATCTATTTTCGCGTGCATTAGCCCAGCCATAGGTTAGCAATGCTTGGTCAGACTCTGCACCTTGATCGGCAATAGTCTGAATAACCGCAATCGCATTACCTAATTCACCTTGCTGCAAAAGGCTTTGACCTAAGCCAATGTTAATGCGATCAAATAATGCGTCTTGCTCATCTATACTTTGCTGCGCTTGGCGTTCTTTAATGGCTTGCTCTGCCACAGCATTTTTGTCAAACCAGCGCCAAGGCGTTACCGCTTTAGTGACGCCCGCAAACACACTGCTAGCTAATCGACTGACAAAGCCTCGGCGATTTTGGTAAGCAAGCAAAGATTGTTTGGCTGCCACAAAGCTCGTTGTTGATGCTTCATAGTTTGCTTGATTAAATAAAAGCGCGCCTTGGTTTGCTCGCAAATAAGCCCTGTAGATGTAATCGGCCGACATTTGGCCATCAATGCTTTGCCAATCGCCGTTATTTTGCATGCGAGTATGCGCAGTTAGATAAAGCAGCTCTTGCCATTGCTGATCACTAAGCTCTTCGCGCAGGTCACCTTGACCAATAGCGTCGTAAGCTCGCTCGCTTAAATAGGCTTGTTTGTTTTCAAAGCCTGCTTTGGCCATAAAAAACCAAGTGTGAGCTTGCACATAATCTGATGTTGTTTGACTCAGCAAAGTCGCAAATTTTTCTTGAGCTTGTTGATACATGCCCAGCTGTAATTGCGCTGCGCCTTGCATTAGGTTAACGCGGTCGCTGTCGTCTTGAGAAAGTAAGCTAAAGCCATGCTTTAATTGACCAACCTCAATAGCTTGCAATACTTGTTGATAGTCTTCTTGAAAATAGTGATATACAAGCTCGCCAAAAGCAGCTTGCTGTATATAGGTCATATCTTTTGGTGGCTCGACTTGAACCGTATTTTCGTCTAATAGTGTATTATCGCTGTTGTCTTTTTTGTCACTAAACCAAGAGAATATACTCTGGGCTTGGGCCGTATTTGGGATGATGGTATTAATTAACACGATGCTACAACACATGTAGCTCAGCATACATAAACGCTTAAGCTGCGTTTTTGGTGCTAAATGCTGTGTCAAGTTTTGTAGTATTGCTAACATCGTATTGGGCTTCTTGTGACTATTAGTTAGTGTTATTAAGGTCAAATTATTTACGTGCTTACAAGACACTCGCTTCAAACACTGGCTGTTGCTTATTGGTCGAATCAATGACATTGAGTTCAATCGCAACGGGGTCTTCGTCTTTTTCAAATTCAATGCTAACCGCACGTTTATATTCTCTATTTTGTGGACCAACACCGACAAAGTAGGCGCTTAAGGTGTGCTTACCTTGACTTACGTTGCCAACATATAAGCGTTGAACACCGCCGCGATATAAAGCGTTAACCTGACGGTCGGTATATAAATAGTAAGTTTGTACTTCGCCATCTAGTCTTATTTCTACCGCATCTAGGGCAAAATACTCGCCCACGTCCATTGCCAAATACACGGCCATTTGTGTAGATGAAGGGAACAGCAGATCTTCTTCTAATATAAATAAATCACGGTTTAGGTTAACCATGGCTTGCTTTAAGGTTTCAATTTGCGCAGACAGGTTTTGCGTGTCGTCTAGCGTGATAGGTGTAGATGAAGCAGTTGCTGTTTGGCTAAGCGCCGCCGTTTGTGCGCTTGTATCATTTGCTGAGGTCGCAGCAGGGTTAGCAACCGTATTGGCACCCGTATTAGAAATCAAGGCTTGCTCAAGCTGCTCTGCCACACTTTGTGTATTAGCCGTGGCTTCAGGTGTGTTTTCTGACGTTGAGGCGTTAACCGCATAGGCTGTGTTAACTATCATCAAAATGCTGACACCAAATACCGCGATAAATTTGCTTAGCGCTTTTGTTGCCGCCAAGGTACTGTTATTGAATAGTGTGTTTATAAATACATGCATAATTTAGTACCAAATCGAAGCGTAAATTTTGAGGGCGCTGGCGGTAAAGCCAAATAAAGGCTCTTCACCAACTGGTGCAGTGGCGGTAGCATCTCTGAAGTTATCGTAATCAAACTTCATATAATCATATTCGATGTGAAAGCTGCTTTTTTTGATGACCGCAGTTTCTGAAAACTTCCAGGTGTACGACAAACTCATACCTGCCGTTATGCCGTTATATGTGCTCATTTCTTTGTCGCGAGCCATAAAGTTAAATTCGTTAGGCCGAGAAAATAAATCGCTATAAAAGTCTGCATTTTCCTGCGTGTAATAACGCACAAACACATCTAGCAGCCAATTGTTGTAAGGTTGCAAATAGCCTAAACGAGCGTTTTTTGCCTCTATTCCCCACGAGTCACTGTAAACGCGTGCATCACCATAAAGCGCCGCTCGATATGGCAAATAGTAATTTGCATTAATCGAGTAAGCGGTTGATGAGCGTGTATTTGGATAAAGCTCGTCGCCAAAACTAAAGCCTCTGTCGCTGGTAGGGTCAACAAAACGGATGCTTCGATAGGGGTTATTTAAAAACCCTTCGTCTGAAATGTGTTCAGCATTAAAGCCCATAATCAGACTTTTAGTCATGATTTGTGACACACCAAAACCAAATTTTTGTCTATCGGCTTCTTCGGCAAAACTCTCGTTACCGCGCTCGCCAACTTCGTCCCAGCCTTTTGAATAGCTCATGGTAATGGTCGTTAAATCACCAAAAAATGATTGGCTTAAACCAACATAGGCTGAGTTGGCTTCAAAGTCATTTTCGCTGCTGTTGGTAAAGCTAAAGCTAATCAATGACTTTTCATGCAATAAGTCGATACCTGCAGTGGTTTCGGTACGTTCTTCGGTATAAGGAGAGGCTGTTGCACGCACATCAATAGACGCACCCGACACCATATCTACATAATAGTTACCTGACACTGAGACGTGATTGCCAATTTGTTTACGAAGCAACACCGATGGCCCATCAATGGTAACGCCGTCACCCGAATATGATTTGTAAAGGACGTCAGAGCGGTCTTCGGGTAATACGCTTGCTTGCGCACTCATGCTTAATGCTGCCATTAAAGCACCAATAACTAGGCCATAGCTCAATGCTGTTTTGTGAGCTGTTTTGTTAGCCACTTTTAAAGCAGTGTGCTTTTTATTAGCGCTTTGCTTTTTACTAGCGTTACGCTTGAAATAAAACGCAGTATTGCCAGTAGAGATGAAGCTTAACAAGCGAGTCGAACGCATGAATAACCCTTAACGATAAAATTGAATAACTTAGTTACAGCCGCAACCGCCGCCAGCGCCACCATCTGCGCCGCGCGCACCTTCACGTGATTCAGACACGTGTTTGGCATAGGCCAAGGCAACAGGGTTGCGATTGATGCTCATAATGGGATCTGCCAAATTACTGCGTTCAAAAGGCTTAACCCAAGGCTCTAATTTCCAATTACTAATAGCGTCGCCGGTTTCGTTGATGGTTGAGCTACAACCACCTAATAAAACCGCCGAGCCTATTAAACCCAATTGAATTAGTTTTTTTGTCGTCGTTTTTGTAAACACTTTCATTATTATTACTCCCTCATTAATAACTTAATGGCTTTCTCATATTTCTTTTCGTCGCCTGCGCGATAGCCTAAATGCAATAAACGCTGGTTACCGTCACGGTCAATAATCACAGTAGTTGGCATGGCATTAACATCATATAACTTGCTCACATCACCGGCCGTGTCATATAAAATAGGAAAAGTGACTTCGATATCGTCTAACAAGACATCAGCTTTGCTTTCTTCGTCATCCACGTTCACCGCTAAAATCTCAAACCCTAAGTCTTGATACTCTTGATACAAGGCTTCCATCTCGGGTAACTCTTCTCTACAAGGCCCACACCATGACGCCCAAAAGTTAACCATGACAATGTTGCCACGCTGTTCTGATAATTTGATATTGCCGCTTTCTTTACTTTTTAGTGTGAAATCGGGTGCTAAAGGCTTATCGCTTGCAAATGCATTTGCGCTTACAAGCATTGTGCTTGCTGCTAACAAGGCAAAGGTAAACGTTTTGGCTTTTGACGATAGCGCCATTAGGGCTTGATAAGGTTTGTTTTCACGTTGAATAAATTGTGTAAGCATGTTGATCTCCAAAACAGCGCTCTTAAAAGAAGAAACTCGTTGAAAGTGTTAACGTAAGATTGTGAACACTTTTCTCTTCACCAATGATATCGCTATTAAATACGTAATCACGTACATCAAATCGTACCGATAGATAATCTGTAACAAGTATCCGGTAACCCGCGCCAGCATTGACTGTAAAGCGCTCGTCGCCACCAAAGTCTGTTGAACCTGCCCCTAAAATGAGAAAAAAGTCGGTATTAAAAACCCAATTGTCGGTAAAGAACACTTCGCCATTTAAGTTATAGGCCACCGACAAATCGTAATAGGTATAATCGCGCTGCTCTTCGGTTAAAAACGGTAAACCGCCAGAGAGTATTTCAAAACTAGTTTCGCCCGCCGTGGCTTGTGCATAGTTAGCTTCTAAAAAGAAATTTTCGTTAATGTGATAGCCCAATCGAAGCCCTGCGTTGGGGCTTGAAGAAAAATCTTCAATGCTAATAATGCCGCCATAAATACCTATTTCGACGTTTTCAGAATCAATATCAAACTCATCAATTTCACGACGTTCGATATTAGGATCAATGTCGACTTGTGAACCACTGGCGTTTGAACCTTCATCACTCTGAGCGTGCGCAAACCCGCCAATGGCAGCATGAGTGACAAGGCCAAGTAGCAAAAGCGTGAGCGTTTTGCGAGACAAGCCTGTTAGCTTGCCGGCGGCATTTCCACAAGATAGATATGCTTTTTTGACTACGTTTTTGACGACAATCGCCAGACAATCAAATTGCTTAATGTGCATGTTTTGCCTTACCCATAAATTGCTTTAAAAAAATACGCTAACGCCCAGCATCCACTGGTCTAAGCGTTCTTGTTCGTCGCGGTCGGTTAAGGCTAATAGCCCTCGATACTCCGCTCTAACCACCACTTTTGATGCCATGTAATACTCAGCCCCAATACCTACCTCGTAGTGATTGCTTAAGCGTACTTCGTCACCACTTTGGACTAAGTTAGAACGAGGTCGCGTGCGAATTTCACCTGTGCCAAGTGCCAAAAATGGACTAAAGCGCCATTCTGGGAAAAAGGTTTGACGCATGCGTACCGACCAAATTTTGTTATCAGCGAAGTTCCCTAATGCTTGTGAGTAGGTCGCTTCAACTGCTAAATTTTTAGTCCACACCCACGAACCCGCCACCGACATCGCAGTGACTTTATCGACTGCCCCGCCTTGCACGGTTAATTCCCAGTTGCGGTCTAGATAATCTTCAAAACTACCTGTATTGGCGATCACAACGCTACCATCGGCCAGTTTAGTGTTGGCGAGATCGTCTGCTTTAATCCAGCCTTCGATATCGCGGTCAGTAATAACTTTGTACCAACCCGTGCGCTCTTTTAATAAAGTGAAAGTCTCACCTTCGCTGATTACATGAAAAATTGGAAATTCGGATGCGGGTCCAGAATGCACGTTGATAAAGCTGCTAGTCACGGTAAGCTCAACTTCGTCTGCATTTGCTGTGACCAATAAAGATGCCCACAACATTACGGCAACGGCCATTAGCTTTGAGAACATGTGATAAGTCTTAAGCGTCATTTGGGTTAATCCTGTGGCACGTCAAATGGGTTGTTATAATATTGACCACCAATATCCAACCATTCAGCAATTACTCTAAGCTCGGCTTCGCTTAACATGCCAGCATGACTATTGCCTTGAGCAAATGGGGTAAAAAAGCGATTACTATTGCGTGCACCATTCACACTCATGCTGGCACGTACACCAACGGTTTGCGTAATCGGTATTGGGTTACCCTCAGCATCTAACACTAACTCGCCTTCCTCATCTCTTAAAAAGACCGGGTCACCATTGTTATCAAGCACGGGGACTAACCGGTCTAGCAAAGCCCCTTCAACCACTTCCTGTTCGTTATCATTAAACAGAAGCTCGCGATAGCTAATACTAAAATCGGCATTGTCAGGTGATGGCTCGGTGCGCAAATCTAATTGTCCTAGTGGTACACGTAATTCGCCATTTTCGTCGCTTGGACTATGGCAGCTACTACAAGTGTTATCGGCAATAAGATTAAGTTCATCATCAAAGGTTTGTCTTAATCGAGCAAAAATTGGTTCTATATGCTGCGGATAGTTGATAACCGTGCGACACAGCGAATTCCAATTTTGTGCACAACTTTGCGAAATAGGTAAAGGCGTATCTAAATCTTCATAGCGATAGCTAAAGGATTCGGCAGGCGTTTGTAAATCTGGGTCGGTCCATACGTCTTCAAATTCGATGTTAGCCGTCAAGCGAGGTAAGCCGCTTATACGGGCGTAGGTTTCGGCCATGGTTTCGCCGCTATCAGCAAACAAAGCAGGGTTAGTATTAGGGAATGGTACGCCAGTGCTAATCGCGCCCACGTTAACCGATTCTGGTTGTGCGTCAATTCTGCCATGCGGCGCTGTGCTATTGTTACCATGACAGCCTAAGCAATTCTTTTGCTCGCCTGGCACTACTTGTAACCAGTTATTATGTCTTTGTGAAATACGTTTGCCCTCGGCATCAACAATACTCACCGCAAATGGCACACCCGATGGCACAGCCACTTTTACCGAACCGTCTGGCTGGATTGGTGTGTAGCCCACAATTTCTCTAAACAACTGATTGCGTGACCGGCCAAAAACGCTGTTATCAAAGTCGAGGGTGTCTTCGTCTGGGACAGAAACACTTTTAACAATTCTCAAAAACCTTGCTGGGCGGTCATTTACTGCAACCGCCATCGGATTTGCCATATTCACAATACCATTAGGGCTAGTATCAACACCGTCCATGTCATAAACACTGCGAATATGTATCACGCCGTATTTTTCATCAATAAGCGCTTGCTCATTATTATCTACTGTGGTCTGTGGATTACTCGGGAAGGGTCGAGCTTCTAAGGCAACAATTTCGGTTACGACCGACGTTTCATTCGCGATATTTAATGGTAATTGTGTTGCTTGGTCAGTTTCATTTGGAGGGCTAAACATCCATAAGCCGTATAGTTCAGGCGCTGCTTCAAACCCTTCAGTATCGATATTTTCTGGTGTGCAAGGCGCGATAGTTCTTGGCGCGTCCTCGGCTGCTCCTTCAGGTAATGGCGCCAGCAGTCTGCACTGATTCCACGAAAACAAAACGCGTCCGCTGTTATCCCAAAGTGGATATAGCGCGGCGATATAACCACCTGGTGAAACCTCGTTAATCAGGTCTATATTGTCAAACAAGGCGCTCTGCTGTGCTGGCCCCGTTAAACTTGGCATGCTTGCGATAGGCGTTTCGTTATCGATAAAATTGTCGGTATCAATGGCGAGAAAATCGGTACCTAAGCGGTCTTGGTCAAAACTAGTAACGGCGGCGAGTACTTTACCATCGGGCGTGATACTGGTGGCCGCAAACTGTATTTCGTCTAGACCTTCGATGCTGTCGTGGCTATGGCGACCATAGTAAATTTCAAGGTCGCTGCCATCTGCGTTCATTTGGTATAAATTGATGCCTTTATTACCATTGACTTGATCCCAACGGCTAAATAATACTTTGCCATTAGGCAACACCACAGGGTCAAAATCATGGCTTTGGTTGTATGAGACTTGTCTAAGATCACCGCCATCTTCGCTCATGATATGCAGTACCGAAGCAGGAAAATCAAGACCTTCTTCAAGTCCTGAGTATTGTGGTTTGCCTTCGTCTAACAATCGTGCTTGATTACCACGTTGACGAGTTGAACTAAATACGATGCGTCCATCTGCTAAATAAGTAGGGCCTGTATCATGCCCTGCTTGGGCAACTAAATCAGAAACTATCAGGCGGCGCAGTGTTTCAGTGGTAGTATCATACTCCCAAATGTTCCAAGTTGGCTCTTCGTCCATATCAGGACCTTGCGGAGCGCGCATCGCAAACACTAATTTGGTGCCCGAGTAGTCACTGTCTAAATCTTTTACGTCATAAGGCAAAGGGTTGCCTTCGTCATCAAGCAAATCGGCAAACAATGCACTGGTGATATCAACTTCTTGTGCAGAAGAGTTGGCTCTTGCTTTGATGACAAGAGATGCGCCAGGCATAAAAAAAGCAGGGTCATCGAGCGGACGAATACCTGTACTTTCTTCCACAGTTAGGTCGCGTTTAACATAGGCAATAGGCACATCAACTAAGACAGGATCGGGTTCCTGCTCACTTGCTGTGTCGAGTGACCCGCCGCATGCACTAATTAGCATCGCGCTGGCAACAAGTAAAAGAATAGTTTTACCTGTCATTGCCGGCCTCCAGCACCCCATCAAGGGATTGTCAATGTTGAGAAAATTAAGGTCTTTAGTTTTCATGGCTACCGCTTAGTCGTTGATGGCTACAAATTAAATTCAGTGTCAAAGTGCGTCGATGTGTTGTGTGTTTATAAACACTCGTAAACTATTGCTCGACGCCTCAATGGTGACTTACTTATCCAGATTCACTTTCTTGTTCACTTTCTTGTTCACTTTCTTG
>CAYURD010000011.1:31585-52929 GCA_964446865.1 uncultured Glaciecola sp.
TGCAATTACTGCACCTAATTTAATCTGACCCTCATAAGCATACTGGTGCATTTGCTCGTCTGATAGTGTCTCCAAACAAAGACGAGGCTTTGCATTGCTGGCAAATATAAATCCGTCATTATTACCAAATGAGCATACTCCCTCTGGCCTCAGCGGCAATTAGTAGATTTATCTATAGGCATGAAAAAACATACAGGTCTTATTTTTAGGCTTAATTGAAATAACCAAAAACATTTAAAATAAATATTTTAATTCCTAAAAGTTCTAATGATTATTCAGTAACAAAATGACTGTTGTTTTACATGTTTTTGTAAGACCCATGCGAAATACAGAGTATATGATTGTTTTTGTTGTACTTTTTTATAATGGTATGATTTTTTATACGGGATTATCGAAAAATCACTGTGTTAAATATGAGACACAAATCAGCTTTTTGCCTGCCTGACAGCCTATCCAAATAGATACTTTCTAATTAATAATCAGTTACTTAAATCTTTGGGCATGAAAATTGTAATATCCATCTCAGAGACATTTCTCACTTTGTTGAACCAACACATTACAACACACGTGAGGGCAATCAATCGATTGCGGGTTTGGATAGAGGAACGTCACCCTGAGAGGAAAATACCCAATCGGAAAAAGCGAAATAAGTTAAGCCGACTCACCAGTGACAAATGCGCTTTGGTTTTAGTAGTCGGTTAATTAAACGACAAGTAATTCACGCTGAATAAATAAGAAGTACATAACAATGATAAATATACGTTTTTTAATATACGCAAGGGCTCACCTTAGTTGGTTTACATGGGCTCAGCAGCAGCAACAAGCATCTTTTATGTTATGAGCTTACACACGCAACGCAATCGCTACATAACTAAACAAAGAAAGAATCAATGTATAAATACTGCAAACGGGAGAAGCATATGAATAGTTTGCGACACACCAGCATTCACACAAATCTTAAATCTAGGCTGCAGAAGTGTTTTGTCGGCCTAGGTAGCATGAGCCTTTTACTGGCCTCATTTGCGATTCAGGCTGACAGCACTAGCCAAGCAAAACGCATGCATGACCGATTGGCGGGTATTCCTCCGTCGGCCGAAACTTTGCAAGAAATGGCGCAACTCATTGAGCAAGGTGACGACATAGCAGCAGCTAGACTGGCTATCAACACACCGTCTTTTTACAACGTCACATTAAAAAATTGGATAACGCCTTGGACAAACGAAGCGTCTGACGTGTTTGCACCTCTTAATGATTATACCGCGACGGTAATTGGGATTGTGCGCGATGATGTGGATTTTAGGCAGATATTGTCGGGTGACATTTTATATATCGCCGATAATAGCGTAAACGTTCCTGCATATTCAGTGAGCAACAATAACCATTATGAAAGCCTTGAAGCCATTGGCGCTGATTTATCAAGCGTGCTTCAGGCAAGCACTCAATCTGCGGTGACCGGCCTGCCAACTGAAGCAACAGCCGGCATTATGACAACTCGCGCCGCCGCTAAATCGTTTTTTAAAGATGGTACAAACCGGGCGATGTTCAGGTTTACCCTTATTAACCATATGTGTAATGACCTAGAGCCACTAAAAGATAGTAGCTTACCGCCCGATCGCATTAGACAAGATTTGAGCCGCAGCCCGGGTGGCGATAGCCGCATATTTGCGAACTCCTGTGCCGGATGCCATTCCGGCATGGACCCACTTTCACAAGCTTATGCGTATTACGAATATGAATACAACGTAGATACCGATCCTGAAGGTGAAAATGGTCGCTTAGTGTATAACAGCGAAGGAACGATTGACCCTGAAACGGGTTCGCGTGTCACCGCAAAACACCAAATAAACGCAAATAACTTTCCCTTTGGCTACATTATTCAAGACGACCGTTGGGATAATTACTGGCGCGAAGGTCAAAACAGAACAGTAGGTTGGGCCCCAGAATTAGATGGCTTTGGTAATGGCGCTAAATCGATGGGCGAAGAACTTGCTAATAGCCAAACGTTCGCACAATGCCAAGTCACGAAAGTTTTCGAAAACGTCTGCTTGCGTCAACCACAAGATGCTAATGACCGCGCGGCCGTTTCTGATATGACCAGTACTTTTACTAGCAACAATTACTCTATTAAAGATGTATTTGCTGCCAGCGCTGCATACTGCAAGGGAGAATAAGCATGAAAACTTTATTCAATAGTCTTTACATCAAACTTGTTGTTGCCGCATTTTTACTGAGCTTACTTGTTGCCTGTGGCGGCAGTGATACGCCTGTGCCTGTGCAAGAGATGCCAGTGCCACCGTCAGATACCTTGCCACCTGTCAATTATGTTGGCCCACCGCCAGCCACTGACGATGTGCAAAACTTCAAGCTTAACGTTTGGGATAACATTGCTACCGCTGACAAATGCGGCGCGTGTCATACCCAAGATCAACAGTCTCCTGCTTTTGCACGTTTTGATGATATCAACGAAGCGTACCGCATATCGAATACACTGATTAATCAGCAAAGCCCACAAGACTCTTTGCTAATTACAAAAGTGGCAGGCGGACATAACTGTTGGTTAGCCAGTACTCAAGCCTGTACTGATATCATGGAAACATGGTTTTCAGGCTGGCTGAATGTTGATGACTCAGCCACCGAGATAATTTTAGAAGCACCGCCGGTGAAAACCGTTGGCGCAAATAAAAACTTCCCTGAGTCTCCAGATTTATTCGCGACGAATGTACATCCTCTATTAGAACTATATTGTAGTGAATGTCACCAATCATCTGCGTCAGTGCCAATTTCGCCTTATATTGGGTCGGCCGATGTCACGGAAGCGTATTTGGCTTCGATTTCTAAAACCAATCTTGATATTCCTGGTGACAGTCGTTTAGTGGCTCGTTTACGTGATGAATTCCATAATTGCTGGACAGACAACTGCGCGGCCGACGGAATGACCCTGCAAAATGCTATTCAAACAATGGCTGATGGCATAGAAGTGACCGAACTTGACAGCAACCTTGTTGCATCAAATGCAGTGGGCTTGTTTGACGGAACGCTAGCTAGCGGTGGCGGTCGTTTTGAAACTAACTTAATCGCCAAGTGGGAATTTAAAACCGGCTTTGGTAACCAAGCATTTGACACCAGTGGTGTGTCGCCTGCACTCGACTTAACGATGTCAGGCAACTACAACTGGGTTGGCGGCTGGGGCATACAGCTTAACGGCGGTAAAGCACAAGGCTCTACAGCTAATAGTAAAAAGTTGTACGACAACATTGTCAACACGGGCGAGTTTTCTATTGAAATGTGGGTAGCTCCCGCCAACGTGACGCAAGAAGGTCCAGCACGTATTGCAACCTATTCAGGTGGCGATGACACGCGCAACTTTATGCTTGGCCAAACGCTTTACAACTACGACTTTTTAGTGAGAAACAACAACACCGATGCAAACGGCAGTCCTGCTTTATCAACCGCAAACGCTGACGAAGTGTTACAAGCAGCCTTGCAGCACGTTGTGGTTAATTACGACGCAAACGGCGGTCGACGTATATTTGTGAATGGTGAAGACACCGGCTACGAAGATCCAGTAGAAGGCACCTTGTTAAGCGAATGGGATGACAGCTACGCCTTTGCTTTAGGTAGCGAAGTAAGCGGACGTTTTGACTTTGCAGGCACCATCCGCATGGTTGCCATTCATAACAGAGTGCTTAACGCAGAACAAATCAGCAGTAATTTTGACGCTGGTATTGGTCAAAAATTCTATCTGCTCTTTGGCGTTGGCGAAGTGGTGAATATTAACCAAGCATATGTAGGATTTGAAGTCAGTCAGTTTGATTCGTACAGCTATTTATTTAGCGAACCTTTTGTAGTGAGTCTAGATGGCGATGCAAATGTAGATGGCCTCAATATTGAAGGTATGCGCATTGGTATTAATGGCCGTGAAGAAAAAACCGGTCAAGTATTTGCGACAATCAGAAGCGAAGTTAATGGTGCAGAAGCAAACGCAGGCTTAGGTTATAAAGTATCGCGTCAAGGCACAATTATACCCGTTCAGAAAGGGCCAGAGTTAGATGAGTTCTTCTTAACCTTTGATAACATTGGTGGTATGACGTCAACGCGCGCCGCAAGCGCACAGCCGACCATTGCTCCGCCAATTGACATACCAGCACAGTCGCAAATTGGTGTGCGTGATTTTGCAGAAATTAATGCGAGTATGGCGGCACTTACGGGTGTTAGAAGCAACCGCTCTGAAGTATTGCCAACTTTTAACAACTTGCGTCAACAGCTGCCAAGCGTAACGTCAATCGATAGCTTTTTAACGTCTAATCAAATGGCGGTTACTCAGCTAGCAATCAGGTATTGCGATACCTTAGTTGAAGATCCAGGCATGCGTGCAGAGTTTTTCCCTAATGTGGACTTTAGCCGCAACATCAATAATGGCGTTGATGATACGTTTAAGGCTGACATGATTAATCCATTAATGGACAGAATGTTAAGTAGCGGCGATCCAAGCCAGCCGACGGCAACTGAAGTGTCGGGGGAGTTAAACAACTTAATAGACCGTTTAACCGCTTGCAGTAGCAACAATAGCTGCGCCAATGACACCACACGCACTTTAGCCAAAGCAAGCTGCGCCGCCGTTTTAGGCAGTGCCGTTGTGATAGTTCAATAGAGCAGTAGGAGTATATGATGAAAAAAACATTTAGCTTTAACAAAAAATCTTCTGCTGGCAAAACTGCACAGCTCTCGGCAAAAAGTGATCAAAAAAACGGTCATCATCCAGATGCGCCATTGTTTCATGACCATCACGCAAAGCCCGTCACACGTCGCGACTTTATCTCGCAGGGCTTTTATGCCGGTGCAGGTGCGGTATTAGGCGCTTCGGCTCTGAGTATGTTTGCCAATCCGCGCAAAGCCATGGCTGAACTGTCGCCCGATTTAGAAGCCTTGAAAAGCGGCTGTGGCATTGCCACGCAAGGCGCCGGTAAAATACCGTTTATCGTGTTTGACTTAGCCGGTGGCGTCAACATGGCAGGCTCAAATGTCTTAATTGGTGGCCGCGGAGGTCAACTCGACTTTTTAAGTACCCAAGGATACAGCAGGCAAGGTTTACCTGGCGATATGGTACCGTCGATTGCCAACCCTAATACTGGCCTATCTGATTTTATCAACACTGAGTTGGGTTTAGCATTTCACTCCGACAGCGGATTTTTACGCGGTATTCAAGACAAGCTTAACGTGACTAATCGCGCCAATGTAAACGGAGCGGTTATACCCGCAAGGTCTGAAAACGACACAGGTAACAACCCGCATAACCCAATGTATGGCATTAACAAAGCCGGCGCTGATGGCTCGCTGTTAACGCTTATTGGTTCATCAAATTCTGATTCGGGTGGTAACAGCATGGCGCCGCAGCGTTTAATTGACGCTTCAAAACGCCCCACCAAAGTAGACCGTCCATCTGACGTCACAGGTTTAGTTGATACGGGAGACTTAATTGGGCTACTTAGTCAAGAAGACTCTGTTGCCGTCATGGAATCTATTCAGCGTATTAGTGACATGAAGTTGGGCAAAGTCGACACCGGCATTAGCCAAGACGAAGTGCTTAAAGACTTAGTGCGCTGTGGCTATGTGAAAAGCGCAGATATTGCCGACCGATTTGGCGACCCCAGTACACTCGATCCAGCCCTCGACCCTGAAATAGTCGGCGAAGGTGGCATATTCACCGAAGAAGAATTTAGAGGCGACCGCGAATTCCAAAAAACAGCGTCGGTCATGAAGCTAGTGATGAACGGTTTTGCCGGTGCAGGCACTATTACCATGGGCGGCTACGATTATCACGTAGGTAATCGCGCAACGGGTGAAGTGCGTGACCTTCGCGCAGGACGCTGCATGGGCGCAGTACTAGAATATGCTGCGCGCGTTGGCGTACCAGTGATGATGTACGTATGTAGCGATGGCTCTGTATTTAGTAATGGCATGATTGACGACAGCGAAAACGGCCGAGGAAAAGGCGTATGGACGGGTGATAACTCATCTACCGCCGGCTCATTCTTTTTAGTCTACAACCCTAACGGTACGCCACAATTAATAGGCGGCACGCCAGAAGAACAAGCCACTCATCAACAAATTGGTTATATGAGGCGCGACGGCGCGGTTGAAACCGCAGCCACACCTGCCGCAAATAACGTCAACTTGTTGGTTGAAACGGTGGTACTTAACTACCTAGCACTTCATGGAGAACAAGGCTTATTGCCGAGCGTTATTCCTGGGCATGGTTTGGGGAACTCGACCTTAATGGACTCGTTGACGGCGTTTCAGCCTATTGTGAATGGGACGATTGGGTCTTGATTTAGTATTCACTTCTGTTGAGGCTAAGCCTCAACAGAAGCTGATCTAAAATACGAGGAATAAATATCCTCAGATATGTTCTTTGATAAACTTCTCTATTGCCAGCATTGCTTTCATTCTGTTTTCAGCTTGACTTAAATTATGATCACCTTCATCTAATTCAATAAAAGTCACCTTCTTGTTTTCGTCTTTCATTAATTCGTACATGTTTTGAGATTGCTCAATGGGGACAACTTTATCGTATTCTCCGTGAATAAGTAGCACAGGGGATTTGATGTTTTCTACATGGTTTACGGGCGATATTTTCGCTAAATGATCCTTATCGACCTCTCCTCTAGATATCACCTCTTGCCAATAAGCCACAACCCAGTGCTCATCACCGTTCTCTTTTTCTTCAGTTTTAAGCATCTCTTCAACGTCAGATACGCCGTTAATAGACACTGCGCATTTATATAAATCAGGAGTAAAACTAGCGCCAGCAAGCGCGGCATAGCCTCCGTAACTGCTACCTACAATACAAACGCGCTCTTGATCAATTACGCCAGCGTTCGCAAAGTGAATGACTGCATCCGTCAAATCATCTTGCATCTTCCTTCCCCACTCACCACGCCCAGCAAAAAGGTGCTTGTTACCGAAACCATCAGAACCTCGGAATTGAGGCTGAATAACAATGTAGCCTTGACTGGCAAAAAACTGTGCTTGGTAGTTAAATCCTTTCTTATCGTAGGATTCTGGACCACCATGGGGCAGCATTATTGCTGGCATGTTTTTAATTTCTTTGTTTTTTGGTACCGTCAATAACGTTGGGATATTAAGTCCGTCACGCGCCTTATAGCTGTACTCAACCACGGGGTGTACTTGGTCGGCGGGAATATCTGGTCTAGCGGGTGCCATCGCTTGCAAGCTACCATTTTCATATAAAACATAGTCTCCAGAACTTTCTGCACCGTCCACATAAAAAATCATTTGTTTCCAATCAGGCGTGTAGTCAACAATAGTAAAATTATTGTCTGGCATGACCTTCTTAATGCCTTTCATTCTTGCATTTAATTTTTTGTCAAAAAATTCGTACGACGGCGTAAAACCCGAATACTTAACACCGTGAACTACTCGATCAAGATCAGTTAACACATTTTCAATGTCTTTATCGGCATGGCTAAAAATAGGGCCTTCAATACTGCCATCTAACAATGACATCGTATAGTAAGCCCACCGTCCGTGGTTTTTATCTTGGCTGAGCATCACAAGACTTTCTCTATCTGGCGTTAGACCAGCAAAAGAACGTGTTGGATAGGGCGTTTCTTGACTGAAAATATCAACCCAATCACCATCTACTTTAGCTTCAACTCGATGCAGGTTTTTCTCGTTGTTAAACCGTTCTCTTACAATCACTTCATTGTTTGCGTCTAAAAAGAAATCAATAACATCACTAGTGCCACGTTGCTCTAATTTGGGCATCGACTTCTTATCAAGTCTGACTCGAAATAATGAATATTGACCTGGGTTTGCATAAGCGGGCATATAGGCATATTTAAGATCCTTTGAAATCCCTGTTATCCTGCCTATGGCAGATTGCCCCTTATAGATCCCTTTACCTGGTACCAATAGTTGATGGATTTTTTTGGTTTTTAAATTATATGCAAGCGCAGCACTAATGTTATGCCTACCGCTGTATCCTCTAATCCTTCTGTTTTTAGATGCGACAAATATAAGCTGTTCATCAGAAATAAAATACATGTTGTTTGGATTTACTGCAGATATGTCAACACCCCCTGCCAGAGTCCAATCATCCATATTGATAACAATAACCATATCGCTAGTTGATGTCTTCTCACGGTAGGCTATGCGCTCGCCACTAGGAGATATGCTAAACATACTTTTTGAGGGGAGTTTTCCATATGCCTGCACCGAGACTTCTTGTGCATGAGACTCAATACAAAGGCATATTAATAATAAAAGTGCTCGCACACATGTCCGTTTGATATTCATATATTCCTTTAGGTATAAAACTCGTGCCGCATAAACCGCGGTAATTGTAATTCAACAAGATAAAACAATTACTTTTTTGAAAGCACTGTAGCAGTTAGCGCATTGGTTAATTCTAAAGCTTGTAGGTCGAAAGTCAATTTGATAGATGTAATAAAAATAGTCGTTTCAGATCGACAAAAAGACATTACCATATAACGTCACTCGCCCTTAATGGCGAAGACTCTAAGCCTTTTTCTTTCAACCATGCCAAAAAGTCATCAACAACTTGTGGCTTCATCACACCCCATGTACCGCTCTCATCAAAATAGTACTTGGCACTGATTTCGATTGCCTCAACAAGGTTGATATCTTCATCATGACTGGGTAAATACTTTTTAAGAATACCTGCAGCCTCCAACGGATTAGCGGCACAAAATTCAAACCCAGCACGGCTAGCTTGCATGAATTTTTGATAAAGGTCTCTGCTTGATTTCAATGATGTCTCATTAACCGCAATCATGGGTGAATAAGAATATGGCACCTGATAATCATCCATCGCAAAGCATTCAATGTGAATGCCCCTCGCCTTAGCTTGCAGTGCTTCCCAGTTTAAAAAAATCCATGTCGCGTCACTTTTTCCCTGCAAAAGCCCTTCCCAAATATCCAGCTTTGGTGGGTAGCTAATATCAAACTCGCCTTTGCCGCCGTCATTCTTAATCATTTGTGCCACGATAGCATCTTCATAGCGTGCTTCGTATGATGCATAATGTGTGGAATCTAGCTGATTTGGCGAAGTGATCCCCGAAGAACCAAGCACAGCAATAGCACTGATATCTCGTTGGTACACAGTGCCAATTGACATCATTGGAAAAGGTGTAGATTTAGTGCGATAGCTAATGAGACTCTCGGTTGGGCAAAGCACAATATCAGTCTCGCCATTCTCTAATTTTTTCGCAGGTGTTAGCTCGTAATTATCAGTAGACGGGTCCGTAATAAGTAAATCAATCCCTAGTTTCTCATATTCGTCATTTTCAAGCGCCACAAAAAATCCAATATGATTGATATTAGGCGTCCAATCTAGTGCTAATCTTAGAGCATTCACTAAGCATTATTCCTTTGTGATAGAGATAAGTTACTCATTATCTTAGCAAATAACATCGATTTTTCGACTTAAATGCTAAATAAATCGTATGAGAATTATTACGCATCGCTGACCCAAAAAGTTTCGATGAGCAAATGGCGATAAAGCAGAAAAAGTCCACAATTAATAAATTATAATTTACAAGGTATTAGCCGATACATGATACTTACGCAGTGTTTCAATAAATTAAATATAATATTAAAAATTGAGGATGGGCATAAACGTTGCCAAAGCGTTCAATAATAAATCGAAACGCCATCATTTCCAGCTTTGTTTTGGGGGTGCTATTGTTAAGTGTAGCCGTGTCAGTCTATACACTTGTGGCCTCTAAGCAAGAAGAACAAAGGATGCCCAAAGCAGTCGCCGGCGTGCTAGATCTTAGGCAATATAGTGGCACATCACTACCTGCTATTTCGTTATCAGGAGAGTGGCAATTTTATTGGCAGCAATTTATTGACCCACGCTCTACAAACCAACAAAATTCTTCTTACAGCTTCGTCAATACTCCACATACATGGCTTGATTTGCCTGAAGACAAATACGGGGCAAGCTCATTTGGTTATGCTAGTTATAAGCTTGAGGTACTATTGCCGCCGCAAATAGACGACATAAAGACCTTAAGTATTGCCACTCAAAAAATGGGAACTAACTTTACACTATTTGTGAATGGCGAATTGCTCACTCAATCAGGAAAACCAGCTAGCGAAAAAGCCCTATCAGCAACGGGTATTAATATGGGCGTGTACCCTATTTCACTTATCAATAAACCGATTAAAACAAACTCACTAGTACTTATTGTCCATATCTCAAACTACGAATCTTTATGGGGTGGTATGTATGAGAATATGAGCATTGGCACCACCGACAGGCTTTTTGTTGAGCAATCAAGGAGCAATCTTCGCTCGGCAATTATGATTGCGGCTTTTTTTACTATGGGCGTTTTTAGCTTAATTCAATACTCACTGCGCACAAAAGAGAAGCCACCTCTTATCATGGCATGCATTTGCTTTTTGCTGGCACTGAGAGAAGTTGAAGATTCACAAATTTTAGCCTTAACCGAAATATTAGGCTTAGGTTATGTAAGCAGCATACAAATTAGTTTTTTGACATTTTACTTGGGGGGAGCGGCATTTATTTCGTACTTTTATTTGAGCTTTCCTCAAGACTACAACCGCATAGTCATGAAAGCGATACTGCTAATATCGTTTGTATTTTCATTTCACGTTATGTTCGGGTCAGTTTATGCATTTACGTCACTTTTATACATTTTTCAGCTTTTGACTTTGGGTTTTATCGCATTTGTAATTTGGGGCTTATTCAAGGCTGTCAGAAAAAAGAGATTTAACGCAGTCTTAATAGCCTCAGCATCAATAGCATTAGCCGTACTAATAGTGAATGACCTCTTGGTCGATTTGCGAGTTATCAATAGTATCCCATTGGCAGGTTTTGGTTTAGTAGGACTCGTCTTATGCCAAAACTATGCTATTTATCGACAGTTTATTAATGCCGACGATATAAACCAAGATTTAACTGAGCAATTAGGTGAACGAAATACTCAGCTAGAAGATTTAAGTAAATCGCTAGAACAAGAAGTGGTAAGCCGCACAAGCGAACTCACTGACGCAAACAAAAAACTGGAAGTGCTCGCTAATGAAGACTCGCTCACGTTGTGCTTAAATCGACGGGGTTTATTAGACCGTATCGCTACTGCTCAAAAAAATTGCAGAGAAAAACAAATACCTTTTTGTTTTTTGTTAATCGACTTTGACCATTTTAAGCAAATCAACGACCAACATGGACATGAATTGGGCGACAAAGTACTTGTGCTTGGCGCAAAAGAAGTAAAATCATTTATTAGAAAAAATGATTTTATTGGTCGCTGGGGAGGCGAAGAATTTTTAGTCTTACTGAACGATGTTTCGCTCACCAATGCGACAGAATCTGCTGAGCGAATAAGACGATTAATAGAAAGTAAGGTGACAAAAGATGCAGGAATACCCGTTACTGCATCGATTGGCGTCATTAAATATAAGCCCAGTGAGACAATAGAACATGCGATTAATAGAGCCGACAAACAATTGTATTGTGCCAAAAGCAAAGGACGCAATAGAGTCGAAATAGACGCTGACAATGCTTAATTAATGCAATGCTTGCTTGAGTTAGCACTTTAATAACGATTACTCAAGCGCATACGCGATCACATATCCACCTTTTCCATCTCTAACACTCCTAGAGTCTTCGTAAGTGTTTGTCACTGGGTCACGCGGATAAATCCAACTAGGATTTGGCACGGTAACAATAATGTGTTGCTTTCCAGTCGAACTTGATTGATAACTCATTGGTGTAGATTGGCTGTGACCAGGCAAAGACTGTTGCCATTTAACCTCGCCAGTACGAACATCATATGCTCTTGCCGTTGCGTCCATCGTTGAGCTGACAAATGTTAAGCCACCTCTTGTGGTTAAAGTACCTGCTCTAACAGACACCCCAACATCAATCGGTAATCCAGAACGTATACCAAATGGACCTGCATGCTTCATCGAGCCTAAAGGACGGCTCCACAATAATTCATTTGTATTTAAATCGATTACCGCAATGCGTGCCCATGGTGGTTCAAAACATGGCACACGTGTGCCCAGCTTTGACATGAAGGGTTCGGGCCATCCATAATATTTGATACGCACGTGATCATACGGATTATTTGGATCGGCTTCTCTGGGCTCTGGTATAGGCGCATCTGGATCCATTCGAACGGCTGGGTGATTTGGCCCTAACAACAATTGTGCAATTGGACCTGCCGCGGCGACTTGTTCTGGCGTAACCATATTTAAGCGATGAACAAGCATTTGCGGTGCCGCGACCAATAGTCCGTTATCGGCGTCGACCGACACGCTTCCCCAGTTAAAGCCACCAAAATTACCGGGCGCTAAAAGTGTGCCGCCAATAAGTAATGGGCCGTCTGCAGAAGGCGGTGTATACATACCTTCATAATTCATCATTTTATATTCAACTCGACACACCAACTGATCGATTGGAGTTAGACCCCACATGTCTTTTTCATGACGAAAAGGATGAAAATTTGGTAGTGATGAAAATGGCTGGGTGGGCGACAAACGCTCACCGTACAAATCACTTTGAGGTACTTCTCGTTGCTCAACAGGGTGAACAGGCGTGCCGTCGCGCCTATCTAATAAGAATAATTCTCCCATTTTTGTTGGGATAACCACAGAAGGAACCAGTTCACCGTCTTTTTCGACATCGACTAACACCGGTTGTGATGCCAGGTCATAATCCCATACGTCACGATGAACCGTTTGAAATTTCCACCGAGGCTCGCCGCTTGCACCATCTAAAGCCACGAGTGAAGATGACCATTCGTCATCAAAATCTCGCCTAACGCCACCCCAATAGTCGGGTGATGCATTGCCTGTAGGGGCAAATATTAAATCCAGCTCAGGATCGTAGCTCATTATTGTCCATACGTTAGGTGTTCCAGGCGTATAAATTTCACCTTCGCTAGGCTCTTGATTGTTACCCGGATTGCCCACGTCCCAAGCCCAAGCAAACTCTCCTGTAATAGCATCAAATGCCCTTACCACACCAGATGGTAAGCCCAAATCTTGCACGTCAGCCACTAGGCCACCTACCACGGCAACATCGTCGGCGATAAGCGGCGGTGATGTCACATAATATTCACCAAGCTCATATAAGCCCATGCCTTTACTTAAGTCCACAGAGCCATTATCACCAAAATCAGAGCAAGGTTTACCTGTTAATGCATCTACAGCGAGTAATCGTGCGTCGACCGTACCCACTAAAATACGCGCGGGGCATTGACCAGTATAATCGTTAGGCGCCTCATGATAACTAAGCCCACGACAGGTGCGAGCATATTGATTGTTACCAGGCGGTGTTGCCTGTGGGTCGTACCGCCATATCTCTTCGCCGGTATCACTATTAATGGCCATCATTACGTTAAGGGCACCACAAATATACAAGTGATTCCCTACTTGTAGTGGCGTCATTTTAAAGTCTTGCTCAACGCCGGTTCTATATCGCCATACTTCTTTTAACTGGCCAACATTCTCGGTATTAATCTGCTCAATTTGCGCAAAGCGTGTACCGCCATCGCTGTTCCCATATTGCTGCCAATCAGTAACGGCATTTTTGTCGCTTTGATTTGTGTTTGCGCGTACCGATCCCGTTGAATGTCGCTCGTAACCTTGTAATGTTGTGAACACAAACACCAAAACGGTCAATAAACTAGGGATCACTAACAGTCGCTTTGATGGGCGTGGATGGGCTTCAGTTTTGTAGCGAGGATGTATTGTTTGCTGATACCACGGCGTGATAAACCATATGCCTAATACGAGCCACATGGCCACCCTTGGTAAGAATGCTAGCCAATAGAAACTTGATTCATAAGCAGCCCAAATAAGTGTGACCACCAATAAGCCCGCATAAACTTGCATTGCCAAAGGCTTGCCTTTAATCATTAACACCGCACAACTAAATACTGCAATGCCAGCAAAAACATAATATATGCTGCCACCCAAATACAGTAGATATCCACCTAGCAAGACTAAAGGTAGCGATATCAATATAAACAAAACGACAATAAACCAATGGCTAATGCGAGCGAACATGCTTTTACTCCGTTACAGGTAAAGGGATTAGACCTAGCCTAATCCGTTGTCTTTAAAGTTTTTGGCTGAATAAGGAGAGGCTTCACTAAGTGCTTGAAACCCTAATAAATTACCGTCGGGATCACGACCAAAAAATACAGGTTCTCCAGCGAGATGGCCAGCATCCATCACTAAGGTGCCACCGGCTTCTAAAAATAGCTGTTTTGCGCGTGCTACATCCTTCACATCAAACACAATCATATTAAAACCAGTTGCATCAATCGGACGAGTATTTAGCTTATTTTCAGGCTCAGGATTATGGTATTGAATAATCTCTAATTCTAAATTTCTCACTTGAAACCACGCAAATTCGACTTCGCTGTCGGGCAAGCCCGACACATTATCTATAAACTCACCGCTATTAGGGAAAAGATAGCCAGACTGTCTTGGATTCTCTGTTTCTAATAATGCTGAATAAAAATCGATGAGTCGTTCCATATTTGCCGTCGCCAATGAGATATGTCGAATTCTTATCTCATTTTTGGGTGGTTGAGGTAACTCAAGCGCTTCTATATCAACGTGCTCTACTTCAATAATAAGGTCATCTTTATCATGCACGTACGCATATGATACGTGGGTTCTAGGATTAGTCATCATTTCAAGGCTGCCAATATGTTCAGCTCCGCCCGACAAAAACTTTTCATAGGTTTGCGTTTTATCAACCGCTTGGAAAGCTAAATGGGCAATGCCGACCGCATTAGCATCAACACTTCTGCTTTTTTGTGCTTCAGATGAAGGTGAGTCAAACTGCATGAGCAGTAGCTGTGCATTCACGCTTCTAATGAGTTGTGTTGTCAACGACACTTGTTCGCGCTGAGCCAAGGTTTGATAGGTCGTGTCGTTTTCAATGCGCTTGCTTTTAACACGTTCAACTTGACTGGCATCTTGGTACAGTTTGGTGGTGGCCTCAATATCAGAAACGGTCATACCAACGTAATTAACTCCCTGAACAATTGGATCGTCGGCGCGTGTGGGTGGCTCTACAAACCAAGAACACGCGCTCAAACAGGAGATACTAAGCCCAACAATTAAGAATCTATGCATCATTTTATTCCTTTGGTTTCTAACACACTTGTTTAAAAGTTAACGGTTTTAACGGTACCGCCATCAATCCTTAAATTGACTGCCGTCATATTAGATGCTTTGGGGCTAGATAAGAACGTAATAGGATCTGCCACTTCTTGTGGGGTACCTAAACGATTAAATGCTGAAAAAGACGCGACATAATCGTAATAACCTCGATTAGCTTTTTTCATCATTTCCCAATGCCCATTTTCGTGAACAATAGGGCCAGGTGATACGACATTAACGCGAATACCAAATTCACCCAATTGATTAGCCATTTTCATTGCATAAGAAGTGAGTGCCGCCTTTATCGCACCGTACTCGAGCTCGGCAGGAGATATTTTTGCCATGACTGATGCGATAGACGCCACATATACAATTGAAGGGCGTTTACTATCCTTTAATAACGGCATAGCCATTTCGGTTAAGCGCACGTGCTGCATTAAATCCACTTCAAATCGATGCTTCCAAGCATCAATATCGCCTTCGTTTGCTAATGTGCTGACGTTACTGACCAATACATCTAAACCATCTAAGTGCGTAACGGCATCTGTAAACCACTGAGAAAAGGCATCTTGATCGGTAACATCGAGTGGTTTTGTGTAAACCGGATGCTCGCTATGCGCCCATGTTTTTGCAGCTAAATCTAATGAGGCTTGACCTCTTGAGCATGTGGCGACTTTCATCCCTTCTTCTACAAAGTTATCAACCACTGCTTTGCCTATTCCGCGACTACCGCCGGTAACAATAGCTTTTAAGCCCTTCATGTCTAAGTTCATATACAATCCTAATTTTTATCTAAATAAATGTGTAGTGACGCGCTTAAAAAGTGTAACTAACACTCACACCGACGGTTCGAGGCTGATTAATATTGGCACCAACCGTGCCTGTTTGACCTGGTTGTCCAAATGCAGAAAGCAAATATTCGTCATCACTTAAATTACGACCAAACACCTGCACGCCTAAGCCATTATTAAATTGCAAGCCCACACTTGCGCCCAGGTTATTTACTTGACGTGTAAGGTCTGGATTAGTGCCAGTGATACTGCCTGCAGGTGCAAATACTAAGGAGCTCTCGTAGGTATAATCAGCACGCGCATACAAATCAAAGCTATCAAACGAAGTGTTATAAACAACGCCAGCAACAACGCTCGTATCATGAATGTTTAGAGGGCGTGTACCCGATAAATCTTGAGGTAGCGGTATCCCTTGTTCATTTCTAGGAGTATTAGGGCCAGGAGGTGCATTTCTAAAATCATCAAAAATAGGATCTAAATAGGTACCTGCTAAGGTAAATGACCAATTAGGCGACGCTACGTAGCGTAAATCAAACTCAATACCATCAACTGACGTTTTACCAGCGTTTGCTTGGAAGAAGTTAAGGCCGTCGTAACTTCTTACCTGAAAGTCTTCTAACGACTGGTCAAAGATGGCGATATTAGCCTGAAATTTTTTATACCATACCTTCATACCTATCTCGTTTACCGTAGAATACTCGGGTGTTGATAAACGTGAGCCGTACTTAGGGTTAGAAGAGTTTATGCCAGCGGCATCAAGGCTTGATGCTAACTCTATTGGCGGGCGTGAAAAGGCAGTCAAATCCCATGCAGAAGATTTAAAACCTGTGGCTCGGCTGATATAAAAATTAAAGTGCTCGTTCATCTTATACGCGAGTCTGAGCAAGTAGGTGGTTTCGCTGTCGTCAGATTTGCCATCTTCAATTGAATTTGGAAAGCTTACAATTGGCGGTCTAAATTGGGCAGAGCCTAGCGCGGCAAATGCACCTCCAGCCAGCGTGTTAAAGTTGAAAGAAGAAAACACATCTGGATTTGATACTTCTTCAACAAAGGCTTCTTTTTTATCGTTGGTATAATTGAGTCCAACTGTTGCGGTTAGCTCATTGGTAATTTTGTAATCACCCGACGCAAATAGTGAAAAGTCTTTATTTTGCTGACCTTCGGCATAATCAACCGATATGCCTGCAGGATAGAATGTACCAGCAGGCAGTCTTAATGCACCTTCAACCGCACTTAACGCGCCGCCAGTTAATATATCGACAAACGGTCTAAGGCTTGCGCCATATTCTAAAGCGTCGGTCGAATCTATTTCTTCATCGTAATAAAAGCCACCGGCTATCCAGCTAAAAGGCCCATCGCCCGTTGAAATTAATCTGACTTCTTGACTAAATGCACTTATTTCAATATCTCTTACTGATGTTGTGGTATCGATAGAACTATTGCCAACAGGTGTTGAAGCCACTAAATTATTAAAACGATAAGCTGAGATCGTTGATAAAGTGAAGGCGTCAAAATCTACATCAAGATGAACAGAGATCCCACCGTCTTCAATTTCACTTTGTGGTGACTTGATTAATACTGACTCGCGAGCAAATGGGTCTTCATCGCTGAGTACCACACCACCTAAGGCAACAACAGCCCCATTTATTGGGCCATTGATAATGTTTGTGGAGGTACAGCATATTTCGTTTATTTCACTGTAGTCAGCGATGACCCGCAAAGTTGTATCAGCGGAAGCTTCCCATAGTGCTTGTCCCCTAAGATTCCATCTGTCTCTGTTGTCTGGATCTTCAACCCCCGGTTGCAACGACTTGACAAAACCATCTCGTTTATTAATACCAGCAGATAAACTTAGCGCCAAATCATCTGTGACACCATCTGAAAAATACCCTTTGAGTATTTGCTGATTATAGTTTCCTAGGGTTGCTTCGATGCGTGCTTCTTGCGAGAAAGTAGGCTTTTGCGTGACGATGCTCACCACACCAGCCGAGGCATTTTTGCCAAACAAAGTACTTTGTGGACCGCTAAGCACTTCAACCCTTTCGACTCTTGGTAAGTCTGTAATCGCACTACCACCACGAGATCTAAAAACACCATCAATAAATACACCCACTGACGGCTCTGTGCCTAAATTTGTGGAAGGACTACCAAAGCCCCTAATGGTAAAACTGGTAACCGAAGTGATACTGGTTTGATTAACTTTCAGTGAAGGCACAAGTGTCTGTAAATCGAGTACATCAATAATTTTGGTTTGCTCAATATCTACAGCATCAGTCACTTTAACAGCAATAGGTGTATCTTGAAGCGTAAGCGGACGTTTAGACGCCGTCACGACAATTCGTTCTGTTTCGTCACTGTCTGCTTGCTCTTCTTGTACAGCTACCACCGCACTTTCTGCAGTATTAGGTAGAGGCTCGGCATTAGTCATTGCCGTATTAGCATGAGCGCTATTTAGAAAGATCGCGCTTAGCACCGCGATAGATAGTGCTGAACATCTAAACAGCTCTTTTTTGGGGTCTTGCATAATCCTATTCTCCTGCAACGGTTTTAATGGTTACTGTAGGCTTGTTTCGTTTGCTCGCACCCGCTTTTCACGGTACGAAAATTATTAGTTGTACAAGTTATACACATTTAAATTGTACGTTAATGAACATATATACATTAGTCAAATATTTTTTATAACATAATACTTACTTTTAACTAATAATTATAAAGACACTCAACGACAGACATTAATAAATACTTTTAATACAGTGATTTATTGCATTTAATATTATTTACAACCTAAACTAAATGTAAATTTTTTATTGCACTTATATTCATTAATGTTTTTAATTTGGTATTTTTGGATACATAAATGATTAATATATTGTCAATAATTGCTATAAATAGGATCGTAAAAATGCATTATTCATTAAGCTTATTAAATGTGTAGATATTTAAGCGTTTTACTTATCACAATATTGCTTATGGCTTGTTCTGAAGTTGAAAGAAACCCTCAACCAAAAACACAAAGTGAAATGGGCTATGCAAATAAATATCTGGAAGTGAATGGTTTAACTTTTCGATATATCGAAAAAGGACAAGGTGAATTGGTGTTGTTTGTGCACGGCTTTCCTTATTTCGCCGATGCTTGGTACAAAATGATTGAAAAAGTGGGTTTGCAATACAGGGCGGTAGCCTTTGATGCAAGAGGATATGCATATTCTGACAAACCAGAGAACATCTCTGACTATCACATTGAAAAACTAGTATCTGACTTAATCGGGATCGCAAACACTTTATCGCCAAACAAAAAGGTCATATTAGTCGGACATGACTGGGGAGCCGCTATCGCGTGGACAACGGCGCAATTGTACCCAGAACGAGTATCTAAACTAGTACTCATTAATGGTGTCGCGACAAATGTTTTTTTGAGTGTGCTACAGCAAAGCGAAGCGCAACGAGAACGCTCCAAATATGTTGACAAGCTTGACAGTTGGCTGGCAAAAACCATGTTTAGTCTACGCGGCGCTCAACTATTCTGGGGTGGGATATCCCATTTGCATGAGAAGGGCCATGTTGATGACCAATTTAAACAGTCATATTTATATGCATGGGAGCAAGATAATGCAGCACAATCTGCAGTAAAGTGGTACCGCGCAAACATCCCTTATTTTGATAAAATTAAGGAACAAGATTTTTGGCCCAGTAAAGTGGCCGATGTGAGCGTGTCGAGCTTGCTCATTTGGTCAAAAAACGATCCTGCCTTTACCAGTGACGTGTTTGACGCGATTCCTGGTTATTTTAGCGACCTAAGCATAAAGGTCATTGATACTGACAGTCACTCTCCATTTTTAGATCACGCAGATGAGGTACTTGTTACCCTTGATGCGTTTTTAAATAATTAGGCGTATACACTAAGTGATTAGACACGCATTTTATTAATGCATTTGAGTCATAAACACATTAAGCTACCAAAAATAGACTAAGCGATTAATGCTTAACAGTTAATATTATGAACAAAATAAAGAAAACTCGTGTCAGGCTTAGCCCAGAGCAACGGGAACAGGAAATACTTAAATACACCGCTTCTATTGTGTCAGAACAAGGTGTATTTGCAGTGAGTGTTGAGCAAATAGGAAAAGCCCTTAACATTAGCAAATCGACCGTATATTCGTACTTCCCAAGCATAACTGACCTATTGCAAGCACTTTATAAACGCGAGATGAAATCGCTACGTTCTGCGCAACATAAAGCTGTGCTAGAGGCCTCAACGCTAGAACAACTAGTGCGCGGTGTGACGCACGCTTATCTTAATTATATTGATGAAAAAGGCCTATTGATTAGTCGACTACAATCAGATCCAAGCTTGTCTTCGGTAGGTGGTCCAACTGAATACGGGCGTGACGTCGCTGTTAACTATTTAGCAGATATTGTGTCTAAAACTTTTGATATTCCCTTGTCGCTAGCAACGCCTGCCGTCGATATCTCTTTTGGCTTACCTGAAGCCGCTGGTCAATGCCTTAATAGGAAAATGACCGACAAAAAAACCATAGAAGATTTAACCGTAGCCATGATCTTAGCATCGATACAAACTATAAAAGATGGGTACGATTTTAAGCTACGACCCATTCCAGGTCTCAACTCAGACAATAAGTAACCCGTTTATAAGCTGATAAACTCAACCGATGGACGCAAACATAATGACAATAAAATACAGCCTCATCATTTTATGCCTTCTTTCGTTTTCATTAACCGCGAAAGATTATGACCAAGGCCGAACAATACCTGTTTTGCCTGACGTACTCTCGTATAAGGAGCGTGTCAAACCGCTTAATGACATGGTAGTCGATCGTTTAGATAACTTGCTCCCACAACTAATGGCAGAAGCAGATTTAGATATGTGGTTAGTGATCAACCGAGAATACGGCGAAGATAAGCTTTTTTATACACTCGTGCCACAGCCCACATTTGCTGCAAGACGTACAACCTTACTTGTTTTTTCGAAAAAAGATGACGGTAGCGTAGAACGTTTTAGTGTAAGTCGATATCCAATTGGTGAGCTATACCCTACTGTTTGGGACGGCGGTACAGTAGAACAACAATGGCAGCGACTCGCAGAAGTAATCGCCGAGCGTGATCCAAAGCGCATTGGTATTAATATTAGCAAAGATTGGGCCCTAGCCGACGGCCTAAGTGTAGGCTTACACAAAGAACTAGTTAGAGTATTACCCTCCAAATATGAAAAGCGCTTAGTGAGCGCCGAAAATTTGGTTGTGCGCTGGATGGAAACTCGCAGTCAAAAAGAACTAGCCGTTTACCCTCAAGTGGTGACCTTAGCGCGTGGCGTTATTGCTGAAGCATTTTCCAATAAAT
>CAYURD010000011.1:52939-59931 GCA_964446865.1 uncultured Glaciecola sp.
TACACCTGGCGTGACTAGTACCGATGACATCGCGTGGTACATTCGTGAGCGTTTTGAAGAGCTACAGCTGCGCCCTTGGTTTCAGCCGTACGTCAATATTCAACGTCAAGGTGACGATACCAAAGAAGGCGACGTGTTTATGGGCAAAAGCGACCGCATTGTCATGCCGGGCGATATTTTGCACACCGATGTGGGCATTTGTTATTTGCGATTATGTACCGACACTCAAGAAATGGGCTACGTATTAAAAATGAACGAAACCGATGCGCCAGCGGGTTTAAAGCAAGCACTCAAAATTGGTAATGAGTGGCAAGATATTCTTACCAGTAATTATAAAACAGGGCTTACTGGTAATGAGATTTTAGCTAACACTATGAAAGAAGCTGAATCAAAAGGTATTAAAAGCAGCACTTACACTCATCCATTGGGGTTTGTAGGCCATGCTGCGGGTCCAACAATTGGCATGTGGGATAATCAAGGGCCGACACCTATTAGAGGCGACTGGAAATTGTATCCGAATACTGGCTATGCAATAGAAGGCAATATTGCCACACAATTGCCAGAATGGGATGACCAGTGGATCCAAGTAAAACTGGAACAAAGTGCCGTTTTTGATGGGAAAACAGTGTGGTATTTAGCGGGTCGCCAAACGCAATGGCATTTGATTAGATAAATAAATTGAAGCTCAACAGGCCCTAGTATCGCACGCCATATTTATCATAAATTGGCTTCAGCTTGTTTTCCATTAAAAGCTTGGCAAAGGCTTTATCAAACGCTTTGATAAAGCCTTCATTTTTTTCATCAAGCGCGTCCGCAAAATACGCAATATGCAATGAGTCGCGTTGCAATCTAGTTGAGACGACAAGGCTATGTGATTTAGATAGCTTGTTAGACTTGGTATATTCTTTAACAAGCGAATGAAAGACAGTCTCTTCAAACAAGACGCAATCTACTAAGCCTTTGTGCACTGCCATAATTGCCAATTCAGGATTAGGGTATTCAAACACATTCATGGTACCGATTTTTCTGGCATCAACGCCATAGGTCTCCCAACCCGAATAGTTTCTCACGGTACCTAACTTGGCGTCTTTGTAGTCTTCAGGCCAAATTTTATTTGATTTTAATTTGATTCCTTCGTTATTTTGATTAGTGCAAACAATACACATTTGCTCATGGTAAATAGGATAAGAATATGGATAAACATCATTCCATTCATTAATTCGAAAATACGCGCCTAAAAACCCAAGCGTATTTTGGGGCAATTTTCTATTCTCAATATCGCGAAAAGATACATGATCCAATTTGATATTATACTCTGGCATTACCTTGCTAACTTGGGCTAATAACTCAGGTAAAAGACCGCTAGAAGTATCATTATTTACAAACGCAAAGGGAGTGTCGTTTTTAAGCGCCACAAGCTGAATATCTGTTGGTTTTGCAACAGCAAAATGATGAATAAAAACAAGAAGCAAGATTAGAAAAGCACGCACGCGTCACCAATTAGACAAAATTGACATTATTATTATGCGTCAGACAATAACAAAATTCCCCTTACATATAAAACCTGATTTTTAAGCAGACAATAAAATGGATGATTTTTCAAGCTTTGCCGTGCTATACAAATCATACTGCGTTTGATAGTGCAACCAAGCTTGAGCACTAACTTTGGTGCACGCCTCAAGCTTTCTGGCTAAATCTACGCCAACACTGACGTGTCCATTAATAAAGCGCGATAAATGCTTTGTTGAAATGCCAATTATCTCAGCCGCTTGAGGCTGCTTTAAGCCGCTCACTGCCAAGCAGCGCCTAGCAAAGACTTCGCCAGGATGAGGACGGTATAAGTTCTCGGAGCGCTCCACTCTAGGTGAGGCATTTACAAACTCAGGGACATTCATGGTTCATATTCTCTTAAATCAACATTATAACAATCGCCTTCCCAAAATTGACAAGTGACTGCTCCGCATGGCTCTACACTATTAACAGTAATCGTGACTGACCAACAATCTTTATGGTCAGGGTCATATTGAACAGCGCCAATGTCTAGTAAATCGGAGACTTTATGGGCCGCATCAATATCAAACAAAATATCTCTGACTTGATATCGGTATGTGTTTGGTAGCACGGTCAAATCATCGAGCTCCCAAATACTCCTTAGCTTTGTGGAGTGAATAGATACTATTGCCACTTTTGAATTCCATTTACCTTTGAGGTAATATTACCTTTGTGGTAATAGCTTTGCAAATTTATTTTATAGCTTGATAAAGATGTTACGCTTATACAAAAGCAACGCGAGCAAATAAAATACCAGCATGAACCCTAAAGCAAATATCAGTGATGCTATTTTTTCAGGAAACACATCTGCTAAAGTTTGATACAAGAGGTGTTTAATGCTCAATTCACCCACTTGGGTGTCAACTTTAATTAAATTGAGAATACGCGCCAGCAGCCCAGCTAGCACAAAAAGCAAAATTGGATTGCTGCCATAAATACGCAGCCATTGCAGACCAAAACGGCGCTTTCCTTTATCCCAATATGCAATAATGAGTGCAAGCAAGATGCAGGCAATTCCGCTTGTGACAAGCACAAAAGTACTGCTCCATAAACTCTTGTTAATTGGGAATGCCATAGAGAAAATTAAGCCTGCTACGCTGGTAAATAGACCCACAACAAGCAGCCATTTGATTTTATCGGTATCATTTTTTAAGGCACGCAAATAATGTGCGCTCAGATACCCCAAGAGTACTGTGACGGTTGCTGGCAGGGTACTTAAAACGCCTTCAGGATCAAACACCAAGCCGTAACCTTTGTATAATTGGCTTTCTGCAAAAATCATCAAATCAATACTGCGCGCTAAATTGCTATCCATCGCATAAGGACTATCAGAATAGCCATAGAGTCCTAGCCAATAGATCATAAGGCTTATTACCGAGACCAGAATGATCTGTTTAGGGCGACAAAACCTCAACACAAAACAAGCCAACAAAAAGCACAAACCAATGCGCTGCAAAACACCAGGCAAACGCCATTCAGATATTGGCTGCTGGTAGGGAAATGCGCTTAAGAGCACGCCAATTAGTATCAGTAAAAACGCCCTTCTAAAAATACCTAACCACCTAAATTGACGAGTCTCAATTTGATGAACAAAGGAATATGCCATAGAGGCGCCAACAACAAACAAAAAGAATGGGAATACTAAATCGGTAGGCGTTAAGCCATGCCAAGGCGCATGCAAAAGCGGCCAGTAAACATTTGACCACGACCCAGGATTATTGACCAACAACATACCGGCAAGGGCGATACCTCGAAGAATATCGATGCTCGCATTTCGATCGTTGCTAGGAAGAGAAGGCTTGCCTAAATCGCTCATGATTGACTAACTTACTCCTTATTGATTATTTGTGCTACAAAAAAACAAAAGCTGATACAATTTGGTACAGATTGAGCAATCACGTTACGTCTATAGTGTGGGGATTCAATTAATATTTCTTCGTGAAATGAAGTCAACGAGAATAGGAAAAACATGAAGAAATTTAGCATTACTGCACTTTGTACAAGCTTAGCCCTTTTATCGACTGGGTTAACTGCCACAGCCTTTGCAAAAGAAAATACTGAAGACGATAGCTACAGCGGCGGGTTCTTAAAAGTGGGCGTGGGTTATAAATACGATCAGAACCCTTTTGAGTCAGAACAAAATGGTTTCGCCATATTTGTTAATGGTCGCTATCAAACGGATATTGGTTTATTTATTGAAGCAGCCTTTGGTGCAAATGAACGTCAAGAGGGCTTAAACATTGGCTATAATTTTTATAACACTGACTCGTGGAATTTTGACATTACCACAGTAAAAGCGTTTGGCGAAACTGAAGTTAAGGCTTTACTCGTTGACCCTGAAGGCATCTTACCCAATAGCTTCGTGGTAGATAAAAGAGACGCAAGTCAAATGCTCGGGCTTCGCGCAACTGGCACATTCGATAAAAGCAGCGTGCAATTTTTAGTTGCGCCATTATTACTTGGAGATGACTACGATGATGGTATTTATGCCTCTCTTTGGGCTGGCCATTCGTGGCAAATCAAAAACTGGGAGGTATACGCCACTGCGGGCCTAGAGTATCGCTCTGAAAACATACTCGACCATTATTTTGAGCCAAGTGAAGCGTTACAAAACACAGGTTTAGCGCCTTATGATGCATCCGCTGGCATTGACGCTACATTGCAAGTAATTGCTAGCTATCCTATGTCTGAAAATACGCTGTTTGAAGCATATGCTCGCTATACCCAGTATTCAAGCAGCATAACTGAGAGTCCCATAATTCAAATCACCAGCCAATTTGATGATAGAAGCGAAGCTAAAAAAGAGCTTGGCATTTTGTTTAGCTATGTGTTTTAAGAGGCTTGGTAAATGAATATAACTAAGCTATTTGTTGCAATCACACTATGTATATTACTCACCATAAACTCATATATGGTGAGTGCTCAAAACACAGAAGATGGTATCTTTGTAGAACCTCGACAATGTGTTTCTTTAAATCAGGGGAATATCTGTTATGGCGATGTCACTATTAAATGGCAACTTTCGCAAAAGGGTAATTATTGCTTATATTCGTCTCAACACACGCAATCGCTTGCTTGTTGGGAGTCAGAAAAAGAAGGTAGCACAACACTAAAAATAGCCACTGATAAAAATATAGTGTTCACCATTAAAAAACATCACAAAGAAAACCCAGAAGATAATCATAATACGTCAGTATTAGACTCTGCCACGCCAGTATTAGCCTCTGCCACGCTAGAGCTTGCTTGGGTGTATAAAAAGAATAAACGTGGCCACTCTAGATGGAGAATGTTTTAACATAGTATATGGATAGTCAGCGAGCACATATTCTAATTGTAGAGGACGACTTAGCATTAGCGAATTGGATGCTAGAATATTTGCGTCCTAAATTTGATCGAGTTGAGCATGTAGCAAGTGGCCAAGACGCCATTAATGCAATTGAACACTCACCACCTGATGTGGTTATTTTAGACGGAATGCTGCCCGATATAGACGGCTTTGATGTGTGTAGAGCCGTTAGGCCGGTCTTTCAAAACAGTATTATTATGGTCACCGCCAGAGACGAAGAAATAGATGAAGTACTTGGGCTCGAAATGGGTGCTGACGAATATTTAACTAAACCAGTGCGCGCAAGAGCCCTGTTGACTCGTATTCGAAAGCATCTTGAGCGTCAGCAAAAATCAAGCGAAGACAAGGCCCAAAATAATAGCAAGCTATTGCAAAACACCACTTTGCACTTTAACAATTTAGTCATTGATCGCCAAAAGCTAGAAGTCATTTATAAAGACGAAATTATCCATATCTCTACGACCGAATTCGAATTGCTTTGGATTTTAGCGGATCAGGCCGGTGAAATTGTCTCAAGGACCGAGTTAATCACGCAGCTACGGGGTTTTGATTATGATGGGTTTGACCGCTCAATCGATTTAAAGATATCTCGAATTCGCAAAAAATTAGGGGATACCAGCAACCCAGCAACACGCATCAAAACAGTATGGGGCAAGGGCTACTTATTTCTTGCAGACGCTTGGGAATAAAGATGATTACACGAGCCTTTACCCGCCCTTTAACTCTTTCTTTAATAGTAATGGCTGTTATTGCCACCATTGGCATAGGATCGATTGTTGACTTCGCTTATGAGCAATACACAAAACAAGAAAGCACTGAGGCGTCTAACAACATTGATATGATTAAAGCTATAGGGGAACAGCTAGCAAAAACCATCGAGTCGCGACAAGACAAGTACGCTTTTGTGCGAGATTGGCAGCAATTTACACCAGATACTCAGTACCAATATGAGCTAAAACTCGAAACATTCACCGCTTTGGGTTTGCCAGCATCTCTTAAAACAAATATGCAAAATGGCGAAAGTTTGGTCTTAGAAACGAGCGATAGCATAAGCTTCTACTATAGCCTTGGAGAATCTGGCGAAGTACTGGTGCTCAAAACCGCAAGCCATGAATTTTCTGAAGAGCAAGATGCTATTAACTATCTTTTCACCTCATTATTTTACGCGGGCTTTGTTCTGCTTTTATTAGTGTGGCTTTATCCATTAATTAAACGACTAGTTTCACTTGCCAATAGTGCTAGAGCTTTTGGTCAAGGGGACTTGTCAATTCGCGTTAATACGTCAAAAACCTCCTATATCAGCGAGATTGAGCATGAATTCAATAATATGGCGCAACAAATTGAAGACTTAGTATCTGATATGAAACTGTTAACGAGCGCAGTCTCTCACGACTTAAGAACGCCACTGGCAAGAATACAATTTGGCGTAGATACCTTAAGTGAAATAGACGACTTAGACAAGCGAGCAAAATACGAAGCTGATATCAACAATGACATTGGCGAAATGCAGCGACTGGTTGAAACATTATTGCAGTATGCACGACTTGACCAGCATAAAGTACAGCTCGATTTAACGCCCATTGATGTAAGTGCGTTTATCCAAGAATGTATTGATAACATTGAGCAAAATGAACATAAGCAGCATCGCGATCCGCGTATTACTACACATTTTCCAGATTACCCCATTGTTGTGAATATCGACCCTAAATACTGGCGAATGCTAATCAACAATTTGTTGGATAACGCTGTTAAATATGGCAATGGCGAAGTCAAACTAAGCCTAACAATGAAAGGCCGTCAGTTATTAATAAGCATTGCCGACAACGGAACAGGCATCGATGAAAGTTTATTGAGAGACGTGTTTAAACCATTCATTAGAGGCAAACATGAAAATAAGCAAGGCCACGGTTTTGGCCTCGCTATCGTAAAAAGAATTACTGAGTTACATGGTGGCAGTATAACCGTCAAAACCTCTGATGAACTCTTAGGCGCCGAGTTTGTACTAACCTTACCTCTGCCAACAAGCTAGCTTGAAACATCGCCGCTCGCTCACATAACCCAAGTCATTCCCGCGAAGGCGGGGATCTGGATGATG
>CAYURD010000012.1:0-7069 GCA_964446865.1 uncultured Glaciecola sp.
TTGGCGCGTTCCATGGATCTTCTAATTCGCCACCTTCGTGTGATATGTGCCATGCGTTTGCATCGCGGCTGTATATTTTAGTGGCTGATGCACTTGTTGTAATGTTGCGACTATCCAAGTAATCAAGTAAGTCTTCACGCGATACCATATCCCATTCGCGCCACGGAGCGATAACAGGTAAATCGGGGGCGAGGGCAGCAAATGCACCTTCAAAGCGAACTTGGTCATTGCCTTTGCCTGTGCAACCATGACTGAGTGAGTCTGCACCCGTTTTACGAGCCACGTCGACTTGTGCTTGCGCAATAATTGGGCGCGCCATAGACGTGCCAAGTAAATAATCGTCTTCGTATACAGCGCCGGTTGTAATTGTTGGGTAAATTACCTCGCTAACAAACTGTTCTTTAAGGTCAACAATATGACATTCACTCGCGCCAGAGGCGATGGCTTTTTCTTCTAAACCCTCTAACTCTTCTTCGCCTTGGCCAACGTCGGCAGCAAAGGCAACCACTTCGCAATCATAGTTTTCTTTTAGCCATGGCACGATGGCACTAGTATCTAAACCACCTGAATAAGCAAGGACGACTTTGTTAACTTTGGACTTATCGAGTCCGCTTCTATTGGTATTTTGTGACATGACTTCCTCTAATACTGCTGTAAATCGATATTGGCTATTAAGTGACAAAGAATGGCATTTTGCGCATGCAGGCGGTTTTCGCTTTGTCTCATTAATAATGAAGACGGTGAATCCATTAATTCACCCGTAATTTCTAAATCTCGGTGGGCGGGTTGGCAATGCATAACATGTGTCGCACCCGACTGCTGCATTAATGCAGCGTTAACTTGATAAGGCATAAATTTGTCTTTTATGTCAGAAAGCGGCGTATCATCGCCCATCGACAACCAGGTGTCGGTATATATCACGTCAGCCTTGTCTAAGGTGTCTACATGGTTACTTATGCTAAAGTTGACACCTTGATCTGCCGCCATGTTAGATACCTTTTTGGCGATGTTCGCGTCTATTTCATGACCTTTTGGTGTAATAACGACTTGATGACAACCCAATAAAACACCCAATATTAACAGTGAATGAGTGACATTGTTGCCATCGCCAACATAGGCGATGGTTTTTCCGCTAATATCGCCAAAGGTTTCACTTAAGGACAAATAGTCGGCTAATGCTTGGCATGGATGATACATATCGCATAAGGCATTGATGACGGGAATATTACTGACTTGCGCCATTTCTACTAATGTTTGATGTTCGTATACGCGCGCAACTATCGCATCTGCCCACTGGTTTATGTTTTCGCTAACGTCTTTGGGATCTTCGCGTTTACGCAGTGGTTGCCCTTGGCTATCAACATATACCATGTGCCCGCCAAGTTTGTTTATGCCAATATCAAAGCTCACACGTGTTCGCAAAGATGGCTTTTCAAAAAGAGCGACGACAGACTTTCCAGCAAGTGGTTGTCCAAAATCCTCAGGTTTTTGTTTTAATGTTAATGCAAATTTTAAAAGTGACTTGGCTTTTTCTGATGACCAATCACTGAAACTAAGTAAATGCAAAACGTATCCTTATTTGGTTTGTTAGCATAATAAATATTAATGCTAAGGTTTATCAATTGGGAGCACTTCAGTTCCCTTTGCTAAATTGTTAAGTAAAATATCATGTGCAGCATCCCAACTCGCGATGGTGACGGCTTGTTGAATTTGTGTCGCTGCAAATTGCGCGGCTTTTACCTTGACTATCATGCCATCTGTGATGACGTTATTTTTTATTAAATCGTCACAACGCGTACTGTTAAGTTCTGCGATAAGTTGTTTATTTTCGTCTAAAACACCTTTAACGTCTGCAAAAAAGTATAGTTTTGTGTCTAATAGTTTTGCAATACAAATAGCTGCATGGTCGGCATTAACATTATACAAACGACCATGCTGATCTTTTCCGACAGACGCAACAACCGGCATCATATTGACCTTAAAAAGTGCTTTTAACAATGCGTCACTGTTTTCGTGTGGCTCACCTACTGCACCAATGTTGGCTTTATGCTCAACACAGTTTGCCAAATTACCATCGGCTAAACTAATGCCAACGGCATTAATGTCATATTTTGCACTTACCGCGACCAATTGCTTGTTTAATTCACCTGCTAATACGCTGGTAACCACTGGCATGTGTTCGTCGGGCGTGACTCGTAGACCGTCTTTTCTTTCGCTTTTTATGCCTAAGTCTTGTAAACGTGTTAGTACCTGCTCACCGCCGCCATGCACAAGTACTACAGGACGTTTTTGTTGGTGTAGTTTTCCTAAAACATTTAACAAAGTGTTATTGAGCGCGCCTTGTTTGCTTTTGTCATGGTTATTTGGCGTATTTAATAAGCTTGTAAAAAAGCTACCACCAACTTTGATGACAACAGGAGGCAAATGCGATTGTGTTTGCATATTACAACAAGCCCGTGGTTTGCTCTAATCCAAGCTGAATATTACAACACTGCACGGCTTGAGACGACGCGCCTTTTAGCAGGTTGTCAATTGCGCTGGTAACAACAATACATTTTTTAGACGGGTCGAAGGCAAATCCGATATCACAAAATGGTGTTTGAGTAACTTGATCTAATTTGGGCATGCTATCTCTTACTCGCACTAAAGGCTGATTAGCATAGGCAAGTGCATAAGCATCTTGTATATCGTTTAAGGTAACCTTGCTTTTAACGAAGGCGGTGATAGTGGCTAAGATACCTCGTTTGAAATTGCCAAGGTGCGGCGTGAAAATAACAGACGTGTTCGCATATTGCTCTATTTCTGGCATGTGACGATGGCTCAATACTCCGTAGGCTTGTAAGCTAACTTCGCAGAAACTTGTCGTATTCGAGGCTTTTTTACCGGCACCGCTAACGCCACTTGTTGCATTGATAACCGGCATTTGCTGACTATCAATAAGTTGATTCTCAACTAAGGGTTTTAAGGCGAGTAACGAAGCCGTTGGATAACACCCTGGCACGGCAATAAAATCGGCAGTTTTTATCGCATTTGTATGCCATTCGGCCAGACCATATACGCCGCGCTGTAGTGTGCGTTCATGTTCATGCGTAAAGCCATAGTTAGCTGCAAAAACGTTTGTATCAGACAGTCTGTAAGCGCCCGACAAATCATATACCTTTGTTTTACCGCCAAGTAATGCCGGTAAATGGTCATGGCTAAATTCGTGTGGTGTGGCTAAAAATGCAATATCAAACTTATTTTTAATGCTAGCGATGTCAGCTGATTTAAGCGCAAGCACTGGCATATCACATATAAACGACAATTCAGGATGAACTTCGCTAATTAGTTTACCTTCGTACTGACTATTTTCAGACACATAGCAAGCTTCCAAGGAAAGTGCAGGATGTCTTGATATGATTTTAATTAATTCTGCACCGGTGTAACCACTAGCGCCAACAATACAAACTGAATACATATTTTAATCTTATTTTGTTAAATAAAGAGAGAAAGGAGAAGGATTTTACTTGATTTACTATCGTCGAATAGTAGCAGAATACTTGCGCGAGGGTGATGTAAGCGTATGTAAAAATGAAAAACGTAACACGACAGACCTTTCGTAATTTTAAAAAAATTGTTGAATTTGACGATAGGATAAAGGTTTTTAATAAATATGCAATAAAAATATATAAATATTCATAACTTGCGAATATTTAATTAAAGCATATTTATTTAACAAATTATCCTCATTAGTTTGCATTGTCAGTCGATAAAGACTGCATAGAAATTTTATTACGACAGGCTAATGTAATGCAGCAACAGACACTCGACAGTGAAAACATCAAAAACCATCGCTTATTTATTGGGGTCTTAGGGTTTCAATATTTTCTTGCTTTAGGCATTGGCGTCATGACTGACACATTACTGTTAGGCGCTGTTGGCGGCCTTGTTATTATTTTATTACCCGCTTATTTTAGTTTATCTCGCCCAAACGACGTAATCAGTAAACATATTGTGGCGATTGCTACGCAGTTGATGGCATCGCTTCATATACAGCAAACAATGGGCATGACTGAAATGCACTTTCAAGTCTTTGTCATGATGGCATTTATGTTTGTTTTCCGCGATTGGAAAGTAATAGTAACCGCCACTGTGGTGATTGCCGTGCATCATTTACTTGGTTTTATATCACAAAGTATGGGCGGCAGTATTTTGGTGTTTGAAGATGCAAAGCCTGCGCTTATGATACTTATTATCCATGCAGCATTTGCCGTCGCCGAATGCGCTTTGTTAAGTTTTATGGCACATGGCGCGGCCAAAGAGCATCGAGTTGCTGCTCAACTCAATTTGTCAATTGCAAAAATTATGGCCCAGTCAGGAACGATAAACTTGGCAAGCGAAAATATTCCCAATCATCCAGATCTAGTGGCCTTACAAAATATGCTCAGCGCCGTTAAAAACCTAGCTTCAAAATCCAACGTTGTGGTATCAAACTTGGTAGATATAACTGGCAAAGTGAAGGGTTCTTCAGATGAACTCGACCATACCGTGGGCGAACAAAACAGCCAAGTAGTGCTAATAGCAGATGCAATGAAAAACGTCACTCAAAGTATTACTGAAGTCGCGACCTTATCAAAAGACGTTAATCAAATAGCAAACAGTGCTAAACAAAAAACACAAGAAACGCGTGAATCAATACAGCAAAGCAGTTCGAGCATAGGCGAATTAAAATCAACGCTTGAGACGTCGGCTCATGCTATTAGTGACTTAAGCGCTAAGTGCGAAAATATTTCTTCGGTCATGCAATCCATAAAATCAGTCGCAGAGCAAACAAACTTACTTGCCTTAAACGCTGCCATCGAATCGGCAAGAGCCGGAGAGCATGGTAGAGGCTTTGCAGTCGTTGCTGACGAAGTTAGAAACTTAGCCATAAAATCCAAAGAAAGTGCCGAAGAAATAGAAAAGATTACTTCTTTGCTCACTGATAGTGCCAATAACTCTGTCGATAACATGAATAATTGCGTAAACTTAGTCGAAGTTGCCGTAGAGTCATCGCAATCAGCGACTAATAACATGTCAGAAGTGTTTACTAATATTGAATTAGTGAATGATCACGTTAATCATGTTGCACAATCTGCGAGTCAACAAGCAGAAGAGACAGGCTCTGTGAGTCAATCAACAGAGCATCTCAATAAATTGTTTGAAATAGAGCGTCAACAAGTACAGTATTTGCAACAAGACGTTACAGAGCTCAACCGATTAGCCGATGAATTAAATGGCCAGCTTACACAATTTAAGCTCGATTAAAAAAATCCTCGTTACATTGCATGTCTATGCATTTACCTAAAAAAATCATGTATGGCGTTGTTGGCTTTTGGTTTATAGCAGCAAGCGCCGTCATTTTTGGTTTATCAAGCGCTTCAAAGTCTTATTTTGATCCTCAACTAACGCTCTCTCAATCGCTCATGTCTATGTCGTTTGAAGCTGACTTAACACGCCAATTAAGTAGTTATTTGTTTGACAGCGCAAGTGATAAAGGGCTTATTTTCCATGTTGTACAAGAAAACTGCTATTGCGAATGGTTAGCGCGACCTCACCAGCAAAAGATTGATAAGTGGGCCTTAGAAAACAAATTTATAACGCATACAGTGTCGCTAAAGACTCATCCTGAACTAAAGCAGTTTGTACCTTCAACGCCTGCGGTTATTGCGATGAGTCAAGGTGGAAAAATTATATATTTAGGCCCGTATTCACGAGGTAGCGGTTGCTTTGCGCAAACTGGAGAGATTGACGCACAATTAAGCCAGTGGCTTAGCTTATCACCCACACAAAAAGCACAGCAAAATATGCGAGTGGATACTGATGCAAGCGGCTGTTATTGCGAGGCTTGAACATTGTAAGCACCTTTGATGTACTTGCGCCTATCGACTGATTTACAGACAAAAAAAAGCTCGCATTAGGCAATGCGAGCATCAAAGATATTGTTAGCAATATCAACTTTAGGGAAAGGTTACATAATCTCTTACATAATCGGGCATGTTGGTTGTTAAGGTCATTAACGACTCAAGCATGTCACAATATAAAACCGGATTACCGACGTTTTTCTTTCATCTTTTTCATTATTTTTTTCATTTTTATTTTTTGCTCGTCGTTTAGTAAAGATAAACTGTCGTATCGAGCTTTACTTTGAATCATTCTTACAGCGAGTTTTAGATCGTTAGCACTCGCTAATTGTGCTAAAAACGCATCTTCGTCAAATGAATCAGATTGAGTGATGCTACGTAACGCTGCTTTTTGCGATTTCATCGCATCGCGATAAGCCTGCATCTCAGTTTTGGCCTCTTGTCTGATGGCCTTTATTGCATCAAATTGCTCATCGCTTAATGAAAGCGCTTTTTTCAGTTTCTGTAGACTAAGGTCGCCACCTCGTCTCTTTTTCCTTGGCTTATTTTCATTTGACGCATTATCACGTCTATCTGCATTTGCGGCCGCTTTTTGGCTCAATTCGTCTTGTTGCTCTTGTGTTAATAAATTATAGATTTGGTTTTTGGCTTTAGCCCTATTAAGCGCCGCGGTTTGGCCTAATTCAAACTGAGTATTAAAAATACTTTCGGCTTGCGCGGCATCCCAGGCTGGCATCTCCATCAGGTCGCGCATTTGCAATCTAATTTCTTGCTTTTCACCTTTAAAAACACTGTTATCTTCGCGTGTTTGTTTTACTATCGCACGGATTTGTTGCTCTTGTTGCTGACTTAAATCTAGCTGTTTTAAGTGCTTGATATCTCGTTTCATATCGGCAGCAACACTACTGACTGCCCCTAAACCTAAACACAGTGATATCACTAACGTTGTCATTTGTTTCTTCATAAAAACCTCGCTGTAAAAGCGTTAATATTTAATCGTTAACTTGAAGCGTTCTTTTTACAGTTTACGTTTACAGTTCAAGTTATTTTGCTTGCCTGATTATAATAGGCGTTTAAATGCAAATTAACGCCAAGCAAGTGTAAAGCTTTTGTAAAGGTGCACGGGATAGTCTGAATACTTTTTACAATCGCTTTTAGAATGTGTTTTACTAGGAAGTATAACTAAG
>CAYURD010000012.1:7169-39379 GCA_964446865.1 uncultured Glaciecola sp.
AACTAAGCAAAGAACTAAGCAAAGAACTAAGCAAACAACTAAATAAAGAACCAAGCAGAGTAAATAGCAAGCCTCTCATATAGACTTAAATACATAAATGAAAATGTAAAATGAATAAAATTCTTATTATTGATGATGATATCGCCTTAACAGAGCTACTAAGTGACTACTTACGCATGCAGGGTTTTGATTTAAGCGTTGAAAACTCTCCAATTAACGGCTTAGAGGCGATAAAGCGCACTAAATATGATTTGTTATTGTTAGACGTAATGATGCCAGAAATTGATGGGTTTGAGACTTTGAAGCGCTTGCGTCTATTCTCGGCTATCCCGGTTATTATGCTAACGGCAAAAGGCGATGATTTTGATAAAATAATGGGCCTAGAATTAGGCGCAGACGATTACTTACCTAAGCCTTTCAATCAGCGCGAGCTAGTGGCTCGCATTAAAGCGCTTATTCGTCGCCTTGACCATAAACATGGTTTTAGTCAGCCTCAGCAGTTAAGCTTACATAATGTCGATGTCAATGAGGCCAATCAAAGCGTCTCTATCAATAATGTTCAGATTGAAATGACGGCGACTGAATTTATGTTACTGGCTCAATTAATGAAAAACGCAGGTCAGCTACAAAGCAAAGAGCTATTAAGTGAGTCTGTCTTAGGACGTAAATTGAGTGCATTTGATAGAAGTCTAGACATGCATGTTAGTAACATTAGAAAAAAACTGGCTAAAAACGGCGTCAACGACATTATCAAAACAATTCGTGGCAACGGTTATTTGATGCATTTAGAGACATAAATGACCAAATTCAACGCTTTTATTCACAAAATCAATCCACGAAATACCCTATTTGGGCGCATTTTAGTGTGGTTTTGGGCAACGGTTGTTGTGATGGTGGCACTCGCGTTCTTTGTTGCTAGATTTATGAATCAATCTTGGCAGGTTAGTGCTATGCCTGAAGATCAATATCAGCGCGGCAACGAAATACAATCAAACTTGCAGCGACAGCTTGATAGAAACACGCCATTAAATCGGGCGCTGCGTCGTTTAAGTGCCCGCGGCCGTTGGAATATGATGGCCATTAATATGCAAACTAATGAACTGACACTTGGCTTTCCTGCGCCCTTAATGACACAACCCGCCAAGTTTATTGCGCTTAAAAGTTCGCCTACACCGCTTGTCATTAAAACGAATCAAGTAGAGTTTTATGGGCCTTTTATCATTACAACAAGCGGACAAGAACATGCCCTATTTGTTGGCCGACTATTACGCAGAGATGAACAACCAAAATTTGCTTTAAGTTGGGCATTTTTGGTGTCGTTAGGGGTAGGCATTGCAGCTTGTATTGGTATTGCATATACCATCACAAAACCGATAAGACAGCTTAGCGAGCTTAGTAAAGATTTTGCGGCTGGGGATATTCATAAAGCAAATAAAGACTTAAGTTTGCGAAAGGACGAAATTGGACAACTGCACAATGACATTTTTGATATGGCGAGTAATTTGGCAAAAAGCCTATCGCAGCAAAAAGCACTTATGGCAAACGTATCGCATGAGTTGCGAACGCCGCTGACTCGTTTGAGTTTGGCAACAAGCATGTTAAACCTTCAAAATGATGAGCAGCAGCGCTACGGTGAGCGTATCGAAAAAGATATAAACATTATGGATAAGCTCATTGGCCAGGCACTCCAACTAGCCCGAATGAATGATGAAAGCCAAGCCCACTGGCTTAAGTGCAAGCCATGTAGTCTTAAACATGTACTTGAGCCATTAATAGCGGACTTACATTTTGAAGCGAAAGCAATTAATAAAGACATTAATATCAACGATTTTGATGATATAAACATTGATTTAATTGAAAGCAGCTTTGTAAGTGCTGTTGAGAACGTGGTGCGAAATGCGATTAAATATGCAAATTCTGTCGTTAAAATACGCGTAATGAAATCACTGTGTGCAATCGAACAAAAAAGTGATAGCGTAGACAAATACGATAATGTTGAAGCATTGACGATAGTTGTTGAAGACGATGGGCAAGGCCTTAGTGAACACGACATTGCTCATATTCTTGAGCCTTTTTATAGAGCACAAAGCAATCAAGAAGAAAATGGCGTAGGCTTAGGGCTAAGTATTGTCAAAGCCGCGCTTGAGCTGCATCATGGAAGCATTGATATATCTGCTAGTGAATTGGGTGGTTTATGCTTAAGGCTTGTATTTCCAATAGCTCAGTCTTGCACCCTCCAAAAAATAACAGACAATAAATAGTAAAGAGATTATGACCTATTATATTAGCAATGAAGAAGAGGTCTCGCGGTATCCCGAAAGTTGTCATGAGTTGTTTTATCAAAACCTTGTAAAAGATGGTATCTGGACAAGCGCAGCTGGCGTGGACTTGTATTATGCAAGTGCCATAAAAAGCGGCGCAAAAGCGTGCGTTGTGATATCGCCAGGGCGCGCTGAGGCCGCAGTCAAATACGCTGAGCTCATGTATGAGCTTTACCAAAATGGTTACAGCGTATTTGTGTTTGACCATCAAGGTCAGGGTAAATCTAGTCGTTTAGCTGAAAACCCGCAAATTGGTTTTGTAAGCAATTTTGACGATTATGTGAGTGATTTCAAAACACTTGTCGACAAAGTATTAAACCCTTTACTAAAAGCCGCAGAGCAAAGTGAGCTTGATAAGTATCTTCTTGCTCATTCTATGGGCGGTGCAATAGGGAGCTTATTTCTACTTGAGCACCCAAGCGTATTTACAAAAGCTGTGCTTAGTGCGCCAATGATTGGCATAAAAGTACCACTGCCAGAGACACTAATTAATGCAATAGTTAGTGCAGTGTTAACAGTCCGTCGTGCTTTTAATTTGCCTGAAAGATACTTTTTAGGACAAGGTGATTATCAAGCGTATCCATTTTACAAGAATCGTTTAACCTCGTGCGAAAAGCGATACGAGGTATTCAGAAAAGTCATGGCGCAAGACCCTTCAGTGCAGTTAGGCGGCATTGGTTTTACGTGGATAGCACAAGCAATCATCGCAATGCGAGCAATAAGGCGTAAATCACATGCCATATTGCTTCCCATTTTGGTATTTAAAGCGCAAGCCGACAAAATAGTCGACAATGATAAGATTGAGGCGCTTGCAAATGATATCCCCACGGCCCGAATGATAACGGTACCCGATGCCGAACATGAAATCTTATTTGAGACAGACGAGATCAGAACCCCAGTTATACAAAGCATTCTGACATTTTTTGATGGCGATAATCAGATAAACAATTAGTGCTATAATTGACGTTTGATATCAAAAAAACGCGCTAAGATAGGAAAAACCATGTTAGATGTTGTGTTATACGAGCCTGAAATTCCACCAAATACCGGAAATATTATTCGCTTATGTGCTAATACTGGTTATCAGTTGCATTTAATCGAACCACTAGGCTTTGATTGGGATGAAAAAAAGGTCAGGCGCGCAGGCCTTGATTATCATGAATTTGCTGATACCCAGCGCTACCCAAACCTTGAAGCGTATTTACAAAAACGCCAGCCTAAACGGGTGTTTGCTTGCACCACCAAGGGCACGGCTTATCATCATGAAGTTGAATATGAAAAGGGCGATGCTTTGCTATTTGGGCCAGAAACTCGGGGCTTACCAATGGATGTGATCATGTCATTACCCGAACAATGCCGCGTGCGTATACCAATGTCGGCGAATAGCCGTAGTATGAATTTGTCAAACGCGGTTGCCGTGTTTGTTTATGAGTCATGGCGGCAATTGGGATTTGAAAACGCGTGTTAGCGATCTCTTGTTAAGGCTTATCTGCAAAGACTACCTAGCTAATCTTTACTCGGTAGTTTGCTCTCGGCTAAGCAAGGCAATCGCCGCCTCTTTTGCTGATTTACCCTCATAAAGTACTTTATAGATTTGTTCACTAATGGGCATTTCTATATTTTGCTTGTTAGCGAGGATGTGTACTTCATCAGTATTGCGGTAGCCTTCTACCACTTGGCCTATACTTTCAATCGCATCATCAACGGTCATGCCTTGTCCTAGTGCTAGGCCAAAACGACGGTTACGTGATTGGTTGTCGGTACAGGTTAATACCAAGTCCCCTAAACATGCCATCCCCATAAATGTTTCGCTTTGTGCACCTAAAGACATTCCCAGTCTTTTCATTTCAGTCAGGCCCCGGGTGATCAATGCTGTTCGTGCATTTGCGCCAAAGCCTAAGCCGTCGGCTAAACCTGCACCAATCGCGATTACGTTTTTAACCGCACCGCCAAGCTGAACACCAATTAAGTCATCATTTAAATAGACTCGAAAGCGTTTTGGATCGTGCAGTAAGATAGCAAATTCTTGCGTGATTTCTTGGCTAGCGCTAGAAAGCGTGATAGCGGTAGGCAAGCCTGCTGCCATTTCTGCGGCAAATGTAGGGCCTGAAAGTACGCCTATTGGTGTATTTGCGGGCAGAATGTCTAAGGCGACATTTTGCAACAAGCGGCCGGTTTTAGGCTCAAGCCCTTTACTTGCCCATATGACCTTATGCGCTGGTGTTATCCATTTAGCAATTAATTTAAGGCTGTCGGCAAAGGCATGGCTTGGCACAACAATTAAAATATAGGTACTTTTAGCAATAGCGTCGGCTAAATCAGTTACCGGGTGAAGCGCGTCAGGAAAGGTAAATTGATCTAGATACTGAGTATTGCAACGCGCTTGTTGCATAGCCTCAATAGCTTGGGAGTTTCGTCCCCATAAAAAGGTCGAATGCTTATTTCGAGATAAACAAAAAGCCAAAGCGGTTCCATATGAACCGGCGCCAATTACTGTCACACTTTTAGAATTTGGCAACTTGACGCTCCTTGGCTTATTTATTTGTAAATGTGTAAAAAAACGATGAAAAAGGTTTACTCTTACACCGTCGTTTTAATTAAGCATCAAGCTTAGGTGCGCCTTCTGCGCCAGCGGCTGCTTGTTCTTCTTGACGTTTTTTAACGTATTGCGCAAATATTGCGTCAAAGTTAACGGGTGCAAGGTTGAGTACCGGGAAGGTACCACGATTCACCAAATTAGATACGGTTTCACGCGCGTATGGGAAAAGCATGTTAGGGCAGAAAGAACCCAGCATGTGTGCTTTTGCATTTTCTGGCATCTCGCCTATCGCAAATATACCGGCTTGCTGAACTTCACATAAAAAGGCAGTTTCACCCTCGTTTGTAGCCGTTACTGTGATTGATAATACTACTTCGAATAAGCCTGGGCTAACTTCGCTTGCTTTAGTATCGATATCAAGCTTAATTTCTGGCTTCCACTCTTTTTGGAAAACGGCTGGCGAATTTGGCGTTTCAAACGATATGTCTTTAGTATAAATACGCTGTAGGTTAAATTGTACTTCTTGTTGTTGTGGTGGTGTTGCTTGTGGTTGTTCGTCAGCCATTGCTTGTCCTATTAATAATTGTTTCTATAGAGCGCCTTTTTGAGCGCTTTGTAAGTTGGGGTTAATACAACAAAGGGCAAAACGAGTTTACCCTTTACTTAATTTTCTCTACTTGATTCTCTATACTAGATGTCTTTACTTAAATTTGCGGCACTCACAGGACTCTGCTGTGTAATTGTAAACCTAGCCTTTAAGCAGCGCGTCTAGCTTTCCAGCAGACTCAAGTGCAAATAAATCATCACAGCCACCAACATGTGTTTCACCAATGAATATTTGAGGAACTGTGCTACCGCCGTTTGCTCGCTCAATCATTGTGCTACGTAGTTCTGGTTGCTTATCAATTTCGAAGTCGGTATATGTCACACCTTTGGCTTCTAGTAAGGCTTTAGCACGCTTACAGTATGGGCAGTAACCTTTGGTGTATAACTCTATTTTTTGCATTGTATTCTCTTTAAAACCTATTCTTGTGAATATAGTTTGTTTATATTATTTGCTTAAGGGTAAGCTCGCGCCTTGCCAAGCGCTAATTCCGCCAGATAGTACATGAACATTCTCAAAGCCTTGTTTGGTCATCTTTGTTGCCGTTCCTGAAGACAAGTTACCCATGGCGCACACTACTATAATGGGTTTGTCTTTCAACTTTTCAAGCTTTGAAAAGTTGCCTTCTCTCACTTCTTCAGGTTTTATTTGTCTTGAACCAATAATATGACCGGCTTTAAACTCTTTTTGAGCACGAATATCTAAGACAACCGCATCTTCTTTGTTTATCAACAATGTTGCCTGATGGTTATCTACTCGCTTCACCTTTGAAATTAGCGGTGCAACAAACGAATAAACCAGCAGAATAACCAAAATAACCCAGATAGCTGAAAGCCAAATTTGGTCGATTGCAAACTCGATGAGCTGTTCCATGTGTTGTTATCTCACTTTATAAATTTTGTTAAATACGCCAAAGCGCCGAATTATATATAAACCGGCGCTAAAAGACACGTATTTAAGGCAATATTAAGCTTTGTTTTATTCAGCGAGACCTAAATTACGAATAAACTACTGATAAATCACACGCTCTTAATTATCAGCTTTCGCTCATTAGCCACTCGCTAGCAATAAAAGACCTAGTTTCGGTACGATTAATTTCCAAAACGGTGTAAAATCACTAATATATGCAAAAGTTATTCTCAGCATGCATTTGATTGCAAGCCTTTCAACATCGATTTACAAGGAACAACATGATCGCTAAGAACGCTAAGACCGCTAAGAAGAAAACACTCGCTCTATTTATACTCGACGGTTGGGGATATCGTGAAGATACAACGAGTAATGCTGTCGCTGCTGCAAATACACCAGTGCTTGACCGACTCGCCCGTGAGCATACCAGCACGCTAATTTCTGGTTCAGGTTTAGATGTTGGTTTACCGCCGGGCCAAATGGGTAACTCTGAAGTCGGTCATGTCAATTTAGGTGCTGGGCGCGTGGTGTATCAGGATTTCACTAAAATCACCAAAGCAATCGAAGATGGCACGTTTAAAGAGAATAACGTGATTGTGAACGCAATTGACGATGCGGTTAAGGCAAATAAAGCGGTTCATATTATGGGCTTGTTGTCTGACGGTGGGGTGCATTCTCACCAAGATCATTTGTATGCGACCATTAAACTCGCAGCCGAGAAGGGCGCAACAAAAGTGTACGTTCATGGCTTTTTAGATGGTCGAGATACACCGCCTTCAAGCGCAATAAACTACGTGAGAACAGCACAGGCAGTATGTGAGGAAGTCTCGGCAAATACTGATTGCAAAGCGCAGGTTGCGACGTTAATTGGCCGTTACTATGCAATGGATCGCGATAAACGCTGGGATCGCGTCAAATTAGCCTACGATTTGTTAGTTGACGGACACGGCGAGTTTTCTGCAGCGACTGCGGTTGACGCTATTGAACAGTCGTATGCACGTGAGCAAACCGATGAGTTTGTGAAGCCAAGTGTTATTGGCGATTATCAGGGCTTTGAAAGCGGTGACACCGTGTTGTTTATGAATTTTAGAGCTGACCGCGCCCGAGAGTTATCACATGCACTTATCACTGACGGATTTGATGGTTTTGAACGTGAAGTTAAACCTGATATTAATTTTGTAATGCTAACCGAGTTTGAATCAACCCTAAAAGCGCCAGTGGCTTACCCTACCGAAAACCTTGTTAACGTGATGGGCGAGTGGTTAGCTAAGCACAACAAGACTCAACTACGGATATCTGAAACTGAAAAATTTGCGCACGTTACCTTCTTTTATAGTGGCGGTAAAGAAGACGAATACGATGGTGAAAAGCGTGTGCTTATACCTTCTCCCGATGTCGCGACTTATGATCTTCAACCAGAAATGAACTCTGAAAAGCTAACCGACTCTATTATTGAAGCAATTGATTCAGGTGAGTTTGATGTGATTATCTGTAACTTCCCTAATGGTGATATGGTAGGGCATACGGGTAACTTTAATGCGGCAGTCAAAGCCTGCGAAGCAGTTGATGCCTGTTTAGGTCGCATTACCGAGGCTTTAGCAAAAAGCGGCGGTGAATGTTTAATTACCGCCGACCACGGTAATGCAGAACAAATGGTTGACCCGAATACTGGCGTTGCCCATACCGCACATACTAGCGAGCCGGTACCGTTTATTTACTTTGGTCGTCAGGCCACTGCCAGAGACGGCGGAACCTTAAGCGATGTGGCGCCAACTATGCTACATTTAATGGGAATGGAACAACCCGCAGAAATGACGGGCACACCGATTGTCACTGTAAAATAGTGCACGCCGGTTTAATGAGGAAAGAATGATTGGATAAATTATTGATTGGTGGTGGTCTTTACTTTGCAAACCAAAGCAAACACGGCTTTGGGCGAAGTCACTACTTCTTTATTTCGATTATTTTTCTTTTGTTCTTTTCTCTACACCTTAATGCACAAACAAACGCGAGTGAAACGGTCGAATTAGAAACGATTAAAAGTTTGATAGAACAGACCAAGGCGCAATTAAAAGAGAAACTAGCCGACTCTGAGCGTCTCCAGCAAGAACTGAAATTGGCAGAGTTAGAGATTGCGCAAACCGCCACAATGCTAAACGCCACTGATACCAACTTAGCCAGCACGCGCGAAGAAATGAAGCGCCTCAATACTGAAAAATCTAAAATCACCACACAAATCTCCGAGCAGCAAAGTGCCCTAGAAAGCCAAATAAGAAGCGCTTATATGGCGGGAGACTACGATTTTGCAAAAATGATTTTTAATCAAGACGAAGCTGGCAAGTTTGAACGCACACTCACGTACTACCAATATTTAAATACCGCACGACAAACGCAAATAGAGAACTTCAGAGGCTTAATTGATGCTTTAAATACAGTGCAAGTTGAACTTGACGATCGTGAAGAGCAGCTTAGCGCATTATTGCTTACGCAGTCAGAGCAATCAAAAGCACTAGGAGCACAGCAACAAAAACGCTTCGCTACATTCAGAGCCCTCGAAAAACAGATTGAATCAGACCAAGCAAGAGTCAGCCAATTAGAGCAGCAAGAAAATGATTTATTAAACGCAATAGAACAAGCTGAAATTGCCGCGCAGCAGGCGCGCGAACAACTTGATGCGCAAGACATTGAGCTGCTAGGTTTGACCGGCAAAGAAAGAAAATTGCTTAAACCTGCAGCGGGCGTTGTCCAACGCTTGTTTGGTAAACGCAGGCAAGGGCCGGTTCGCTGGAACGGTGTCATAATAGATGCTAAATCAGGCACACCCGTAAGAGTCGTTTCTGATGGTATTGTCTTGTATTCTGACTGGCTGAAAGGTTTTGGCTTAGTCACTATTGTGGATCATGGAAAAGGCTATATGTCGGTCTATGGCAGCAACCAAGCTTTATTAAAACAGGTAGGAGATACAGTGACCGCAGGCCAAAGTATCAGCTTAGTTGGCACTAGCGGCGGGCAAGAAAAGGCTGGGCTGTATTTTGAGATCAGGCATAAAGGGAAGGCTTTAAATCCAAGTAATTGGTTGGCACGGTAGATTAGTCAGCTTATTTTCACGACGACGTTTATTTTTGATTAGTCTATTCAGTAACAGTCAATTTGATAGTAGTGTCATGCCAACAGACTTTGCTTTTTTGTCAAAGGTCATTGTTTCAGAGCACCCTACATCTTTGCCGGAAGTGACGATTAGTGCGTCAGAAAAATCACCGTTACCGTCTTCAAATAACTTTAGCGCGCGATAGCAAGACTCAGATTGTTCAACGAGAAACTGTTTTGTTTCGAGGATCATTCTAATCATGGTGCATAGTTTTGATTTGTTTACCGAATAGCAGGAGTGGAGAACCCAAACAACTTCGACCAAAGATATTAATGTTATGTATCCCGGATTATCAATCGATATTGTCTCTTCTATTAACCTAGACGCCAAAACGGATTGCGCGTCATCATCTTGCACAAGATAGCGAACCAAAACGTTGGTATCAAGCCCTATCATTTCAAAGCGGCCTTACTTATCGCAGAGTTCATTTCGTCAATACTGACGGTTTTGTTCGATTTGAAGAGCCCCTTCAGTGTTTTGACTTCTCTTGTGACAGCAATCACTTCGTAACGGCCATCGCTTAACTCAATAAATTCTATTTTATCTCCCGCGCCTACTTTCATGCCATTTCTGACGATGGCTGGAATGGTAACTTGACCTTTGGACGTTATGGTTGCTTGGCTCACTTGATTACCCTTTGCTTAATTCCTTACTTTTATGTAAGGTATTGTATCAAAATTAAATTAGCAAACAAGCTATTCTGATAGGGGAGATGGGTTTAACTTACACAACAGACGAACTTTATCTCCAAAATTGCTAATGTATTTCCAAGAAAATATAATCCCGCAACTAGAGGACAGAATATTGTAATTACGACTGACTTAGCCGGTAGGTCCGCGGCTGAATCGACACTCAGACAAGAAGCAACACTGTAATAAAACTAACAAACAAACACTTATTGATTTCATATTCCACTCGCGAGTTGTTTTAAAATGACATTCCATTGTTTATTTATTCCACAAATTGATGCAGAGTAATTGAATTGGTATGGTGTGTCTACAGAACACATGGTAAACCAAATTATGAGATTGCGATAAAAAACGGGCGTAGCAAAATGGACAAGACTCAGTGGCTTAAAGCAAAAGATATCTTTAACGAGGCAAGTGAACTAGAGACAAGTGCGCGAGAGGCGTTTGTGATTAAACATGCCGATGGCGATAAAGTCATCATCGCAAAAGTATTGTCAATGTTAGCTTCTCAAGATACCGATGAAGAAAACCTAGAGCTAACTGATATTGTCTCTGAAAACGCTAATGATGCCTTAAGTCCTGGTCTTTTATTCGCTGAGGGCGACCCTATTGAGCAATTTACAATACAATCTATGCTTGGTGAAGGCGGCATGGGCAGTGTTTATTTAGCAAAACGCGACCAACAAGACTTTGAACAATGGGTTGCAGTTAAAATTATCCATAAGCAGCAAACTTCTCGTCGTAGCATTGCTCGCTTTAAGCAAGAAAGACAAATACTGGCCTCACTCAATCATAAGCATATTGCGAGTTTTATAAGCGGAGGTGAGACAGAGTTTGGTTTACCTTATATTATTTTAGAGTATATAAAAGGTGAGTCGATTACCGACTATTGCCGCCAACAAAATCTTGATATTCCTGCGCGTTTATCGCTTTTTAAACAGGTTTTACAAGCAGTTAAATATGCCCACCAAAACTTAGTTGTTCACAGAGATATAAAGCCTAGCAATGTACTTGTTGACCAACATGGTGAGGTAAAACTACTTGATTTTGGTATCGCAAAGCTTCTTCAAAATGATGACTCGGGCAACGATACAAGTAACCTAAGACCGGCTGATCTCACCCAGCAAGCGGCTCGAATACTAACGCCAAGCAATGCCTCGCCAGAGCAAGTATTGGGCGAGGGGATCACCACGCGCTCAGATATTTATGGTTTAGGTTCATTGCTTATGCATATGTTGACCGACCAACCCGTGTTTGACACCACACAAAGCACGTCGCATGAAATTGAAAAGATGATCCTTGAAACATCCCCAGTCAAACCAAGCGTTAAATGTATGGTGTCAGATGAGCCGGATATTCGTAAAAGAGCTAGCATTTTGCAAGGTGATTTGGACACCATTGTACTGCATGCACTTCAAAAAGAGCCTGACCGCCGCTATTCTACCGTCGAACAGCTCGAAGAGGATATTAAGCGCTACGAGGCTAATTATCCTATTGTGGCGAGCCCAGAGAGCGTGTTTTATCGGTCAAAAAAGTTTTTGCAACGAAACACCTTAGCGTCTGTGCTTTCTGCTGGTTTGGTAATCGCTTTGCTTAGCTTTACCACTTTGGTGTCTTATCAATCCAAGCAAATCAGTGTTGAGCGAGATAAAGCACTTAAGCAAGCTGATATTGCTACGCAAACATCAGAATTTATCACCAACCTTTTTCAAACGGCAGGTGTTAATCAAAGCAATGTGGCTGATGTGAGCGCGCTTAAAGTACTTGAGCAAGCCGAAAACGAAATAGATGCCTTAAATACCACAAGTTTGATAAAGGCAAAAATTCTGCATTCAATTGCGGTTGTTTACACGCAAGTTGATGAGCTAGATAAATCCCAAGCCTTGCTAAGCAAAGCAAAACAATTACTTACATCCGAAGTGAATGTGCTTGATGATTTTTATGCCACCACTGATTTTCGGGTTCACTTAGAGTATGCAGATGTCAGAATGTTACAAGGCAATTATCAAGAGGCTATTACGCTTATGCTCGCGCTACGGGAGCGTTTAGCCAAGTACGTGAATCGTGAAGTCTTTGAGCAGCAAGATGCCATGACGCTAAATAGAGCAATGGAATACGCTTTAGCGATAGCATATAGCTATGAAGACAATACCGAAATGTCGGCAACACACCTTAAATATGCGATTGACTATGCGACTAAAATGACTGACGAAGAAGTGCCGCCGATTTTTTATATCACCTATGGCGCTAAATTACGTGAGCTATCGCGCTTTGAAGAATCGAAAGAAGTATTGCAAAAGATTATTGATCAGGCACGTTTGGCGAGCAACGAACCAAGTCTAGACCTTGCCTATGCGCTTAACCAACAAGCCGCAACCTTAGAGCTTATGGAAGAATTTGACCTCGCTATTGAGGTTGCAAAAGAAGGCCTCACTATTCGCGTTGGTATTTTGGGTGAATCGCATGCTGAATCAATTGCTAGCGCAGGGATGTTATCAAACCTACACTCGGCAAAAGGAGACTACAAAAAGGCAATTGATGTGCGTGCAAAGGTGTTACGCGCAATGGAGCGAGAAGAAAAAACCGCACACCCATATTATGCTATTACGCAAGGCGCAGTAGCAAGAATGTATAAGCGCGATGGCAAGCTTGATATTGCTAAAACCGGATTTACTAAATCGTTCGATCTACTTAATGCATTTTTTGATGAAGGACATCCTGAAGTCGCTAGGCCAGCTATTTTGCTTGCAGAGATTGCTTTACTTGAACACGATATACCCTTAGCGATTAAGTACACCCAACAAGCAAGAGATATATTAGCTGCACAAGTGAGCGGTGATCACGAGCTAGTAGGACATTTGCAAGCTATTGAATCGGTCATTTTAGCCGCACAAAACAAATCCGCAGAAGCGCGGCAAATGTCGACCTCTGCGCTTGACATGTATGGGCGACTTTATGGGATAGACAGCAAACGATATTCTGCACTTTTAGATGTTATTAATACTACTGCTCAAGGCAATGTTGCGCCTCAAGATGGCAGCGAATAGGCGTTATTCAATGAAAGATAAGATTGATTCGATATTGGCAAACTTACCCATTAGTGAGCAAGGCTTATTAGTAGAAGAACTGCATAAAATTGCACAACGTTACATGCATAAAGAAAGCGCACATCATACATTGCAAGCGACCGCATTGGTTAACGAAGCGTATGTAAACTTGTCGGGTAAAACCCTTGAATTGGAAGATAAACAACACTTTATCGCCATTGCCGCCCGACAAATGAGGCGCATTTTGGTCGACCATGCTCGGAAAAAACTGAGTGATAAACGCCGTCACCAATCATCAAATTTAAGCTTTGCTGAGCTTGAGTCAAATGAACTCTGCCCGCTTGCGCTTATTGAGATTGATAGGATGTTAGATAGCTTGTCAGCGCTTGATGAGCGTGCAGCAAAGGTCTACGAACTGCGGCTATTTTCAGGATTAGTTAATGCCGAAATCGCTGACTTGCTTGATATTTCGCTTGCTACTGTAGAGCGCGATGCAAAAGCAGCAAAGGCGTGGATTAAATCTGAATTAGCGAGTGAAGACTAGTACCTGCTAGGCTTAGTCTTTTACTGATTATCTACCAGCATTGTTTTTTGACCCTCGAAAGACTCAAATAAGGCTTGATGGCTTTGTTTAGAAAATGCATCATCTCGGTTTTCATAATCTGCAATCCACTCACAAAGCATGGCTAAATTAGCATCTTGTGCTTCTTTTGTTTTGTATTTATGGGGTTCCCAAGGGCGTGATTTGGCATTTTGCAAACATAAGCTAAGCGGAAGGTTTAAAAAAATCATCTCGCTTGCTCTAGGTGCAATTTGCTCAAGCAAATCTGCGTAGCACCCTTCAATCACCCATGCTTGATGAGACGACATAAAGTCTTCAATCTTATGCATTGACTCACTAATAGGCATGCGACTTGGCGGCGACGTGGGCAGCCATGCAAATAAATCTAAGTCTAGATGAGCAGCATTGGCCTGCTTACTCAACTTTTTGGCTAAGGTGGATTTGCCTGAGGCAGAGTTACCAAAAATAATAATTTTTTTCAAATTAGCCTTACACATAGCGTATACCATAGCTTGTACATAGTTAGTTGATTGATAAACTTGCCATTACCGTCAAGCCTCCTTACTATGTAAACGCAATGACTACCTAAAATCAATAGTACAACCGCTTTATTCTAATTGAAGGAACAATGTTAATGAAATTTTCTCTTTCTCGCTTATCTTTTGTCAGCTTAATTTTTATATTAAGCGTTGGTATATCAGGCCTTGCGCAATCGACCCAGTTGTTTGCACTTAACGACCTGCCACAGTGGTTTTTAGATTCCCTCGCACGTGAAAAAGCCGTTAACACCAGCAGTGATTTTGAAATTACGGAGTTGTCGGTCAAAGCAAAGGTTAAAGGTAAAGCGACGCTAAATGAAAAGGGCGAAGATTATTGGTATTACACTATTGATATTGGCACTGGAACGCCTGTCGAATGCTATGTATTTACTTCTTTTGATGGTGCGTCTAATTCGCTTTCAATGCTGATTGATGCAACCTTACCCAATATTGAAAAACTAAATGATAAAAAACTAGCAAGTCGTCAAAATTTTGCATTAGATATTGGTGAAACGAATGGCGTACCGTATGTGTCATTAGACACTTTGTATACGCTAGGCGAAGGTAACGAAAGAGTATCTGGCGTACTTAAGGGACTAAGCGCTAGAACAGGTGATAGTTTACAAATTTGTTTTCACAATGAAGTGGGTTATCGAGCCGCTTTTTATGAGGTGTTTGAATCAGTGATATCTGCCTTTAGTTCAGCAACATCAAATACTGCTTTTTTTGAAAACATTTTTGTTATGAATATCAATAATATCCCTATGGGATACATTGCTGAATCGCACACTATTGACGAAGATGGAGACGTATATACACGTCAAGAAACATCAATGATGATCCCCGTTGACGCCAGTTCAGTCGCTAGAACTGACTCTGTTGTTGAGGAATTTGGTAGAACCGACGGCAGCCTAATCAACAAATACGAGTTTACGGTCGAAAATGGCGAGTTAGCTAACGAATTTTCGATTACCGCCACCGAGGGTAAATGGGAAGTAGACGGGCAGGTTCAAGGAAAAGAAGTAAAGCTCACTTTAGAATATGATGATTGGTTACTTACCAGCTACGGCGGATATTTAGCTAACGCTATTCTCCTCGCGGGTGAAGACAAAACTGTTGAGAATTACACTTGGCTTTCGGAAGCAGATCCTAGTTCAGCCTTAAAGATGTCACTCACAAAAATTGAAGACAATAAAGAAGCGAATATCAAAATGACTGTGGGCCCACTAAGCATAAACTATTTAGCCATTGATAATGGGAGTTTGTCAAAGATGACAATGTCACAAGCGGGCATGACGATACTGATGACACCTATTTTTACGAAGGGCAGTCCTCTTATAGACTAGTCAGAGAATAGTGAGAGAATAGCTTTTTATGAAATTACAATTATCGACTTGGTTTGTGCTGGCGCTTTCATGCCTTGCTTTTTATAGCGCCGCTAATGAGTCGGTACCAACGCTAGCACAAGTAGACGCTGAACTTGCAAAAGGGCAAAGTCTACCGCTTGGTGAGCGCATACAGTTGCGGTTTTCGACCGATAAAGCCGCTAAAGTAGCCAAGAGTATTTCGTCGTGGGAACATGTTGAAGTACTCGAAGAGCAAGACGATGCGTTGATTATTAGCCTCACAAAAACGAGTCAATATACTGGCCCCGTTGATAAACGCTATCTGTCAGATACGTTTGTGATCGATATATCAGAGAAAAGTACGATTGCGTTTTCAGAGCAATTTAGCGTGCCAGACGATACGCTCTTTTCGTTAACTACCATGCGAGATTATGTAAGTGAATATATCAATGTTCCAACGTATATCCACGGGTTTAACTTTGCATCGACAGTGGCTGAGCAACGCTCGGGAGATTGTACAGAATACGCTGTGTTATTAACCGCTTTAGCGCGAACACTTGGTTTGCCATCAAGAGTTGTACTGGGCACCGTTTTGTTAGAAGAAAATGAACAAGTTTCTGTTTTTGGTCACGCATGGACAGAAGTCTATTATGAGGATGAATGGCATTTACTTGATGCGGCCTTGGGCAGCAGTGCCGAAGTATCAATTTTTTATTTGCCCACATCTGTGCTAAGCAACGAAGGCCCTGGGTTTATGCTTAGCATGGCTGAAAGCATTACTTTATTCCCGACTAAGGTTAGTGATATTAAGAGTATCCAATAAGCTTAGCTAAGCAGTTTATAAGCGGCCAGACACAAAACTAACAGTAGAACACTGCCTGCTGCTATATTATTGTATGCGGAGTTTTTATGTTTGCCTAGTAGTGCGTGATTATTGCAGACCCACACTAACAATGCGGCTGATATCGGCAACAATAGTGCATTTGACGTTTGTGCCACCAAAATAAGAGCGATGGGCTTAAGCCCAATACTTGCCACGACGGTCCCGATTAATATTATTGTTGCTGCGGTGAGTTTAAATTGCCAGTTATCTAAACTGGGTTTCCACTTAAATAAACCACTAATTGCGTAAGCGGCGGCAAGAGGTGCAGTAATTGCGGATGTTAGACCTGCTGCGAATAAACCAACGCCAAAAAACAAACTAGCGTAGTCGCCGAGTAATGGTGCTAGTTGACTTGCGATATTGCTTTTATCGACCACTGTTTGCGTGACAAAGTAAGCGCTTACAGAGCTTGATAGCACTGCAAATGTGACTAAGCCGCCTATACCGATACTGGCTAATAGCTGTTTATTTTGGTGTTTTATTGAGGGGGTTTTGCTTTGTTGATCTTCTATATCACTATTATGATCTCTAGCGCTATTTTTATCGCTAGCGCTAAGTCCAGCATGCAAAAACAAATTATAAGGCACAATGGTCGTGCCAATAATCGCAAGTGCTAGGGTGGTATTTGTGAATAGTGAGCTTTCCAGTAACAAACCGTCTCTTAATAAAGAAAAGTCTATTCCTACTAACAAAACAATACTAAAAAACACTAAACTCATCACGACGACTAGGGCAATCAAACACTTTTCTACCAGAGAGTAGTGACCAGATAAAATTAATAAAAGGGCAGTTGTACCTAGACCAAGGGCCCAATACTTGATATCGCCACCAAAACTTGCACTTAATCCTAGGGCCGCGCCGGTAATATTGCCGCCTTCATAAGCCGCATTGCCCACGCCAATCGCGACCACCACTAAAGCGCCAATAACAATTTTAAGCGCTTTGTTGGGTAAGCAGCTCATAATGGCTTCTGATAAACCTAATCCGCTTACTGTGCCCACTCGCGACGCCATTTCTTGTAAAATATACGTCGCTAAAACTGCAAATACCAACAGCCAAATAAGGCTATAAGCTGTTTCGGCGCCTACAATCGTAGCGGTGGTAATTGTGCCAGGGCCAATAAAAGCCGCTGTGATGATCAGTCCTCGAATGCCTGCTCGCATGCAATACCCGTTAAAATCAGTTGAAACACTTCACTTAGCTTGTATTATGACATCTTTTACAAAATAAGCATTAGGGCATATTCTTGGACTTAACACCGCTTTATAAAGACGCAAAGCAGGCTAGCTTTTTACATTCACGATTTTTTGTAGAAGGTTGTTTGTTAGGAGCCTGTGCGTGCCCTGAAATTCCTTTGCCCGATGTGTGGTTGCCTTGGGTCATTAAACACCATCACCAAATTGAAAGTGCACAGCAAGCCGATGCGATTGCTGATATCTTGTTTGAGAATGTCAAAACGTGTTTATCGCAGATGCATACAGAAACACTGACTTTGCCCGCATATGCCGTATATAACACGCAAGATAATGCAACAGTTGTTGACAAAAAAAGTGATGAAAATCATGCATTGGCGCAATGGTGTCAAGGTGTATTAATGGCGCACAGTGCTCGCGAGAAATTTTGGCAAGGTGCTTGGGATAAGATGCAACAGCAAGCCCCTAATAAAGCCCCTAAATTGGCAAAAGACCTAAAGCACTGCCTAATGATGTTTACTACCTTTGCCGAGCCTCAAAAGGCAATACAGCAAGCCGAGCAAAAAGGAGACGCAGAATTTGTTAATAAACTGCCCTTGATTGCTAAAAGTCTAGAGCAAACCTTGTTGACATATGTGGCGATCTCCGGCGAATTGGCTAAGTACTTACCTAATCAGTTTGAAACGTTTACGCAATAATTTGTGCATCAACAAGCGGCATATTAAAATGGTTTAACAACGGCTAATATCACAATCGCTAATAAGGCTAAAACGGGCGCCTCATTCAAAAAGCGGTAAAATTTTGTTCCGTGCTTGTTTGCGTTATTACTAAAGCGCTTCATCAGCACGTATAAATACATGTGGTACACATAAAATAAGCTAACCAGGCCAAGCTTTACATGCATCCAAGTACTTAAGCTAAACCATTGTTTACCATAAATATAAATAACCAATGCTCCAAAAATTAAGGTTAATACCGCAAAAGGCGTAACAAACATCCACAACCTGCGCTGCATGATATTAAGTGTCGCTTTAACAGACGGGTCGTTTGTTTCTGCGTTATAAACAAATAGCCTTGGAAGGTAAAATAAACCCGCCATCCACGCCACCATAAAAAACACGTGAAGCGCTTTGTACCATAATAACATTTGGCCCTCTAAGAGCATTAAAATCACCTCGTTTTAGTGTTGCTGTCGCAGCAAGTATGTGTGCAGCATATTCCACGTAATAATGCCACGTAAAATAGGTCGTTGATAGTCGATATCACTGTCAATTTCTTCGCCATCAGCCCCAATTTCACTGATTATTTCATTACTCTGACTAGCAAGTACAACCACGCCACCGTGCCTCTTTTTATAGAGTAGTTCATACACTTCAGCCAGTGTTTGTTGCTCTGTTACAGAGTCTAATTCTGTCACATTAATGGCCTGAGCGCTTTCTTGTAGGCTAATTTTTAAACCTGCTAACTGCCATTTTGTGACACGTTGCCCTGTATCATCTTTTTCAGAAAAATAATTGATAACAATACTGTCTGGTTTGTCTCGTAAGTAGTCGTACATATCGGCGTCTTTACCCTTACGAAATGCAGTGAAGTCTTCTCGCATGATGGCCATAACGCCAGTGTTTTGTAGCTCGTCTCTTATGAGTGTGGTGGTATACGATAAACCCTGATAATCAAGCTGTTGGATAAAAATAGAGCTGTTATTGCATAATTGTTTGGCAGTGACATAGGCGCTTACAATGGTGACTAGGGCCGGCAAAATAACTTGCTGCGTAGAGCTAAGCTCCATCGCCGCCGACAAGGCTGCAAGTGGGGCATGCAGCACCGTTGCTAGTAAGCCTGCCAAGCCTAATAGGGCATAGTTGTTGATTAACTCACCTTGGCCATCAATCAAAGAAGTATCTATAAATAACGCACTAACCGAGAACAAGCTTTGTAAAAACAAAATACCCGCAAGCATGCCTATCACCATGACAGCACCAATAATACCGCCGGGTACGCCCAAGCTTATTGCGATAATAGCAAGTACAAACTTTGTTGCGAAAAGAAGCAAAGTTAGCTGTAACGCCGGCGAACTGTCAATAAAAATCCGTATATTGACAAACTCTGCACCCATTGCCTCTGGCATAAAATACCCAAAAGTGCCGGTAATCACGCCAGCAATTAATAAGCGTGTGGCCATGTTCATTGGTCTAAATAGCCGCATGGTAAACATAAGCTGTCGGTTAAACATACTGCCCAATATGCCCAAAAAGACGCCAAATAGTATCAATATGGGTAAATGCCAATAGTCCATGTTATAAAAACTTAAAAAGCTAAGCTGCTTGTCGTCGCCAAAAACCAGTCGAGTTAGCACCGAACCGCTTGCGGCGGCTAACATGATCGGAACAAAAATATGGACTTTGTATTGGCGTACAACCACTTCCATCACAAAAATAACGGCAGCAAATGGCGTATTAAACGCCGCCGCAATGCCCGCTGCAATGCCACAACCTGCGAGTATCCGCAAACTATTAAATGGTAGCTTGCACCATCTTCCTACGTAGTGACTAGCCGCTGCCGCTAAATGAACGGTAGGGCCTTCTTTTCCGACCACAAAACCGCTGGCTAGCGCAAGAATGCCACCAAAAAATTGATTAATACTAGTGGCTAGTGGAATGTGGCCGTAATGCATCTTAAAGCGATGTATAACAAAGGGTATGCCCAAACGATAGTGTTTAAAGCCAGTCAGTTTTGCAATGCAAAGGACAATTAAGATAGCTATAATAGGTAATAAGAATAGTTGCCAATCGAGCAATGCGGTATAATTACCGACTCCACCTAATAATTGAGTGTGCAGAAATTCGAGGCAAAGCCGAAAAATAATAATCACAAGTGCAGCGATGCTGCCGGCAATCAAACCGAGTAGGCACAATTGCACCGACGTAGCGGGTTTAGACAAGGCTTTTCGAAGAGCTTGGGTTTGCATGCTTGCGTTGAGAGTGGCAATCGAATCTGCAGATAGTAACACAAATCAGTCTTTTGGGAGATAGTTTGAACCTTCAGAAGTACCGCGAAAAAGTAGGCTTTGTTAAATTTTACGCCGTGATGATTATTGCGTTGGTGATTATCTTCTATGCAGGCTATGAATTTGCCCATGTGCGCAAAGAAGCATTGCAAGCCGACAATCGACTATTGCAAAAGAGCATTAGTAATCTCAGCCAAGAGCATGACAGGTTAGTGTCTGAGTTTAATATGCTTAAAGTTGAGCTTGATATTGCTGAATTAGCCAATGAACAATCTCAAATAGCGAATAGCGAGAGTTTGTCGCGCGAACAGGCACTTAAAGAACAAATTTCTTTTTATCAACGGGTAATGGCGCCAGAGCTATCGCAAGATGGTTTTGTGGTTGAGCGTATGGAGATTGCGCCAACCTTAAGTGATAACAACTACGCAATAAAACTAATGATGCTGCAGCACGAGAACATCAAAGCGGTGGTAAAGGGTGAGCTAGACATTCGAATTTTTGGCAGTGAAGACGGCAAACCAACAAGCTTTTCGTTAGCGTCAGTACAAGATGAGCCTAAAAGCTCAATGGAGTTTGCTTTTAAGTACTTTCAAGTTATTGAGACTAGCGTGACCTTACCCGAAAACTTTACACCCGATAGATTTGAAATTAGCACTGATATATACAAATACAAGCGTAAACGCGGTGATTACGAAACGAGTATAAAATGGGAAGAAGCCTTTTCTGAATAGTCCTGAATACTTGATTAAATTAGTCAAGTATTAGATAATTCAGCGCAAATAAGTCGGCGCTAGCTATGCAGTAGTGATGCAACTAGTCATGCAACTAGCCCAGTGGAGTATAAAATGTCAGTAGAAACAGCAATGCCGATTGAATTTTCAGACGCGGCTGCCGGAAAAGTTAAGCGTTTAATCGCGGAAGAAGAGAACCCAAACTTAAAGTTACGCGTGTACGTAACTGGCGGTGGTTGTTCAGGTTTCCAGTATGGCTTTACCTTTGATGAAAAAGTAAATGACGGTGATATGACGATTGAGAATCAAACCGTGACACTCGTTGTTGATCCTATGAGTTTGCAGTACCTTGTTGGTGGTATCGTCGATTACACTGAAGGCCTTGAAGGCTCGCGTTTTTTTGTGAATAACCCAAATGCATCAACAACCTGCGGCTGTGGCGCAAGTTTTAGTATATAGGATATGACGATGGAACTGTTTGGCTCTACAACTTCACCTTATGTCAGGCGTTTGCGTATATTTATGCAAGATGTTGAGCACGATTTTGTGTTAGTCGACATCTTCAATAGTCGTGACCGTGGTGAAATACAAGCCGACAATCCCACATTAAAAATACCCATGTTAAAAGATGGGAAACAGACCGTTCTTGATTCTAGTAATATATATCGTTATTTGCTTGAGAAACAAAATTTAACAGCCCTAAACTGGGATCAACAAAATCTCTTATCTTGCGTCGACGCAGTTAACGAATCATTGGTGCAATTACTTATACTTTCACGTTCTGAAATTGATGTAAGCGCTGACAAGCTATATTTTCGGATCCAACGTGAGCGTATTGACACTGTATTTGCACATTTAGAAGAGCAAGCCAAACAAGGCGCATTTGACGATTGGCACTATTTATCAATAAGCCTTTATTGCTTACTTGATTGGGTTTTGTTTCGTAATTTGCACGACATATCTGCATGCGAGGCTCTATTGGCTCTGCACCAGCAGTGGCATCAATTAGCCATTTGCCATAAAACTGACCCCAGAAATTAATCTCGTTATTAGGAAATTAAGCGCATAAAGTGTGAGTGACGAAACTCAGATTACCTTATTTTATTCGAAAGATCGACAGGCCCTAGGTAGAGAAGTGAATTTCGGTACGAAGTGCTAGCCCTATCGACGGCCTAAAGTCTTCTTTACGCAACCACAATACAAAAGGTTCGACCTCAATATATAACCAATCACGCAATACTTTTCGTTTATATCTTACGCTCATCAACATTTGTTCTTTTCTGTATTTAGGTCTGTTTTTACCGTCGACTCTTGCCGTGAACAAGTAATTAACGTCATTTTTTGTGGTAAAGCCATATCTAAATTCGTGTCGCCAAAACCAAGTACTGGATTTGTCTCTGAATCGAAAGCTATTGTTAATTTCGTAGGCAGACCGACTATCTACTAGATATTGATAATCCGCATTAACTTCAAAACCTAGTTTGTCACTTGAGTAGTAATTGACTTCGCTGAAGTAGTTGAGAGTTCCATTTTCGCTATATTTTATACTGTCAGAATAACGTGCTCTTGTGTATAACTGGCTGCCGCGACCAAAACCTATGCGATACGACATGCGATCGTCGTCTTCTTTTTTAAATTGCAAAGCAACAACCGTTTGGTCTCGATTATCCAAGCCATCACTACGAGCTGCTTTAACGTTTTGTTGATTAACGTCATCTTCTTCATCAGAAAAAAACAGCTCTACACGGTCTTTTAATGCGGGTAATTTTACTCTAATTTTAAATCTAAAATCGAACTCCGCTAAATCTCCCGAGCGAGGCTCTATGCCAAAACGCAGGCGTCCTGTCGTTTTTGCAGGTGTGTAGTTGTCGCCACCTTCGTGCTTAAACCAGTTATTAATTGTATTGGCGGTACTATCAACGCCAAAATTTAGATAACAATACTGTTTGTCGAGATTGCCTAGTTGATCGCAAAAATCAAATTGTTGTTTGTCATATTTCATTAAATCGGGCTTTTTCGCGTATTCAATTTGTGCGTTTACACTCCCTGCAAGGCAGAAAAATAGCAAAGATTGATAGCAAAAAAGAGCAATGTATTTCAGGATGCGTTCTCTATATGAACAAGTGTAAAACATGATTATTAAAAAAATATACCTAGCTATCAAGTAAAGCCAGTGATATTCCTCAAGTTCTGCGTATAATATACAAAAGCGATGAGCTTTATTTACCTAAGTATCAACTAAGTGTATGCACTAATTGAACTAAGCGATACAATAACGCTCATTATTATTGTTTTGTTATTTTAAGGAATGATCATGGCTCCCGGTTTTTGGCAGATTTTGATAGTACTTGTAATTATTATTTTGTTGTTTGGCACGTCCAAACTAAAAAATGTTGGTTCAGACTTAGGTTCAGCTTTAAAAGGCTTTAAAAAAGCAGTAAAAGAAGACGATAAAGACGCAAACAAAGACGATGCCGACTTTGATAGTTTAGAAAAGCCTCAAACTAAACAAGCTGAAACCGTTGATGCAGACCTAAACACTGCCGACAAACAAGCAAACAAAGACTAATCTATGTTTGATATCGGCGGTTGGGAAATCATGGTAATTGGCGTGATGGCCTTGGTTATTCTTGGACCAGAGCGATTGCCTGGCGCCATTAAATCAACGATTTCAACTGTTCGAAGTATTAAACAAATGGCCAACGGCTTTAAACAAGAGGTCGTCAGCCAGTTGGATGTGCACGAGCTACACGAGAATTTAAAAAAAGCAGAGCAGCTTGGTATGGAGAACATTGGCGGCGATTTGCAAAAATCGGTCGACGAATTAAAAGCAGCCGCAGCGTCAGTTCAAGCTCCCTATAGTAAGTTGTCACCTAATCCAGAGTATACAAATCACGAGCCCGAATCTTCATCAAATGTCCAAGACGACCTTTCTGCAAACGACGCTCTTGAAAATAATTCACAAGACTCAGACTCTGAAAATAACGAAAACAAGCAAAAAATAGAACAAAACCCTAGTCAGGCAGACATGTTTGCTCAAACAGACACACAGACAAACGTCGAGCACAGCCAAACATCAAGACCTAATCACATATCACCCAGTGATGATATTGACCCAACACAAGCGCGCAGACCTATTGATGAGTGAACCAAGCGGGCTAATTAGCCATTTAATTGAATTACGATCTAGGATTTTACGCGCGCTCATGTCGGTGCTTGTGGTGTTTGCGTGTCTTGTGTATTTCGCCCAAGATTTATATACCTACTTAGCCATGCCATTGGTAGCCAGCATGCCCGAGGGCTCAAGTATGATTGCTACCGATGTAGCGTCACCCTTTTTAGCTCCATTTAAACTCACATTGGTCTTGTCATTTTTTATTGCTATCCCTTTTGTTTTATATCAAATATGGGCATTTGTAGCGCCAGGCTTATACCGAAAAGAAAAAAAACTGATTGCGCCATTGCTAGCCAGCAGCACGCTACTTTTTTATGCAGGCATGGCATTCGCTTACTATGTTGTATTTCCACTCGCCTTTTTATTCTTTAACAGCGTGGCTCCCGAAGGCGTTTTAGTCAGTACCGATATTTCAAGTTATCTGAATTTTGCCTTAAAGTTATTTTTTGCCTTTGGCTTAGCTTTTGAAATCCCTATTGCTGTCATTTTACTATGCTGGACTGGCGTAACCGATGCCGATAGCTTGGCTAAAAAGCGCCCGTTTGTCATTGTTGGGGCATTTGTATTGGGTATGCTGCTCACACCGCCCGATGTTATTTCACAAACTTTATTAGCCGTGCCAATGTGGATTTTGTTTGAAGTGGGTGTTTTTATAGGCCGCTTATACTCCAAAAAGCCACACGAAAATGAAGATGATGCTGACGAAAGCAGCGGCGAAAACAGCGACAAAGGTATCGACGAAGAAGAAAACGAAGACAGTGATTACCGCAATGCCAAGCACGGTAAAGAGCACAGTGAAGATCACAGCTATCACGCACAGCAAAGTCAACCTGAAGGCGATGTAGATGACTATTCAGCTGACTTTGACGACTATGCTCACAATGATACACCTGACTATGATAGTGACATTGATGATGATCATCCAAGCGGTAAAGATGCAAATGATGGCTACAACAAAAATCCGTTTGATGAAGGTCCAAAACAATAGCCAAAGCTTAAAAGAAGTAGAAACAATGGGAAATATGATGAATTTCGTTTATTCAAATAAAGCGCCAAGTGCTCAGATTAATCAATTAGCGATGCATGTCTCGCTTTATAAAAGCTCGCTTAAAAACGTGATGTGCTTAGTGGGTATTCTTTTATCAATGGGCGTATTCAGCATTAATGCAAATGCGCAAACCGAAGCGCTAAATAAATGTAAAGCAATCGATGATGCAGCCAAGCGTTTAGCCTGCTACGACGCGCTCGAGACCTCAACAAAAGCGGAAGCCAAAACAGTAATAGAAAACACAGTAAAAGAAGCACAAGCTAGTGGACAAAATCGAGTTGACCAAACTGTGTCCCGTGCTGATCAAGAACTAGACGACATTGAGCGCAGGGCTCAGGCATTAATGTCAAAATCGACAAATTCAGACAAACCTTTTTCATCTAATACGGCGCGCATAAATAGCGGTGGCCCTGACCTAAGCAGCAGACAAAACAACACCGAAATGGATGAGTTTGGCCGACAAACCTCGGCAAGTGATACTAGTAAAATAGAAGGTGATGAATTGTTCTCGAAAGTCACAAATGTCAAGCGCGACAGTCGAGACTACGCTACATTTACGCTAAGCAACGGACAAATTTGGCGTCAAACAGAAGGCTCGCAGCTCAGGATCAGAACAGGCGATGATATTACAATAGAGCAGGGCGTGTTCTCATCGTATTACATGAGCAAGCCGGGTAATAACCGCCAAGTGCGCGTGACTCGCGTCAACTAAATGAATTGGGTCGATTCGGGTGTAAATTTGCTTGACAAGCGCTTTACACTTGAGGGCCTTTTGAGTCGAGCAAGTGAAGCCGACGTTAAACACCTACTCGTTATCTCTTCTGATATCGAGGAAACTGAAAAAGCGATTGCTTTATGTCAACGCCAAAACGCGCCAAAAAGTACGCCAAAACAGCCACAAAATACCGATAGCAGTTTACAAAATGAGGGCTTTACATTCGCTTGTACTGCTGGCGTTCATCCGCATTATGCCGATCAGACTACGCCGCAAAGTTGGGCTAAACTTAAGACCTTAATTGCCGATACAAATGTAGCAGCGATTGGGGAATGTGGTTTAGACTTTAATCGAAACTTTTCGAGTCGACAAAATCAATTATACGCTTTTGAGAAACAGCTCGAGATTGCTGCACGACATAATTTGGGCGTTTATTTACATGAACGTGATGCTTTTGATGAACAAATTTCTTTGTTAGCGCAATATTCGGACTCACTAAAATTTATGGTTACGCATTGTTTTACTGGTAATTCAGATCAGATCAGGACTTACGTCGATATGGGCTGCTATGTGGGTATTACTGGATGGTTGTGTGACGTGAAAAGAGGTGAAGCGTTAAGAGAAGCGGTCAAACATCTGCCATTGCCCCAGCTTTTGCTTGAAACAGATGGGCCATATTTGTTCCCCAAAACACTTAAGCCTCGTCGGTCAGTCAACGAGCCTTGCAACATACCTTTTATCGCTTCTGCGCTTGCAAGTATCACTGGATGTAGCATTCAAGATATTCAGTCTCATGCCTACTCTAACGCCATTAATTTGTTTTTTGGCGGTCAAGTTAATGATTAATGATACCCGTGTGATTGGCAAGACAAAAACCACAGGGCTTATTTCCAGTGTGTTGGTGCTTGTGCTTATTCTGCTTTTTTTACCGCTTCATTTAAGCAAACTAAGCAAAACTAACTCTTTGGTAATGGCATCAGACTATTACGTGGACAATACATTTCAATCTACATTAGATGATGTTTTAGAATTGCAAGATGGGGCGTGGCTAGAAGCGACAAATTTTAACTTTGGATTAAGTGGCAAACCGCACTGGTTGAGATTGACGATAGATAGGCAAAAAGCCGACGGCGACCATGTGCTATTGCTAAATTATGGTTTACTCGATAACGTCAATATGTGGTTTCTGAAAGCGTCAGAAAATGATCTAGAGGTGGTGGGAGCATACAAAACCGGTGATAGTCTGGCGTTTGATAAGCGAATAATAAAGACTGAAAAGTTTGTGTTTACGGTTCCTGCGAGTGAGCAAGACCTTCAAGTATATTTGCGCGTTACTTCAAAAGGGCCACTAAACATCCCGCTAGAACTATGGGCAAGCAATAAATATATAGAATATGCTAATTTGCATAATTTATTTTTAGGTTTGTTTTTTGGCTTTATGATGGCAATGGTACTAGCCAATGTATTTGTGTTTGCAACAACGCGAAAAGGCATATTTTTAGTTTACGCCGCTTACGTTTGCAGTATTACCATGGTTATTGCATCGCTTCAGGGTGTTGCATTTAAGTATTTGTGGCCAAACAATCTATGGTTACAAGAGAATTCTGTTCCTATTTTCGCAAGCTTAACCATGATTTGTATTCTCTCTCTGACGATAAGTCTACTTGCGCTTGAATCTAGCGCTCCCCGTATAAACAAAATACTACGTAACATTCGTTTAATTTTTACTATATTGCTAGCGCTGACGTTTGTCGCGCCTTATGAGGTAACGATAAAAGCCGTACTAGTGCTACTTATTCTAGTATCCCCCATCATTTTTGGCACTGGCGTTATTCTTGCCGTTAAAGGCAATATTGTGGCTAAGTACTTTTGTGGTGCATGGCTAGTTTTGCTTAGTTCAGGTGTGTTAATTGCCCTTGACAGTTTTGGTGTGTACGAACCTTTTGTGCATTCGAGTTATTTGGTAATTGTTGGGTCTGTGACCGAATCTGTTATTTTGGCATTAGCAATGACTATTAATTTTAGTCGACAACTATTGGATGCGAAGCATGCGCGTGACTCGGCGCTTGCGTCTGAGCAGGCCGCGCTTAGAGCTAAACAAGAGCTTATTTCGCTTCAGGATGAGAATCAATCTAATCTGGAATACAGCATCGAAGAGCGCACCCTAGAGCTAGAAATAGCGATGCGAGAGTTAGCAGAGAAAAACAAAGAATTAGAGAAAGTGAGCTCATTAGATCCACTAACAGGCTTAATGAATCGACGCTTTTTTGATAAGCGCGTACTAGCTGAGGCAAGAAGAAGTCGTCGAGAGATGACGACCTTAGGCGTTGCCATGTTAGATATTGATCACTTTAAAAACATAAACGATACCTATGGTCATTTATGCGGGGACCATTGCTTGCAAGTATTCGCAAAGGTACTCAATGAGACCATTAAGCGTCCATCAGATATTGTTTGTCGATATGGCGGTGAAGAGTTTGTGCTTATTTTACCTAATACTCCTATCGACGGATTGAAACGTGTTTTAGAAAAAGTGAGACAAGCCACTCAAGATAAAAAAATCATGTTTGAAGGGCAAGAAATACAAATGACCGTAAGTATTGGCGGCTGCTCACGCACAATTGCCAATGAGGATGAGCATGAGTTGATATTAGCCTACGCTGATAAGCTCTTATACCAAGCAAAAGAGGCGGGTAGAAATAAAGTTATTGTGGATAGCTACTAACGATGGAAACTATAAAGAAAACGCATATTCAAACTTTACCAACGCTAGCGCTGGCAAAAGAATTATTGAGTAAGTATTTAGCGATTTCTGTTGTTGGCATTACCCTTATTTTGCTATTTCAAACAATACTTTTTTTAAGCCATTCTACTAAAGGTCAATATGCAATAAAAAACGTTCAGGTATTTAATGATGTCTTAAATCAAGAGACTCCTGAGCAAATTATTAGCCGACCAACAGAAGAGTGGACGTCAACAAATCGTTTTAGTGTGCCAGAGACTCAAGGGCGCTTTTGGGCAAAAATGATAATGCCGCCGAGCACTAAAGGACAAGCGTTAGCGCTTCGTTTAAAAGATCCCCTTATGGATGATGTTATCGTGGTATTGGTAAATGAAGATGTGGGTGGAACTCCTCGATTAATAAAAACTATCGAAGCGGGTGATTTGAAGGTTTTTGGGGCTCGCCCATTAGCACTGCCAAATACGGTTATCCCAATCGATGCAAATGAAAATGTAGATATAATATATCTAGGAATTTCTTCAAAACTAGGCTCAAGCTTTGAAGCGGGTTTGTGGAAAAAAGAAAATTACATTGAATATAATAATAGATTAGTGATTTTCATTGGCTTGGGTTTTGGTTATATCCTAGCGCTTATTTGTTATTGCTTGCTGACTTATGCCACTAGCGGAAGGCAAGAATATTTATACAATGCATTATTTATATTTTCATGTTTAATCCACATAATGGCAATGACAGGACATGGTTATCAATATTTTTGGCCTGAATCTGTTGGTATACAGAGTATTATTGGCGGCGTCAGTATTAGTGTATTGATGATTAGCCTACTAAAATTTTCGTTAGTCATGCATACGCAGTGTTCTACTATGTTTTTACAAGTAGTCAGGATGTTTATTTGGCTACATAGCGCTGTCATTGTTGCATCTTTACTAAGTGTTGAGGGCAGTATAGCCAAGATTCATTTGCTGCTTGCTTTTGCTACTTTGCTTGCAATACCCACTTTGTGCTTTGTTGCTGCGCGCAAAGGGAATAAAAGTGCACAGTTTTGTATGCTAATTTGGTTAATTTTGCTTGTAAGCGGTTTTATGAGTACTGCAGGAAAGCTAGGCTTAATAAAATGGCCGATTGATTCAATTTATATGTTGTTTGTTGGGTTTTATTTACAAATTTTAGTGATGGCTGGTGTTTTAGCCTACTCCTTCCGGGTCTCTTACGAGAAGACCTTACGCAACAAAGCGTCAGCCAAAGCCGATAAAGCCCAAGAGATAGCTGCTCAAGACGAAATATTGTTGCTACATAAAAATGCTCAAAAAAAGCTAGAAGCTCAGGTTAAAGCACAAACTCAGCAGCTTGAGAATGCACTTGGCGACTTGTCAGCAGCCAGTGAAGAATTACAGAAGATGCGAAACCTAGATGGTTTAACACAGTTACCCAACCGACTCGCCTTTGAAGAAGAAAGCGAACGTTTAGCCAAAAAATCGCTTATGCGAGGCTCGCCGATATGCGTCGCTATTCTTGATATTGACCACTTTAAAAATATAAATGATAGTTATGGGCACTTAGTAGGTGATGAGTGTTTACGGACGTTTTCGGCTAAGTTTAAAAGTAGTTTTACCCAACAAGACTATACGCTTTGCCGTTTGGGTGGGGAAGAGTTTATGTTAGCGAGTTTATTGCCGGTGCAACAGGTCGAAAAAGACCTCAATACATTTCGTAAAAGTATACAAGATATGGAAGTGATATTAGATCAAGGGAATATTGCATTTACCGTTAGCGCAGGACTTTCACATAAGCGTATTAGTAAAATTACCGACATAAAAAGTCTGTATTCAATAGCTGACGAAAAGCTGTATTTAGCAAAACAGAAAGGACGAAATTTAGTTGTAGCTTAGGTATACTAATAAAAAACTGAACGCTATATCAGTTAATCCCTTTCTTAATCTAGGAACGTTTATGTCGTCAATACTACCTTCTCGCCCACGTCGCCTAAGGCGTACTTCTCCTTTGCGCAGCCTTGTTAGTGAAAATGTGCTATCGGCTAATGACCTTATTTATCCTATGTTTGTGATACCGGGTACAAATCAGACGCAAGATATAGCGTCTATGCCAGATATTAAGCGCTACAGTATTGATTTGTTATTAAAAGAGGTGGCTGAATGTTTATCTTTAGGGATTCAGCACTTTGCACTCTTTCCGGTGGTTGGTGATGATAAAAAGTCACTCGATGCTGCGCAGGCATATGCGCCTGATGGCTTAGCTCAGCAAGCGGTTGTGGCCCTAAAAGCAGAGTTTGCTGATGACATATGCGTGATAACCGATGTCGCCTTAGATCCCTTTACAACGCATGGTCAAGATGGATTAATTGATGATGCTGCCTACGTACTTAATGATGAAACCATTGAGGTATTGGTCAAACAAGCCTTATCACATGCTCGCGCTGGTGCTGATATTGTTGCTCCGTCAGATATGATGGATGGACGTATAGGTGCAATTCGTGAGGCACTTGAGTTTGAGGGCTTTGTAAACACCTGCATAATGGCTTATTCGGCTAAATATGCGTCAAGCTATTACGGTCCGTTCAGAGATGCCGTTGGCTCGGCAGGAAACATAAAAGGCGGCAATAAAAAGAGCTATCAGATGAATCCGTCTAATAGTGATGAAGCGCTGCTTGAAATAGAGCTAGATATAAACGAAGGTGCCGATATGGTAATGGTTAAACCAGGCATGCCGTATTTAGATATTGTTCAGCGCTGTAAGCAAGAATTTAAAGTCCCTACGTTTGCGTATCAGGTAAGTGGCGAATACGCCATGCATCAAGCCGCCTTTGCAAATGGCTGGTTGAACAAAGAAGAGGTGGTTTTAGAGTCACTCATGGCGTTCAAACGCGCGGGTGCTGATGGGATACTTACCTATTTTGCTAAATATGCAGCGGGCTTGTTAAAAAAGTAGAACTTCCCTCAAGTATAGCTGATACATCCCTCACGTCATCGTGGCGAAGGCCACGACCTCCCAAT
>CAYURD010000012.1:39479-48745 GCA_964446865.1 uncultured Glaciecola sp.
TATAGCTGATACATCCCTCACGTCATCGTGGCGAAGGCCACGACCTCCCAATGTTTTATTCGATGTTTATTCAGTGATTGCTTAAATAGAAAAGCGTAAATTGTCAATTAAGCGCGTTTTACCTAAAAATGCAGCGGCGAGTATCACAAGATCATCGTCTTCATGACCCACTTGAAGCAGGGTATGCGCGTTACGTAGTTCAATATAGTCAGGTTTAAAGCCTGCGGCCTTTAAGGTATCTTTACTTTGCTTGATTAATAGAGAAAAATCACGCCGACCGCTTTTAATCTCATTAGCCAGCTTTTGTATTTCTTCGTGTAGATGATGGGCAATTTTTTTATGTTCGTCGCTTAAGTAGCCATTACGAGAACTTAATGCTAAGCCTTTGTCATCACGCTCTGTGGGCACGCCATGAATACTCAAATTCATCGATAAGTCGGTCACCATGGCTTTAATAACCTGTAACTGCTGGTAGTCTTTTTCACCAAAAAAAGCTTGGTTGGGTTGTACCATATTAAATAACTTACACACTATTGTAGCGACGCCTCTAAAGTGACCAGGGCGGCTTGCGCCACAAATCATGTACGATAAATTAGGGACTTCAACAAAGGTTTGTTGTTCTAAACCACGGCTATAAATATCATCAGCCTTTGGCATAAATAACAAATCAACACCAAGTGCTTCGAGTGACGCTTTATCGGCTTCAAGCGTTCTTGGGTAGGCGTCTAAATCTTCGTCGGGCCCAAACTGTAGCGGATTAACAAAAATAGAGACAACGACCTTAGTAGCATTTTTTTTAGCTTCTTTAACTAGCTTTAAGTGTCCTGCGTGCAAATTTCCCATCGTCGGAACAAAGGCGATGCGCTCCTTGCTCGATTGCCAAGTGCGACGTAATTCTCTTAGTTTGCTTACATCTTGAATAATTTGCATAGTACTTACCTGTTACAGTATTTTTATTCTTGTTTTTATATTTTCAGCTAAAAAAGGCCGTCTTATTCAAAGCTATGTTCAGGGCCTGGAAAAGTCTGCGACTTCACATCATCTATGTATTGTTTCACGCCTTTACGAATGCATCCGGTGTCTTCAAGGTAGTTTTTCGAAAACTTAGGCATGTAATTAGCCGATATACCAAGCATGTCGTGCATAACGAGTATTTGACCGTCAGTTTGGGCGCCTGCGCCTATGCCGATAACCGGAATGCTGAGTTTTTCACTTACCATTTGTGCAAGCTTTGCAGGTACACATTCGAGTACTAGCATTTGGATACCTGCATTTTCTAGAGCCACAGCAGCATTTAGTAGTTTCTCGGCTTGGCTTTGCTCGCGACCTTGTACCCTAAATCCACCAAGCACATGAACAGATTGCGGCGTTAAGCCTAAGTGGCCACATACCGGTACAGAACGTTCTACGAGCCCTGATATTGTCTCTAGCAACCATTCACCGCCTTCTAGCTTTACCATGCTTGCACCACTTTTCATTAGTGCTGCTGCATTCTTATAGGCAATGGCGGGCTCGCTGTAACTCATAAAAGGCAAATCAGCGACAACGAACGAATGAGTGGCGCCGGCGCGCACGCATTTAGTGTGGTAAACAATCTCTTGAACGCTCACCGATAAGGTGTCGTCAGCGCCTTGTAAAACCATGCCCAACGAATCGCCAATTAAAATAACCTCAACGCCTTGCTCATCAAATAATTTTGCAAAACTTGCGTCATAAGCGGTTAACGCCGTAATTTTTTCGCCATTTTGTTTCATTTTAAGCAAGCTGGCTACATTCTGTTTTTTCATGTATTTATCCTTGTTACCCTGCACCTAATCTCGTAAGTTGATGCATGTAAATGACGCGTAGTGGGTGCCTAAGTTGCGCTTAAATGTAATGCTGATAAATCCACTTTTTCTGGCAATCGGTGCAAACCATGTAAATCGCATTTAGATACCCAAGCAGCTAGGCTTCTACCATCTTGCATCATCATGTCGGGTGCTATTTCGAATAAAGGCACCAACACAAATTCGCGATCTACCATGCCATAATGAGGCAAGGTTAGCCTGACATTATCCATGCAAAGATTGTTAAAAAGCAATATATCTAAGTCTAAAGTACGTGGTCCCCATTTTTCTCCAGCACGTTCTCGGCCATGGTCGGCTTCAATTTTCTGCAGTAAATCGAGTAGCTCAATTGGCGTAAGTGAGGTCGTAATTTTACACACAGCGTTGACAAAATCAGGTTGATTTTGCGGCCCCATAGGTGAGCTAGAATATAGATGCGAAGCCTGTTGCAAACTAATTTGCTCATGAAAATGAATGGCACTAAAAGCTGCTAGAATTTGCTCTACAGGCTGCTGGATGTTGCTTCCTAAACCAATATAGGCCACATCAGACATCATGTTTTTGGGCCCTCTTGCTGTGTGGTAGACGCATTGTTTTTTTTGCGATTATTTCGTGGCTTTTTCTGTGAACGAGGCTTTGAACCTGCTCGTCGTCCATGCCCTAATTCTTTGATCATTTGATTGCGTTTTGCTTCATCTACTTCTTGAAAGCTTGTCCACCACTGCGCGGTTTCAAGTAATTGACCGCCTTCAACCGTGCCTCTTAGTAATAAAAAGTCATAAGCCGCTCTAAATTTTGGATGGGTGAGCAATTGCAAGCAGCGTCGACCTTGTCTTTTTTGTAAACGCAGTTGTAAAGACCAAATTTCTCGTACCGGCGCACTAAATCGTTTTGGGATCATGATGCGACGGCTTTGATGAAATAGTACATCGGCACTCGCCAGATTCATCGCATCATGAAGTGGCATTGACGATTCGAACATTCGTTCTTGCGCGCGCTCTTCCATGGGGTACCATAAAAATGTGGCGTACAAAAAAGCAGGGGTAATGCGCTGGTCATTATTAACACGCTTGTCTGTATTTTTGAGCATGTTAATGACTAACAAATATTCTTTGCTATTAATGTCGGTCATTAATGGCGCCAGTAAGGGGAATAGCTGACCTAGAATATTATGCTCGAGTAGACTTTCAAATGTTGCTGCGCCTGCGCCACTTAATAGGAGTTTATTCACTTCTTCAAATAGGCGTGCCGCTGGAATATTCGCTAATAAATGCGCGTTGCTCTTAATGCTTGTGGATAACGGTTTTGGTAAACGCATGTGCAATTTACAGGCAAAACGAATTGCGCGGATCATTCTAACAGGATCTTCAGTAAATCGGATGTCGCTATCACCAATCATGACAATATCGCGTTCGTTTAATGACGCCATGCCATTGGCAAAATCAAGAATACTTTCATCGCGAACGTCAAAGTACATGGCATTGAAGGTAAAATCACGTCGCGCCGCGTCTTCTTCTATGCTGCCAAAGATGTTGTCTCGTACAAGTTGACCTTTGTCATTTTGCTTACCAATATTTTCGGGTTTGCGGGAGCGGCGGTTTGTGCTTGTTTTTTCAGAGTTGTCAGTGCTCTCAACATTTGCAGTAGTGCTTTGTGCACTGCCATCAGCTTCATCAACTTTATCATGGTGGCCTCTAAACGTAGCGACCTCAATAATTTCTCTGCCAAAGGTAATATGCGCCAAGCGAAAACGACGGCCAATTAAACGACAATTCCTAAAGCATGCTTTAATTTGTTCAGGGGTGGCGTTGGTCACAACATCAAAATCTTTAGGAGATGCGCCCATCAATTTATCTCTAACACAACCACCAACCGCATAGGCCTGATAATCGTGTTTGATAAGTGTTTGTAAAACCTTAAGGGTATTTGGACTAAGATCTGTATTTCGCATACAGTGCTGGTCACGCGTGATCACGTCAGCTTCTAGCACAAGCGCTTTGGGCTTTTGCTCTTCGGTCGCAATATCGGATTGGTTTTTGTTTTCGATCATTTACCTACTTGATTATTTAATACGTTGACGCGCTGTTACTGTCGTCTTTTTATTTAGGGCAAAGAGTATACGCCATTTTTGGTTGAAATAAGAAGTTCTGTTTGCTTTTGAATCTGATTAATCGACCAATTTGTCGTGGCCCAGCTTAAGAGCTCGTCAATATCAGCAAAATTAGGCTGTTTTTCTATCGCTATCCCTAAATAAACCAGCGCTAATTGCAAATTACTGAGTGCGCTTTTGTCGTCTATCGCGGGTGAATGGTGTTGTTTAGATAGTTTTTCACCCTGCGCTTGCACGACGACTGGGATATGCATATACGCTGGCGCTTGTGAATTAAGCGCTTGATATAGCGAAAGATGCACAGGCGTAGTATCCAAAATATCAACGCCTCTAACAATATGAGTTACGCCTTGTTCTATATCATCAGCAACAACGGCAAGATGATACGCATAAATACCATCGGCTCTTTTAAGTACAGGATCTTCTGTGCCAATTGGATGACGTATGTCTTGTGTGCCCCAAAACCCATCAACAAAGTTGCAGTGGTTAGTGACGTGTTTAAACCTCAATGCATATTGATTCTCCAAAAGCGATAGGGGAAGATTTTGGTCACGGCAAAAGCCATCGTACGACCCGCTTCGCGCACGTATTTGCTTTCGGCTGCAAGCACACGAATAGATATAGTTTTGTTGTTTTAGGGTTTGTAAATAGCGATGATAAATTTGATGGCGTTGGCTTTGATATATGAGTTCATCGTCCCACATAAAGCCGTGCGCTTTGAGTGAATTGATGATAACAGCGTTCATTTTTGCGTCGACACGGGGTGTGTCAATGTCTTCTATTCTGAGTAGCCATTTGCCCTTGTGTTGTTTAGCATGTAAAAAACTAGCAAGGGCGCATACTAATGAGCCAAAATGCAATGGCCCCGACGGGGAAGGCGCAAATCGACCAACATAGCTCATAATGTTAATTCATATGAGCATGTAATATTGTCATGCCACGCGACCATCTTAAAAGGCCACGCGTGGAGTCATGACAATTTGCAATGACAAGGGGGCTTACCCTTGAAGTTGCTTTTCTTTGATTTCAGCCATTGTTTTGCAGTCGATACATAAGTCGGCAGTGGGTCTAGCTTCTAAACGCTTTATGCCGATTTCAATACCGCACGAATCGCAAAAGCCGAAATCGTCTTCTTCAATACGCTTAAGTGTTTTTTCGATTTTCTTAATCAATTTACGCTCACGGTCTCGTGTACGTAATTCTAACGAGAACTCTTCTTCTTGAGCGGCTCTGTCTACCGGGTCAGGAAAGTTAGCGGCTTCGTCTTGCATGTGGTGGACAGTACGGTCTACTTCTTTACGTAGCTGGTCACGCCACGCTTTAAGAATCAAATGAAAATGCTCTAACTGAGCTTCATTCATGTATTCTTCGCCGTCTTTTTCCTGGTATGGAGCAAGCTCAGCTAAAGCGAGTAATCCAATTGGCTTAGTATTATCTGTTGGCATTTGCCATTCTCCTAAAGTCACCTTATGAGCAGCGGCTATTAATATCCATATTGCGCACTATAGTCATGCTCATTGTGTCACGGTTTTATAAGCAGTGATAAAACACAACGAATCACTACTAGAAAAATTCAAGGTCGGTAATATGGTGATTTTTTTCAAAATTGCAATCTTTTTTTATAAAATAATTGGTATTGAGTGCGTGATTTTTATCCCACTATCGGTCAATTCACACCCATAACACAGTATTTCAACACCTTTGCTAACCGCGTATTTAACTGCACAAGCATAGTCTTTGTCTATGTGTTGGGCAATACTAAATTCTGTAATCTGTTCGCGCATGACACAAAATAGTAAACAGGCTTTTGTGCCTTGTTCGCTTATTTTGGCAAGCTCGTAGCAATGTTTTTGACCACGTAAAGTCACTGTATCAGGAAACATGGCTTTTGTATGCTCTGCTAAGGTCGCAGATTTCACTTCTAGGTAGCAATCTGGATACCCATCCTCTTTTAACAAAAAATCGATACGACTTTCACCAAACTTTTGTTCTTTGATTATTTGACCGTACTGACCAAGTTCTGCAATGCGATGTTGCTCAAGGGCTGCAAGCACAACTTTGTTTGCATTGTTTGTATTGATACAAATTCTGTTATTGAGCGTGTCGGTAGCGTATTCCCATGTGTATGCATACTTGCGTTTTGTATTGTCTGATTTGCTCAAATACACGGTAGTATCGGGTATATCACAGCCTGTCATTGCGCCGGTGTTGGGGCAATGCACCGTAATAATATCACCGTTTTGTAGACGTACATCGGCCAAAAATCTTTTGTATCTTTTTATCAGTGTTGCTTGCGTTAAAGCTGAACTAAAGCTAAACATTTGTTATTCTATTCCTTTAATCATACACTCGCCTCTTAATGGAGCATTAATGACTTATTTCGTAGTTAATCTTAGCACCGAACCCGCCCCCGCGCCTTATTCATCTACTAGTTTAGTTGCCTACACGGCAGTAGGCGCAAGTATTCATATTTTGCCAAGTAACCCGCACCAAGTACGCAGCCTACAAAAGGCTACACGCACCATTGCAGGGCTTGGCGTAAAAGACATACAATTTGCTGGTGAATGGAGCCTAGAGCAGCAAAAGACCTTTTTGCAGAGCTTTTGTGGGTCAGATTTTGATGGTCATTTTGACTGGGCCGACCCAGGACATAAACCTGAGCTAGAGAATTATTTAGATGCGCTACTATTTACACGCAAAATGGTCAATCAAACACCAGAAGATATGAGTCCCGAAACATTAGCCAATCAAGCTGAAAGCTGGCTACAAGAAGTGTCGGGTAATCAGTTGACAGTAAAAAGGTGGACGGGCGAAGAGCTAAAACAAGCCGGTTGGATGGGCATTTATGAAGTTGGCCGAGGCAGTGAAAGACCGCCTGTGCTATTAGAGCTCGACTATGCTCCTGCAGGAACAAGTGAAGACGTTGCTGTCTCGTTAGTCGGCAAAGGGATCACCTTTGATAGCGGCGGATATAGCATCAAATCTAGTGAAGGCATGTTAGACATGAAATGCGATATGGGCGGTGCAGCAACCGTTGTTGGCGCGCTTGGCTTAGCCATTATGCACGGCTTAAATAAACGCGTGAAACTGTATTTATGTTGCGCAGAAAATCTGATCAGCGGTCATGCTTATAAACTAGGTGATGTTATTAAATATAAAAATGGTACTAGCGTTGAAATTGTCAATACTGATGCTGAAGGTCGATTAGTACTCGCCGATGGCTTAATGGCAGCAAGTGAAGACAAACCAAAGCTAATTATTGATGCGGCTACGCTGACCGGTGCTGCGGTTGCTGCTTTAGGACGCGAATATAATGCGCTATTTAGTTTGCATGATAATGCCAGTGATAAATTTTTAATGGGTGCAAGCCGAGTTAATGAACCACATTGGCGTTTGCCGCTGGCACTTTGGCATAAAGACCAGTGTCCGTCACCTTTTGCAGATACGGCTAATAGTCGACCGCAAAAAGGCGGTGGCGCAGGCGGTGCATCAAATGCAGCTGGTTTTTTAGCAAGATTTGTCGATCATGAAAACTGTGAGTGGATTCATTTGGATATTGCCGCAGCGTATAACAGAAACGCGAGCGACTTAATGCCCGCTGGTGGCACGGCAATTGGTATTAGGAGTATAGCGGCGGCGCTTTTACAAGCGTAAACCTGCTATGCTAGTAACACTAGATGCCGCCTAAACGCTCTGCTAACTCTTTATATTTAGCGACGTCGCCTTTGTCAAACATTGGCTGATCATCGGCTGATTTTTCTTTGGCGATAAGCAAATGCTCACGTTCTAGGCGCATCACTCGAGACTCTTGTACGCCCAAAAAATCGGCGACTTCGTTGACAGACATTAATGACATGGTGTTCTCCTGACTTTTTATAATATGGTGTTCGATAAATATAACGACCAAGTTTGTGAAATAATTAGAAAAACTTATCGTTTTGTTCATTAGTTATTGTGAACACTTTTAATTACGATTGCCGTTTGCTGCTTAATGTTAGTATGCATGAGTGATCACTAACGAGAAATATTGACATGTTTGAAGTCTTATCTGCAGCCACTATCCTATTTTTGATCATGGATCCTATGGGTAATTTGCCCATTTACATGTCGGTGCTCAAATCCCTTGATCAAAAGCGTAAAGTCAAAGTGATACTGCGTGAATTGACTATTGCGTTAGCTATCTTGTTTGTATTTTTGTTCAGTGGCAGGGCGCTTCTTGAGTTTTTGCAAGTTGAACAAGAAACGGTAAGTATTGCTGGCGGTATAATTCTATTTATTATTGCGCTTAAAATGATATTTCCCAAGCCCGGCGGTATTATGAATTTACCCGAAGGGGAAGAGCCATTTATTGTGCCATTGGCTGTGCCGATGATCGCGGGGCCATCTACAATGGCAGCACTTATCTTATTAGCAAATCAGCAGCCCGATAAAATGACACAATGGAGTATTGCTTTATTACTCGCGTGGGGCCTAAGTGCTATCATTTTGTTAAGTTCAGGCATTGTGCATCGCTTGCTCAGTGACAAGGGCTTAAGAGCGATTGAACGCCTAATGGGCATGATACTTATTATGATTGCCATCCAGATGCTGTTAAACGGCGTGACGGCTTACATAAGCCACCTTAGCGACACTTTATAGCTTGCGATACAACTAGCTTGCGCTTAAGAAGGCGTAGCGATACTAAATAAGCCAACCAGGAATGAATACATGAAATTGCCAGACAACAAGTTAAATACCTTTGCGCAAATCAGAGCATTGCCGTCACCCAAAGACATTGTATTTAGCTGTGCGCTTATGCAAAGAATGTTGCCTAGCTATGTATTATTTAGCCAATCATCTGGCTTTGGCGATCCGCAATTAGCGCAATCGGTGCTAAATCTAATATGGGAATGGTGCATGTCACCACAAAACAAATTCAATGCGACAGTTCAGCTAGAGAAGTTTGAAGAAATTATTCCTGATATTGACGATTTTGACACCTTTGGTGTTTATCCTGCTTTAGACTATTGCATGGCGCTAAGCACTGTTCTGCAGAGCTTTTCTAAAGAGCATGAATTCCCAGCCGTAACGGTCGCTAAACTCAGCCAAGGCTCGGTTGAAGCTTATATTTTAGCAAGTAGCGACGTAGCATTAGATAACCAAAGCATTAAGCAAGACCCACTCATGCAATTTGAGATAGAAACACAAATTAGTTTACTTGAATTTTGTGTTGAGAATAAATTGAACAAAGATGTTGTTAAAGGATTAAGAACCGATTTAATTGAACAAGGGATAAGTAATTTGGGTATTGCCATCGAATAACCGTCATTCCCAACTTGATTGGGAACCTC
>CAYURD010000012.1:48845-56404 GCA_964446865.1 uncultured Glaciecola sp.
CCGTCATTCCCAACTTGATTGGGAACCTCGTACCATTCACTTTGAACCCAATTAGTCATGTACTGCACGAGGTTCCCACTTTCGTGGGAATGACCTAGGTTGTATCTGCATTATTATATTATTTTAACTTGCATAAACGCGCGAATACTTGGCTTGTTTTGATTTCTTTTATAACAAGTATCTGCTCGGGTAGGTCAATTTCATCGGTATGCGCAGTTTCAATGTAAATATGAGCATTTGCTGACAAATGACTGCCAACTATCAGCTTTTCGAGACTGTTGTTCACTATGTTTTTACCAAAAGGAGGATCAATAAAAACAAGGTCAAAAGTATGCTCGTTTGACAATTTTTCTAATGCATTGCCATTTATCACTTCTGCTTTTTCATTTTCTCTTAGGGTAATTAAATTATCAGATATTTGCTGAGCGATTTTTTTATCTTGTTCGATAAACACGACTTTTTGTGCGCCTCTTGAGAGCGCTTCAATGCCTAAACTGCCGCTGCCCGCGTACATGTCTAAACAAACACTGTTGCCAACATCGCTCATTAGCCAGTTAAATAGCGTTTCTTTTACTCTATCGCCAGTTGGACGTAATCCGTCGTGAACCAATACCGGTAGGCGTCTTCCGCGATGAGTCCCCGCTATAATACGTACAAGCCCTCGACTTTGTTTTGCCGTGGGAGAAGGTTTAGCTCTTGAGTGTGATTTTCTGCGTTTTGATGTTGGCGGCATAGGGTCAGTAAGTGCTATTATGTATGACTAATAAGCTATCATATCAACAATTAATCGGCGAAGCGTATACAAAAATGTCAAAATTATTTAAGTGGTTTAAAAAAGACAAAAAAGCCAACGAATCAAACGAAACGAATGAGAAGCAAGATTTAACAACAAGCGAAAGCCAAAATAAAGAAGTTAATCAAGAGCTTAGTCAAGAGTTTAGTCAAGAGCTCAATGAAGAATTAAACCAAGAACTAAACCAAGAGCTAAACCAAGAACTAAACCAACAGCCAGAGCAAGCGCTAACCGAAGCAAATGAGCAAATAAAAGGCGATGTGTTTACTGCCGAAAAGGATGAAAGTGTTTCACAAGAGACGCCTAAAGTTGCCAATCTAGAAGAAAAAGAAGGGCTACTATCCCGCCTAAAAGCCAGCCTCTCAAGAACCAAAGAAAACATCGGCAGTGGGTTTAGCGGTTTATTGCGCGGCAAAAAGATAGATGATGATTTATACGAAGAGTTAGAAACACAACTATTACTCGCTGATGTAGGCATGAATACCACCAATAAAATTATTGGTGAATTAGTCGCTAACGCCGATCGCAAGCAGTTAAAAGATGGTGAAGCCTTGTCGATGGTACTAAAAGAGCAAATGCAAACTATCCTTGATGGCGTTAATAAGCCAATCGATTATGATATTGCAATAGATGATGAAGGCAAAAAACACCCTTTCGTTATTTTAATGGTTGGGGTAAACGGCGTCGGCAAAACCACAACAATCGGCAAGTTGGCCAAACAATTTCAAGCCCAAGGTAAGTCAGTTATGCTGGCCGCAGGCGATACCTTTAGGGCGGCGGCGGTTGAGCAGTTGCAGGTATGGGGCGAACGTAACGATATTCCCGTGGTAGCTCAGCACACTGGTGCCGACAGTGCCTCAGTGATATTTGATTCAATTGAGTCTGCTAAAGCAAAAAATATTGATGTATTAATTGCCGACACTGCAGGTCGCTTGCAAAATAAAGATAACCTTATTGAAGAACTTAAAAAAGTAGTGCGAGTGATGAAAAAGCTCGACCCAAAAGCGCCTCACGAAATCATGTTAACCTTAGATGCTAGCACCGGGCAAAACGCCGTTAGCCAAACCAAGATATTTAATGAAGCGGTAGGGATAACGGGTATTAATTTAACCAAGTTAGATGGCACCGCAAAAGGCGGCGTTATTTTTGCGCTTGCAGATGAGTTTGCCATCCCTGTGCGATATATTGGTATAGGCGAGGGCATTGATGATTTACGAGAGTTTGAATCAAAACCTTTTGTAGAAGCGTTATTTGAACACTAGTGATGTTTAAGTGCTAAGCTATTCGACCAAGTGGTCTTGCGAAATAGCACTTTTATCGGCGTCAAACGCGATGCTAATCTAGTAGTAAAGAGCAAAAGCAGTGTGTATTTGCACGACAAATATACATCAAATAGGAATGCTTAATGATAAAGTTTGAAGAAGTCAGCAAAACTTATCCAGGCGGGCAACAAGCACTGGTTAAGGTAAATTTCCATGTAGAACAAGGGGAAATGGCTTTTTTGACTGGGCATTCGGGTGCGGGCAAAAGTACTTTGCTTAAGCTTATTAGTTTAATGGAAAGGCCCACGGTTGGTCGGGTAATGATAAATGGCCACGATTTAGGGCAAATTAAACGCAAACAAATCGCTTATATTCGCCGTGACATAGGCATGATATTCCAAAGCCATCAGTTGCTGATGGATAAGTCTGTTTTTGACAACGTCGCCTTACCCTTAATTATTGAAGGCCATACACGTAAAACTATTATTAAGCGTGTAGACGCAGCGCTTGAAATGGTTGGACTGCGCGATAAAGCAAAGAATTTGCCCATTACGCTTTCGGGTGGCGAACAGCAGCGGGTGGGTATTGCCCGAGCGGTGGTCAATAGACCACCACTTTTGTTAGCAGATGAACCAACAGGTAACCTTGACCCTAAGTTATCGATGGAAATTATCCGCTTATTTGAAGATTTTAATGCCGCAGGCGTGTCGGTTTTTATCGCAACTCATGACTTGGGCCTGATTGCGAGAATGAAATACCGCACCTTAACGCTTAAATCAGGACGAATGATTACCGATGGCCTGTCGACGCAAGAAGGTGGTTGGTCATGAGTCTATTGTTTAACGGCCGTCAGCAAGCCTCGAGCAAAAAAGTTGGCTTTTTTCAGCGCATTGTTATGTTCTTTGTTGACCATTTTCGCCAAGCCTTAAATAGCTTAGGCGAGTTATATAGAACGCCTTTCGCGTCTTTAATGACCATTGGTGTACTTGGTTTTAGCATTACCTTGCCAAGTACCTTATACATCATGGTTGAAAACACCGAGCAGGTAACTGAGCAATGGCAACAGGCCTCTGAAATTTCATTGTTTTTACGAGCAGATGTCTCTGAAACTCAGGCTCAGCAGTTAATTGCGCGTTTAAAGACTTGGAGTGAAATTAGCCAAGTGACTTACGTCTCGTCAGAGCAAGCGCTTGACGAATTTCAACGTTTATCAGGTTTGGGTGAGGCCTTAGATCATTTAGACACAAACCCTTTACCCAAGACCGTGCTGGTGGTGCCTACGTCTAAAAATGCGACGCCATTGGCGGCTGGCGTACTCTTAGACAAGCTAAGAAAAGAACGTGAAGTCGATATTGGTAAACTAGATATTGAATGGTTAGAGCGCTTGTATGGATTGCTATCAATCGCTAAAGAACTGGTTTATTTGTTAGCAATCTTATTGTTTTTTGCTGTCGTGCTTATTATTGGCAACACCATCAGACTAAATATACTGAACAAGCGTGATGAAATATTGGTCATGAAATTAGTCGGGGCAACCGACTCATTCATTCAAAGGCCGTTTTTGTATACGGGTTTTTGGTATGGATTGCTAGGCGGATTAATGGCGTGGTTTACGGTGACTATTATCTTGTTTTGGATTGGTTTTAGCCTTGATGATTTTATGCAGCGATATCAAATTCAGCTTGATATAACAGGCCTTAACACTAATGCCTTAGCGTTTATGCTATTAGTATCGATTGCCTTAGGGTTAATGGGGTCGTTTTTATCGGTACAGAAACATGTTAATGAAATTGAGCCAGAGTAATACGCGCTTAGTTTTCACCCACCTAGCTGTCTAAAAATAACAATACTCCCATGACACACATAAAAAAAGCCAAGCTTATAAAAGCTTGGCTAATACTATTCGGCTCTAGGGTGGCCGACAAGTCTACTGCCTATTATGCACTCACATTAAAACTTATAGCGAACCGAAAGCTCAACTCTGCGCGGTGCTTGATAAGTTAATGGCTGCAAGTAATCAGGGTTACGAGCCGGATCGCCGCGCGCAATATCACCTGATTGGTCAAAGGTGGTGCCTTTTTGAATATTCAATAAATTAAATACTCTTGCCGTTAAGGCCAGCCCTTCGACTTGTGCTGGTTTGTAAGTCAAACTAGCACCAAAATCGACTAGCCATGGACCTCTGCCTTCTGCGCCTCTGAAGTTCAACTCTGGGTCACCATTTTCATCAGAACAGAAGAAACTAGAAGCGGAATAGCGTCTAAAGTTCGCTCTGTCGTAGGTGGTATCAGAAGCTGAAACGCCATCAGGTGGATCTGGTAGCAATGATTCTGGTATGAATCCGTTACAGCTAAGGGGTATACCTTGAACGATACTCATGTTAAATCCAGCTCTTAGCTCATCATTAATTTCATAATTACCAAAGGCTTTTATTTGATGCGTTCTATCATTAGGTAAAGGACCATTTGAGCCAGCAACAAACAAAGGATGGTCGAAGTCTTGGGTAGCACCCGCATCTTCTTGCCCTAAGGTTGAGTTGACGTAACCTTCAGCGTTACCGTAGCTACGCGAGAATATGTATGATGCATTAAAACTCCAACCATTTGAGAATGCTTTCTCGGCGGTAAGTTCTAAGGCGTAATAGTCACGCTTATACTGCGGTAGTCCAAAGTAACTTGCTGGAATAGTGTTAACGCTTAAGTTACCGTCACCATTTAAATCAATCGCAAGTTTGATGTCGTTACCAGGATTAACCAATATACAACCCGATAAAGTATGCGGGTCAAAGTTTGTGTGGCCTTCATCAGCCGCCCAGTCTATAAAACCTTGGGTACCACAAAAATCGTCCATACCATCTTTAATTGTGCGGTACATACCTTTAATGCCAAGCGTCCAATCTTCACTGATGTTCTGCTGATAACCAACAATCAATTCGTCTTGGTGCATCGGTTTTAAATCAACGTCAGCAATGGTCTCTGGATTAGGTAATTGCTCATCTTCAGTACCAGGTCCAACTTGGGCGCCAAGGTTAATTGGCGTGCCGTCGCTCGCATTAAAACCATCGACTACATTATAGAAGGTAGAACCACTTTCAATTCGCGTAGCACGAATATTTGAATTCGTCGCTACAGGAATGTAATAACGACCTAAAGTTGCATAAAACTTCGCACTTGAATCGCCATATACATCCCAGGTAAAGCCAAAGCGTGGGGCAATCAGTGAATCAGATTTAAGAAAGGTTTGGTCATTCGAATCTAAGTTTTCAAATGTTTCGCCACGCACAGCGAAGTATGCAAGCATATCTTCTTGGAAGCGCCATGTATCTTCTATATACCATGCTGTGTTTTCTAGCGAGAATTTGCCGCTTAAGGTATCGTTGGTAATAGATCGCACAACGATAGTGCCTTCGTCTAGTTCAACACCATTTACACGGTTGTTAAAGTTAGGGTGAGCTTCAAAATAACGGTAATAAATGCCACCGGTATAAGAGCGACCTGGATCGTACGAGTCATATTCTTGTGTTTCGTAACCCGCTTTTATTAAGTGATCGCCAATATTATATTCAAGATCGGTTCTCCAACCCACACGCTCGTCTCGACGTTCTAAATCAGGTGAAGTAATAAATGATTGAGCCGGATTCCAGCAGCCTATTGTTAGGCGTTGACCAAACGTTCTGCCGCCAGTTGTGTCAAATGCGCGAGCGCACTCGCCACCATCTAGCAGGGCACGTTGAGCGATTTTACTTTCTAGTTTGCCGTAAGTGAAGCTTAAGGTAAGGTCGTCTGTCAGATAGCCAGTGTAGTTAGCAATAAATATATTGCCACCGTTTACCTCTTCATATGCGGATGTGCGCTCACCATGAGAGCGATTTAATACATCTGGTACAGCATCTTCAAATAAGATGACATCATCAGTTTCTTCGTTGTCGATATACGTACCGCTAACACGATGGTCGTCTGTAATTTGCCAATCTAGTTTAACAACAAAGCTAGGGTCTTGAATTTTAGTTTGTGAACTGGTGTTAATACTATAGTTATTTCTTTTAAACTCTTGGCCTGTGATATTGGCCATAATAAATAAGGTATCTTCAATTATGGGGCCAGCAGCTGTTACGCCATAAGTTAGGTTATCGACCTCATCGCCCGTTCTAAAGGTGGCAACGCCTAAATCATTAACATTTGTCCTAATGTTTCTTCCAGATGCCCTCAAGCTATCAGGACGCCAAAATGCAGTTGCATCAAACTCCCAATCGTTGGTACCTGAGCGAGTTACGGTATTTATGATACCGCCAAGCGAACGGCCATACTCTGCAGGTAAACCACCACGCTTAACTTCTATTTGCGAAACCGCATCAATGGGCAAGGTCGCAAAACCCAACAGTTCACGTAGGTCAGTTACATCAAAACCATCTATGTAATAGCCGTTTTCAGCCACTGACGAACCACCAAATGATGGTAAGTTACGACCAAAGCTATCGCCGCCTTGGTTTGTGCCTGGTGTTAGCAATGATACGCTAACAATGTCTCTAGAGACGGGTAATAGCTCAATGGCTTCTGTGCTAAATACGGTAGAAGATTCTGACGAGCTTGTATCTATCGCCAATATACGACTGCCTCTAACGCTAATCACTTCAGCGTCGCTAAAGCTCACCACTGCACCTTGTGAAATGGTAACAAGTACTGTGCGCGTGACGCCATCGCCGTTGGTGACTTCATAAACGCCTGGTTGAACGTTTGCAAAGCGGAAGCGACCATCGCTGCCTACGGTAAGCGTTCTTTTTGACCCTGTTTTTGTATTCACATAGGTGATTTCAGTGCCTGGGTCTTCGGTACCAAATATAGTACCGGTGGTATCTGCAAGTGCCGGTGCTGTATAACTGATTGCCATTGCCGCTGATACGGCCAATGGAATGAGTCTTTTTTTGAATGTTAACATGTGTTCCCTTCCGTCAAAGCTTGTCGAGCTTTCTGTAGATAACTCGTTATTGTGTTTTAGTGTTGAGAGTGTGGAATAGCTTAAGGTGTTTTTTAGCAACACTTGAAAAGCGTTAAGTAACTTTAATTTTCCACTTTTCTACAACATCATTTAAATACAAAATAGTCAAGGAAAGTCAAAATTCTTCTTTTATATCTGATACTTATTACTAAGTGATTGGTGTAAAGAATTTGATAAAGGCACGAATACAACAGTTTACAAACCATAACGGCGTCGATTTGAACTTAGCCTGAATGCCTGTTAGCTTATGGCTACTCAAACTTTAGTGGTAGGAAATTTTGCCAATACCGTAAAGTTTGTAAAGAATACTTAACAGTGAGCGGTTTTTTGATTTTGTTAATGAATGATCTTAGCTGGCGTTTACTGAAATTTTAACCTTCAAGCGCTAGCCATTGCGGGTATAGATTTAGTATTGTTCGCTTGAGCATCAACCAGATCCCCGCCTTCGCGTAATACTGTTCGCTTAAGACTTCCTCGTCATCCTCGCGAATGCGGGGATCTGGTTGATG
>CAYURD010000013.1:0-45597 GCA_964446865.1 uncultured Glaciecola sp.
AATGGCGCAGACGTGGTTAACTTTATCCGCTTTGAAGTGGGTGAAGGTATCGAGAAAAAATCAGAAGACTTTGCTGCAGAAGTTGCTGCACAAATGGAAGCTGCAAAAAAAGCATAAAATGTTAAAGCTTTTTACAAATCAGTCTTTTGTAAAAGGGTCTCTTAATATACACTATCAAGCACCTCAAACGGGGTGCTTTTTTATAACTACAGGAAATGTCTGCGCATGAGTATTAGTCCTAAACCCGCCTATCGTCGATTGTTATTAAAGCTTAGTGGTGAAGCCCTAATGGGTGATGAAAGTTTTGGTATTGATGCCAAAGTACTTGATCGCATGGCTGAAGAAATCAAAGAGTTAATTGAATTAGGTGTAGAAGTTGGCCTAGTCATTGGCGGTGGTAATTTATTTAGAGGCGAAGGCCTAGCAAAAGCGGGCATGAATCGTGTTGTTGGCGACCATATGGGAATGTTGGCTACAGTCATGAATGGCTTAGCGATGCGCGACGCCTTGCACCGTGCTTTTGTAAACGCCAAATTAATGTCAGCCATTCCACTTAATGGTGTATGCGACTCATATAATTGGGCAGATGCCATAAAAGAGCTTAAAGCTGGGCGCGTGGTAATATTTTCTGCGGGTACGGGTAATCCGTTTTTTACCACCGATTCAGCGGCCTGCTTACGTGGTATTGAAATTGAAGCCGATGTTGTCTTAAAAGCCACCAAAGTAGATGGTGTTTACGACAGCGACCCGGTTAAAAATCCAGATGCGGTATTAATGCCACATTTAAGTTATAATACAGTGCTCGATAAAGAACTCAAAGTGATGGATTTAGCTGCATTTACGCTTGCGCGTGACCACAGTATTCCTATTCGAGTATTTAATATGAACAAACCTGGCTGCCTTAAAAGAGTTGTGCTGGGTGAAAATGAAGGTACGCTAATTAGTCACGAAGCGCCATCAACCGATCCGGTAGCGTAGTCAAACTCAACTAGCGCCTTAACATACAATAAAAATAAAGACACAAAAAAGGGTATATCTATGATTGATGAAATAGAACTTGATGCACAAGAACGCATGGAAAAAAGCGTGGTCGCATTAAAAAATCAATTAGCTAAAATCCGTACTGGTAGAGCTCATCCTAGCTTGCTAGATAGCATAATGGTGTCTTACTACGGTGCCGACACTCCCTTAAAACAACTTGCCAATATTGTTGCTGAAGATAGCCGCACCTTAGCTTTATCTGTTTTTGACAAAAGCGCAATACAAGCTGTTGAAAAAGCCATTATGCAGTCAGACTTAGGCTTAAACCCGATGAGTGCTGGCACTGCAATTCGTATTCCGCTACCAGCGCTCACAGAAGAGAGACGCAAAGACCTTATCAAAGTCGTTCGTAACGAAGTTGAGCTGGGTCGTGTGTCGGTGCGCAATGTTCGACGAGACGCAAACAGCGATATCAAAGAGTTACTCAAAGAAAAAGAAATTAGCGAAGACGAAGCTCGCGCTGGCGAAGAGAATGTCCAGTCTTTGACCAATGATTTTATTAAAAAGATTGATTCAATACTGGGCGACAAAGAAAAAGAACTGATGGAAGTCTAAGCGCTTGACTGCAAACAGCGCTGATAACATTCCCAAGCACGTTGCTATCATTATGGATGGCAACGGTCGCTGGGCGCAGAACCGCGCCAAGTTGCGAACCTTCGGCCACAAGGCTGGCGTGGATGCGGTTAGAGCCTCGGTTAGTTTTGCGCGAAAAAGTGGTATTGAGTCCTTAACCTTATTTGCATTTAGCAGTGAAAATTGGCAAAGACCCAAAGAAGAAGTGGGTGTGCTGATGCAGCTTTTCACCATGGTGCTTAAGTCTGAAGTTAAAAAATTAAATAAAAACGATATTAAACTTAAGGTCATTGGTGATGTGTCAGCCTTTGACGAAAAACTTCAAAAAAAGATCAAGCAAGCCGAAGAGTTAACCTCACAAAATACATCCCTCGTGCTCAACATCGCAGCCAATTATGGTGGTCGCTGGGATATTATCAATGCCACTAAACAGCTGGCTCAAAAAGTGCAATCAAACACCTTATCAATCAATGATATCTCCGAAGATGTTTTAAATAATCACCTTAGCACCGCAGATTTGCCTGAGTTAGATTTATTAATTCGAACCGGCGGTGACCATCGTATAAGCAACTTTTTGTTATGGCAATGTGCCTACGCTGAGTTCTATTTTTGCGATGTTCTATGGCCTGATTTTGATGAAAACGTGTTTCAATTGGCTGTTACTGACTTTGCTAGCCGACAACGCAGATTTGGTTTGACCGGAAGCCAAATAATGTCTCAAGACAAGGACGATAATACATCATGTTAAAGCAACGGATAATCACTGCACTTGTACTTGCCCCTTTGGCGCTGTTAGCCATTCTATTTATGCCCATTGAATTGTTTAAGTATGCTGTTGCGGGAATTATTTTGCTTGGCGCTTATGAATGGGCCAACATGTCAGGTATCACCGCGAGGATATTTAAAGGCTGGTTTACGGTCTTCATAGCGGTCTTACTCGCCATTATTATCTTTTCAATTGATGCGACAGAAATTTGGGTTGACGACAAGTTAAACGGACTCTATTTATTCATATTATCAGTCGCAGCATTGTGGTGGGTGATAAGCCTGTTCATGATCATTGCTTATCCTAAATACAGCGGATTTTGGAAAAATAGTCGCGGTATTAGAGCTGCCTTTGGTGTCTTAACACTTATTCCAACATGGGTTGCTATTTTAACGCTGCGTACCAGTGGTTATGATTTATTTCCGTATTACGGCGCATCACTATTGTTTTATGTACTTGGGATTGTTTGGGCGGCAGATATTGGCGCCTTTTTTGTAGGGGTCAAATTTGGAAAGCACAAACTACGCCCCAATGTATCACCTGGCAAAACGCTAGAAGGCTTATTTGGCGGCGTAATGGCGTCTCTTGCTATCATTGCCTTCGCCGCTTTCCATTATGGCTTTATTGAAGACGGTTTTAACGAAGATATCTATATTGATGAGTCTAAAATGTGGCTGCATCTGCTCATTGGTGTGATTACTGTCGGCGTATCGGCCCTAGGTGATTTAAATGAAAGTATGTTTAAACGCTGTGCTGGCATAAAAGACAGTGGCAAGCTATTACCCGGACATGGCGGAGTAATGGATCGTATTGATAGTCTTACGGCCGCTTTTCCTGTGTTTGCTTTTTGCTATGTTGTGTGGATGATTTAAGCGTTTATGAGTGTAAGTAAAACCACACAGCAGGTTTGCATTTTAGGCGCAACCGGCTCTATTGGAACCAATACATTAGACGTTATTTCTCGTCATCCTAACAAGTTTCAAGCATTTGCGATTTCAGGCGTTTCGCAAATAAAGAGACTCGCGCAGCAAATTCTTCAGTTTTCTCCTAAATACGCTGTGGTAGCTGACCTTAAAAGTGCGAACGAACTTAAGAGTTTGTTAAGCGCTAGTTCATTAAATGGACGTCAAATAAATACTCAAATATTACACGGTAAACAAGCGCTTATTGATGTGGCATCACATGATGAGGTGGATACTGTTATGTCGGCAATTGTTGGGGCAGCAGGTTTACTGCCAACCCTAGCTGCGGTCGAGGCTGGTAAAAGGATATTACTCGCGAATAAAGAAGCGCTCGTTATGTCTGGCGAGTTGTTCATGTCTGCACTTAAGCGACACGGCGCGCATCTCATCCCTATTGATAGTGAGCACAATGCCATTTTCCAATGCTTGCCTCATGATTTTGTGTATGGAGACAAGCAAGCAAGTGGTATTTCACATTTACTGTTGACCGGCAGTGGTGGCCCATTTAGAGAATTACCACTAGATAAATTTGCTGCAATTACGCCAGAGCAAGCGTGTAAGCATCCGAATTGGTCGATGGGACAAAAAATTTCTGTCGATTCTGCGTCAATGATGAACAAAGGCCTTGAGTTTATTGAAGCAAAATGGCTTTTTGGTTTTGACGAGCAAGATATCAAAGTGGTGATCCACCCGCAAAGTACAATCCATTCAATGGTGCAGTACGTTGACGGTTCGGTCTTAGCACAAATGGGCAACCCTGATATGCGCACGCCTATTGCTCATGGCCTAAGTTATCCTAAGCGCATAGGCTCTGGTGTTGCGCCATTAGATTTTACAAACCTGCATGACTTTACCTTTAGTCAGCCATGCCCTAAACGCTACCCGAATTTATATTTAGCAATAGCCGCTAGCCAGCAAGGTCAGGCTGCTACAACAGCCCTAAATGCGGCAAACGAAGTCGCTGTGGATGCTTTTTTATCGGGAAAACTAAACTTTTGCCAAATAAACGAGGTCAATGATAGGACATTACAAAAACAAGGGCATGGTCAATTGACGTGCATTGACTCAATTTTAGAACACGATCGCATTAGCCGGGAACAGGCTCGAAATATCGTCAAGGATATAATGTAATGGTACTAATTATCTGGAACATCGTGTCATTTGTACTTGCTTTAAGTATTTTAGTGGCGGTGCACGAATGGGGACACTACTACACAGCAAAGCTGTGCAAAGTAAAAATACTAAAATTTTCGATAGGTTTTGGTAAACCTATTTATAAACGCGTGACCTCAACAGGCATGGAGTTTATTGTCGCCGCTATTCCCCTTGGCGGTTACGTACGTATGCTTGACGGCAGAGTCGATGAGGTCGGTACCAAAGATTTACCGGTTGCTTTTGACCAACAACCATTAGGTCAACGAATGGCAATTGTGGCTGCTGGGCCCATTGTTAATTTTATTTTCGCCATTTTCGCATTAATGCTTGTTGGCATGATTGGTGAGCAAAAGGCAAAAACCATTGTTGGTGAAGTGCAGAGCGAGTCATATGCTGCCAGTGCAGGTTTACAAGCATTTGATGAGGTCATCAAAGTAGGGCCAAGAGATGTTAAAGACTGGCAAGAAGTCAGTATTGAAATGGTCAGCTACAGTGGCAATGACACAATGCCCATCACAGTACGCAGTGAAAACGGTGTTGTCAGTGAAAAAGTGTTTCCACTTAATGGATGGCAGCTTGATCCCGAAACGACGGATTTATTTGGTACGCTTGGCTTTGATCGCTTTCAGCCAGCGATAACAACTGTCGTCGCCAGCGTAGGCCCCAAAGACCCCGCGGGCATAGCGGGATTGCAAATAAACGATCAAATAATAAAAATAGATGGAACTCCAACCGATAATTGGAGACAAATAAGCGTGTATATTGAGGACAACCCCGACAAAACGGTTGAAATTGAAATACTGCGAGACGGCATAAGACAAGTTATCCCTGTTACATTGGGTCGCAAAACAGACGCACCTAATCTTGGTTTTCTAGGTATATCGCCAAAGCAAGAGCCTTGGCCAGAAGAGTACAAGGTTGAAACCAAGCTAGGACCCATTGATGCATTTGTATGGGGAAGCGAAAAAACGTGGCGACTTATGACAGTGACTTTGCAAATGCTAGGTAAACTTGTCACTGGTGATTTATCGGTAAAGAGCTTAAGCGGCCCATTATCGATAGCCGAAGGTGCAGGCAATCACGCTAGTTATGGGATTGTTGCTTTTCTAGGATTTTTAGCGATTATTAGCGTAAATCTTGGTATTATTAATCTTTTGCCTCTACCTATCTTAGATGGCGGTCATTTAATGTACTTTATCGTTGAATGGATTACAGGGAAGCCAGTGTCAGAGGCGACCCAAGAGATGGGATTTAGAATTGGTGGTGTCATTTTATTTGCAGTCATGGCAACGGCAATTTTTAACGATATTTCACGTTATACCTAAGCTGTGTTTAAAGGCTTAAACCAAAAAGTGATAACGTAAATGCTTTACCGTAAACGCTGTAAACAGAAAGACTTAAGCATTAAGTCATGGTCTTTCTTAACAATAAGCAATACCTTGGAATTAAAATAGTTGATGAAGTGTAAAAAACTAGTTATCGCAACGGCATTATTAGCCAGCTCTTCTTACTCAATGGCACAAGCGTCTCCTGATTTTGTGGTCGAAGATATCCGTGTAGAAGGTCTGCAGCGAGTCGCTTTAGGCGCCGCTTTAACATATTTGCCCGTGCAGCGTGGTGATACTTTAAACCCTTTTCGTATTTCACAGTTAATACGTTCGTTGTACTCATCAACTCACTTTGAAAAAGTAGAGGTGTTCAGAGAAGGCAATATTTTAATTGTTTCGGTCTCTGAGCGTCCAACGATTAGTAACATCGTGTTTGAAGGCAACGACGATATCAAAGACGAACAGTTACAAGAAAGCTTAGATAGTTCGAACATTCGAGTAGGCGAGCCTCTCGATAAAACAGTAATTACATCCATCGAAAATGGTCTAAAAGACTTTTTTTATAGCATTGGTAAATATAATGCCGATGTTACTGCGGTGATTACACCACTGCCACGTAACCGTGTTGACGTCCGTTTAAACTTTGAAGAAGGCGATGCGGCCAAAATTCAGCAAGTCAATATTGTTGGTAACGAGTTGTTTGAAGACGATGAGCTTTTTAAGTTAATGGAGCTTCAGTTTGATGCGCCATGGTGGAATTTCTTATCTGAAACACGATATCAACAACAAACCTTATCTGGTGATATGGAAACAATTGAAAGTTTCTATAAGGACCAAGGTTATTTGCAGTTTCAAATTGAATCGACGCAAGTTGCAATGACGCCTGAGAAAGACGGCATTTATATTACCTTGAATGTTGAAGAAGGTGAGCAATATGCGATTTCTGATGTCGAACTTTCAGGTGATTTGTTGGGTTTCGAAAACTTTATTTCGTCGGTATTACCGCTTCGCAGTGGTGAGTTATATAACCAAGCCGAAGTCACTTATACAGAAGAGTTTATTTCAAAATATTTAGGTCGCTTTGGCTATGCCTACCCAACCGTCACGACAATTCCTGAAATAAACGAAGAAGATAAGACCGTCAAGCTAACGCTAAATGTAGACCCTGGTAAACGTATTTACGTGCGTCGTATTAGCTTTAATGGTAACCAAATTACAGCTGACGAAGTGCTGCGTCAAAACGTCGTCCAGATGGAAGGTAGTTGGTTGACCGAACAAGCGCTAGATACGTCAAAAGCGCAGTTGTCTCGTTTAACGTATATGGAAGAGGTCGAATACGACACGATCCGTTTGCCGGGAATAGACGACAAGGTTGACGTAGATTTTAATGTTAAAGAACAAGCCTCGGGCTCGTTTAATGCGGGTATCGGTTATGGTGATGCCACGCGCTTGAGCTTACAAGCCGGTGTTCAGCAAGATAACTTCTTGGGTAGCGGTAAAAAAGTGGGCATTAATTTGTCGACCGTTTCATATCAGTCTCAGGCACAAATTAGTTATTTAGACCCTTACTTTACTATTGATGGTATTAGTTTGGGTGGCTCGATTGGTTATAGTGAGTTTGATGGCGGCGACTTTGGCTTGATTCAGTTCAGCAGTAAGCGGTGGTCTGTTGGTGCAAACTTGGGGTATCCTATAAATGAAGTTAACAGAATAAGCTTTGGTTTGACGTATTCTAGCGTCGAGCTTGGTCAAGACCAAACACGCTATGTGCAAACTTCACGTTTTTATGACCAGTTTATTGACCCAAATGATCCTGATTCGCCGATTAACTATGACAGCTTTTTGGCGTCGGTCTCATGGACTCGAAATACACTCAATAGAGGTCTTTTCCCAAGTGCAGGCTCTTCACAACGGGCTTCATTTAGTGTGACAACACCCAACTCTGATGTAAATTACTTTAAGCTACAAACAGATGCCAAGTGGTACTTCCCACTCACCCGAAATCAACGCTGGACAGTCTTGGCTCGTTTACGCTTTGGCTATGGTAATGGCTATGGTGATATTGATGGTCGTGACCAAATTTTACCATTTAACGAGAACTTCACGGCTGGTGGTGCAGATACACTACGTGGGTTTGAAAATAACACCGTTGGGCCTCGCGGCGTAACAAGAATACAATCACAGCTGGGGACAACGCCAACGGGCGTCCCAATTATTGCCAATCCAGAAGATGACAGCATCATTCTTTCAAGACGAAGTCTTGGCGGTAACGCAATGGCCTTGGGCGGTATAGAGTTAATTGTGCCAACACCATTTGTTGAAGCCGAATTTGATAATTCAGTGCGTACAAGCGTGTTTTATGACGTGGGTAATGTATGGGATACTGAATTTAATTATGACGAATTTAAAGACTTGAGGCTGCAAGTGAGCAGTAACAACGTCTCAGAACTTGCTGATTATAGCGATTGGACACAGTATCGAAGTTCAGCGGGTGTATCGGTGCAATGGATATCCCCTATGGGGCCGATGGTATTTAGTTTCTCAAGAGCAATTAAAGAACGTGAAGGCGATGATGCAAAATTCTTCACCTTCAACATTGGATCAACCTTCTAAGCAAGGTATAATCCTGACAAATAATTTCAGGCTTATTTTTAAGGCCTATTTTAAGAGCTATATTAGCTCTAGTTTACAAGTAAAAGCGTAAAGGAGTTTTACATTGAAAAGTTTTATAAAAGTGTTGTCTATTGCGGTTGTGTTTAGCACAGCGATTACTATGGCGACATTCTCAGGCGCCGCGAATGCACAACAAAAAATAGCAGTGGTTGACGTACAATCAGTTATTCAGGGATTGCCGCAACTAGCGTCGATTGATGCAGGCATTCAAGCTGAGTTTGGTGAGCAAATTCAAGAAATTCAGCGAATGGGTAAAGACCGTGATTTCTTAATCGAAAAACTACAGCGTGAACGCGCTACCATGAGCGAAGCGCAAATTAAAGACCTAGAGCAGCAAGTGAACGATGTAGGTCGTCAGTTGCAAGAAAAAGGCGGTCCACTTCAGCAAAATGTGCAACGTCGCACCGAAGAAGAGCGCAGAAAGCTATTTGGTCTAATCCAAACAGCGATTGATAACGTTGCAAAAAGCGATGGCTATGACATCGTATTAAACGTTAATGCGGTACCATATGCAAAAGAGCAATTTGATATATCTTCTAAAGTGTCGGCAATCGTTGCTAAAGCAGGGTAGATAATATCAGTCGTTTTTAGTAAACGATTTTACAAAGTGTTAAATAAATCAGGCCAACATTTGTTGGTCTGATTTGTTTTTGGCCTACAAAGCCTTATCCTAATCAGCCTTACGACAATTGTGTGATTGAAAACAGAGAATTTTCAGTTATGCTAGTACATAAAATGGCTAAATCTAATGACAGTCATTAATAATTAAAATAAGCCAATACACGTTAGTTATTCAAATCTCATGTTTAAAATATAGCTAGCACTTTAGGAGAACTTCTTGGCAAACGCGCTTAATACCATACAAATAAAAGAAATAATGTCACTTCTACCGCACCGTTATCCTATGCTCTTAATTGATAGAGTGACAGATTATGAGCTCGGTCAATCTATCAAAGCTTACAAAAATATTACGATTAACGAAGAATGCTTTTTAGGGCATTTCCCGGGAGAGCCTATTTTCCCCGGCGTATTAATTTTAGAAGCGATGGCGCAAGCGGCTGGCATTTTAGGATTTAAAACGATAGGGAATAGCGATAAGCTTTATTTATATGCTGGTGTCGACAAAGCTCGTTTTAAAAGCCCTGTTGTGCCAGGTGACCGACTAGATATTTCGGTCAGATTAATCAAAGAACGCAGAGGTATATGGAAGTTTGAAGGCGTTGCTAGCGTAGATGGTAAAGATGCTTGCGTATCAGAATTTATGTGCGCCATGAAGGAGCGCGATTAATGATCCATCCATCTGCGGTTGTCTCCCAGAATGCAAAAATAGCAGATAATGTAGTCATTGGCCCCTTTTGTGTCATTGGAGATAACGTCAGTATTGATGAAGGCTCAGTGCTCAAAAGTCATGTTGTGGTAAATGGCCACTCTAAGATAGGTAAAAATAATACGTTTTTTCAATTTACGTCTATTGGCGAAGATTGCCAAGATAAAAAATATGCAGGCGAAACGACCTATTTAGAGGTCGGTGATAACAACGTGTTTAGAGAGTTTTGCAGTATTCACAGGGGCACTATACAGGATAAGTGCATCACTAAAATTGGTTCTCGTAACCTCTTTATGGCTAACACACACCTTGCCCACGATTGCATTGTTGGGAACGATTGTGTTATTGCAAACAGTGCGATTGTAGCGGGTCATGTACACATTGGTGATTTTGTCATTTTAGGCGGCGCGACCGCAGTTCATCAATTTTGCCATATTGGTTCGCATGCCTTTACTGGTGGCGGCGCTATTGTACTCAGAGATATACCGCCATATGTGATGGTAAGTGGTACAAAAAACATCCCTCAAGGCATTAACTCTGAAGGCTTGAAGCGCAGAGGTTTTTCGGCCGAGTCAGTCTCGGCGATTAAAAAAGCCTACAAGACACTTTATCGTCAGGGTAACACTGTCGAAGAAGCCATTAATTTGATCAAAGAACAAATTAACACCGATAATATGCAAGCCGAACTATCCCCATTTGTTGATTTCTTGGCGAGCGCTAATCGGGGTATTATCAGGTAGAGTGGGCGAGATAGTGACCACTCATCAAAAACCACTTCGTATTGGTATTATCGCCGGTGAAACCTCAGGTGCGATTATTGCGCTAGGTATGCTCAAAGAAATCCAAAAGCATCATCCTGATTGTATTATTGAAGGTATCGGCTCTGCCGACATGGTCGCACTTGGTATGAAATCCTTGTTTGATATGAACGAGTTGTCGGTCATGGGCTTAGTTGAAGTCCTTAAACACTTGCCGCGTTTATTGCACATACGCAAAACCGTCGTGACGCACTTTTTAAAAACGCCTCCCGATATTTTTATTGGGGTTGATGCGCCTGATTTTAATTTACGCGTCGAAACTGCGCTAAAGCAGGCGGGTATCCCTACTGTTCATTATGTCAGTCCAACCGTGTGGGCGTGGCGCGAAAAACGTATTCATAAAATCGCGAAAGCAACTAATTTAGTGTTAGGTGTATTTCCTTTCGAAAAGCAAATCTACGAAAAATACGGCTTACCATATGAGTACGTCGGGCATACCATGGCCGAGAGTGTACCTTTCGATGTCGACAAAATAGCTGCGCGTGAAATTCTCGCAAAGCGAGATGAGGGCAATGCTGAATTCCTCGCATCATCCTCTGAAATTTTAGCTATGTTACCCGGCTCAAGAGCACGAGAAATAGCCTCGCTATTGCCGATATTTTTAGATAGTTTTGTGCAACTAAAAAAAGAAAATAAAAAACTATCGGCCATTATTCCAGCCGTAAATGATTCTCGAGAAGCACAAATAAAGGCTTTACTAGAACAACATCAGTTAGCCTCGTCAATCGCGGTAACGCGGGCGCCCGCTCGCGATGTAATGATAGCCTCTGACACTGTTTTGTTAGCCTCTGGTACTGCAGCATTAGAAGCTATGCTCTGTAAGCGCCCGATGGTCGTCGCCTATATAATGTCGGGCTTGACCTATTTTATGATGAAGCGTATGTATAAACCAAAATATTTTGCGCTACCTAATATTCTTGCAGGACAAAGGTTGGTACCAGAATTCTTACAAGAGGAAGTCAATCCAGATAACCTTGCCTATCATTTACGGCAAGTATCACATTTAAGCGATGACTCAAAAGAGTCCTTACTTGACGCCTTTTTAGAAATACATAAAACGCTCGCTTGCGGTGCTGACAAAATGTCTGCGAAAGCTGTGCTCACTTTGATTGACCGTTACCCGAGATAAGCGCTACCAGAGATAAGCGCTAAAACATATAGTAGATAAGGAAGTATATATTGACCAATATTAGCAAAGTATTAGTGGCTGGCGTTGACGAAGTCGGGCGTGGCCCGCTCGTCGGCAATGTGGTCACAAGTGCCGTTATCCTCGACCCTAATAAACCAATTGAAGGCCTCACCGATTCTAAAAAGCTTAGCGAAAAGAAGCGTGAATTATTATTCACACAAATTAAAGAGCGAGCGCTATCTTGGTCAATAGGTCGCGCAAGCCCTCAAGAGATAGACGAACTCAATATTTTACAAGCCACTATGTTAGCGATGGTCAGAGCCGTTGATGGCCTGTCGATTGAGCCAAGTTTAGTCAGAGTCGATGGCAACCGTTGCCCCAAATGGCGCTATACGAGTGAAGCAGTGATAAAGGGCGATTTGTTACATGCAGAAATATCGGCAGCGTCTATTTTAGCAAAAGTGACTCGAGATAAAGAAATGCAGGTCTTAGACAAACAATTCCCAGAATATGGATTTGCTGGCCACAAAGGGTATCCAACAAAACAACATATGCAGGCCTTAACAGAGCATGGTCCCATAAAAGAACATCGATTTAGTTTTAAACCTGTTCAGCTTATTGCTTCAAGCATGTAGAATACTCGAAAAATCAAAAACTGCCTTTTAACACTATTATTCAGGAGTAGTACAGCTAGTGTCAGCTAATTTTGTACATTTGCGCGTGCATAGCGATTTCTCAATGCAAGATGGCCTCAACAAGGTCAATCCAATTTTAGACGCAAGCTTGGAACTAGGCAGCACAGCCCTTGCCATTACCGATATCATGAACATGTGTGGCTTGGTAAAGTTTTATTCTTCAGCGATGAAAAAAGGTATCAAACCCATTGTCGGTTGTGATGTTTGGCTCTTAAATGAAGATCTAAAAAGCACGAAAACTGAAGCAAGGGCAGACAGCAAAGATAGTCAAATTGTTCAAATTGGCTTACTTGCCATGAATGATATTGGTTATAAGAACATCACAAATTGTATCTCTGATGCCTATCTACAAGGGCATATACAGCATAAGCCCGTTGTTACTCAAGAAATACTGGCCAAGTACAATGAAGGGATCATCGTGCTCTCAGGCGCTACAGATGGAGACTTAGGCGCGGCAATTAAGGCAAATAACTCCGAGTCGATAAACGCGGTCTTGTCTTTTTACAAGCAGCATTTTGCAGATCGCTTTTATATAGAATTACAACGAACCGGCCTAGTGGGTCAGAATGACTATATCAAGCATGCCGTCAATTTAGCATCTGAACATGACTTACCCGTTGTCGCGACCAACAATGTGCGCTTTTTAAATACTGAAGATTTTGAAGCCCACGAGGTCAGGGTATGCATTAGTGACGGTTATACGCTTGATGACACTCGTCGCGAGAAGCGTTATACGCCGCAACAATATTTGCGTTCTTCGTCTGAAATGACAGACCTGTTTTCGGATATCCCAGAAGCGATAGAGAACAGCGTACAAATAGCTAAGCGATGTAATGTGAAACTGACCTTAGGCGAGTACTTTCTGCCTAATTTCCCGACCGGTGAAATGACCGTTGAAGCATTTTTGGTGAAACAATCTGAAATTGGTTTAGAAAGGCGACTAGAGCAGCTTTTCCCTGACCAGCAGGAACGCTTGGAAAAACGACCAGAATACGACGAACGCTTACAAATTGAATTAAAAGTGATTAACGAAATGGGCTTCCCAGGTTATTTCTTAATCGTCATGGAATTTATTCAATGGAGTAAAGATAACAATATACCAGTAGGGCCAGGGCGTGGTTCAGGCGCGGGCTCTTTAGTGGCTTATGCACTGGATATTACCGACCTTGATCCGCTTGAATTTGATTTACTTTTTGAACGTTTTCTAAACCCTGAGCGTGTGTCGATGCCCGATTTTGATATCGACTTTTGCATGGACAGGCGAGACGAAGTCATTGACCATGTGGCCGATATTTACGGTCGCGATGCAGTCTCTCAGATTATCACTTTTGGTACGATGGCGGCTAAAGCCGTTATTCGAGATGTGGGCCGAGTCAAAGGTCACCCTTACGGATTTGTGGATCGCATTTCAAAAATGATCCCAGGCGACCCGGGCATGACTCTATCAAAAGCATTTGATGTAGAGCCTCGCTTACCTGAGCTTTATAAGCAAGATGAAGAAGTTAAAGACTTAATTGATATGGCGCGTATTTTAGAAGGCGTCACAAGAAATGCAGGTAAACATGCTGGTGGCGTGGTTATTTCGCCCACAACTATTACCGACTTTGCGCCGCTTTATTGTGATGATGCAGGGGCTAATCCGGTCACGCAGTTTGACAAAAATGATGTTGAAACCGCGGGTTTGGTCAAGTTTGACTTTTTAGGCTTGCGTACCTTGACCATTATCCAGTGGGCGATAGATATGATTAAAGACGTCAAAGGCGTTGAAATCGATATCACCGCAATACCGCTTGAAGATTCAAAGTCGTTTTCGATGCTGAAAAAAGCCGAAACCACGGCGGTATTTCAGCTTGAATCTCGTGGTATGAAAGACCTTATTAAACGCCTACAACCGGATGTATTTGAAGAAATTATCGCGTTGGTTGCATTATTTAGACCCGGACCGTTGCAATCAGGCATGGTAGATAATTTTATAGACAGAAAACACGGACGTGAGCAGGTTTCATATCCTGATGCAACCTATCAACATGAATGTTTACAAGAAATCCTAGAGCCTACCTACGGCATTATTTTATATCAAGAGCAGGTAATGCAAATTGCGCAGGTGATGTCGGGTTATTCGCTGGGTGGCGCAGATATGCTGCGCCGCGCCATGGGCAAGAAGAAGCCTGAAGAAATGGAAAAGCAGCGCTCGGTCTTTAAACAAGGTGCAATCGATAACGATATCGACCCTGAGCTTGCCATGAAGATATTCGACTTGGTAGAAAAATTTGCAGGCTATGGTTTTAATAAATCGCACTCTGCGGCATATGCGCTTGTATCGTATCAAACGCTGTGGCTAAAAGCGCATTATCCTGCTGAATTTATGGCAGCGGTGCTATCGGCTGATATGGATAATACTGACAAAGTCGTCACGCTCATTGATGAGTGTAACAATATGGGACTTAAGGTTTTACCACCTGATTTAAACACCGGTCAGCACAAGTTTACCGTTAATCCTCAAGGCGATATTGTGTATGGTATTGGCGCAATCAAAGGCGTTGGGGAAGGGCCTGTAGAAGCGATTATTCAAGCGCGTAGTGAAAACGGCGAATTTGATGATTTATTTGATTTTTGCGCAAAAGTCGATTTGAAAAAAATCAACAAACGCGTACTTGAGAAATTGATTTTAGCCGGCGCGATGGATAAATTAGGGCCTCATCGTGCGGCGTTAAACGCCAGCCTAAAAGAGGCAATAGATGCTGCAGCACAAAATGCCAAAGCAGCGCTTGCCGGGCAAGGCGACTTGTTTGGGATGGAAGAGTTCACGCAAGCACAAACTGAACATAGCTTTAAACAAGTACCTAAGTGGCCTGAGCGAATTTGGCTTGATGGCGAAAAAGAAACCCTTGGCTTATACTTAACCGGACATCCGATGAGCCAATACATCAAAGAATGTAAGCAATACACAGACTGCAGTATTAAAGATTTAATGCCCCAGCGTCGCGATGTACATACACATACTGCAGGCTTAATTTATGCCATGCGTGTGCTTACAAACAAAAAGGGCAAACGCTGGGCCTTGGTTACCTTAGACGATAAATCAGCGCGTATGGAAATGAGAGTTAGTCCAGAAGTGTTTGAGCAGTATGAAGAACAGCTTAGTGTTGATAATTTGATTTGGGTTAAAGGACAGGTCAGCTTTGATAGGTACATTGAAGCCACTACAATGAACATACTTGAGGTAATGCCTTTAGTTGACGCGAGAAATCGTTTTGCTAAAGAATTAACGCTGAATGTGAATGCAAATGACTGTACAGTATCGGCTGTGGCTAAATTACAAGATATACTGCAAAAATACAAAGGTGGCACTTGCCCATTGCATTTGCATGTTGAGCACCCTGACGTTGCGCTTGATTTAGTGGCAAGCATTGCATGGTCGGTAACAGTTGAAGACGAATTAATGACAGAATTGTCGCATATGCTAGGCGATGAAAACGTTGAACTAGCATTTAATTAACGATAAAAATAATAAACGGAAAACAAAATGGCCTTACATTTTCTTGACTTTGAGCAACCCATTGCCGAGCTAGAAGCTAAAATCGAAGAGTTACGCATTGTTAACCAAGGCGGTGACTTTGATGTAGGTATAGAAGAAGAGATTGGCAAACTTCGTGAGAAGAACGCTGATCGAACGCGAAAAATATTTGATAACCTAGGAGCATGGCAAATCTCTCAGGTGGCTCGTCATCCTATGCGCCCCTACACGCAAGACTACATAGATAATATGTTGAGCGATTTTGATGAATTAGCAGGCGATAGAGCGTACGCAGATGACAAAGCGATTATTGGCGGGCTCGCTAATCTTGACGGTGTGCCGGTGATGGTGATTGGTCATCAAAAAGGTCGTGATACCCAAGAAAAGATTAAACGTAATTTTGGCATGCCAAAACCCGAAGGATATCGCAAAGCGCTGCGTTTAATGCGTATGGCTGAAAGATTCAACTTGCCTATTTTAACCTTTATCGATACCCCTGGCGCGTATCCTGGCGTTGGCGCAGAAGAGCGCGGGCAAAGTGAAGCGATAGCGATGAACCTTAAAGTGATGGCAGAGCTAACCGTTCCCATTATTTGTACGGTGATTGGAGAGGGCGGCTCAGGTGGCGCATTGGCTATTGGTGTAGGCGATAGAGTGAATATGTTGCAGTATTCAACCTACTCAGTTATTTCACCCGAGGGCTGCGCGTCAATTTTGTGGAAAAGTGCCGAAAAAGCATCCACTGCCGCAGAAGCAATGGGCGTAACAGCTCCGCAAATACAAGCGCTTGGTCTGATAAATACCATTGTTGATGAACCACTTGGCGGTGCGCACCGTGACCATAAAGGCATGGCTGCAAACTTAAAAGCAACCATTAAGCAGCAGCTGTCACAGCTACAGACCTTATCTAAAGACACGCTGATGCAAGAGCGTTACGAACGCCTGTTATCATTTGGTTACTGCTAAATAAAAAATAGTTTTTCAATACATACAAGGTAATGTATGCGCATTACCTTTTGATTATTGTTAGCCTCACCCAAGTAATTTAGAGGGTATTGTTGATGCAACTATATGCTCAATTCAAAAATACGATAGAAAGGTCTATTGATGAATTGAAAAACAATAGCAATACTTCTTCCAATCTAAGCATTGATTTGAGAGTGGCATACAGTGGCGGCATGGATTCGACCGTGTTGCTATATTTGTGTCATCAGTTTTTATCAGATAACACTAAAGACGCTGGCTGTGCACTCACCATAAGCGCTAGCCATGTTAACCACGGGATCAGCCAGCATGCTCAAACGTGGCAAACACACTGTCAGAATATCTGTGATTCGCTATCAATTCCCTTAACGATTATACAATTTCAATTACAAAAAAAGCCCCAGCGTAGTCTGGAGGCTGACGCTAGAGATGCGCGTTATAAGGCTTTAGACGAGAGCGCTATTTCTAGCCTAACAAATACCACAGATCAAAAAGACTCAAACAATAAATCGATTGTGCTACTTGCTCAGCACCAAGATGACCAAGCCGAAACTTTTCTGCTGCAATTAAAACGTGGTGCAGGCATCAAAGGTTTAGCGTCAATGCCACAAAGTTTTATACGAGTCACGAACTGGGGTGATGGTGATAAAACGGTGAATTATTTACGACCTTTATTAGGCGCCACAAGAGCAGAAATTTTTGATTATGCCCAAAGTCATGAGCTTTTGTGGGCTGAAGATGAATCAAACCAAGATACGGCTTATGATCGTAACTTTCTGCGGCAAAATATTTTGCCTATTTTGCAAGAGAAGTGGCCGACTATCGCTAAGAGCATTTCCCAAAGTGCCCACTATTGCGCGCAAGCAGACGCTGTTAACAATGAGTACATGTCTTTGCTTTGCAACAAGCTCACAGCGGTGTCTCCTAAGCAATTATTGCATGAGTCTGCTAAATCATATATTAGACTTGACGAGTTTTCACTTGAGTCGCCAAGCACGCAAGCTGCTTTTTTGCGCTTTTTTATAAACCAACATATAGGCTCGACACCGACAGCGACTCAATTAAACGACATTTTGGGATATTGCAATATAGAGGCAAGAAACGCCAAGCACACAGATAATAAGTCGCCTTATATTATCATCAACAACTTTGCCATAGAGCGTTATAACAATGTTCTTCAAATTGTTGAATTAGATAGCGATCAAATTCAACAAAATCTAAAAAGAAGCCTCGAAATCGACTTCTCGTCTAATCATTCGCTCAAATTGAATCAAAGATATAGCCTTGTGTTTGTTGATAGTCAACGTGCTGAAATACTTGATGTTAAGAAAACGGAGCATGAGGGTAGTTCCTCGTCCTTGACGCTGACTTCTGCCATGTCGCTACCAAAACGCAATATTCGATGTGTTTTTGGTGCTAATAATTTGAAATTTAAAGCACAAAGCAATCGACCGACCAAAAAGATGAAGGATTGGTATAAAGAATGGAAAATCTCCCCGCTTAAACGCCAGCAGGTGCCAGTCTTTGTGCAAAATGATACTGTGGTGGCGGTTGGGCTAGCGCATGCAGCGCAAAGCGCTGACTTTGCATCACAGGAACCTTTGAGGCCTGTGATACTTGTCGTGGACAAGCAATAGCAGCAAGTAGTGCAAATTACTGAATATAGCCCTAATAATGGCTTTTGTTACCGATTATTGACTATTTACGCGGCAATAAACATGTTTTTACCTGCATGCTTGGCTTCATACAGCGCTTTATCGGCGCGTTCAAACAAACTCTTTGCATCATCACTTTGTGTAAATGTGGTTGCACCTGCGCTGCACGACACACCATGCTGCACAAAAATAGGATGTTGAGCGATTGCTTTGTTTATTCTATCTGCTACGCGCTTATTCGCACTTGCGTCACTATCAATTAGCAAGCAGCAAAACTCATCTCCGCCAAACCTAAATGCATGGTCAGAATCGCGAAGACAACTTCGTAAAATTTGACCAAACGCGACCAAAACCTCGTCACCTTCTTGGTGGCCAAAGCGGTCGTTTACTAGTTTAAAATTGTCGAGGTCAAACACAATAAGGCCGAATGATTCTTGATTGCGCTTACTGATACTGATGATTTTGCTTAATGACTCATTGTAGCAAGTACGATTGTTTAAGCCTGTTAACATGTCTTTAGTTGCCAACTGGCTAATACGATAGTACTCCAAAGCGTGCCGTAGACTCATCGCAAAAATGCTATGCATTTCTGAAAGTAGTTTGCGCTGAACGGGCGTTAAGACTTTCGAAAAGGAATAAGCTAACTGGGCGTGCTGAGGAGTACCAAAAGGATGGCCATAGTAAATAGAAATCTTCATGATGCGAGCTTGCGTTTTATGCCTGCCAGTGCGCAACACTTGGTCGGCAAACACCAACTTTAAACTGCAACACGGAAGCTTGGGAGCAAGCATTTCAAAATAATCGTTAGTCAATTCTTCTAAATCGATAGAAGATAGCATCGTGCGCATAATTTGCGCAGACTCGACAACCGTCAAAACAGTTTGGTCGGGTAATATGTTACTTGCGTCGACTGACGACCCAGTATTTTGTGCAATACTACTAATATTCATCTATCTACTCCAAAAAATCGTTAAAAGCGTGGTGTGATGCATTCTTTTAGCAAAGTGCTTTTTTTGTTACTCAAAGTAACTTGTTAAAAACAGTGATGCCGTAAATAAGTCGCACAAAGCAGACAGTTCACGTAGTAATATTCATATTTATCTCCTATTATGAATATCATCAAATATTTGCTTTGCTACGCCAAAATGCACCAAAATGCACGTAGTACCTAACGTTGTTGTGTAAGGTGAGCTTTAAAGCCATTTGATTTAGGTATAAATAAAAAGGCTTATCCGCAACAAATGTAGTTAAAGCAAAAGCTGTGCCAATAGACTTAAATACTTTGTAGCTATCGCACCCTTTCAAAAAAGGAACGCAAGTTTGGATAGTACCTTCGTCAATATTCTTTCTTTGATGGCAATGGCCGTCGCCTTAGTATGGCTCTTAAAACGCCTTGCCTTGCCTGCTATTCTTGCCTATTTGTTAGCTGGTGTGGTCACAGGGCCAGAAATATTAGGATTGTTTACTAGCGCTGACGATATGCATCTAGCGGCAGAAGTCGGTATCGTCTTTTTACTTTTTACACTCGGCTTAGAGTTTAGCTTGGCGCGCATGTTCGCCATGCGAAAGCTTGTGTTTGGCGCAGGAACGGGCCAAATGCTGTTTACCACTATTGTGATTGGTGGGCTAAGTTTACTGTTAGGGCAAACTCTTACCGCTTCATTTATTATAGGGGCAAGTATTGCCCTTTCTTCAACCGCGATTGTGATAAAAACAATCGATGATCAAGGAAATTTAAATACTAAACGCTCTCAATTAGCGGTCAGTATTTTGTTGTTTCAAGATTTAGCCGTTGTGCCTATGTTGATAATTATTCCGCTGCTTGTAGGTAGCAGTGATGTGAGTATTAGCATGGCAATTTTAATATCGCTGCTTAAAGGCGTGGTCGTCGTTGTTATCTTGCTGTCGATTGGTAAATGGATATTACCTTGGGTATTTAATGAAGTCGCGAAAACCCGAACAGAAGAACTGTTTGTGTTAACCACTATATTAATCGCGCTATTGGCGGCGGGTGCGACCTATGCTTTTGGCTTGTCTATGGCCTTAGGGGCATTTTTAGCCGGTATGATGTTAAGTGAGTCACAATATCGACATCAGCTAGAAGCAGACATAAGGCCCTTCAGAGATATTCTGATGGGGATCTTTTTTGTGACCGTTGGCATGAAACTAGAGCTTTCTGTACTTATCACCGATATTCATTTTATCCTTGCCGGATTACTGCTTGTCGTGGCTATTAAAGCAACCATGGTTAGACTATCAGCCGGTTTATTAGGCGAAACGAGTGAAGATGGCTGGGGGGCGGGGTTTAAGCTTGCACAAATGGGCGAATTTAGTTTTGTTATACTAGCTTTAGCCTTGCAAAACAGTTTAATTAGCGCAGAGATGTCGAGCATTCTGGTCAGTATTGGCGTGCTTAGTATGGCAATAACGCCCTATCTTATTAATCAAAGTGCACGTTTTGCGACTAAACTATCGGGACAAGATATTAGCGAGGACTTGCAGTATAACAATCAAGTAAAGACAAGCTGTCAAGAGTCTCATATCGTCATTTTAGGGTTTGGGCGGGTAGGGCAATCAGTGGCTCGGATGCTTAAACTTGAGGCACTAGAGTATCAAGCAATAGATTTTGACCCAATACGCGTGCAAGAGAGTCGCACCGCAGGTGAGCAAGTGCTATTTGGCGATGTTGCGCAAAAAGATATCTTAAAATCAGCCAATGTCGCTCAGGCCAAATCAGCGATTATTACCTTTGACGAGCATTCAACGTCACTAAAGGTTATTCGTGCGCTCAAATCCTTAAATGCCGATATTCGCATCGTTGTCAGAACAAGAAAAGACTATAACATGCAAGATTTATATGATGCGGGTGCAGAGCAAGTTGTGCCAGAAATTCAAGAAGGAAGTTTAATGCTTATTTCTCAAGTATTGCATTATTCTGGTATACCTATGTCGCGAATTTTAAAACGTATCCGCAATGAGCGTAAACATCGATATGAGCATATGCATGGATTTTTCCCAGGTGAAACCACAGAAATAACCTATCAAACTACCGATAAACTCGAATTTATGCATGCGATTGTGATCACCGACAGTGCTTTTGCGGTTGGAAAATCAGTTCAAGAACTAAAGCTAGTGGGAGGCCGGGTTAAGCTAATCTCAATCAGGCGAGACGGTAAAGAAGAAGAAAACCCGCCTGTTGAGTTTGTCATAAAAGCCAAGGATGTTGTTTTGGTCTCAGCAAAGCCTAGACGTGTTGAACGAATGGAAGCTCATCTGCTTGAAGGTACCTAAAAGACAATCATAAATTGACGATGTTAATTTCGCTAGCTTAGTCTTTTAGAGCCTCTAGCTCTCTATTTAAACTGTACTTTTCGTCAGTCACTATTTTTTCTAACACGGCTAAGCGTTCTGCCATGGCTTGCAAATCTTCTTGCATTTGTGCGTGTTCAGTTTCTAATTGAGTTTGTGTTGCTTTCGCTTTTTTTCGGAGCTTGGGGTTTTCGCTTGGGCCATTAACGATGCGTACAATCGCCCAACAAACGCATCCAAAAATTGCAATAGCCGTAATATCCATTTTCTTCTCCTTTAATTCTTGTAGATCTTTAGAGTACTTACTAATTTGCCTTTTACGAGTATCTTATAGCAAAATAGTTGCCAATATCATATCTCTTTGAAAAATATAAATAAATGCTTGCCTTGCACACTACCTTGCAGATATGAAATAGTCAAAAACACTAAGTTTTAGGCTAATGTTGTTAATTATGCGTTATTATTCAACATAAATCTCAACGCCATAATATATTGGGCACGATTAGCCCTATCAAAAGATAATGACATGAGCCCCAGTAAGAGTACAGAGCAACAAACGCATGAATTCTTTATGCAAAAAGCCTTAGAGCAAGCACAAAAAGCGCAAGACATTGGCGAAGTGCCAGTCGGCGCCGTTTTGGTGTACGAAGATAAAGTGATTGGTGAAGGGTACAACCAATGTATTACTCAATCAGATCCATCACTACATGCTGAAGTCTTAGCGATTAGAGACGCCGCTAAACGTCTACAAAACTATCGCCTACTCGATACCCGTCTTTACGTCACGCTCGAGCCCTGCGCAATGTGTGCTGGACTGTTGGTACATGCGCGAATAAAACAAATTATTTTTGGTACGCACGACCCAAAAACAGGCGCGGCAGGCTCGGTCATCAACTTGTTACAGCACGAATATGTCAATCATAAAGTGGATATTGTCGGTGGCATAATGCAAGAGGTGTGCGCTGAGCGTTTATCGGCTTTTTTTGCCGATAGACGCAAGCAAATAAAGCATCAAAAGCGTTTGAAGCTAGAAAAGCAACATAAACTATAAAATACTAACAAGCTTGTTGATATTCCTCGTTCATTTCGGATGTAGCAAACTGCTTGCGTCTATTTAATACTCTTTGATGAAGTTTTTTCAATAAGATGCGACGCTGATTGCTGCTGCGCATGCGTCGGCTTCTACTAGCTAAGTTATTCTTTTTCATTATTCTGTCTCGTTTTTGTCGCATCGTCATTGAAAGCATGTATTGAGGCACTTTTGCTTTCGTTGGCTTGCTCTTAATAATCCAATATCTATGAATTATTCTTGATGATGATTGCATCAATGGCGTGCGAACTATATTTTGTTTTATATTTTGGCTAATTTAGTATCGGCCTAAGTGTACTTTTCTAAATGCTTGAATCGCATAGGTTTACTATTTAAGCGAGTCTTTGAAAAACTATAAGCAATAAATACACCACATTTATTACACATTTATGATGCTTTATTGACAGTTTTCAAGCAAAAGGTTCAACTTTTCTCAAAGAAGTACTGGAAACTCAGTGATTTATGGAAAGCTTATTTGCCAGTATCGGCAGGCTCGTTCGTTTCGTTTTGTTCAGTGGGCGGATTATTGTCACTTGGTGACGCAGGCACTGTTGGCGCTTCGCTTGGCGTATCTCGGTTTTGTTCAAGCCATAAAAGACTGTCGTAATATCGTCGAATATTCTCCACATAGTTGACTGCTTCATCACCTCGAGAATACCCAAAACGGGTAAAGCGATAGTATTTCTTCTGGCGTAATAGTGGTAAATGCTTTTTCACATCAATCCATAGGTCAGGGTTGTAGCCAAGTTTTTCGGTAATTCGTCTGGCATCCTCTAAATGTCCCAAACCCACATTATAGGCTGCCAATGCCATCCATACTCGGTCAGGCTCTTTTATTCTTGCCGGTATGCGCTTTAACAAACTAGCAAAGTAACGCGCACCGCCACTAATGCTTTGCTCGGTGTCGACTCGGTTTGTCACGCCCATATCTTTGGCGGTGGCACGAGTGAGCATCATCATGCCGCGCACGCCGGTTGGCGAAACGGCTTTAGGGTCCCAGTGGCTTTCTTGGTAAGCCATGGCGGCAAGCAAACGCCAATCAACTTCGCCGGCATGTACTTCAAACAGTTCTCTATATTTTGGCAGTTTACCCTTAGCCGCACGCATAAACGCCCGTGTATCAACAAAATCAAAGGTTCGGATATGCCCAAAATATCGATCTTCTAGCGCCGCGAGTTGCCCGCTTGTTTGTAATTCACCAAAATATTCTAACAATGCCGCTCGTAACGAATCATCCGTTTCTTTGTTCAGCATCCATCCTAGTTTTAAGGAGTCGGTAATCGAAAAACCAATCCCTAAGTTAGGAAAGCGTCGCCTTGCTATCGCTAAAATATTAGAGTCAGAAATTGTATAGTCAAGCTCGCCTAATGACACTAATTCAAGTAATTCTTCAATGTCTTTGTCGGCAGTTTCTTGCCAGCTAAAATTAGCCTGTGTGACGGCTTTTGATTGCAAAGGCTCTCGATACAAATCATTTGCTATTATTGTAAGGTTACCCTCTAAATCATTTAATTCTCGAGGTCTGTCTCGGCCCTTTTGATAGACCAACTCAAAATTAAGCGTTTGATAAGCCGGGCCAAATTTGTATTGCTGCTTTCGCTGTTCGGTCATCGTTATATTGGCAGCAAGCAAATCAACCCGTTTTGCATCAAGCTGTTCAATTAATTCTGCATACGAATAATAAGGATAGACTTCAAGTTTTACGCCTAAAAATTCGGCAAAGCCTTTTGCGAGTTCGTATTCAAAACCTTCTTGGCTAGTCGGGCCGTTATAATAAGTTGTTCGGCCATAGATTGAACCGACTTTGAGCACACCTTCATCTAAGATTTTAGAAAGCATGCTTGAGTTTTGATAAGGTTGGCAACTACTGAGCAGCAATGAAATAGAGAGGATTGATACTAGCTTATAATAAGGTTTAACGCATTGTTTGAACAAGGGCTTTGATTTGTGCTCATGCCTTACTTTGCTATGAAAGACGCTCGCATAAATTGCACTAAAAACGACACCAAAAAAGGTCAAGCATTGTTTTATATTGCTAACAGCGCGTGTGCTCAAAATATTTTTGTTCCTTTTAATTTATGTCGTTTACTTGTTACTGGTTTAGCAGATTACTCGGGACTCGAACACTATCCCCTCGCCAGTAATAATGAACAATAATTACACGTTAATCTACATAAACCGAAAAAAACAATCAACAAATGCAGGATCTACCACACTAAGCGCTTATCAAATTACGCGTTTTCCTCTATACTCGCGCTTGATTTTTGTCGCTTCGTTTTATAATGGATCCTACCTATGCGCTATTTATTCGGCTCGTCTATGTTGTCTGATTTTAACAAGCAAAAGCTTATCCAACGCTTACACGCTAAAGGTGTTGATATAAACGATATATCGGCTCGTTATGTTCATTTTGTAGAGTTGCAAGGAGAATTAAACGATGCGCAAATGAGCACGCTTGAAAACCTCCTCACTTATGGGCCAAAAGACAGTGGCGATGCAAATGCATTTTCTGCCAGCTTACAATTTGTTGTGTGTCCCCGTATTGGCACTATTTCGCCATGGTCAAGCAAAGCAAGTAACATTGCAATCAACTGTGGCCTAAGCCAAATTGTAAGAATTGAGCGCGGTGTTGCCTATCAATTCAGTGGCAATAATACCGCTGAGCACAAAGATATAATTAAAGCAGAAGTGCACGATAGAATGACTCAAATGGTGCTCGACACACCTGATGACGCACAATGCTTATTTGAGCATAGCGAAGATAAACCACTACAAGTCGTCGATATCTTAAGCAAAGGGCGTATTGCACTTGAAACGGCAAACACACAACTAGGCCTAGCATTAGCAGATGACGAAATTGATTATTTGCAAGAGAGCTTTGAAAAATTAGGCCGAAATCCACATGACATTGAACTATACATGTTTGCACAGGCAAACTCAGAACATTGCCGCCACAAAATATTTAATGCCGACTGGACGATAGACGGTGATGCCCAGCCCAAATCGCTGTTTAAAATGATTAAAAATACCTTTGAACACACCCCAGAATACGTGTCGTCTGCATACAAAGATAATGCGGCGGTCATGGATGGTTCAAAAGCAGGACGCTTTTATGCTGATGCTGTTACGCATCAATACAGCTATCATCATGAAGATATTGATATTTTGATGAAAGTCGAAACACATAACCATCCAACGGCCATTTCACCGTTTCCTGGCGCGGCAACGGGCTCTGGTGGCGAAATTCGTGATGAAGGTGCGACTGGCCGAGGCTCAAAACCAAAGGCAGGTCTGGCAGGCTTTACAGTCTCTAACTTACGCCTCCCTGAACAAACACAAGCTTGGGAAAGTGATTACGGCAAGCCAGATCGTATTGTTAATGCACTTGAGATCATGACGCAAGGCCCGCTAGGAGCAGCCGCGTTTAATAACGAGTTTGGGCGCCCAAATATTTTAGGCTACTTTCGAACTTACGAACAAGAAGTGAATAGCTTTAACGGCGTTGAGATTCGCGGTTATCACAAGCCTATAATGCTTGCTGGTGGTTTAGGTAATATAAAACGTGAGCACATTGAAAAAGGCGAGATTACCGTTGGCGCAAAACTAATTGCGCTTGGCGGCCCAGCTATGAATATCGGCTTAGGTGGCGGTGCGGCATCATCAATGGCCTCTGGTCAAAGTAACCAAGATTTAGACTTTGCTTCAGTGCAGCGCGAAAATCCAGAAATGGAACGTAGATGCCAAGAAGTGATTGACCGATGCTGGCAAATGGGTGACGACAATCCAATTCAGTTTATTCATGATGTAGGCGCAGGTGGTTTATCAAATGCCTTTCCAGAGCTAGTGAATGACGCCAACCGTGGCGGTGTATTTGAATTAAGAGATGTACCGTGCGACGAAACAGGCATGTCACCGCTCGAGATATGGTGCAACGAAAGCCAAGAAAGATACGTACTTTCAGTCGCGCCCGACAAGCTCTCATTATTTACTGAAATTTGCGAACGAGAACGAGCGCCATTTGCCGTTGTGGGCGAGGCGACACGCGAACAACACCTCACCTTAAGTGATAAAAAGTTTGGTAATAAGGCTATTGACATGCCGCTTGATGTCTTGCTTGGCAAGCCACCTAAAATGCATCGTGATGTTACGAGCACAAAAGCGGCTGGCGATGATTTTGACGCACAAGATATTAATATCGAAGACGCGGTAGAGCGATTACTAGCCTTGCCTACTATTGCTGAAAAAACGTTTTTGATCACGATTGGCGATCGCTCTGTTACCGGCATGGTATCGCGCGACCAAATGGTAGGACCGTGGCAGGTACCTGTATCAGATGTCGCTGTCACCACTAGCTCATTTGACAGTTATTACGGCGAAGCAATGGCAATGGGCGAGCGCACACCTATCGCACTTTTACATCATGGCGCGTCGGCTCGCATGGCAGTTGCTGAAACACTGACGAACATAGCCGCCGCTGATATTGGTGATATAAAACGAATTAAGCTGTCAGCTAATTGGATGGCACCTGCAGGCCACCCGGGTGAAGACGCAGGCTTATACGAAGCGGTAAAAGCGGTTGGCGAAGAGTTGTGCCCAGCGTTAGGGCTTGCCATTCCAGTGGGTAAAGATTCTATGTCAATGAAAACAGCATGGAAAGAATCAGATAAAACGGATACAAATACAGTCGTTGACAAATCGGTCACCTCGCCATTGTCACTTGTGATGACGGGTTTTGCTGCCGTTAAAGACGTGCGTAAAACACTTACCCCTGAGCTAAACACCCAAATAGATAGTCAGCTTTTGTTTATTGATTTAGGTAAAGGGCAAAATCGAATGGGCGGCTCTTGTTTAGCTCAAGTATATGAAGCGCTAGGCCACACTCCTGCCGATGTTGACAATGCGAGTGATTTGCTGAATTTGTTTAATTTAATACAAGCCTTAAACAAAGCCGGTTATATTCGGGCTTATCATGATCGTTCAGATGGTGGTCTTTTTACGACCTTGGTTGAAATGGCGTTTGCTGGCATGGCCGGTATAGATATTGATTTATCAAATTTGTCCGAAAGTAACAATCCTCAATCGATTGCAAAAACACTGTTTAACGAAGAAGTCGGCGTAGTCCTGCAAATTGCCTCTGACGATATTTCTGGGGTAGATGACATTGTAAAAGCACATTCATTGACAGACTGTGCGCACTACATTGGCAGCGTCAACACTCAAGATAGTATTAAGATTAGTGCGGGCGATAAAGTCATACTTCAAAACACACGTACTCATTATCGCTTGGCTTGGGGATCTACAACCCTTGCGATGCAGTCACTGCGTGATAACCCAGAATGTGCTGCGCAAGAACATGAAATAAAAGCGGATGCAAACAATCCTGGCCTGCACGCTAAGTTAAGCTTTGATATTAATGATGATGTAAGCGCCCCCTATATTAAGAATGGCGCCAACAAACCCAAAATCGCTATATTACGAGAGCAAGGTGTCAATTCACATATAGAGATGGCGGCAGCATTTAACCGAGCAGGTTTTAACGCGATTGATGTGCATATGAGCGACTTGGTGAATAAACGCAATCAGTTGAGTGATTTTAACGGACTCGTGGCTTGCGGCGGCTTTAGTTACGGTGATGTGCTTGGCGCTGGCGAAGGGTGGGCAAAGTCGATTTTGTATAACGCATTTTTACGAGACCAATTTGCCGAGTTTTTTGCAAATAAAAGTACATTCTCCTTAGGCGTGTGTAATGGTTGTCAGATGTTATCAAATGTGAAGTCTTTAATACCGGGCGCAGAACATTGGGCGCATTTTGTGCAAAACCAATCAGAGCGTTTTGAGGCTCGAGCAGCAATGGTCGAAGTTCAAGAAAGCCCGTCTATTTTCTTTAAAGATATGCAAGGCTCACGTATGCCTATTGCAGTATCGCATGGCGAAGGTCGAGCTGAGTTTGCCAAAAATGAGCAAGTTCGTATGCTTGAGCAAGGCCAGCAAGTTGCACTTCGTTATGTCGATAACTACGGTAAGGTCACTCAGCAATATCCCGCCAACCCAAATGGGTCAGTTGATGGAATAACGGGCTTATGCTCACAAGATGGTCGTGCAACCATCATGATGCCTCATCCTGAGCGCGTGTTTAGAACGGTAGCAAACTCTTGGCGCGATGAAAAATGGCAAGAAGACAGCCCATGGATGCGCATGTTTAGAAATGCACGTTTGTTTGTTGATTAAAATCTGACGCCCCATCGATAAAAAACGGGCTTGTCGATTGCATTTTACAGTAAACAATTAACCGCGTTTTTGATGGATTTCGCGGTTAATTTGTTTTTGATTAGGGTGTTTTTTTAACAGCACATACACGCTTGCTAGGCCGCCATGCTGTTTAAGGGCGGTATGAAAAGCAATCACCGCTTCCATTTCTTGTAACCACTGATTCACATAGCTTTTCATAAATGCAGGGAAGGGCTTTGAATGCAAACCTAAGCCGTGGTCAATCAAAATTGTCCGAATGCCTCTTTCGTGACATTCACTAATAGTATTATAAATAGCCAAGCGTGCGTCATCAAAGCGTAAGCGCTGCAGGCTAAGTCGAGAATCGATATGATATTTGCCAAGACGCAAGTTTTTGAACACACCTTCTTGTACGCCATCTTTTTTATAACTTAAAAATGCGTGAGGATCTAAAGGTTCGACGTAGTCAATACTAAGGCCATTGTCATCAAGTGCGACTTGTTTTTCGACGGCTTCTCGTTTTAGTTTTTGCTGCAAGGTTTGTGAATGACCATTGCTCAAGTTAACTTTGTTTTGTTGTGCAATAGGTGTTACGTCTTGCATTTCGTCTAAAAACGACATGTCTTGTGAAGATTGCGACATAGCATGTCTCCTTTTCATCAAATTGGCGCTAAGAAGATGACAGATATCATTACAGATTGATCAATATGATTAATTAAATGCGTTCATCAGATTCTTTATACTGACTTTACGCCAGCTTGATCATTGAGTATACGGACTTTCTTCCACAATAGTCGTATCTGATTGTTCTACTATTTCACCAATATCATCCACATTTAGAGAGGGATCATCTACGCACTTTTCTAGCATCTCAAAAGCATCTAAAAAATATGTCGCGAGGGGATCTAAACTGTCAATTTTTGTATTGCAACACACCAAGCCAATTTGAGCGACATTGTTGTAAGTCACAATTGTGATATTAATGCCACCACCTGGCGTCATCGTAGACAGCGGGTAATTTGATAAAAGCTCAGCATCTTTAAAAAACAGTTTATTAGCAGGGCCTGGCATATTGGATATCAATATATTGCCAATAGGCCTTACCCAATCTGAGATATGAATGGCTTCAAAAAGCGTCGAAAAAGCTTGTATCAACAAGGTATAGTAGCTAAATGCAGCGGGGTGGCTGTCTTTTGCTGCATTTTTGACTATGCGGTGGTTTTCAATGATTTGACGTAAACGCAAATAGGGATCTTTTTCGCCAAACGCTAGTTTGACAGGCACAATGGCAATTTTATTCCCGCCTGTTGTTTCGCCCGGCTTACGTAAATTAATGGGCATATTGGTGTATAAAGCTTTTTCAAACGACTGCTGATAATTGCGTAAAAAGCGGTGAGTCGCAATATCAAAGGCGCATAATATTAATTCGTTTGCTGAGGCTCGTAATCGCTTGCTTAAGGTTTGAACGCGCGCAAAATCAATGTTAAGCGTAGATACGGCACGGCCCTTAGTGACTTGACCTGTCAAAATTGTGCGCTTTCCCGAAAAGGGAATCGGCATATAGACTTTGTTAATGCGCAAGAGCTTTAACAGTAAACGGAATATGATCCACACAAGGTCTTTTAATGTGATGATAAGTCCCCACAAACCGCCAAAGAAGCGTTTTAAAATATGGGGTTTTGTGCGCGTTCGTTTTGGATCTTTGGATGCCCATACTGGCACAAAGCCTTCATCTATCTTTTCTTCGCTATAACCTTTTTGGAACAAACGAATTAGCGACGCGCCATCTCCGCACATATGGTGAACTTTGACATATATTGCAAAGCCTTGGTGTTTAGTATCTTTAATTAAATGGTATTGCCATAGTGGTTTGTCTCTGTCTAGCCAGGTTTCATGTAATTGACCGACAAAACTATGCAGGGCGCTTTTGTCGTGAATATCGTCAACTTCGTGCAATTGTACGTGGTAATTCATGTCGATTTGGGCGATCGGTTTTAAGCTGATAGGAAAGCCTAAAAAGCTACTCACTCGGCAATTAAAGGGGGTGACAGCCTTAGTAAAGCTTCTCAGTTCGCCAAGCAGATTATCGACATACAGTGCTTTTTCTTCATTGTTTACCTTAGGAGGTAGCGCGAGTATTTGCAATGCAGCAACATGCTTTGGGTTAGCTTGTGATTCTGTTATCCAAAACATTTTGTCTAAGAATGTGATTTTTCTGCTCACAAATGCGGTCCCTTATTTATAAAACATCGCCATGCAATGTAACGAACAAATGTCGGTGTAAAATGTAACAAAACAAGCAAAGTTATTATGCTTCTTTCACACAGAGTAGTATTATTCGAAAATACAAGCAATTATAAATATCAGCTAGGAGAGCTAAATCGTGATAAGAGTGCTATTTAATAAAAAAGGCGGCGTGGGTAAGTCGAGTTTAACCGTCAATTTAGCGGCTATTTCGGCGGTTCAAGGCAAACGTACTCTTATTTTAGACTTAGATACTCAGTGCAATACAACGGCCTATTTAAACGCGCTTGATGATAATAGTGAATCAACCATCGCCGATTTATTTAAGCAGAGCATCAGCTTTCATATCCGTCGCCGACCGCCCATCGAATATTGCGCGGCGACACAAATTGAAAATTTATCGATAATACCTGGTTCCCAGGCATTAAATGATCTTGAGAATGAGCTAGACCGTCGTCACAAAATTTATAAGCTACGCGAAGCGCTAGAAACGCTAAAAGACGACTTTGATTGTATATATATCGATACAGCACCGGCACTTAACTTTTATAGTATGTCCGCCTTAATCGCCTCTGACCGCTGCCTGATCCCAATTGATTGTGACGATTTTTCTCGCCAAGGTTTGTACAGCTTGCAACAAAAAATTGCTGAGATTAAAGAAGACCATAACCCCAATTTAGAAATAGAAGGCATTATTGCCAACCAGTTTATGGCGAATGCAAATTTACCCAAGCAAATAATTTCAGAGCTAATCGAAGAAGGCTATCCAGTGCTGCCTGAATACATAAGCCAATCGGTTAAAATGCGTGAATCACACCAAGCCAAAAAGCCTCTAATTACCTTTGCACCAAAACATAAGTTAACAAAGTCGATGGTGGCGATTGCCAACCTATTGGAAGATTAACCCAGGTCAAACAACCTAGGTCATTCACACGAAAGTGGGAACCTCGAACTTTACACTCGTTATTTGAGAAAGGTAAATACCGTCAGCAAACCACTTACATAAACACCAAATACAACTGCAAAAAGCCAGCACCCATACCCAAAATTGCACCGGTAACAATAAGCTTCCACTCATCTTGCTCATAGGCGGGTCTTAACACGCCTTCAAACTCTTCAGGGCTTAGAGCACGCATGCGCTCGCATAAATCATCACCAATTTTAAGCGCCTTGTTTGAGTATTCAAAGGCATAGGGAAGATACTTTTCAGAATTTTCAAAAATCCGCTTACTCGCTAGGTCTTTCATCTTGTAATAAGCATCAGAACCCATACCAATCGCAAAGTAAGGCTGAGCAACAGAAATATAACGTTCAATCGCATCATTGACATGAAGTTCAATCAACTCAAGAAGCTGATCAGAGCCAGAGCCATGAAGGGCAATCTCGGTAATATTTTCAGAGGTCATTAACTTGTCTTCAATAATGTCTGAATACACTCTGGACACTTCATCTTGACGTTTTAAAAACATTCCTTGTATCGTCATGCCCAAAAACTTAATAGGGCGTTTAGGTTCAAAAATGATTTTAATCGCAATCCAATTGGTCAAATAACCTACAATTAGCCCTCCTGCAGGCAATACCCACCAATGTGGGAAGTAAATCCAAAAGGCCATGGTCGGCAAGCCAAAAAGCAAACCAAACCAAAACCCAGAGCGCTCAATAAACGGATACTCTTTTGCACCCGATTTGAGGAATATTTCGTTGATTAGCTCAGGCTCATCTACTAGCTTGTTCACCACAAGCTCTTTAATATCAACAATTTCCGAAATATTTCCCTGAAAGTCGTTCACCATTTTATCGACGACATTAGGGATGTCAGCTTCTATTCTGGCGTAAACTAAGTCTTTGCCTTTGGCGGGCAATGAAGCCCACAACTGCGGCGCGCATTCACGCATCACTTCATTGACGATTTTTTTTAGTACTTGCTTAAGACGTCTGTCAATCGCCCGTGTTAGTTCTCGTGAATCAATACGCTGCGCAAGTTCTTCAACACTTAATAATTTACCTAAAACAAGCTCTACTTCGATTTCGGCCATGATTTTACGTTTGGCAGGAATAAGCCCTTGCCAGCCAAAAATTGGCTTGATACCAATAAACTCAAGTGGATAAAACATCATTTTTAGGGCAAGAAAATTTGTGCAATAGCCAACGATTCCACTTATTAAGGGAATTGACAATAGGCTTAGTGTGGCAATATCAAGGGTGAAATCCATAGATTAACATGCGCCGTTTTTGGTTTTTGTTTGTGGCCAGATGTTCATTATTTTTGAACCAACGTCATTAAAATGGTCAATAACTTACCCTAATGATATTTCATTTAGGTAGCGTATTCTAATTATTTACGTTTTAATTCAATTATTATAGCGAAAAGAGACCAATAACATGGCAAATAAGACACTATCTGATTTAGAGAACGTCATGCAGTCAGCCGAATGTTACGAACAATATGTAGAGGCTGCAAAGGCGCACGACGAGTTGTCGGGTGCTGATGAGTGGAAGGCCAAGGATCCGTGCAAAGACTACGACTATCGTGAAATTCGAAAGCGCGTACAACGGCTAAAGCAGGCTAAACAGCAAAATGATACCATTGGCCTCATGCACATACTTCATGAAGGTTTGCATGGAAATTTGTGTAATATTGCTTCGCCTACCTTAAACAAGCAAGCAAAACTCGGCACTAAACACCTTATTGAAGAATTTATTGATGAGGTGTGCGAATCATTAGACTATATTTATCAAGCCGATGAAAACGAAATCGATTTTTATGAGAAGCTATCGTTTTTTGACGAGACTGCCCACGCGTTTGGGCGCAGCTGCATCATGCTTAGTGGTGGTGCAGGCTTAGGCTTTTTTCATGGCGGTGTGGTTAAATCACTGGTTAAGCATAACTTGCTACCTGAGGTTATTTCAGGCTCAAGCGCGGGCTCTATTATTGCCGCCTTGTTAGGGACGCGAACCTTTGATGAGCTAAACGACGAATTAAATCCTGAGCATATTTACGAAAAATTTAAAGAGTGGCGCGTTTTTGGCGGCTTGAATAAAAAAGGCTTATTGGATAGCACAAATCTTGAAAATGCACTCATAGAATTGTTTGATTTGATGACCTTTGAAGAGGCCTATCAAAAAACGGGTAAGCACATTACAGTGACCGTTTCTCCTGCTGATATGCACCAATATTCACGTTTGTTAAACGCCAAGACATCGCCAAATGCGATTATTTCGCAAGCGGTTAGAGCGTCATGCGCCATCCCGATTGTGTTTTCTGCCGTGCAGCTTAAAGCTAAAAATAGAGCGGGTGATGTCATACCGTATATTCCAAATCGTCGATTTGCTGACGGGTCGGTGATGGCCGATTTGCCGTTTAAACGCTTGGCGCGTTTGTATGGTGTTAACCATAGTATTGTGAGTCAAACTAACCCAATTTCGACCTTGCTTCGCACAAGTGAAAAGCAAGACGCAAGAGGCTTTTTAGGCTTGAGTATGCGCCATGTGGCAAACCTCGCTAAGGTAAATAGCATTTATGCTTTTGATATTCTTGAAAATGCAATTAATCACAGAGCAACAAAGTTAGGGATCCATAAAGTGCGCTCAGTCATTGACCAGCAGTACATGGGGGATATCAATATTTTACCTAATCGTTCGCTGCGCAATTTTGTGCATACTGTATCTAACCCAAGCACCAAAAGCCTTGAAGAGCTATTTGGTCAAGGTGAAAGAGCAACGTGGTCACAGCTTGATTTGATAAAGCGCAATACAGTGATCAGTAAAACATTGCGCAAACATCTCAAAGAGCTTAAGCGAAGAGAAGCGCATATTCTTGGCAAGCACAATGGACTAAAAGTCGTTAATAGTTGATACTTTAGGTTTGTTGCGCATGCAAACTTACCTAAAACGACGTTCATTATAGATGCTTAATTTTAGCTATAAAAAACTCAAAACGAGTCATGAAGGACCATGGCTCATTCTTGATTTAGTAATGCTTGTATTACTTATCATCAATTTGTTGTGGCTATTATTTGATGGCCTATACGCAACCCAAGCATTTCAGTCTGTGCTTAATTCAGTATCAAGTGGCATTGTTCCAGCCTACAAACCTATCCACGATAATTTTATTCTTTATGATTTGGCATTTATTGCCGTATTTTTGTTTGAGTTTTGTGTAAGGTGGATAGCGGCTGTTGTTCGAAAAACCTACATGAGGTGGTATTTTTTCCCCTTTATTCATTGGTATGATTTAGTGGGCTGCATACCCTTAGGCGGCGCTAGGATCTTTCGGTTTTTGCGAATTTTTTCAATTTTATATCGCTTGCAAAAATACGAAATAATAGACCTGCGCAGCACGGGTGTTTACCGTTTTATCATGTTCTATTACGATGTATTTGTAGAAGAGCTGAGCGATAGAATTGTGGTGAAAGTGCTTAGCGATGCGCAAAAGGATATTGCGGCGGGCTCACCATTAATTGAAGACATTGGACAAAAAGTACTTGCCTCACGCTTACCTATTTTAAATCAATGGGTGTCTTCAATTATGGTTCACGTGGGTGAGTCGATTGAAAGTAACGATGACGAACACTCTGTTATTGCCCATGTTAAAAAAAGTGTAGCTAAGGCGGTTAAAGGCAATGCACAAGTATCGAGCTTACGGCTTGTGCCGGTGTTAGGCTCCACAATAGAAAATACGCTAGAGCAATCTATCACTGACATTGTGACGCATTCGATTATTAATTTATTAAAAGATGTCACACCTGAAAAAATCGACGATTTTGTTGAGCATGGTTTAGGGCGTTTTTCTAGCGACGATCATATGCTAGACCAAGAAGTATTATTAATTGTGAACGAATGCTTAGAATTGGTTAAAGTCCATGTTGCTCAGAAACGCTGGAAAGATGCTTTGGTGTAGGTTAAAACACAAGCTAGGACTATAAGCTAAAACTTAAAGCGCAATCGACCTTCTTCTACTAAAACTTGCCTGCCATAAAGCGAAAATAAGTGCTCTTCAAAGTCATCATCGTTTAATTGGTAACAAAAATCCTTGTCCTGACCTAGCTCGTTTACCAAAGATTCAATTTGAGGGCGATGATAATCTAAGATTTTTTGCTTACTGCCACTTAGATACAGTTTTGCATACTCACTTGCAATATCCGATGTACCCGCAGTTAATAGTCCAACGGCTGATTTGACCGTGCCGGTGACCAAATTTTGTAGCGGTCTTGGCACAATAATGCCAAGCAAATCACGGCTACTTTCAATAATAGAATATTCATCTTCAACCAATACGACATCCTTGACGGTAATTTTGGCAATGTTGACGGTTTTTGTTTCGATATTATAAGCGGGCACAGCATCCAGTTTAACTACCACATGCGCTCTATAAATGGGGTTGCCGATAGGGCCAATAATAATGCTGCCAAAAAGCTCAACATAAATGATATTTTGTTTACGAGGCAAGCTAAGATCTGCCCGCAGTATCGTAAGCTCTCCTTTGCTCACAGGCACATCTATCGCAAAGGTCTCGGGCAAAAAAGGCTCTATCAGCGCCTGAAGCTCTTGGGCTGTATAATCGGCGTGCTTAATTTTCCCGATCATGATGAGGGCTTTAGCGGTAAATAGGCGAAGTTTTGTACGCCACTGCGGATTCATATCTGATAACCAAATAAGCGGATGAATAGTTATTGTGACCATAAGTGCTTGAGTGTCAAGAATATAGACCACTTTCCCTGAATTTTAGACGCATCGAAGCTAGTTTTTATTAACAGAAAAGTAACACCCAAGCATCTTTTTTGCTACAATCACTGGTAAGACATCAGATGAGTTGTGCGAATGAATCCTCTTTCTCAATTAAAATATGATTTTATTATCATTGGCGCGGGCTCTGCCGGTTGCGCGCTAGCCTCGCGTTTATCCGAAAATCAAAATTTTTCAGTATGCTTGATTGAAGCCGGTACAAAAGACAGCAATCCCCTTATTCATATTCCTTTTGGTCTATCGCTTTTAGCGCGCATAAAGGGAATAGGCTGGGCGTATAATACTGCGCCTCAAAAGCAACTTAACAATCGTGAGCTGCATTGGCCTCGCGGCCGGACCCTAGGCGGTTCGAGTTCAATAAACGCGATGTGTTATATAAGAGGTGTTGAGCAAGACTACGATAATTGGGAAGCCTTAGGCGCAAGCGGTTGGAATTGGAAAGCCGTGTTGCCATATTTTAAAAAGTCTGAAGGTTTTGAACATGGTGCAAGTGAGTACCATGGCGGCGAAGGACCACTCGCGGTGAGTGAGCTTAGGTACAAAGATGAGTTATCTCACAGCTTTGTCAAAGCGGCAGATGAAGTGAACGAGCCTACCGTTGACGATTTTAACGGCCCGCAACGAGAAGGTTTGGGCTTTTATCATGTTACTCAAAAAGATGGTCAACGCTGTTCAGCGGCCAAAGGCTATTTAGGCTTAGCAAAAGACAGACCTAACTTAACGATTATTACCGAAGCCTTGGTCGAAAAAATTATCATAAAAGATAAGGTTGCTCGAGGAGTGGTGATTAACCTTGATGGTCAAAAGCAAAGCTTGCAAGCCACCAAAGAGGTTATTTTATCAAGCGGAGCAATCAATTCGCCACAAGTATTAATGCTATCGGGTGTTGGCCCTAAAGCGCATTTAGCGCAGCATGGTATTGACTGCGAAGTTGATTTACCCGGCGTGGGTCAAAATATGCAAGACCACCTCGACGCTATTATTCAGCATCGATGCGAAGCTAAAAAGGGCTATGCGGTTGCCCTAAGTGCATTACCAAAATATGTTAAGTATGCCTTTGATTATATGTTTAATCGAAAAGGCCTATTTTCATCAAATATTGCTGAAGCAGGCGGGTTTGCTAAAACAAAATATGCCAAAGATATTGCTGATATTCAATATCATTTTTTACCAGCGATACTGCTTGACCATGGCCGTAAGACCGCATTTGGATACGGTTATGGCGTGCACATTTGCTGTTTGTATCCCAAGAGTACTGGCAGCATTACTTTGCGTTCTTCTGATCCGCGCACACCGGCGGTAATCGATCCAAATTATCTTTCACACGAAGACGACCAAAAAGTCATGATTGAAGGAATAAAGAAAGGCCGTGAAATACTTGGCGCGAAGGTGTTTGAGCAGTATAGGTCACGAGAAATTGGCCCAGGGCCTGAGGTTCAAAGCGACGAAGATATACTCGCATTTATTCGCCAGCGCAGTGAGACTATTTATCATCCTATTGGCACATGTAAAATGGGTGATGCGAACGACCCCAGCGCTGTCGTTGATGCCCAGCTTAAGGTACGCGGAATTGCAGGATTGCGCGTGGTAGATGCATCGGTGATGCCAAGTTTGATTGGCGGTAACACTAATGCGCCAACCATTATGATTGCAGAGCGGGCGGCTGATTTTATTAAACAGGCGTATGCGTAGTGTTTACATAGTGCTTAATTGCTAGGTCACTATATTTGCATGTACACTACAGCTACTTTTTATAGTTTGGGTAGTCAAACATGTCAGAGAAACTAAACGCCTTAGACCTAGCATTTTTATCCTTAGAAAAGCAGAGCACGCCAGTCAACGTGGCTAGCCTCGCTATTTTTGAAATCCCCAAAAACTATAAAGGCAATTTTCCTCGAGAGCTCTTAGCCAAGCTTGAAAAACAAAAGCCAGGCCCACCTTTTAATCAAAAACTTAGTTCAGTGCGAAGCGCCGCTCTGCCAAGTTGGATTGAAGATGAACACTTTGATATTCATTATCATGTTCGCCACTCGGCTTTGCCCGCGCCTGGTACGACTGAAGACTTGCTCGAGCTTGTTTCGCGACTGCACAGTCGCCTGCTAGACCGAGAGCGCCCGCTATGGGAGTTTCATTTAATTGAAGGTTTAGAAAATAATCAATTCGCCATTTATATGAAGATGCACCACGCTGCAATTGACGGCATGGGCGGCATTGAACTGATGGAGAGTTGCTTGAGTGTTAGCCCGAGCGAGACGTTTAGAGCGCCGTGGGCGGGCGTGCCTAAACATAAAAAAGCGTCGACTTATGAGGCTTTGGGCATATTTGAAAAAACCAGCAAATTTGTGAGCAAAGTGAATAAAAGCGCAAAGATGGTTCAAGACTTATCTAAAATGTTTATGGGCCAGGGTTTAAAGGCGGTTGGGATAGACAAAAACACATCACCTGCTGCGTTTAGTGCGCCAAAATCGATGTTTAATGTGCCAATTACAGGAGCACGTCGTTTTGCGGTTAAGTCATTATCCTTGGCACAAATTAAAGCCTTGGGCAAACAAGCAGATGCAACGGTTAACGACATTGTGCTGGCGCTTTGTTCAGGGGCCTTACGCAAATATATGCTTGATAAAAACGCACTGCCTCAAAAAGCGCTGATTGCCTCTGTGCCAGTATCGGTGCGCCAAGTCAATCGAAGTGGTAATCAAATCACCTATGTGATTGCTGATTTAGCCACTAACGAGCCCGATACCATGACAAGGCTAAATAAAATTGGGCAATCAACCCAAGATGCCAAAAAAGAATTAGTAAATGTGTCTGCTGATGCGGCGACTAACTTTGCTGTGATGGCGCAGGGCGTTGTTGCAGTATTAAATCAACTTAACTTATCAAACATTACTCCGCCCGCCGCGAACGTTACTATATCTAACGTTCCGGGACCTCGTGCGCCTTTGTATTTTGGGCAAGCTGAATTAAAAGCAACCTACCCACTATCGGTGTTGGTTGATGGACAGTCCTTGAATATCACTGTGGTCAGTTATTGCGATTCGATTGGCTTTGGCCTAATGGCATGTCGCGACACTATTCCCGATGTACAAGTGCTCGCCGATTATATTGAAGAAGCAATTGACGGTATCAAAGGGGGCGTATTTTTAAAAGACTTGATGAATCAGCAGGCTAATAAAAAATAAGCTGTTAAGTAAGTGTCAGAAAAGTATAGAAAAAATAAAATAATATAAAAAATATTAGCGTATTTGTTTAATTAGTATGCGTATTCTAATTTATCTCTCTATTATACTCATCATACCAGTAAGGCTGATTTTTAAAGTAAACCATAGAGAGTAAATATTATGACTAACATCGATAGAATTAAAGAAACTGCATCAACTGCTGAAAAGATGATCAAAGACAACGCTGCGACTGCTGAAGAAATGGCACGTAAAGTTTGGTTAGCAGGCTTAGGCGCATATGGTAAAGGCTATGAAGAGCTAACAGGCCGTATCGAGACTTTATCAAGCGAATCAAACAAATTGTTTGACGAGTTAGTCGCTAAAGGCGCTAAGCTTGAAAGCGAAGGTAAAGATAAAGTATCTTCAGTCAGAAAAGACGTTGTTGAAAAAACAGACATGGAAACTCGCATCGAAACTGTGCGTTCTAAGCTTGGTTTTAATAGCAACGACAACGACCAGAAAATCGAAGAGTTAAGCGCTAAAATCGACGCCTTAACAATTGCTGTTGCTAAGTTGTCTGAAGAGTCGACTGCTAAAGCATAATTAACCTGCTATATAGCAATGTGCGATTTAGCAGCAACGAGTAAAAATAAAAAAGAGAGCACTTGCTCTCTTTTTTTATATCAGTTTACAAAAACTAAAGTCAATTTATTTGCTAGCTTTTCTTAAACGAGCGAATGCTAATAGACCTAGTCCTAACAATGCTAGGTTGGCAGGTGCATTTACTTCAACTTGTTCAGAGAAATTATAAACAACTGAGTATTCAGCGTTTGCGTTAGTTGTAATCTGCGAGATAATATTACCAGCACCTTCAGCGCGGCTGTTTGCAAGCGCACTAAATAACAAGTCAACGGAACCTGTACCAGTAAAGAATGATAAGGTGTCTATATCCGTATACAATTCGCTATCAGAACTTTCTGCCATTAAGTCAGGGAACATTACGCCAGAAGTGCCCCCGAAATCTATGACGCTGTCAAATGCAGTTAAATCTGCAGTCCCTACAATTGAAGGCACCGTAATTACGAGTACATTGCCTATGGCATCTGCTAGAAATAAATCAGCAGTTAAAGTCGCGCTAACAGTAGCGGGTTCAGCATCAAGACTTTCAATATTAACTGCACCATCAATGCCACCACTAATGCTTACTGATACTGATTCTAGCGTACGAGTTCCGCCCATGTCGTCGAACAAGTCAATCGTGAAAGATGTTTCAATGATGTTCGTTGTACCAGAAGTACCACCGCTTTGGGTGATAACTGCAGCGTTAGCCATGCTTGCTGCACAAATTAACGCAGTACCTGCAATAAATTTCTTCAACATTTTTTATCCTTTGATATTTAATTATTTTCATGAAGTAAAAACAAACAGCTTCAGAATGATTCTGTTTTCGATTCAGGGCTAGCAAAAGTAGTGCCATGAATAAACGTCATATAAATCAATGCCATAGAAGTTATTTATATTTCAAGTTCAAGTGAGTGTAAAAAAAATCGACACTTTTTAACGGTTTTATAGTTAATAATGATTATTGTAAATAGTCTATTAATATAATTATGCTATGGTTTTATGTACACTGAGAAAAGAAAAAACTAGTGGACTTAACGATGGAAGAATTATCTGGCTTAGACGCGTCTTTTTTATATCTTGAAACGCCCAAGGTTCCCATGCATATTGGCGGAGTCGCTATTATGGAAGGGTCTTTGCAGTTTGATGATTTTAAACAGTTCATTCAAGATAGATTGCATACGGTTGATAAACTTACGCAAAAGCTAGTGACCGTGCCGATGAGCCTCGATAGGCCATACTGGGTTGATGATCCAGACTTTGATATAAACCAACATCTTCACCGTACTTCGTTGCCGCGCCCCGGCGGCTGGAAAGAGTTACGTTATTTAGCTTCCCGCATGTTTTCTCAGCAGCTTGACCGCGAGCGTCCGCTTTGGGAGTTTATATTTGTAGAAGGCTTAGATTCTATTCCTCAAGTACCTAAAGGCTCTGTCGCACTTATTAGCAAAGTGCATCACGCAGGCTTTGACGGCAAGTCAGGCGCTGACTTAATGACTATGTTATATGACGTATCGCCGACGCCTCGTAAAGTAAAGCCACCGGTGCCTAAAAAAGTTCAAGAAGTCCCTGGCACTGTGGGCTTAATGGCAAAAAGCGCGTACAACTTTGTGACTCGTCCAGGCAAATTGCCTAGTTTATTATGGGATACGGGTAAATCGGCGCTTAAAGCTGGTGCCCTAAGCGGAAGCAATATGTCATTGCCAACGGTGCCGCTGCGTGCACCAAAAACAAGAGTAAATGATACGGTAGAAGCCGCGCGAGTATGGAATTCGGCTATATTAGATATATCGCGGGTAAAAGCCTTGCGAAAAGCAGTGGAAGGCTCGACTTTAAACGATGTGGTATTAGCAATTTGTGCGGGTGCATTGCGTCGGTATTTATTAGAAAAAGACGAACTGCCCGATAAACCATTAGTGGCAATGGTACCTGTTTCGACCCGCACCGCAGAAGAAAAAAACGCCATGGGAAATCAAGTCTCTGCCATGTATGTTCAACTTGCGACAGATGTCGAAGACCCAATCAAAAGACTTCAACAAATACATCGTAACACGGTGATTGGTAAACAATACCAAGATGCTGTTGATGCCAAAAGTTTGATGGGTTACGCGGAGCTAATACCGTTTGGCTTAGCAGGTGTTGCCGCGCGTTTTTATTCGCAGGCGGCAATAGCTAAACGTCACAACCCATTCTTTAATGTAGTCATCACCAACGTCCCAGGGCCACAAATACCGCTTTATATGGCCGGTCATAAGTTGATTGTTAACATGGGAACGGCGCCTATTTTTGATGGTATGGGCTTAATTATGCCAGTGTGTAGTTACAACGGTACTTTGTCAATTAGCCCGACAAGCGCAGCTAACTTAATGCCCGATTTGGATATTTTTACTCGCTATATTCGCGAGAGTGCAAATGAGTTAGAAGAGGCGGCTAAAAAGAAAGTGCATGAAAGTGAAGTGCTAAAGCAGTTTTTAGAACAGTAGCGTCGCCAGTAAAAAGAAATATCTAAGGATGTATAATGAAAAAAGATATGCCAAATGTCGCCTTACCTAAGCCATCTCTAATTAACATGCTAGGAGAAGGTCGCACCTTTTTTGAACTAGGTGTCAGCAGCATGATGATGCCACTATTATTGCAAGCGCCAAGAGGCGACAGTCACCCTGTCATTGTTTTACCAGGCTTTATGGCTGGTGACATTAGCACTAAGCCTTTACGCACGTTTTTAGCAGCCAAAGGTTATCAAACCTATGGTTGGGGTTTAGGCCGAAACTTAGGTACCGAAATTGTTGGGGGCGATAACTTACTTAGCGAAGCATTGTTAACGCGTATCATGGATATATCAGCCAAGCATAACCAAAAAGTTAGCATAGTGGGATGGAGTTTAGGCGGTATTTTGGCGCGCGAAATAGCCCGACTAATGCCAGATATAGTGCGTCAAGTCATCACTTTAGGCAGTCCATTTAACGGCCCAAGCGGCTCTGTGACAATGGTTGCCAAATTATTTGGCATGATAAACGGTGAAATAGTGACAAATAATCCCAATGCTATGCAAACGATGCTCAAGCCACCACCGGTGCCAAGTACTGCTATTTTTTCAAAAACCGATGGCATCGCGCATTGGAAAGCATGCATTAACCATAACCTCGATATTAATGATGAAGCAGAAAATATAGAAGTAAGTGGCAGTCACACAGGTTTAGGGCATAATTATCAGGTCTTATGGATAGTGGCTGAACGCTTAGCGCAAAAAGAAGGCGAATGGCAAGCATATAAACGTAATAAAAGCGCCAAGTCGATAGCAAGTGAAAAACAAGTCATGAGCACAAATCATGCCTAAGGAAGTGACCCATAAGCAGGCTGAAAATATCGCATTAAATCAATCATCTGAAGGTCATCCATCTGAAGGTCATCCAGTTAAAAATGTAGCTTATAAGAAAGCCGAACTAGCACATGTTAACGGTATAAAAATCAATTTTGACTATTTTGGACAGCCCTCGAATCCGCCAATCATATTGACAATGGGCTTGGGCGTACAAATGATTTATTGGCATGATGCTTTTTGCCAAATGCTTGCTCAGCAGGGCTATTGGGTGATTCGATATGATAATCGCGACATTGGCAAAAGCACCTGGCTTGACGACTTGTCTGCACCCAATATGTGGGATTTTATAAGCAATACTTTGTTTCGTAAAAAAGTTAAAGCTCCCTATAAGTTAGATGACATGGCGGCTGATTTACTCGCCCTGATGGATTATTTGCACATAGATAAAGCGCACTTAGTGGGAGCATCGATGGGCGGCATGATTTCGCAGTGCGCTGCCTTAATAGCACCTGAAAGAGTGTCGAGTTTAACATCAATCATGTCAACAACGGGTGATCGAAGTTTACCTACACCTAAAGCATCGGTGAGTGCTAAATTACTTAAGCCAATGCCGCGTGAATTAGAGAAGTATGTTGCACGCGGGCTTGAAGTATGGCAAATATTGCATCATGACCATTACCCATTTGATGCAGAAAATATAGAACACTTACTGCGTACTTCTTATCAAAGAGGTTTCAATCCCAAAGGCGTGGCACGACAGCTAGCTGCCATTATGGCCTCACCCGCTCGCACAAACGTGCTGTCACAATTAAAGATGCCTTGTTTAATTATTCATGGCGATAGCGATCCATTGCTACCGCTTGAATGCGGTTTGGCCACAGCTCGCGCTATTGGTCATGCAAAAATGAGTGTTTTAGAAGGAATGGGCCACACTTTTCCGCAAACCTTATGGCCTAGAATAGTAAATGATATTGTTGATATTACGCAGGCCAAGCAGCCTTAGCTAAATAGGGCTAAACATTTTGTCTTATGGCCTCTTGCGTCATCCTTGCAAAAAAACCTCGTCGTTCCCGCGAAAAACCTCGTCGTTCCCGCGAAAAACCTCGTCGTTCCCGCGAAAAACCTCGTCGTTCCCGCGAAGGCGGGAATCTGGTGGATGTTATTGCAAAGCCGAAAATAATCCGTGTAACTCACATCGATTAATTCCAAGGAGATTCCCGAAGCCTCGAGAATGACAGGGTTCTAGTTAATTCC
>CAYURD010000013.1:45697-51788 GCA_964446865.1 uncultured Glaciecola sp.
TTAATTCCAAGGAGATTCCCGAAGCCTCGAGAATGACAGGGTTCTAGTTAATTCCAAGGAGATTCCCGAAGCCTCGGGAATGACAGGGTTTTCGTTAATTCCAAGGAGATTCTCGATGCATCGAGAATGACGAGGCGTTGATATAACAATACACGAATATCTTACTTAAACTTAGCAAAGAAGCCGTTAATTCCTCGTACCATCCATCGTGGATAATGTGTTGCCCATTGAACGAGCGCTTTGTTAGCGAGCTTATCTAAAAATACGACTTCACCTTTCATGCTTGCTTTGTAAGCTTGTTGAGTAAGTTCGTCGGGCTTTGCTTTTAAAAAGTTTGGAAGCATGCCTTCAACACCAGGAGCATGATCAAGCATTTTTGTTTCTGTCATACCTGGGCATACACAGGTCACGCTAACGCCAGTGCCACGCAGTTCTTCTGAAATTCCTTCTGAAAAAGACAGGACAAATGCTTTACTAGCACCGTAGCTGGCAAAGGTAGGCGTTGGCATAAAGCTAGCGATAGAGGCGACATTGACTATTTTACCGTGCCCACGCGCAATCATAGGCTTGATAAAGTGGTGGGTCATGTTCACAAGGCTTTGTATGTTCAATTGTAATAAGCGATTGTTGCCATCGATATCGCATTCATGAAAGTTCTCAACTTGCATCATGCCGGCGTTGTTTACGAGTATATCAATCTCAATATTCTGCGAATTTATTTTGTCAAAAAGTTGTTTTGCCGCATCAACTGGAATGAGGTCGGCCGCAAATACATGCACCACAACCGAATATGTTGAGCGCAGTGCATCTGCTAACTCAGCTAATTTTTCGGCATTTCGGGCAACTAGGATTACGTTGTGTCCATTTTTGGCGTAGGTTTCAGCAAAGCTGCGACCAATTCCTTCAGAAGCGCCGGTAATTAAAGCTGTTTTGTCGATTTGCATGATGTCTCTCTTGTTAAGCGTAAGTGCTTATTTAAGTGCTTATTTTTTGTGATTGGGTCAGTATGAGTGTAGATTAAAAAAAACGGGCCTGCATGGCCCGTTTTTACTACTAACAGATATCTATTTAGTAAACCTGTTTACTTAGCTTTTATCTGCTTTGTCGGCATCACTTGTTTTTGTGGTGGCTTTTGTTGCAGTGCTCGCTTTGGCAGCCGTTTTAGTTGTCGCAGACTTTGTCGCGGCTTTGCTTGCAGGCTTTTTGGCCGCAGGTTTTTTAGCAGTCGTAGCTGGTTTACTTGTCGCTTTCGCAGTCGTTGCACTTGCTTTAGCTGTCGATTTTGTACTGGCTGGTTTTGCTTTTACTGCGGTCTTTGTAGACGTTTTTGAAGCTGCCTTTGGGGCGGCTTTAGAGGCTGTTTTTGTGGTCTTAGCAGCTGTTTTCTTGGCAGCAGGTTTTTTAGCTGCTGTTTTTCTAGCCGCTGGTTTCTTAGCGACAGAACGTTTTTCAATTAAGCCTACAACAGCAGTCGTTAGCGCATCAACTTTTTCATTTAATTCAGCAATAGACTCGTCTTGAGATTTTTTGTTGCTGCTAGTCGACTTCTCGACAAAACCAAAAAGTGCCTTACCTTTTGCTTCAATATCTGCGCGTGTTTGATTAATTTTATCGTTAATCTCGGTGTGTATTGCTTCACCGCGCGTTAATAGTTCACTGTAAAGGCTAGATGACTTTTCCTGAGCAGCATCAATAGTTTTACCTAAATTGTCTTTGCTAGAATCAATCGAACCTAAGCCTGCTAACCAAGTATTCTTTGCTAGTTTTTCAAGTGTTTGTTTAGTTGACATTGTGTTGTCCTCTTGTAGGCATTGGCCTTTTAAATTAAGAAAATATTTGTCGTTTTTCAGACTATGAACGCAATATAAAGAAAACGATTAGAAAGCGCATACTAAAATTGGACAATTTTCATACTTAAGGTTTCGCATTCCCACATTATTAGATGTATATTGATAGTCCAAGAGCATTGGCCTTATTAAAACAAAGCTCGCATGCGGAGCAGTTTCTATTGAAGACAGCAGAAAAAATATTATTAATTAGTCTCGATTTATTTAATACAGAAGGTGAACGACACATCAGTAGTGTCGATATTGCTAACGAATTAGATATAAGCCCAGGAAACCTCTACTACCACTATAAGGGCAAAGACGAAATTATTAGTGCTTTGGTTGATAGTTATATTGCTAAAATTAACGCGATTGAGCCAAGCGTGTCTACAAGCGCTTATAATAGTTCGCTAAAAGGCAATGATGAAAAGACGCCTCACATTTTGTTTTATGTCTATTTGTTTAAATGTTTAGATAGCATGTATCTGTTCCGCTTTTTATTTCAAAACATCGCAGAAATTTCAGCGCAGTATCCCGCTATTAATAGCAAGCTACAGCGCGTTGCAAAATTTCAACGGCAGCATTTACGTGAGGCATTGAGCGACGCCCAGCGCAAAGGGTTTTTAACTGGCACAGATGCGGATATTGATTTGTTGCTTGATTTAATTAGCCTAACCTTGTTTCAAAGTTTGAATTATTATCAGATGCAGGGCGACAGTTTAGATAACCCAGATATCAGTTACCGCACCTTAATGACTGTCTTTTTTAGCTTGCAGCCTTATTATAATGATGCGGCAGAGGCTGCAAACATTAAACAGGCCATTTTGAGTAAAACACTACCACTTTAATTGCTAATTTATTTAACCGGCCCATTTATGAGCAGATTCAACGAGCGCATTTAACGAGCCAATTGGACGGATTTGTTTAGCTGTTGATTGGTGTTGGAAGCGGATTGTCAATGACATCACTGGCACAAAATAAGTCGTCCATCATTTGTCGCTCTCGGTCAATGATTGGGTCAATAAAATCATGTACCTTGCCCAGCTTTTTAAATGCCTTAAATCCTTTTTCCAGAAACTCATGCAAGCTTTGTACGCCAGCCACTTTAGCCGGTTTACGCGACAGCATTAATATTGCCGATATGCCCGAAATTTTGACCACTTGCGCCAAGTCGATGCCAAGATCCTCGAGCAATTGAATTTGCTGTTCTCTTTTTTCTCGCTGACCTACGCGCCTATAACTTTCAAAGTAGGTGTTTTTATCAACCGTCTCGCCGTTTAAGTCTTCTACAAGTGCAAAGTCCAGTGATAAAGATAGACTATTGAGCTCAAGGGCCGCTTCTAGTGATATTAACGCCTTTTCAGGTAAGACTTTCGACATTTTAGGCACTACCCGCGCAAGCTCAGCGTCTCGTTGGCTAAAGTCCTTGGGCCCATAAAGCTCATCGATAAAAAACTGCATAGCAGGCTTAAAGCGCTTTGATTGCCATAAGTCTTGATGCGTTGTTAACAGGCGCATTGTTTGCCAAGTCTGTAAATCACTCACTTGCTGACTAAGGTTTTGTTCAGTGATGGCCTGATTTAGATGTGCTGTATGTTCTAAATGTTGCGTGATTTTATTAAGCATATCTGACATTGTAATTTCATCGTTGTTTGATTTTTTATTCTAATAAATATAAAAAAGCCCGGCAAATACCGGGCTTAAAAACCTTGTTATGGACTAACGGTTACGACCCATTTTGTCGTGACTGCTCACCCAATGGCCAGCAATAACCGCACAACCAAGCGATATATCGCCTGCCAATACAGTTGCCGCTACAATCTCTGCAAATTTATTCGCTTTGCCTTTGCCTACGCAACCTAGCATTTCAAGACACTCTTGTTGAGTCGGTAAGCCTGTACCGCCACCAAAGGTTGCTACTATTAGCGATGGTAAGGTAACAGACATATATAAGTCGCCGTTATCGAGTAATTGATGTGACAACATACCTGCATGAGACTCTACTACGTTCGCTTCGTCTTGGCCTGTCGCAATATAAAGTGAAGCGATACCATTTGCAGAATGCGGACCGTTGTACGCCGCGCCTGCCATTAGGGCGCCAGTATTAGCCAGCGTTGTTGCGCCCGCAAGCACTTTGGTATCGACTTTCATGACATCTCTTAATACTTCTTTTTTAAGGATGACTTCAGCAATAACGCGTTTGCCTCTTGAATGCAGCATATTCAAATGAGAATGTTTTTTGTCGGTATCCATATTGCCCGATAGCATATACATACAAGGGATAGGAGAATTAGCTTTTATCCATTCACACGCGACTAAAGTGGCTTTACCCACCATGTTTTGGCCCGCAGCATCGCCAGTGTGGTAATTAAAGCGAAGGTATTTTGTTTTTGATACCGACCATTGTTCAATGTGCTCTAGCGTACCTACGCTAGTCGTGGTTTCTGATGCGGCTTTGATTTTATCAAAGTTCTCATTTACCCAAATACCAAAGTCACGAGCCTGACGCGCATTTTCAAAAATAAACGCCGGTGCACGCTGCATCCAGCCTTCAACTACGGTTGTTTTTACACCACCACATTCGTTGATGACGCGCATACCACGGCTATAACTGGCAACTAATGTACCTTCGGTGGTGGCTAGCGGCACATAAAAATCACCCTGTGCATGTTCACCGTCAATACGTACCGGACCCGCAACGCCCACTGGCATTTGTACAATACCTATAAAATTCTCAATATTGCCCGGTAATACGTCTGTGCTAATGCTGTACTGACCAGTGTGCGTCAGTTCAGCGCCGGTTTTTTCTTTAAGAAATTCGCGACGTTTTTTAGCCATATCGTCAGTGTAGTCGTTTGCTGCATCGCGTGGGATCCGCATATTTTCGCTCATCTTGTATTCCTTCGTGGTGGATTTATCTTGCTCAATTGTAAAAGCAAGATACCGTTAGTCTTTCAAATAGCCGGTTAAACTAAAACTAAACCAATACTAAACAAATGTTTGTCTGAAAGGAGAATAGTTAAAATAGGGTAAAATTAACAAATATTCAACATCATTTCGATTTTTTGGGCGTATAGCCTTTCTTAAAGCAATTTACTTCGTCCAAGTATGACACGAGGTCTCATTTTTAGAATTTCAACCAACAATAGCTTTTCTGACGATTGTGCCAAACGCATCGCAATGCCAGAAACACTGTCGGTAACAGGTAAAAGGCTCGATAAATGTGCCATCCAAAACTGATAGACGGCTTCTTTTGCTGTGGCCAACAAGGGACTGGCAAGTACCAAATTGTCATAAATAAAATAAGTATTTATATCACCCAAAGACAACAATACTGGTTTTTTACTCGCCTTAAACGGGCGAAGGCTTTGCTGCTTGCAAAATCTTTTTATATTTGCACCAGCATGTAGGCCCATATCAATCGCATTACTTGCTTGTTTGGCTATGGCACTGGGTAACTGCGCAGCATCGCCTGCTACAAATACATTCTCAAAGGCCTCAGTTTGAAGTGTCGTAGACACATCGATACCGTTTCTGGTTACAGTATTGCTCGCACCGGTACCGTTAACATCATCTAAATAAGCGGGCAGTTTAGTACCTGCCGACCAAATGCAAAGGTCTGATGAAATGCTAGAGTTGTCACTAAACGTTAATGCGTCGGCCGACACTGATTTTATAGTTTTATCAAATAAAAACTTAACTTGATGTTGAGCACACTGCGAGACAATATCTTGGGATAACTTGTCGGGTAGGCTACTGAGCAAGCGACTACCATTTTCAACAAGGTTTATATGCACTCGTGTGTTGCCCGCATGTTTTCGCAGTATTTCGCCCATGACTTCAACGCCCGAGAACCCACCGCCAACGATATTGACGTTTATGGATGCATTACTTGTGGCTAGCAATGTCTCTAGTTTCTCATGTATTGATAGTGCGTCTTCTGCGCTTCTAATTGACATTGCATGCTCGTTAGCACCTGCTATGTCATAAGTATCATTTGTATGTCCTGTCGCAATGAGTAACACGTCATAGCTGACTTTTTGACCATCTTGTAAGCTTATTATTTGTGATTGTGGGTTGACCTTACTTACCTCAGCTTGCACAAAATCAAAATGCAAACGTGATATCGCAGTGGGCAAATCTATCCGCAAGCTGGCATCTTTTTTAACGTCAGACAGGATTTCGTGGATATTTGGGGTCCATTGAAATTTGTCGTTTTTATCAATTACGGTGACTTTATATTTTTCGCTAGCGGCGCCCATTTT
>CAYURD010000013.1:51888-56053 GCA_964446865.1 uncultured Glaciecola sp.
GCTAGCGGCGCCCATTTTGCTAGCAGCGCCCATTTTGCTAGCGGCGCTGAGCCCCGCAAAATTAGCCCCAATAATAACAACATGTTTTTTATCAGTTGATGAGTTTTGAGTAGCGCTTGTTTCGGATGCAAGAGTCAATGCAGTAGCCTCTATAAATAATGCGTTTTGTTGGGTTTTAAATAAACTTTTGCCCACACGTTATGCTTTTGGATTTTAGTCATTAGTGTAGCTTATTATCGTGTTTTTACTGAATTATTCACTTAAGTATCCACTTAACTATCGACATCATGCGTATAGTACAATCAATTATAAACTCTTTGACTAAGCAATTCGTACTTTACTTTATATAATTGAATTAAGGAAAATTTCATGGCGCTTAAGGTAGATATCGATATTAGTCGTAAGTTTACATTAGCTTCTGACATAGACAGCGTTTTTGACTTCCTGTCAAACGTGCCCGAGTCGGCTTCGCATTTTCCAAAGGTGGCTGCGCTGACTGAAATCGCAACAGATACTTATAAATGGGAAATGGAAAAAGTTAACTTAGGTACGCATAGTGCGCAAACTGCCTATGCATGTTTGTACACCAGTAACAAAGCCGAGGGAACTGTTGCTTGGACACCTATAAAAGGTGAGGGAAATGCAATAGTATCTGGCACATGGACACTTACTCAAGGGCTTGATGATGCGCATACAGATGTTGCATTTTCAACAAAAGCACAACTAACACTTCCGTTGCCAGGGCTTTTGAAGTTAGCGATAGGCCCGGTGGTCAAAATTGAATTCTCGGGCATGATTGATACCTATATCAAAAACATTGAAGGTCACTTCGCCGCGCTTTAACTGTTTTAAAACGCCTTCAAAAAGATTAGATTGCAGCGCTTGTTGCAGCAATAGTACACAATAAATAAGGAAGCTTACATGAAGCAGTTTGATATCATATTATTTGGCGCCACTAGTTTTGTTGGCGAAATTCTTACCGCTTACATGCTTGATAAATATCCTTTAGACGGTGACATTAAGTGGGCAATTGCAGGGCGTTCTGAAGGAAAACTAAGGGCCTTAAAAGACAAGTTCGGTGATAAAGCAAGCAGCTTGAGCAGTATTGTGGCCGATACAAGCGATCAAGAAGCCATTGATGACTTGGTTGCCTCTACCAAAATCGTTATTTCTACCGTGGGTCCTTATGCTTTATATGGGGAGCCTGTGGTTAAATCATGTGCTGCACAGGGCACTGATTATTGCGACTTAACTGGCGAACCTCAGTGGATTAAAAAGATGGTGAGTCGCTACAGCGAAGTTGCAAAAGGCTCTGGTGCGCGAATAGTGCACAGCTGTGGATTTGATTCGATACCTTCAGATTTAGGCGTGTATTTTTTACAAGAAAACGCCAAAGAACGTTATGGCCAATACTGTAATCAGATAAAAATGCGCGTTAAGAATATGAAAGGCGCAGCCTCTGGCGGCACTGTGGCGAGCATGATGAACATGATCCAAGAAGCAACAAAAGACAAAGAACTTCGTCGCTTGTTAGTTGACCCATACGCGCTGTGCCCACCTGATCATAATTTCAAAACCAAACAAACAGATCTTAAAACCATCGCATATGACGACGACGTAAAATCATGGATAGCGCCCTTTGTGATGGCCGCGATTAATATCAGGATCGTGCACCGAAGCAATGCCTTGTTAAACAATCAGTATGGCGATGATTTTCGTTATGACGAAGCCATGATGACAGGCAAAAGCGTGATTGGTGGTTTAGGCGCGGCTGCCTTTTCTGCTGGCTTAGGCGGGTTTGTGGTTGCCGCAGCTATCCCGCCGTCTCGTTGGCTAATGCAAAAAACCTTCTTGCCAAAACCAGGCGAAGGACCCAGCCCACAAGCACAAGAAAACGGGTTTTATGATTTGCGTTTTGTTGGTAAAACGTCCGATAACCAAGAAATATTTTGTAAGGTGACCGGCGATAAAGACCCAGGCTATGGCTCAACCGCCAAAATGTTGGGTGAAGCAGGGGTGTGTTTACTTAAAGATATCGATAAAGCAGATAAGGCTGGCGGATTTTGGACACCAGCGAGCGTATTTGGCGATAAAATAATACACCGACTTGAACAAAACGCGGGTTTAACTTTCTCAGTGCTGTAAGTAGCCAAACATGCTTGTATTTGCACTTTAAAGCCAAAGGCAGTGCAAAGTGTTTGATTCTTTGTCATAGTATAAAGTGAAGTCAACTTTGGCGTCTTAAGCCTTTAATAAGTTGGTTAATATTGTCAACAATATTGAGCTATTTTGAGTGTTTTATGGAGAGAAGCGTGTTCAAATTTGAAATGAGTTTAACGGCAAGACCAATCCTGGCAAGTGTCCTTATAATACTATGCGCTTCTTGCCAAGCAAATCACAATCACGATCTTAAGACTTCAAGTAAAAAGTATCTGCTTGATAAAGATATGTCGCAATTCAAAAATGTATATGACTTTGGAACAGCTGAGTATGAAAATAACATACTCGCGTTGAGTGCTACCGGAAACTGGTTTTATCTAACAAAAAACAAATATAAAAACTTCATATTTTACGCCGATGTTAAAATGCCAGATGTAAGCGAATACAGTAACGCTGGCATAATCTTCAGAGCACAAGTCGCCGAAACAGACAAAGGCAAAGTTGCCATAGGGTATCAAGCAGAGGTTGACCCAAGTGCTCGTAAGTGGAGTGGGGGACTATACGACCAAGGACGTCGTCAATGGCTATATCCTGTTCATAAAGAACGTTCGTTTCCTGACGAAAAGTTTGAGAAAAACTTTTTGCCTCCATGGTCAGAAGCTCAAGCGAACGCCTACAATCATCTCCAGTGGAATCAATACCGTATTGAAGCAAGAGGAAGCGAAATAAAAATATTCGTTAATGACATTTTGACGACTCATGTTCTTGATACAACCGATGCTGAGGGATATATTGGCTTGCAGCATCATGGCAGTAAAAAGTTGATTGAAACAGGAAGCACCGATAACATTGTGCAATATCGGAATGTGTATATTGAAGCACTTGACTAGTGCCCAAGCCTTTAGATAAAAATCCAAACGAAAATAACACCTAGCAACACCACCCCTTAGTTTAACTGGATAAAACGAGGACCTCCTAAGTCTTTGATAGTGGTTCAAGTCCACTAGGGGTGGCCATTTTTGGACCGTTTTGCGTCGATTTATTCAGTCTAGATAGCCACTTAAGGTATTGGACGATGGGATAAGAGAAAGGTAGAAGTAGATTAAGCGTTTTACTAGGTATGTTTCCCATTAAAGGTAATAAATGAAAGTGTTTACTAAAACAATATCAATAAGTCTTGTCTTTATTTTGTCATTAACGGCTCTACATTTTTATTTGGAAAATAGAAAAGAGTCGTTATACGCATTAGAACGTCAATATTGCAATTCTGACTACTTAAAACAATATGTTAGAGACGGTTTTCTGAATGCTAATTTATCCGGAACATTACTTAAACTTAAAGAGAATTACTTTTCGATAGTGAGCACTAAGTATACCAAATACAAACTATGCGCTAAAGAATATACGATAGCATTTTATACATCGCTTGAGTCGAAGGAAATTACTAAGTCAATATTTGCAGTGCAAATAAAAGCGCGGAAAAACCTTCCAATAACAAAAGCACAAAGAGTAAAGCATGAGTATACGCCATCTTCAACTCAATACTGGACCGATATTGGATTAACTGCTTACCATTCTGGAGATTCTCATAAGGGAAACTATACATTTTTAGCAAATTCTCCTGTGAAAACAGATCAAAGTGAACTTGGCGAAGAACTGGTATTAAACTGTGCATCGTCCAAACCGCCTGGCATTACGAAAAAAATAGGATTTAGAGTATGCTTTTTAGGGATTAAATATGAACAAGACGTTGTTTTTGAATTTAGATTGACGGGAAAGCAAATAGATAACTGGAATGATGTTGTGATCGAATTTTTTGACAGATTTAGAAAAGAGACTACATGAACGTTACTAGAACAGTTAACCGCCAACTAGAGCAGATGAAAACCGGTAAGTTATTTTCTTACCGAGACATGTTATTGATGTTGAACGTAAAGGGTTAGTATTCCCGATTAAGGTTGTCATGAAAATACAAAAAATCCTTGTGAATAGTAGATGCATTTAA
>CAYURD010000014.1:0-55890 GCA_964446865.1 uncultured Glaciecola sp.
GCGGGTTTTCGCGAGGATGACGCGGGTTTTCGCGAGGATGACGCGGGTTTTCGCGAGGATGACGCGGGTTTTCGCGGGGATGACGCGGGTTTTCGCGAGGATGACGCGGGAATGACGTAGGTTTTCGTCAGAATGACATGTTTTTTATCTTTCGTTGTAGGGTTAGCTACGCGTCAGTTTTAAGGGATTTGCGAATTTTATACATAGTAGGCTCACTCACGCCCATTAATTGTGATGCAAGGCCCATATTACTTTTGTGCACTTTTAATATGCTTTGAGCGGTAAGTTCACGCAAAGTATCAATGGGAGAGGTTAATATTAGTTCGGCAGAAACAATTTCATCAAACAACACTATTAGGGCTTGCCAGCTTTTATTTTGCTCGACGGCGATTAAGTTAGGCAAAGGCTTTAATAAGCGCCTTCTGGCAGTACTAATTGGAATTTGTAGTAAAAGCGCTGTTTTGGCATGTGTGCTGCACTTTTCAAAGGCCATTTTTAGGAGCACCTGTTCAAGGGCGTTGCCGATAGACACTTTGATCATGGTTCGTTTATCTAAGGTGGCCAATAATTCATCTAGATTATCGGTAAATTCATGACACCATTGTGTAGGTGTCATAACTAAGGCCGGGTTTTGTTCGGTAAACTCAACAATTTCAGCATGGTTTGAGTGTGTTTCGTTATTAGCAGTGTGACGATTGTTATCAAGTTTGTAAGCTTGTTCATTATGGAGATAGCGGTTTGTGCCAGAACTTAAGGCCGAACCTGAAGTGTCTTTAGGATGTGTATGCCCGTGTGAATCTTGTTTATCTGGTTCTACATCACGTGATGGATGTTCTAGCATGTCAACGTGGTCGTCGCTACTTTCTAAATTCAGATCTTGATACTTAATTTCTTCATCTGCCGTAAGCAAGCTTGCTTGCATGAGTTTATTTTCTAACTCTCTAATATTGCCCGGCCAATAATATTTTTTCATCCGCTCAATGGTTTGTTGTGTCAGGACCTTTTTATCTGTCTCGAACTGACGCGCAAATTTACTTAAAAAATGCTGGCACAACAACTCTAAGTCTTCGATTCTTTCTCTAAGTGGAGGATTGTGCAAAGTAACCACGTTCAAGCGATAGAATAAATCTTTTCTAAACCTGTTTTGACTGACTTCGTCTGCTAAATTACGGTTTGTCACGGCGACTATTTTGACATCAACTGATTGAGACTTATTACTGCCCACCGGGGTAAAATACTTTTCTTGCACAAAACGCAATAATTTGGGCTGCATCGATAAAGGCAGCTCGCCAATTTCATCAAGCACAATAATGCCGCCATTGGCCGCTTCTATTTTCCCTTTGCTTTCGCTTTGTGCCCCAGTAAATGCACCTTTTACATGGCCAAACAGTTCTGATTCGATGAGTGTTTCAGGAATAGAGCCGCAATCCACAATAATTAAGGGCTTGTCGCTGCGAGGACTTTAGTGATGTATCGGATTGATGAGCTTTTCTTTACCCGTGCCGGTTTCGCCAGTGATTAATACCGTGGCGTCTGATTTTGCCGCTCTTTGCGTTTTCTCAACTATTTTTTGCATCACTTCAGAACGATAAACCAGGGCACTCGATTGCATACCAGCTTTTAGTTCTAATAATTCTTGCGCAAGTCGGGCATTTTGTTGTTCTAGATTTTTGTTGAGTTCGTCTTCTAACTGGCTTCTTTTTAGCGCTTTACCTAACTGTCTGGCAAAGCCAACAAATAACATGATTGTGTCGTGGGTAAGGTTGAGCAATTCTTGGTCACCCACTATAAAGAAGCATTCTTGCGTTGCGTTTCCAAGGGGAATAACTAAGGTATTTAAGCCATTTTCTTGATGTTCTGTGTGTTGTGAATTTTCGTTTGCCAGAAGCGCTGCTTGGCCAATTATTTGTTCAAACTCGAACGATTCCCACTCGATCTCAATGATATCTGTTGCATTGGAAAGCTCGTATACAAAGCTATTTTGAATATTGATTTTTTTGTTTTGGTGTTTGTTGTCAGCTGGTTTGTCATCTTCGTGCTGACTGACAATCCCAGCGTTTACAAATTCAAAGGTATAGGCAAGACGTTCAATCACGCTTTTTAATAAACGTGCAAACGAATGCTCATCAGCAATAATCGATGAAATGTCCCACAGCAGTAACATATTTCGATAATTGGTGATGTTGTCGGGTGTAAATATACCGCCAAGGTAGTTAAATTCTTGTTCATCTAGCCTAAATTTATCGGCTTCCCATTGCACTATAGTCGGCACGGCCGAATTTTGTGCCGCTTTAAGCGCTTGTTCCGAACGATTAATTAAAAGGCTCGATGTCGAGGTATTATCTAGCTGGTCTTCTTCTTGACTAACATATGCAACACCCACATTAAAAGACAAGCGTATTGCATTTTGTAGATACGTTTTATTATGTAAGGCTGTTTGTAACTTGGTGGCTAAATCGTGACCATCTTGTACAGACGAAGCATGAATAGCGATACCAAAAAGCGCACCACCAAACCTTCCTGAAATATCCTCGGTGCGAGTATACTCGTCAATAATACTTGCGATTTCATGCAGTACATTGTCGCCCTGGGCCTGCCCAAATTTTCGATTTACATTTTGAAAATCGATACAATGGATCATACACAGCGCCATGCCTGAATGGAGTATCTGTTCGTCAATGCCTCGTTGCAGGGCCGTTCGGCTTTGTAATTTAGTTAAGCTATCGCTTGTTAGATGCGTGTAGTGTTCTATTAATTTGAGGTTTTCAAAGCACACGCACAAAGTGGTCAACAAAAGCTTGGATAGCCAGACTCCATCAATGGCATGTTCGGTATCTGAAGATTCAGAAGGGGACTTTATACAAGCATAATCATGTTTCCCTAAGTCTTTGATGTGAGGTGGTAATCCTTTTTCGTTAACAAACTCTACATCTAACCTAATAGGCAAATAACTCATCGCAGCAGACTGCCTTCTTTCATCGCCGCCTTTTGGGGCCGAACTTTGAGATATGTCTTTGATTAATGCGCATTCTATGTGCGCGTGAAACTCACTTAATACCGAAATACTAAACTGATAGTCATTAAACGTAATATTATGTTCACCAATAAAATCTGGCGCTTGTTGATCGTCGAAAACAGTCGCTAGTGCCGAGAGATTTTCGTCTCCCAGTTGATATCGTGTATTTTGCTTGTTTTTATGCTCGGTAATGCGGACAAAGTTACACTTTGCCGTGGTCAGTAGCATTGACAGCATATGGTTTTGAGCGCTTATGTTCAGCTGCATAACAACACTACGCACACACTGCGTTTTATACTGATATTGGCGATAAGTAATTCAACTGACAACATGAGCGAGACATAGTCGTTGATCCCTTTGAATCGGTTACTAATTTTCATGATAAAGTTATCGGCAATTTAGCTAAGAATATGAACGTTTCTTTCTTGTCAATTTGCCTCGTAAATTTATGTGGCTATCTTGTGCCTTCCTCGTCCATGAACTTGCTAAGCGGTATTAAACTAATCATGTGTAAATTGATGGTGTGGTATTTGCTTAATTTAATTATTTCAATAACTTGAGTTTTGTCGAGTATTCACTCACTATAACGAAGCTATCGACAAAGCAATAGCAAAACTAGTAGTCAAAATAGAAGATCATGCATTCGAAAAAACACCAAATTAATGCGCTAAGGGCTCATATTTGATTGACTTATACAACAATAAAGCACAACTGCCTGCTGATATTCTGCAAGGAATTATTGACGCTTCGGCGAGCGTGTTGTTGTTAGTTGATAAAAAGAGTCAAATACTTTTCGCTAATAAAGCTGTTGTGACAATATTTGGACACGAAGCCAGCGATATTATTGGCGAGCCTCTACATAAACTATTGCTCCCTACAAATCGACAAAAGCATGTCGATTATGTCGCTGACTTTTTTAGTAAGATGCAAGACCGAGAAATGGGACAAGGCGCTTCGTTCCCCGCGCAGCACAAAAATGGTGGGACGATTTACGTTAGCATTGACTTGCATGTAGTGACTTATGAAGGGCAAGAATGTGTGCTGGCAACCATTACTAAGGCCAAGCGTTTAAATGATGCAACGCGCTCATTAGAAAAGTCGCGTGCAAACCTAGCCTCAAAAATAAATCAAAACAAACGGCTTTTAGATGTTGCTCAAAACAGTAAAGACGCTGTATTTATACTCAACGATGACCAGAAAATCACTTGGGTAAATACGGCGGGCTTGAGTATGATGAACATGCGATTGCGAGAGATTCAAGATGTCAATTTTCTAAAGTTTCTAGGAAGTAAAACCAATCGAGTAGAAAAAACAAACCTAAGGCGGGCACTTGTTGATGGCCTATCGTTTACGGGTGATTTGTTTTTAAGTCACAAGGGTATGACTACGGTTCAGGTTGATTGTACGGTGCAACCAGTTTTCGAATCGGATTTTATGCAAGGCTTCACAGTGATTGCAAAAGACGTTACCAGTCGGCGTATGCTAGAAGCTCAAATGAGAGAAAACAACGAGCTACTTGAAACTACCGCTCGCATTGCTAACTTAGGGTTTTACTCGCTCGACATATTAACAAACGAATTAACATGGTCTGAAGAAGTCTTTGCTATACATGAGCTTCCAAATACTGTCGATATTAAAGTCGAAGATGCGATCAACTATTATGCGCCTGAAAGTAGACCTCTTATCACAAAAGCCGTTGAAAGATGCATGGAAACTGGCGAAGCGTTTGATCTTGAATTAGCATTTATCACCGCTAAAAATAATCGAATATGGGTGCGGTCTGTTGGTTATGCAGAGTTTTCAAGTGGCAAGCCCGTGAAACTAAAAGGCGCATTTCAAGACATAACACATATGCGCCAGGCTGCGCTTGATGCCGAACAAGCAGTAAATGCAAAAAGTAATTTTTTAGCGAATATGAGTCACGAATTACGCACACCTATTAGTGGTGTTTTAGGCTTGTGTGAAGTCTTGTCGGCGACTGAATTACAAGACAAGCAAACTGAGTATCTTGGCATGATTGCAAGAAGTGCTGATTCGCTTCTGTTTCTTGTGAACCAAGTGCTCGATTTTGCAAAGCTTAACGATGGCTCACAAGTGTTAAATAAATCATCGTTTAGCTTATCTAAGCTGATGCAAGATACGATATATATTCATCAGCTAAAAGCACAAGGAAAAGGTCTTGAATTTCTGTTGAAAGTTGAAAAAGATGTGCCTGACAATCTTTATACAGATCCCGACAGATTAGCGCAAGTTATCCATAATTTGTGCAGTAATAGCATCAAGTTCACCGAAGTTGGCAATGTAACATTACATATCAAATTGGATGAAAGTAAAGCTGTTTTGTTTTCAGTGATCGACACTGGTGTTGGTATAAAAGACAAGGATAAGTCAAGGCTGTTTACCGAGTTTCAGCAGGTAGATTCTACATATAGTCGCCAGCATCAGGGGACGGGCTTAGGGTTAACTATATCAAAACAATTAGTGACCCTAATGCAAGGCCAAATGGGATTTTTTAGTACCTTTGAAAAAGGCTCTACTTTTTGGTTTTCTATCCCTTGTGAAGAAAGTCCTGAAACAGAGGTCTTTGATACTTCCCTAACTGTATTACCCAATACAATAGTGTTAACTCCCGATGAAGCGACTTACAATATTTGGGGAGAGCTTGCCGTACAACACAGTATTAAACTCAAGGCGGTAAAAAACCTCGCTCAAGTTATCAATACAGTAAAAAGTACGTCAAATTGGGAGATTGTTGTATTGCCGTTTTTACCAGACGATATACCAATTGCAACGTCAATAGCGTCAATTTTGCGTGTTTTAAAAGATGATCAGCGTTTTATACTCGACAGTAAACTTTATAAAAAGTGGCAAGAAACACTCGATAAGCCCCTATCTGCATATCGTCGTATTTATTCTGTAGAGCTACTACCTGATAACAATCAATCTACACTAAGAGCTACATGCAGCTGGCAGTATGCAGCAATTCAAAAATGGTATGTGCGTAATCAGCATGTCGATGATAAAGATCTTTCTACCAAACGTGTATTGATAGCGGAAGACAACGAAATTAATCAGATTTTATTTGAAGAGCTATTAAAGGATACTGAATTGAGTATTACCATTGCCAACAATGGTAAAGAAGCCATAGAGGCGCTCAAACAAGATAGTAACTATGATTTCGTGATTATGGATTGCCAAATGCCGGTGGTAGATGGTTTTGAAGCAACAAAAACAATTAGAGGTTTTAGCGATAATAAATTGGCTAATATTAGAATTGCAGCTGCGACAGCGCACGGTTTTAAAGAAGATATACAAAAGTGTTTTGATGCGGGCATGAACGATGTATTAGTCAAGCCTTTTAGCAAAGAGCAGCTTATTGCCATGATCATGCGGAATGTGTAATGTCTAAGCAATTTGAACCGTATATCGTCAAAAAAGCACCATTTATTCACGATCTTTCCCGATTGGTCTATACCTGTCTATTCATCATTTTACTCCCAGTCATGCTTATTGTGTTTCGCAAAAAGTTGATGACCTCAAGCACCCTGCTCAAAGAACGTAAATTTTCAGAACGCTTTGCCATCTTGCCCAATCACATAAAAAGCAGCTTAAAAACCGGCGGGATTCATATTCATTGTGTCTCGGTTGGTGAGGTTAACGCAGCTAGTGGCTTGGTTAAATCACTGCTTAATGATCACAGTGAGCTACCTATCACCATTACAACTTCTTCTATCACGGGAGCTGAGCACGCATACCGACTTTTTGAAGACCGCGTGCAACACTTATATTTACCTTTTGATTTACCTTTCTTAATGCAAAAGTTTTACAAGATGCTCAAACCACGCCTAGTGATGGTGACTGAGGTTGAGATTTGGCCAAATATGCTGTCGTGCTGCGTTAAGAACAATATTCCTTGTATGCTCATAAATGCAAGAATGAGCACTAAGTCCTTACAAAGCTATAGAAGAGTTTCTTTTCTTTTTCGACACAGTTTGCGGCAGTTTTCGTCAATTTGTGCGCAAAGTTCGGCATCTTTTGAGAACTTCTTAGCTTATGGGGTGTATAAAAAGCAGCTTAAGTTATCACGCAATATGAAGTTTGACTTACTGCCTGAACAAAGTGATGCAGATAAAGGTTATGCCTTGTCTTCTCGATTTGAGATTGCCGATAGACCTATTTTACTGGCAGGTTCGACGCATGATCCTGAAGAACATATGCTGCTAAAAACATATCAGGAGCTAAAGCAAGAGCATCCTACTTTGGTGCTCATTATCGTGCCGCGACACCCGCATCGTTTTGAAGAGGCTTTTCAGATTATGGCCGCGGCAGGACTCAATACGGTAAAAGTGAGTGATATAGCGTCATTTTCTAATCAAGATCGCCGAAATAAAGAAGTAGATTGTGTATTGGTGAATGAAATGGGTTGGCTAAAAGCGTGTTATAGCATTTGTTCTGTTGCATTTGTTGGCGGGAGTTTTGCCCCTAAAGGTGGTCATAATGCGCTTGAAGCGGCGCTATATTCTAAGCCCATTGTTATGGGACCTAGCATATATAATAACCCAACAATTTGCGCTTATTTGCAAGAGCAAAACGCCCTGCAAATTGTGCAAAATCAGCAAGCGCTTAGGTCGTGTATCGACAATTGGCTACAACACCAAGACGAGGCTTTGTTAGCCGGTGAAAAAGGCATACGAGTGTTGTTAAAAAATGCAGGTGCCGTTGAATATACAATGAGTATTGTTAGGCGCTTCTTGTAAAAGATTTTTGCTGAGTGTTCTTGCTGAGTGTTCTTATCAACACTTACCCTATAAATTGACATAAAAGTTAATTTGCCTGCATCGAATCAATTAAAATCCAATGCAGGCAAAACTGTTGGTATCCAGCTAGTTACTACTTTCTACAGGGAAACCACGGTCGCGCATTAACGCTTCTACTTTTGCATCACGTCCACGAAATTGACGATAGGCCTCATTTGGATCCATGGCATTTCTGACGGCAAACAAATACTTAACTAGTTTTTCGCTAAGTTCTTTATCATAAAATCCCCCAGGGGCTTGCGCAAATGCTTCTGCAGCATCTGATGTTAATACTTCTGCCCACATGTAACCATAATAAGCCGCTGCATACCCTTCACCTCTAAAAATGTGTGAGAAGTGCGTAGTACGGTGGCGCATGACGACTTCTTCAGGCATACCAAGGGCAGCTAATTGCTCTCGCTCAAAGCTGTCTGGCTCTATAGTGGCAGGATCGGTTGTATGGTAAAGCAAGTCCATGATGGCTGATGCCATATACTCGGTTGTTTTAAAGCCTTCGTTAAAGGTTGATGCTTGTTTAATTTTTGCCACTAAATCGGCTGGGATTGGCTCGCCCGTTTTGTAGTGGACTAGATAATTATCAATGACTTCGTCGGTGAGTATCCAACGTTCTAAAAGCTGCGATTGAAACTCAGTATAATCACGTACACCAGAGTGCGAGCTAGGATATTTAACATCGGCCGCTAAAAAGTGCAGAGCATGCCCGAATTCATGGAAGTAAGTTTCAGCATCGTCCCACGAAATAAGCGTAGGTTCACCATCAGCGCCTTTAACAAAGTTAGAGTTATTCGACGACAATACGGTTTTTTCGCCGTCAAACGTCGTATAACTGCGATAAGTTGTTGCCCAAGCGCCCGAACGCTTACCCTGACGCGCAAACGGGTCTAAATACCATAAACCGATAAATTTACCTGAGGTTTTATCATGAACTTCCCATACTTTTACGTCTTCATGAAATACTGGCACTTTACCGTCTGCAATGGCAGTAAATTCAAAGTTGAATAAGCGTCCGGCAACATAAAACATAGCGTCGCGCAGTTTATCGAGTTGTAAGTACTGCTTAACTTGATCAGAATCTAAATCAAACTTATCGCGTCTTACTTTTTCAGCATAAAAGCGGTAGTCCCAAGGTGCAATGGTAATGTCTGCGCCTTCAGCGTCTGCGATGGCTTGCATATCGGCAACTTCTTCGCTCACACGGGCAATAGCAGCGGGCCAAACACGTTGCATTAGCGCCATCGCGTTTTCTGGGTTTTTAGCCATGCGGTCTTCTAAACGCCACTGCGCATAGTTGTCGTAGTCTAGTAAGGAAATACGTTCATGACGAAGCGTTAGTATTTGCTTAATAATGTCGTTATTATCAAAATCATCGCCATTATCGCCGCGGCTGTAGTAGGTTTCCCATACTTTTTGACGAAGCTCTCTATCGGTTGAGTACGTTAAAAAAGGGTCCATTGAAGAGCGCGTGTTAGTAATGGCGTACATGCCTGTTTCGCCGCGTTGTTCGGCCATATTACTGGCAGCATTAATAAACGACTGTGGCAAACCGTCTAATTGGTCTTTGTCTATATAAAGCACATAATTTTCTTCATCTGCCAAGACGTTATTACCAAACTGAGTATGTAAAGCAGCAAGTTCTTGATTAATGGCGGCATAGCGCTTTTTGTCTTCTTCGTTTAACAAAGCACCATTGCGAACAAAGCCTTGATAGCGGTTTTCGACGATTCTTTTTGCTTCAGTCGATAAGCCTTTGTATTCCTCACTCTCGTAAACGGCTTTAACACGCTCAAAAAGTGCTTTATTTTGCGAAATTTTTGAGCTAAACGCAGACAATTTGGGCGCCATGTCGCGCTGAATATCTCTGAATTCTGGACTATTTTTGTTTGAACTCCAGATGCCGTAGTATGTGTATACGCGGCCAAGCGCAGAGCCTGAGCGCTCAAGCTCTTCTATCGTATTGGCGAAAGTAGGTGCTTCGGGATTATTAGCAATGGCGTCAATTTCGGCTAGTGAGGCTTGCATGCCCTTTTCGAGCGCTTCTTTAAGGTCAGACAATTCCATTTTATCAAACGACGGTACGCCGCCATAAGGGCCAGTAAACTCAGCCATAAGTACATTGTCATAATTTGCTTTGGCATCAGCGCTTTGTGCCACTGAAGTGTCGCTAGCTGTGCCTGATTCAGGTGCAGGAGAGCAGGCACTTAGTGCTAACACTACCGCGCCAGTCAGCAGGCCAATTATTGGTTTTTTCATGTCGTTTTCCTTTGGTTCTTATATATTTTTTATTGGTTATAGCTAAATTACATTATTGTTATTGTAAAAGTGATTTGCTTTTAATTAATGATGGTAGAGCTAGGCATGTTTTAGTCCTAGTTAAATACAATTGTCTTGTGTTGACAAATGATCACTCGATCTTCAATGTGGTAGCGCAAGCCGTTGGCCAAGGCATTAATTTCACATCGCTTGCCTTTTCTTACCATATCTTCACTACTATCACTATGGGATATGCGCATGACTTCTTGTTCTATAATAGGGCCCTCGTCCAATACGCTGGTCACATAGTGGCATGTTGCGCCAATGAGTTTTACCCCGCGGTCATATGCTTGCTGATAAGGCTTAGCTCCCACAAACGAGGGTAAAAAGCTGTGGTGAATATTGATGATTTTACCTGCCAGTTTTGTACACAAGTGGTCAGGAATTATTTGCATAAACCGAGCAAGGACTGTGAGGTCTATATCATAGCGTTCTAAAAGTGTTTCAATTTCAGCAAAAGCTGCTACCTTGTCGCTAAAATTCACGAAATGGAAGGGAAGATCGTACCAATCAGCGTACTTCTTCATGTTTTGGTGATTAGCGATGATACACGGTATATCGCACGCTAATTCACCGGTATGCCAACGGTGTAACACATCATTTAAGCAATGTGATTCTTTGCTTGCTAACAATGCAACTTTGGGCTTGTCTGCAGAGCTTTTTAATGAAAAGCTCATATCGTATTTTTCTGCCAAATCAGAAAAAGCATGATGTAAGGCTTGATGATCAATGTTTAGCGAATCAGCGTCTATTTCGTGTCGCATAAAAAAGCGAGAGAGCTTTAAATCTGTGTGATGACTGGCTTCTAAAATACTGGCGTTGTGAGACGCTAAAAACTGAGAGACTGCAGCAACCAAGCCAACTTGATCTGGGCAGTCGATAACTAAACGGTATGTTGCGGGCAAATTTTTCTCCTGAGGAATAAGAACATTGGCTGTATTAGTGACAGCTATTCTATGTTTGTGTACTCATAATTTTATCGATTGTACTGGGCGAGGGAAACCCGTCAGCGACTAAGTTATGGTTAGCTTGAAACTGCCTGATCCCTTCTCGTGTTGCCGGCCCCATAATACCGTCAGCGCCGCCCACATCATAACCAAGCGTATTCAATTTGGCTTGTAGCTTTGCTATTTCACTTATTTTAAAACTAGGCATATCAGGTAAAGTAGCAACTAAACCACCGCCGCCAGCGATTTGGTTAGCAAGTTGACCCACGGCAATGGCGTAAAACTCTGAATTATTCCAACGCATAATAATTGAGAAATTTGAATAACTTAAGAATTTTGGACCTTCGTGCCCTGCAGGCACTCGTAAGCGAGCCTCAATGTCGCTATTTGGCAGTGCACGTCCGTTGGCTTGACTAATACCTAAGGCTTTCCAATCGGTGAGGGTTTTAACTTCTTTATTCGCAAGACTATAGTCAAACTTTCTAGGTAAAAATACTTCCCGACCCCAGCGGAGTCCTGGTTTCCATCCCAGCTGCCATAAAAAATTTGCAGCTGAGGCAAGCGCGTCTTCTTCACTATCCCACAAATCAATTACGCCGTCGTTGTCACCATCAATTGCGTAGTTAGTATAGGTGGTTGGCATAAACTGCGTATGGCCCATTGCGCCTGCCCACGAACCTTGCATTGATTCACGTTTTAAGCCTTGAGAGTCCATGAGTTTTAGCGCAAGAAAGAGTTCATTAGTAAAAAATTTACTGCGCCGTTCGTCACAAGCCAGTGTGGCTAATGAGTCGAGCGTAGACATTTTGCCTTTGTAACCACCATAGTTAGTTTCAAGCCCCCAAAATGACACTAGATAATGCCCTGGGATGCCATACTTTGTCGTTAACGTTTTTAAAAAGTCACGATGTTGAGCGTATTTTTCGCGGCCTTTGTCAATTCTCCATTTGTTAACTCGCTTTGAGAAGTAACTAGGGAAGGTTGATACAAATTCAGGCTGGCTGCGGTCAAGTTCAATGACTCTTGGAATAAATTGCATTGCAGGAAACTCTGCATCAATACGACTTTGACTCACGCCAGCATCGAGTGCCGCTTGTTTTTTATCTTCGAGACACTGTGAAAAGTTAGCTTTATTAGTCGCAATTAATTGAGTGACCGCATCGTCTTTATAAGCTGCTTGCGCCATACTACTCAGCATTAAGGTGGTGGATAATATAGAAAAAGGCGTAAAAATGAATCTGGTCAATACACTACGCTTATTTTTCGCGTTTTTTTGCGTTACAACACTTGCTCTTGTGGTCAGCATATTCAAGCGGATATCCCCGATAGCTATTAGTTAAGAAATAAGTTAAAAAATAAGTTGAGAAAAATGTAAATGCGCTCTGCAAATACGCACACTTATGCTTATCATTTTGTCATAACTTTAGCAGAATAAGTTCATCGTATAAATAACAAACTCACAATTGCTACACGCCCAAGATGTAAGTAAATATGTTTATGGGCTATTAAGCCTTTGCGACTTCTCGTACAATTGAACTTTTATCAAATTGCGCACACTAATCTAGTAAATATATCCTCACAAATGCCAAAGAAAACGACAAAAACAAAACAGCGCTCGCGCGCAATGACATTACTTTTGAGTCCATTTACTTGGTTCAGACGCCATTTCTTTAAATTATCCTTTGTCGTTGTCGCGTCCTTAGTTGCTTATTTCTTTTATTTAGATGCGCAAATTCAGCCTCGATTTGAAGGCAATAAATGGCAAGTACCTGCACAAATTTATGCACGCCCACTGACTATCGACCTTAAACAAGAAATCACGCCACAAGAAGTGATTGATGAGCTTGTGCTATTGGGCTATCGAAAAATGTCGTCGTTAAACGAAGTAGGTGAGTATGTTGTTGAGAAAAGCAGCATTAGTATTTTCAGACGAGAATTTTACTACCCAAATAAAACCTACCCTCAGCAAAAAATACAGCTTATTTGGGAAGGCGAACGGATTGGCAAAATAGATGTCCTTGAAAGTAGAAATACACTCACTCGCACCAGCCTTGAGCCTTGGTTAGTATCGCGCTTAATTGGCGGGCTTGATGAAGACCGCATGCTCATGGCAAATGAGGATATTCCTGCGCTATTAAAAACTGCCTTAGTGGTGGTTGAAGACCAAAACTTTTACAAACATCATGGTGTTGCTCCGCTATCTATTATTAGAGCTCTTTTGGCCAATATAAGCGCTGGCAGAACTGTACAGGGCGGCAGCACGCTTACTCAACAATTGGTCAAAAACCTCTTTTTAACACGAGAACAGTCCTATACGCGTAAGCTCAAAGAAGCCGCAATGGCGATCGTAATTGACATTCGCTACAGCAAACAAGAAATATTAAACGCCTATATAAATGAAGTGTTTTTGGGGCAAAATGGCGCAGTTGCTGTGCATGGCTTTGGTTTAGGCAGTCATTACTTTTTTAATAAGCCCTTAAATGAGTTAGAGATACACGAAATAGCCACTTTAGTTGGCTTAGTAAAAGGCCCCTCTTTTTACGATCCAAAGCGCCATACTGAGCGAGCAACCGAGCGCCGTAATTTGGTGTTAAGGCTTTTATTTCAAGCAAACGAGATCAACAAAATTGAATATGAGTATGCGATTAACCAAGCATTAGTCACGCACAATAATCCGAGCTTAGCCTCTGGTAAACATCCTGCTTTTATGGATAAAGTGAGTCAAGAGTTAAAGCAAGTCGTGCAAACCCAAGAAACTCGCCTATCGGGTGTAAAGGTATTTACTACGCTCGATATTAATGCACAGCGCAGAGCTGAAAAAGCCGTACAAGAAGTCATTTCTGAAAGAGCAAAAACCTATAAAAAGCCAGACTTGCAAGCGGCCTTAGTGATGTCAGATATTCGAAGCGGTGGTATTCGCGCGATAGTGGGTGGCAAAGATCCTAAATATGCGGGTTTTAACAGAGCGTTGAGTGCATACCGGCCAATTGGGTCTCTTATAAAGCCTGTCGTTTATTTAAGTGCTTTAGAGCAGCCAAGTCGCTTTACTTTAGCCTCAGTCATTGAAGATAAACCGATTGAATTTGATGATGCAGAAGGTAAAAAATGGCAACCTCAAAATGCTGATAAGCAGTTTCGCGAAAATGTATTGATGCTTGATGCTCTGGTTAATTCGTATAATGTACCAAGCGTTAACATAGCTGCTGCGCTGGGTTTTGATGAAGTGGTTGATAGTCTAAATCGTTTAGGTGCAGACAAACAAGTAAGGCCTTTGCCGTCTGTTTCTTTAGGTGCGGTCGAACTGTCACCGCTACAAGTTAATCAGGTGTATCAGACTATCTCAAATAATGGTGTGCTAAAACCTCTACATGCCTTAAATGCTGTCACTACTCATGAAGATGAGCTTATTTGGCAGCGCAGCGCCCGAGAACAAATACGCGCTGACGAAGACGCAACGTATTTACTTAACTATGCACTACATAAAGTCACGACCGACGGCACAGCTAAACGCATCAAAGCGTCTTTTCCTAAAGTAAACATGGCAGGTAAAACGGGCACTACTAACGACTATCGAGACAGTTGGTTTGCTGGCTTTGACCGAAATTTAGTGACCAGTATTTGGTTAGGCACAGACGACAACCAGCCTATTAATATGTCGGGCGCATCGGGTGCCTTACCTGTTTTTATTGCCCTGCAAAAACAACAGTCTCCAAAAACCTTAGTTAGGCGTTTTCCTAGCAGCTTAACCATCGCGCATTTTAACCGAGATACCGGTGTTCAAACGTTGCCTGGCTGCCCTAATGTGATAAGCGTACCGGCAATAAAAGCATCATTAAGCGACGCGATGCCTTGCAAAGAACAACCAAAAGAGATTATTCAATCCACTGAGAAAAAGAAGTCTTGGTGGGACCGCTTGTTTGGTAACTAGATTGGTAATTAAGTAGACAAACACGCTCTTCAATTTACATTATTTACATGCAAGTGTGTTTTTAAAGCGTCTGTGCGCCTTCCTTGCACCTATGCACCTACGTTCCTTTCTTGCACCAATTCAGAGCAATTTTTACTATCTGCACTTCTGCAGTGCTTTTTAGCGGTGCAGCTTTTGTATTATCCTCTCTAAGTCCATGAAATTAAGACTTATTTATTATTGGCACTGCTTTTGTATTAGCTTGAACAGATTCAACACATTTAACTAAAAAGAAAAGCAGGAGCAAGATATGAAATTAGTCACTGCAATCGTAAAGCCGTTTAAGCTAGACGATGTTCGTGAGGCCATCTCTGAAATAGGAATTGATGGTTTAACCGTTACCGAAGTGAGAGGCTTTGGTCGTCAAAAAGGCCACACAGAGCTTTATCGTGGTGCTGAATATCAAGTTGATTTTTTACCAAAAGTGAAACTTGAAATTGCGGTACAAGACGATCAGGTTGAACGCTTGGTTGAAGCCATCGTAGGCGCCGCTAAAACCGGCAAAATTGGTGACGGTAAAGTATTTGTATACGACTTACAGCAAGCAGTGCGCATTCGTACTGGCGAAGTCGACAACGAAGCCTTATAAGCAGTATTCTCGGAGATATAAACAATGGAAATTACATTTGAATTAGGGTACGCACTCGATACCTTTTACTTTTTAATATGCGGCGCGCTAGTCATGTGGATGGCGGCTGGTTTTACAATGTTAGAAGCAGGTCTTGTACGTGCTAAAAACACCACTGAAATATTAACTAAAAACGTCGCGCTATATGCGATTTCGTGCATCATGTATATGATTTGTGGTTATGCCATTATGTATGGCGGCGATATTTTCTTAAGCACGATTACAGGCGACGGAGCAACTGGTGTTGCTGAAGACCCAGCAACCTACGCGCCATCTGCAGACTTTTTCTTCCAAGTTGTGTTTGTTGCTACCGCGATGTCGATTGTATCGGGTGCGGTTGCTGAGCGAATGAAGTTATGGTCATTTTTATTGTTCGCAGTTGTGCTTACTGGGTTTATTTACCCAATGGAAGGCGCATGGACGTGGAATGGCGCTGATGTATTCGGTTTGTACAACTTAGGCGACTTGGGCTTTAGTGACTTTGCAGGTTCAGGCATTGTACATATGGCAGGCGCGTCAGCTGCACTAGCCGGTGTCTTAGTACTAGGCGCTCGTAAAGGCAAATATACCGCTGACGGTAAAGCAAACGCGATACCAGGTGCTAACTTACCACTCGCTACATTAGGTACATTCATTTTATGGATGGGTTGGTTTGGCTTTAACGGCGGTTCAGTATTAGCAACTGCCTCAGTAGAGAGCGCTAACAGTGTTGCTGTTGTGTTCATGAATACCAACATGGCCGCTGCGGGTGGCTTGGTAGCAGCGCTTATATTAGCTCGCTTAATGTTTGGTAAAGCTGATTTAACTATGGCGCTTAATGGTGCCCTAGCAGGTTTAGTGGCAATTACCGCTGACCCAGCAAGTACCTCTGCTCTTGTCGCGACTATTTATGGTGCTTTAGGTGGTATCTTGGTTGTGTTCAGTATTATCACACTCGATAAACTTAAGATTGATGATCCTGTGGGCGCTATATCTGTTCACGGTGTAGTTGGCTTACTAGGTCTGTTGCTTGTACCAATCTTTAACGAAGACGCTAAGTTAGTTGGCCAAATCGTTGGTGCACTCACCATCTTTGGTTGGGTATTTGTGACAAGCTTCATTGTTTGGACAATCCTTAAAGTCACTATTGGCGTTAGAGTCTCTGAAGAAGAAGAGTTTGAAGGCGTTGATATTAGCGAATGTGGCTTAGAAGCTTATCCTGAGTTTAAATAAGCTTAATACAACTGCAAAAACTAAAAGGCCTATTGAGTAGGCCTTTTATATTGCAAAATCATGACGGTTTAAAGGGAGCCGCGGTAAATAACAATTAAGAATAATAAGAAGACAGAATAAATACCGCTTTTTTTAAACCTAGCTTTTGGCGAAACTTGATTAACATAAAAACCAGCACCTTAGTTGCTGGTTTTTTCTATTCTGCTTTTGACCTTGAGTAAGGAAAACGTTGTGCTATGTGAGCTCCTAAAAAGTAAGCTATATATGCAATTAGAATCCAAATCCATCCATTATTTATTTCAATCATTTTTGGCCAATAAGTAAACCAAACAAATGCCGCGACAAAGTTCATGATGGCGTTAATAAGCAGATTGACTAGCATGTCGATGGTCAGACTACTAAATATTTGCGCCCAAGTTGAGGCAAATAACTTTCCAAAAAACTGAAAAACTTCAATCGCTTCAATAGTTAAAAAAGTTACCAGCACCATCAAGCCATAAAAGCCACCTCCAAAAGACATCCACTTATTCAAAATTAGGTGACGAGCAAGCTGTTTTTTGCCTTCTTTTTTTTCCTTTTTGTATTGCTTTGACATCTCTCTACTGGCTGACTCTAGACTATTAACGGTGTTAAAAGAGCCTAGTCGTTTTGATTTAACTGAGCTATTGATTAAGAGGTAAGTGATGGCAAATAAGGGTAATCCAGCAAAAATACATGCTCGCAATATCTCAATAACCATCTGTCAATCCCTATTCCGATGTAGTATCTAAAAAATGCTTCAATAGCGTAAATGCGCGTATTAGCTTTTGCGCCTGCTCAACACTGCCACCTTTGTCTGGATGATGCAGGTGTTGTTGCTTGTGATAGTGACGCTTAAGCGTTTTCAAATCAAGTGTCTCTATTGATGTGATGTCTAGCGTGCGTATTGCTACGTCGAGTTGCTGTTGGTCTATTTCAGGGTTTGTCTCAAGAGAATGTGCGCCCAACATTTTATGCCAAAAACCATCTAATAAGGCCTCAACATCACCGGCAGTCGTGTTATTGATGTTAGACCAATCTAAATAATACTCGGCGATGGGGTCTTTTACCGCGGGCTCATTTTTGCAGCTGTTGCTTGATAAGTGTTCTTTTTCTGTATGCTGATATGGCAGTAGCTTTACACATGTTGTAAAGATATCGAGCTCACCGATGTGATGTTGTCGCCATTTATCGCGTAGTTGATAAAGCGCATGAAACAGCACAAAGTGGGTTTGAAACAAAACAAGAGAATCACTAAGTGAATCTACTTTAATTAACTGATAAGGCGCCGCTTTTAATACTTGTAAAAGCTCATATTCACTTATTCCAGCACGTAATAAATGTGTTTGTTCTTCTATCGCTTTTAATAATAAAGGCAGAAGTTCGTCATGGATATTTTGCAAGAAACTCCTCCCTTATTATGTCTACTTTTTTACTTGATACTAAGAGCCTTTACCAAGAGCCTTGATTCTTCATCGAAAGCCAAGGCTCGGCTGGTGCAAGTGATTCACCTTTTTGTAAGAGTTCAAATGAAATATTGTCGGGCGACTTTACAAAGGCCATATGGCCGTCGCGTGGAGGCCTATTAATAATGACACCATTGTTTTGTAGTTTTTCACATAAGGCATACAGGTCATCGACAACAAAGGCTAAGTGGCCAAATGCACGACCTGTTGTGTAGGGTTCTTCGGGATCCCAATTATAAGTCAATTCCATCATGGGAGCTTTTTCTTGTTTTGCTCTTTGTGCATCTTCGGGAGCGGCTAAAAATACAAGTGTAAAGCGGCCTTTATCACTGTCGTAGCGGCGAATTTCTTCCAAACCAAGTAAGTCACAGTAAAAGTGCAATGAAGCATCGAGGTCGGTCACTCTCACCATTGTGTGAAGGTATTTCATTATTTGGCCTTGTTTAGTTAAGTCATTGTAATTTAGGGTTTGATTTTTAGTACAAATTTATTCAGTTGTCCATACCGACAGCTCATTTTGGCAAGGATCTAGAAAATGAAAACGACGCCCGCCAGGAAAAGAAAAAATATCCGTTTTTATAGTGCCACCGCAATCCACGACTTTTTGTAAAGTCTCTTCTAGTGCATGAGTATGCAATACCAAAAGTGCAGAGCCTTTATCTGCGTCAGCGTTTAGCTCTGCATAATAAAATCCACCGTCAATACCGGCGTTACTAAAGGCGACATATTCTGGTCCGTAATCGGTAAAGACCCAATTAAAAGCAGCCGTGTAAAAAGCTTTAATTTTACTTAAATCATTTGCTGGGAACTCTACATAATTGATAGGTGTTTGTTTATCTGCATCCGACATCTTCTTCTCCATTTTTTGTCTGTTTTTTCTCTAAAAATACGCTAATAGCCCATGTTAGTAATAAATCAGCTCTAAGCGCTTAAATCACGATATTTTATGTAACAACGCATACACTTCTTCAATAGATATATTATAGTTACCCGAAACGGTTAAGCTAATCAACCAATTAAGCTATTTTTGCGTATATCAATTGTCATTATTATTCATGGAGCGCCAAAGTATGAGAAAAACAATAAAAAGAGTACAGAGCTTTTTAGGCAGTGCAGCTGTTTGTGCAATGCTAGGATTAAGTGTTAGCAGTCAAGCAAATGCTTATGATCGGATAACAGGCGAGCCTTTTGCGACTCGCTCTGAAGTCATTGCACAAAATGGTATGGCTGCCACCAGTCAACCGCTCGCGACACAAGTTGCTTTGGATATACTGAAACAAGGCGGTAATGCTATTGATGCTGCCATTGCAGCAAACGCAATGTTAGGTCTTGTTGAGCCAACAGGCAGTGGCATTGGTGGTGATTTATTCGCTATTATTTGGCATGCAGAAAGTAAACGCTTATACGGTCTAAACGCGTCGGGTCGCTCTCCTCAGTCGCTTACGATGGATTACTTTACCGAAAATAACATCTCGCAAATTCCTAAATTTGGTCCGCTGCCAGTATCGGTGCCCGGCGCTGTAGATGGTTGGTTTATGATGCACGAGCGTTTTGGTCGCTTACCAATGACAAGTATTATGGCGCCTTCAATAGACTATGCTCGTAATGGCTTTCCTGTGTCAGAGTTAATTGCTTATTACTTTGAGCGCAATCAACTTCGTATTGGGGAATATCCTGGTTTTACTGAAACCTTCACCGTGAATGGTAAAACGCCTAAAAAAGGTGAAATCTTTAAGAACCCCAATTTAGCCAGTACCTACGAAAAAATAGCGACCGGCGGGCGAGATGCGTTTTATAAAGGTGATATTGCCCGCACAATCGGCGCTTTTATGGAAAGCCAAGGCGGCTTTTTAAGTTATCAAGATATGGCCTCCCATTATTCTGAATGGGTCGAACCTGTATCAAGCAATTATCGCGGTTATGATGTGTGGGAGTTGCCACCTAACGGACAAGGTATTGCTGCTTTACAAATTTTGAATATTCTTGAGTTATACGACATAGAAGGCATGGGGCGAGACTCTGCCGAATATGTACATACTTTTGTTGAAGCTAAAAAATTAGCCTTTGCAGATAGGGCAAAGTTTTATGCTGACCCTGCTTTTAATGAGATCCCCGTTGAATGGTTAATTTCTAAAGACTATGCAAAAGAGCGTCAAAAGCTCATATCGCCCAATACAGCAGCTAAACGTGTTGATGCGGGGCGCAACGACGGTGATACCATTTATATGACCGTTGCTGACAGTGAGGGAAATATGGTCTCGTTAATACAAAGTAATTACCGCGGCATGGGATCGGGAATGATACCAACTGACCTTGGTTTTGTGCTGCAAAATCGAGGCGAAATGTTTGCGTTACAGTCTGGACACTTTAATGAATATGCGCCCGGTAAACGTCCATTTCATACTATTATTCCTGCGTTTATTACTCGCAACAACGAGCCTTTAATGAGTTTTGGAGTAATGGGCGGCGGTACTCAGCCGCAAATGCACGCTCAAATTGTGGTCAACATGATTGATTTTGGCATGAATATACAAGAAGCTGGCGATGCACCACGAATACTGCACACAGGCACCAATACGCCTGAAGGTCAGGTGATGACAGATGGCGGATATGTGAGTTTAGAAAGCGGTTTTAGTCAAAAAACACGCCGAGAGCTTATCAAAAAAGGTCATAAAATGACCGATAGTTTAGGGGCATTTGGCGGTTATCAAGCAATTATGTATGATCGCAAAAATAAAGTGTATTATGGTGCTTCCGAATCACGAAAAGATGGGCAAGCAGCAGGCTATTAATGACACAAGCACAAAAAGGGATTTGCGCAGAACCAAATTTACACGCGCTTTATTTGCTCTTTAACGTAGTAGATGACGACTTAGATAGCGTGCGCCTAAAAATGCTGAAACTAGTCGAGATCTTTGATTATTTTGATGAAGAGCATTACGAAGCCATGGTGTCGGGCATTGTTGGCATTGGCAGCGCGTTTTGGGATGAGCTATATCCACATGTTCGACCTGCTAACTTAAGCGCTTTTCCTGATATGCAAAGCGAAGATAGATGCGCACCCGCCTTACCTTGCGATATCTTTATTCAAATCCGAGCCGATCGCTTAGATATTTGCCAAGCTATGGGAATGGAGGTTATGCAAACCCTTAAACTTCATACTGAACTTGTTGAGCAAATACAAGCATTTCGATACTTAGATGGTCGTGATTGGACCGGGTTTATTTTAGCTGACGATAATCCCCGAGGCCGTAAAAAGTTTGATATTAGCTTGGTGGGCGAAGATGACAGCGAATTTACGGGCGGGTCTTATATTCATATACAGCGCTATCGCCACCATTTAGATAAATGGAATAAGCTATCCGATAAATTACAGCAACAAGTTATGGGTAAAAGTAAAGAGCATAATATGGACGTGCTTGACTCAGGACTTGATTCGCATAATTTCAGAACAAAAATAGTCGGCCCAGGAGGTGAGTTTCCCATTTTTCTTAATCAAAGCATGCCTTATGGCGATATGCACACACAAGGTTTGTATTTTGTCGCGTGTAGCGGGCATCCTCAGTCTTTTAAAAATCTTTTGCACAGCCGCATTTATGGAGATGAAAATGGTCATTACGACCGTTTGCTCGACTACTCAAGTGCTGAAACAGGCGCCGCATTTTTTGCACCATCGGTGAGTTTTATTCGTAAATACAGTATATTAGATACCTAAATAGCGATAAAAATTGAAGTATAATATTGGATACTAGCGATTAAGCGTTAATCAGCAATTGAATACTCTCAATGAGCCAGCACAAACACAAAAAGGCAGAAAATAGGCTTTTTGTTTTCTCGAATATTCCTTGTATTTTATTTTTGAAACCCCTTTTTTTACCCAATTACGCCATTAGTACGACCAAAGTGTATAGTCTACTAATCTGCATAAAAATAGCGTGTTTTATTCTTATTCCGGCGTTTTAAAATCCTTTATTACCCCAATGAATTTCAAGCTAAGGCCTCTACTTTAGAGGGCTTCAGCACTTTATTCTGCTTTGTGCGCATTAAAAATAGTCTTTCTTTATTACATATTCCTAGTTCGATTATGTCATTTTTGCAAAAAGACTATTGCCCTAATTAGGTTTTTCTTCGCCTTATCCCCTTTTAAATTGTAACAACTCGATAACAAACACTACAATTTTTAAAAGGTACGATATGAAAATTAACACTCGTAAACCATCAAAAGTACGCACTGTGCTTTCGGTTACAAAAAAAGCCGTCGCGCTATCTTTACTTGGCGCTTTGTCTTCATATGCTAATGCCGGTATCGAACTGGTTAATGTGCAAGACAGCGATAACAAAACATCAGTGATTTTAGGCGGTTATGCCAAAGTAGATGTGCGACATGTTAATGGCGATATTGCTTATCAAGATTACTGGGTTGCAAATTTCCCTGGTGGTGAAGCAACAGAAACATCTCATACGGGCTTTAACGTTCGTGAATCCCGCGTTAACTTTAAAGTGACGCACAATGATGTTTATGGCTTTATTGAGTGGGATTTTTACGGCGGTGGTGGTAACGAAGTCGTGAGTAACAGTTCTAACGAGCGTTTGCGTCATTTTTATATAGGTTACAAAAATTGGATGGTGGGTCAAAATTGGTCAACATTTATGCCTTTAGCGGCATTGCCTGAAGCACTTGATTTTGGTGGGCCACATGTTGGTGAAGTCTTTATTAGACAAACGCAAATTAGATACACGTCTGGTAACTGGCAATTTGCTATCGAAAACCCTGAAACCAATGGTGATGGTGATGTTGGTACGCCTGCCAGTGCTGTAGGTGGCACAGGTTCTCAAATTGATAAAGACGAATCGATTCCTGATTTTGTTGCTCGCTACAATCTAAAAGGCGACTGGGGACAAATGTCGTTTGGTACTTTATTTCGTAAGGTTGACCAAGGCGGTATAGATGAAACGGCGTTTGCAGCCAATATAAGTGGACGCATAAAAACGGGCGACAGAAACGACTTTAGATTCCAAGTGTCTGTGGGTGAACCAGGTCGATACGTGGCCGCTGGGATGACACCTGATATTGTTGAAAATCCAGATGAAGAGGTGGTTGTTGAGCAAACCACTGCGTTTACTGTTGCCTATAGACATTTTTGGAAGGATTCATGGCGCTCAACCATTTATTACGGCGCAGCAGAAACTGACACCTTAAATCGTGACCGCAATCACTTTGCTGTTAATTTAATGACCAACGTGACAGGTAAATTGGATGCTGGTGTTGAATTAGGTCGTTATTCGATTGAAGATGAGAATATTGATGATATTAATTCTAAGTACTTACAGTTTTCTCTTAAATACGTTTTTTAGTTAATGTACTCAACAATTAAAGTTTGATCAGAGATAGACCGTATACTGGTGTTGTATGATTTTTAACTCTTCGACACCAGTTCTTAAATATTTAAGTCATCACGCTCTAATCTTATGTCAATGTTCGCTATTTGGGCAATACGGTAGCAGTCTACTAAAAATTTCTGTATGTTGTTTTTACCGTAATTATCGAGCATAGCCAAATAGATGATTGCGGCGCGAGATTGTCCAAAACTCATACCTTTTGTTTCATGTTGTCCCGCATAGGCCATCATTGTTTCATCGGGTGTTGGTTGAGGTGTAACAGAAACCCCGTTCAGACCTTCTACTGGTTTGGTTGAGCGCGGATTTACATTTTCGAATAAACTACTATGTACTTTTTGATATTCTCTCAAAAAGTTAACACCTCCAATCATCTCTTCTTTATTTGCACAATACATGACTATTTTATCAGCTCTTTGAAATCCAATTGGTCCTGGAATCATTAATTTCAAGCCATTAGGAAACTTAATGCCCGGTGGACGAGGGACATAGATTTGTTCAACTAATCTATAAAAGACTCTTGGGCAGTACAATACCTGTGGAGTAACATATATCCGATAGGTAGAATTAGCGGGCATATAGGTTGGGCCGCAGTGCCAAAGGAATTGACCGAGTATAAAGGCAGGATCGATTTTTGCTAAATGCTCCGCAGTTTGAGGGCCTACTGTTTTACCCGTTGTAAGATTCAAAAGCATGTCGTTATAACAATTAGGGTTGTAACGAGTTTCTGAAAGTGCCGCTTCAAAGGCGGTATCACTATCGTATATATTGTTTAGCTCACTAGCCATATCCGATATATTTTTACCGTTTAGCGTCCAATTTGCTCTTTGAAAGAAAAACTCCCTGTGTGCAAAATCGATAAATTGATACTCTAGATGCCTCAAAAAAAGACGCCAACTTGGTTTTCCAATTGACTCATAAAAATGGTAATAACGGTATATTTTTCTAACTTTGGGTCCAGAGTTATTTGGTCCTGCCATAATTTCATGACGATGAGACCACGCTTTTAGAGCAAATTCTCGAAATTTCTCGCTTGCGATAGTCATTTAGCTATCCTTATTAAACTTGATACACAGTGGATTTGCGAATTTCTGTTGAAAGCCAAAAAGAACTGCTAGCGATGACTTTTAATATATACAATTACGAAGGCAGGTATCAAATAGTTGCAGCTTAGTACTTGATTCTCTTGTTAATGGGTCTGCATTGCATGCTGCTCTGTGGCTTGCTTCTTTAAAAAAAACTAGAACTATCTCTTGAAAAAGCTACTGCAGCATTTTAACTGCAGACCACAGGTTTTTTAAGCTAGGCCTCTATTGATATGAATCAATGAAAGTAGTTTTCTTGTGTTTGGAAAGCATCTCTTAAGTGCTCAATCAATAACTTCACTTTTTGGTCGGGCTGTCGACAGCTAGGGTAGACTGCATATATGCCCATCATTTTGCTTACATAATCATTCAAGATTGGCACTAGCAGTCCTTTTTCAATGTGTTCGTAAACAACGGCTTGAGGTAAAAATGAAATGCCAAGCCCACTTAACGCCGCATCACAGAGCGCATGTAAGTTATTGGTATTAAAGCGTCCCCTCACTTGTATTTGCTGCTCCTTACCATTTTCTGCAAACTTCCAATTATCAATACCTGCGCTCTCATACTTATAAATAAGGCATTGATGCTCGTGCAAATCATTTGGGTGAGCAGGTGTACCATTGTTTCTTAAATACTCAGGAGATGCACACACCACCCACTGCGAATCAACTAGTCGACGTGCAATAAGTGACGAATCTTCAAGGTAGGCGGTTCTAATAGCAAGATCGTAGCCTTCATCAATTAAGTCCACTAAATGGTTATTCACTTGCAAATCTACATTAACATCAGGGTATTTCTTGCAAAATTCGGCCACAGATTTGCTTAAAAGCAGGTTGGCAGACACCACCGGCATCGTTAATTTGATAGTTCCTCGAATTTCGTCGCTGTATCCATTTACGACATTAGTCGCATCCTGCATGGCCGTTTTGGCAAGCTTACCTTTGCTGTATAGCAGGCGCCCCGCGTCTGTCAGGCTTAATTTGCGGGTTGTCCTATACAATAGTTGTACATTTAAGCTCTGTTCGAGCCTTGCCACGCGCTTGCTAACCACTGAATTGGTTAAGTGCATGAGCTCTGCCACTTTAGAAAATGACCCGTTTTCAACCACTTGCACAAATAAGAGTACGTCATCTGCTTTAATCATAAGGTGCCTACCTTGTCTTTATTTCTTCCAAAATTGCGTGATTATGGCAAAAAAGGAAAATATGAATATCCATAGTGTATATATATCAACAAATGAAACCTCGCTACATTAGACCTCAGTCTTGCATTAACAAATATTTTGCATTTGTAGAACATTTGAAAAGGTAGTTATTAACACAAACCAACAAGAGGATAAGATCGTGAATGAAATAAGCTATGGGCTCTTCGCTCTGTTCCCGATTGTACTAACAGGAATATTATTACTTGGCTTGCAATGGTCAGCCAAAAAAGCAATGCCAGTGGTATTGCTTGTCACTGCATTAATGGCGTTCTTTATATGGGACATGTCATTTAATCGCATCGCTGCATCTAGTCTACAAGGCCTGGTGATAACCAGTTCAGTTCTGTGGATTGTGTTTGGTGCTATCTTTTTACTTAATACCTTAAAGCACACGGGTGCAATAAGCGTAATAAGAAATGGCTTTACAAAAGTTTCTCCAGACCGTCGGGTACAAGCGATTATTATTGCTTGGTGTTTTGGTACCTTTATCGAAGGTGCTTCAGGTTTTGGAACACCTGCCGCTATTGCGGCGCCGCTCATGGTTGCCATTGGCTTCCCTGCACTTGGCGCGGTGCTAATGGGCATGATGATCCAAAGTACACCCGTAAGCTTTGGTGCGGTTGGCACGCCTATCGTAATAGGCGTCAATAAAGGTCTAGACACTGAAGCGATATCTGCTCAGCTTATGGCCAATGGCGGTTCGTGGGAAGCATTTCTACAGCTCATCACCACCGAAGTTGCCTTAATTCATGCAACGGTTGGTACGCTTATGCCGCTGTTTATGGTCGTCATGTTAACGCGCTTCTTTGGTGCTAACAAAAGCTGGAAAGAAGGTCTTGCCATCGCGCCATTCGCCATCTTTGCTGGTTTAGCCTTTACTATACCTTATGCACTTACTGGTATATTTTTAGGTCCAGAATTTCCATCATTAATGGGTGGATTAGTGAGCATGGCCGTTGTGGTAACCGCAGCGAAGCGTGGTTTCTTAATTCCTAAAACAACCTGGGACTTTCCACCAGCAAGCCAATGGCCTATCACTTGGTTAGGTAAACTCACTATTACTGAAGATAGTGAAGTTAAAACACCTATTACGAGTAAAAAAATGTCGGCTGTTGTTGCTTGGATGCCTTATTTATTAGTGGCCGTATTGCTTGTATGTTCGCGTGTATTTGCAGAGTTTAAAGGCTTATTAACAGATGTTACCTTATCGTTTTCTTCAATACTTGGCGAAACGGGTATTAATGCCGGCTTCTCGCCCTTGTACTTGCCTGGCGGGATCTTGATTGTTTGTGCATTGGTGGCTGCATTTGTACAAACTAAAAAATCAAGCACGGCGCTTAGCAGTGCCTTCAAAGAATCGAGCAAAACAATATTAGGCGCAGGCTTTGTGCTTATCTTTACCATTCCGATGGTGAGAATATTCATTAACTCAGGTGTAAATTTGTCGGACATTCCAAGTATGCCGGTCGCGAGTGCAGAGTTGTTTGCAAGCTCGTTTGGCGCTGCCTTCCCTATGGTAAGTGGCATGATAGGCGCTCTAGGAGCCTTTATAGCAGGTTCGAATACGGTCTCTAACATGATGTTTAGCCAGTTCCAATTTGAGGCTGCTATGAGCTTAGCTATTTCGCCAGCATTAATAATTGCGACTCAGGCTGTAGGGGCCGCTGCCGGTAATATGATTGCGATCCATAATGTCGTTGCTGCATCAGCCACTGTGGGCTTATTAGGGCAAGAAGGCGCAACCTTAAGAAAGACCATCCTACCCACCATCTATTATGTGGTATTTACCGGGGTCATAGCCGTTGTAGCACTGTACTTGTTTGGTTTAACAGGACCGCTGGCTTAACGCCTCATGCCCTTATCATTTAGGTGGTAAGGGCATCGTCTTTTTAACACTAAATTATTAAATTAAGTGAGATAATCATGAACACAATCGTTAAAAACAAAATAGGCGTATCCAAGCAGACTGAAATCGGTCAAGATAGTCTGTCAGACCTAAACCTAAAAGTAGACTTAAGCCATTGTGTGATTGATAAAATGACGAAACATTGTTCAACTGATAAAACGTTTAACACAGGCATAGTTCAGCCAAAAACCGAAACTAAACTTGAACGCGATCATGAAATTCTCCGCGAATTTGAGCATGTGCTAACAAGTGCCAACATAAGTGCTAACCCAAAACGAAACCAGCATTATCGTAAAGGCTGGCGCTCGGGAGGCGGGGCAGCCTTAGCTGTGCTTTTTCCACAAACCCTAGTACAACTTTGGGAAGCCCTGAAAATTAGCGTTGAGCACAATTTAATTATTGTGATGCAAGCGGCAAATACTGGCTTAACCGAAGGTTCAGCGCCAAGTGGTGATGACTACGATAGACCTGTCGTTGTTATTAACACCTTGTCGCTTGATGATTTATACTTGGTCAATGAAGGCAAACAAGTCATCAGTATGCCAGGTGCAACCTTGCATACTCTTGAGCAAACGCTCGCTGAAATTGAACGGGCACCTCACTCAGTTATTGGTTCATCGACTTTAGGAGCGTCAGTTGTTGGTGGTATTGCTAACAACTCGGGTGGTGCATTAGTTAAAAGAGGGCCTGCTTACACCGAGATGTCAGTATTTGCCACCATAAATGACCAAGGCGAATTAGTGTTGGTCAACCATTTAGGCGTTGAATTAGGTGATTCGGCTGAAGAAGTTATTCAAAACCTAAGTACAGGTAATTTTGACACTGAAAGTTTAGCGCAAGGAAATCGCCAAGCGAGTGATCAAGAATATCAAGCGCGCATTCAGGATGTTGATGCAACAACGCCAAGCCGATTTAATGCTGACCCACGACGCTTGTATGAAGCGAGTGGTTGCGCGGGCAAGCTAGCGGTTTTTGCTGTGCGTGTTGATAGTCACCCAATCGCTAAGCAAGAACAGAGCTTTTATGTGGCCACAAACGACCCTAAAGATTTATACACGCTGCGCCGTCGTTTGTTAAGCGAGCTAGATGAACTACCCGAAGTCGGTGAATATATGCATCGAGACATATTTGATGTCTCTGAAAAATACGGTAAAGACACCTTTTTAAGTGTGATGTATTTAGGCACAAAACGCTTGCCTGCAATGTTTGCTATGAAAACTCGCATGGACGGCTTTTTTAATCGATTTTCGTGGTTACCATCTTTTATGTCAGACAGAATCATGCAGGGCATGAGTCGTTTATTCCCTAAGCATTTACCCGAGCGCATGACGCAGTTTAGAGAGCAATACGAACATCATATTGTGATTAAGTTGTCTGACAGCACCATTGAGCCGGGGCGAGAAATTTTAAAAGAGTGCTTTGCACAATCATCAAGCGGCGAATATTTTGAGTGCACGCCAGATGAAGCTAAAAAAGCGTATTTACACCGTTTTGCCGCTGCAGGTGCTGCGGTTCGCTACCAAACCATGCACGAAAAAACACTCGGTGACATCCTAGCGCTAGACATCGCTCTACCGCGCAATGAGCTAAACTGGCTAGAAGATTTACCAGAAGAGATAGAACAGCATCTCGATAAAAAGCTCTATTATGGCCATTTTTTCTGTTACGTCTTTCACCAAGATTATATTTTGAAAAAGGGCAGTGACCCATATGAAGTCAAAAAGCTCATGCTCGCTTTGTTAGATAAACGTGGCGCTAAATACCCTGCAGAACATAATGTTGGACACTTGTACGAAGCCGAGAGCCCGCTTAAGAAGTTTTATATGCAGCTCGATCCAACTAATACGTTTAATCCGGGCATCGGGAAAATGGAAAAGACCAAACGTAATTGCCAGTGTTGTTTGTGATATTCGGTCATTCTGGCCTTCGCCTAATACTGTTCGCTTAAGACTTCCTCGTCATCCTCGCGAAGGCGGGGATCTGGTTAATGCTCATGAAAAACATTATAAAACATGCACTTATCAAATTTCGATTGGTTCCAAAGAGGTTCCCGCTTTCGCGGGAATGACGTAATTTATGCTTAAACGAACAGTATTAGGCGAAGGCCAGAACCTTCTTGGAATCAAATAATGTATACACTTAACTAAATACAAGCTATCACTAAATTTTACCTCGGCCCTGCCGTTAACGTTCTACATAGAATATTAACTCGTTCAGGCTTAGCGTTTGCACTGCAAAAGAACAGACAATAATAACCACTCACTCTCACTGCGTTACGCATTGGGGGGCATTGTTGTTTTTATTAGTTTTTATCTGTTTGTGCTCAGCGCCTATGCCCAAGATGGCGCGGCTCAACAACAAGTCGTCTTCATCAGCCACCCAACAAACACTAATTTGACAATTTCTGACGTAAAGCGTTTCTACTCATTACGCAAAAAGCTAATGGACAATGGTGAACGAGCAAGCTTAGTCATGCTCTCTCCCGATGCGCCTGAGACTGTTGAAGCATTTAGATTTTTATTAGGTATGTATCCATATCAGGTTCAGCGAACATGGGATAGAGCGGTATTTTCTGGAAAAGGTGCGGCCCCCACTGTTATGCAAGACTCATCAAACATTATTAAGTACGTCGCCGCCAATCCTGGCGCTGTTGGTTATGTATTAGTTTCGAGCGAATCAGAGCTCACTAGTTTACAGGAGAACGTCAATGTTGTTGCGATTGTGCAGTAAAGCCACAATGCTGATGATAGCGTGCGTTTATGTTCTAACAAGCGCAAGCACAGCGGCATCGGAAAAACTCAAAGTGTCTGGGTTTATAGGTGTAGGCTATGCAAGTACATCCGACAATAACTTTTTAGGTCAAGAGCGCTCAAACGTATCAATATTTGAGATGGGCTTGTCTGCAAACTATAGGATCTCAAACAACTTGACGTTTACCGGACAAATTGGCAAGCGGAAATTTGGTGAGAGCTTTACAGATGAAAACCCAAGAATAGACTTCGCTTCTTTAAATTATTTCTCTAATGCGCTTCAGATGGGCGAACAGTCAATAAGCCTCGGTCGTGTGAAAGTCCCTGCTGGATTTTATAATGTCTCAAGAGATGTGCCTTCCACAAGAGCTAGTATTCTGCTGCCGCAATCAGTGTATTTGGATATTTTTAGAAACAGTACATTAAGCGTTGACGGACTGCAGTTTAATACAACAAACGATGTGTTTGACGGTATATTATTTATAGATGCTTCTATTGGCCGCCCGCAAATAGACGATAACTTTAATCAAGCCATGTTTGGACGGGGTTCTAAAGGCGACTGGACTATTGATATGTCAACCAGTGGTCATATTTCCTTTGAAAATGACACAAGCTCTCTAGCCATAACATACTCGCACACTGACTTAGACTACGAAGCAAAAGCTGGCGATTCAATCATTTATATCGAAAATGTGTTTGAAATCCCAATCGTTGACGGTGAAGTTGAATTAAAAACCCTAACATTAAGCGCCCAATTTAATTTTGGTCAGCTTGAATGGACCACCGAGTACATGGACCGCAAAGTAAGTGTGTATGATTTTGTTGGCAATAGAGGTAAAGTGCTGCGTCCTCAAGAAGGTTATTACACTCAATTACGCTATCCGCTCACCAGAGACATAACCGTGTTTACCAGATGGGAAAGATTCTATCGTAACGCGAACGATAAAAAGCGACAGCGTGAAACGGTATTAGATGCGCCTCTTTGGACTGAAATAACGACTTCGTTGAGTGTTGGCGCAACGTATAGGTTTGACCGAAACTGGCAGGTATCGGCTGAAGTACACACTGTTAATGGTTCAGCTTGGCTACCACCCTTTTTCTTGACTACACCAGAGTCGGCCGAGTCAAAAGACTGGACGCTCTCAGCGATACAAATAACTTACAGATTTTAAGTCATGTTTAGAATAAAAGGGTTATTTAAAAAAGGCATTGCACTTATCTTTGCTTTGACAGTGTCGTCTATTTTTGTCACCTACTTTATTGTTGACGCGACTCATCAAGCTCAGCTTGAAGAAGAGTTTGCAAAGTTGAAGGCTTTTCACCAAGAAACGACTAATAACCTTACTGATCAACGTCTCGAACAGTTGATTTTAGTGGCAGAAGAAATCTACTTACTGGGCGGGTGGGAAACACAATCACTTGAGCAAATTGCGCCTAAACTTGAAGAGTTATGGCCGCGCCTCGAAATGACGTTTGCCCTTTCGTCCATGGCACTAAAACAAGGCGACGAAGCCCTTATTTATGGTGATGTTGATGCAAAGCTAATAGTCGACATGCATCAAAAAACGGTCAGCAGATTGCGACCACAATCAACCTTTATATGTCGGCCTACTTGTTCACTGGTAGCGGTTGTCCCTATATTTTTAAACAATCAAAAAGCATCTTTATTTATAGCGTCCGATATGTCGCCAAGTGCAGTGTCTATTAAATCTGTTTTATCTTCTGAAATGACCATATTTACAAAGGCGAGTAATAAAGATGATGCTGCATATGCCTTTGAACATGACGCTGCTATTTATGCGAGTAGTGTTAGTACCAACCTAGAATTAACAAAGACCATTTTTAGCGAAGTAGACAAAACACTTCAAAGCAACTCACAACAAGCAAGCTCAGCTTACTCAGTATTGTTCGATGGTGTGCAATTAGACCTTGATAGCACGCAGTGGTATTCGTGGTTAACCCTGATTGAAAACGGAACGGATTCATTCCACATCTTATTTACCCGAGATGTTAACAGTTTACTAGAACAACAACAGCACCACCAAAAGAGTCTGCTGGTCATCATAGGTGGGATATCCTTAGGTATTTTAGCTATTATATCACTACTTAGTTACGGCCCTATTCAAAGGCTAATAAAACTAAAACATACCATGAGCTTCATAGGCGACAAAAAATATAGCGAAGCACTTGAAGCATTGGGTAAAACAAAAACTGGCGCTTCTCGAGATGAAATCGATTCTTTAGAACGAGAGTTTGAACATTCTATTGATCAGCTAGTAAAGTACGAGGGGCAGCTTCTAGAATCGCAAGAACGCCTGACAAAAATGGCCACAGTCGATATCACGACTAAATTGCTTAACAGAAACGCATTTTTGGAAGACATGAAGAGCCTTGACGGTCATTTTTCAGAGAATGAAACAACGCTTCTATTTATTGATTTAGACGGGTTTAAAGGTGTTAACGATAACCTTGGCCATGTAGTAGGCGATATTGTTTTAGAGCAAGTCGGTGACCGTCTGAAAACACTGGTTGAAGACGGTATCAGAGTTTACCGTATTGGCGGTGACGAGTTTTTGATTGCGCTTGAAAAACTTGAGTTCGTAGCTGACCTAAATGAATACTGCGAACAAATCGTGAACATTTTTGAAGTACCATTTTATTTAGAAAAGCACAGTATTACGGTTACCGCTAGTATTGGTGTGGCCGTTGCCGGCGATAATATTGCCAGTCATATAGACTTGTTAAAGCAAGCGGATATTGCCATGTATCAGGCAAAAGATGCAGGCAAGAACCAATATTGCTTCTTTGACAATATGATGATGGAGCAAATCAATCTTAGATACATCATTAACAGTCAGTTCCCAGAATCGCTAGCAACAAATCAAATTAGTTTAGTCTTTCAACCCATTGTAGACGCTAATAGTGGCAAGTTGATCAAACTGGAGGCATTAAGCCGATGGGTTCATCCAGAGATTGGTTTTATCCGCCCCGACAAATTTATTCAGATATTAGAAGAAACAACTCACATCGATACGCTAAGTGAATGGTTGATATCTCAAGCCGCCGCAAAAGTAAACGAGCTTGACGAATTAGGACTAACAGATGTGGTTGTGTCTATTAATATTAGTGGCGCCCAAGTTAGTGACATCGATTCTATTGGCATTCTTATGGTGGAGTGCACCAAAGCAAATGTGGAATACAACAGAATTGAGCTCGAAATTACCGAAACTTCATTAATAAGCGACTTCAAGAAAGCGCAAGATTGGATATCTAAAGTCAATAGCATGGGCTTTAGGATTGCCATTGACGACTTTGGTACTGGGTACTCATCATTGTCTTATTTAACTGCATTCCCTTTTGACTGCGTCAAACTAGACCGCTCATTACTGCTTGATGTTGAAGAAAGCCAACGAACCTGCAATATCGTGCGCTCAATTACCAGTATGATCCACTCGATGGACGTTCCCGTTGTAGCCGAAGGCATAGAAACCTTAAGCCATCTTGAGGTAATCAAATCCTTAGGTTGTGATTATGTGCAAGGCTATTACTTCTCTAGGCCGCTTGCAGCAAAAGACCTTAAACTTCGTTTGGAGGAGTATGTTGATTCTTTAGAGTGGAAAGCAGAAGCGTCTAACTAGCTCAATCTGCCTAATTATTTGTAAGTAACAGTTCTTTTAATTTCGATTCGCAAATGATACGCCTTTCTTTCCAAGTTTGATAAGGTATTGGTAAGATAGGAATGCCGGCTCGGTCAAAGATCCCATAGATAGAAAAACAAGTGTGGTCTTCAAACTTTCCTGGATAACCAATCAAATCCACAGCAATTAGGCGATTTTTGTAAGAACAAATCAGATCTATTTGCTGACCTAAGAGCATGTCGTCAATCCATACCGAAACGCCCTCAGCTTCTAAAAATTGTTTTATTTGCTCAGCAAATTGGCAAACATCATCTTTGGAAGTAGCTTGTTCAAGATTAGTATGTTCATAAGTGAGATATTTACGTAACAAATTGTCGCTACTTAAATCATTCGGCTCTAAAGAATAAAAAACCTTTTGTATTTGCTTCGCGCGGGTAATGAGCACATTAAACATATCTTTTCGATTTAAATAGGCAGCCGCTCTTGACGAGGCAGCATCTATGCCAAATGAAAGTAAGATGATATCTCGCTCTTCTCCTTGGAAACCAAAAGGCGTTGCTGTTTTAATTCGAAAATCGGTAATCTGTTGTACTGAAAACTCTCTTTTAATGGCATTTTCAATATATTGTGCTTGCTCTCTATAAGGAGATAATACACCTATACTTGGCTTTGAAGCGCGAAGCTTGTATTTTTTAATAATGTCTAGTATCTCTGCGAGTATAGCGTCTTTTTCTACCTTGTTTTTCCCCGCGCTCGAGCGTTTTCCATCTACTCTTGTTAAGACCAATGAGCTTGCTCCTAAGACATTTGGTCGCGCTTGCATTACTACCAACTTTGCATTGTAAAAATAAGTATTGCTGAAAGATATAAGCTCGGGTTTACTTCGAAAATGCTCATTCAATAATGACACAGCTGCTTGCGTGTGTATTGCGTTAGATGCAATATCGAGCAATGACTGCTCTCTATAGTTTATATTTGTATCTTTTGCCATATTGCCAAACGCTTTGTTCTTAATTATTTCTTGTTTTGCTTTTGACAAAAAAGACATGTGACGAAGTTGTTTACCATCACCAACAACACAAGCTCGCTTAGCTCTTTGAAAAGCGGGGATGGCGCTTGCTATATCGCATTGCGTTGCTTCATCAATAATCACCAAATCAAAAAGCTCTGGCATAAAAGGTAGTACACGATTGAGGTCGTCTATATTAAGTAACCAAATGGGAAAGGCTTTTAATACGACATCAAAGTTGGTGGCAGCAAATCTTTCGTCAGCGGTTTTTGAGTTTCTTGACTTTAATGCACTTTGAAACTGCACCAACTCTTTGCGCTGTGACAACAAGATCGAGTTTAGGCTGTTCGCTCTATATGCATTTATAAAATCAACAGATTGGGTTTTAACATCGTTTTGCTTGTCTTTTATTGCCTGTTTCAGTTCCCATAGTTTGAACGTGTTACCTTGTTTTGATTGAGTGAATCTTAGATACAACTTAGCCATCTGTTTCTTTGGAAAGCTATTGGTATCATGGCAATGCTTAAAAGCCCAAAGTTGTCGCTTATACTTATTTTGGAGTTTACGTAACTGTTGATGGCTTTGCTTCAATTTACGCTCAAAGATAGACAAAGCTTCGACGTCACCAACCCCTTCATTTAGCAGTTCATTTAAGTAGGACTTGAGTGAATTTATAAAACTCTGTTCGTTTGCACAAACAATGCCCGTTTTTAAACCAAATTGTTGCTCAAATAAATGTCCAATAATCGTGGTGGCCTGATCAGATTTTGTAACAACGACAACTGATTCGCCTTGTAACATTCTATCAATTGCTGTTGCTGCAATTGTATAGCTTTTACCTGTGCCCGGTGGTCCAGAAATCAAACTAATAGGGTACTTGGCAGCATTGTGTAACGCTGTTTTTTGCGCTGCACTTAGAATGCTAGGCAATAATTGTGGTTTGGAAATCGATGATATGGTGGAAGATGAATCGGTATGAGGAAATAGTTCGATGAGGGCTTGTGAAAAAGTGCTTTGTTCAGGTAAACACTTTAACTCATGTAAGGTTCCTCTAGATCCTTTTGTGCGATCAGCAAGCACCACACACGACGAAGTGCTTACGATAAGTTTATCTGCATTTTGACTATTTGGCGCAGCGTAACTTGGCCAACGAACTAACTCTTCGGCATTCGCTAATACAGTGTTGGCTCTTAACCAATTCTCAACTTTGCTTATTTCCAGCTTGGTAATTGGCCAAACGATATTTGGAAATTCATCGATGATAGAGGTATCAATGTCGGGCAGCAGAAGTTGTCTCAATAAGACCGAGTTGAGTCGTAAATCGTGCGAATCGATTGTGACATGAAGTGCCTCATCCTCTTTGATATTCGCCGGAAAGTAAAATATAGGGGAATGAATCTGTCTGGTTTTTACTAAACCTGCTTGCTCATGTAATTTACCTGACACCATAAGGCAGCCATAAATCAACATACGCTCTTTTCGATAAATATCGACCTGTTCATGCATTTGAGGCAAGTGTGTGTCAACGATAATATGGCTGCTTAGTTCGCCACTTGCTAAAAGTTCTTCTTCTTGCAGTAATATTCGTCTTTCATCGCTGAGTTTATCGATATTAGTCAATGATAGATAATAAGAGTCTTCGCGGTAGCATTGCCTAGCAAAATCAACATGTTGCAATATTTTTTGATGGTTTTCGAGTGGAGTTTTAATAGTGTTTTCGCCTCAATCAAAAAGCGGTCGTAAAACATCGCTGAGGCCATCAACAGGTTTTTGTTTCACCAATCTGGCACATGCATTATGCAGCTCTTTTTTTGCACCTTTCTCGAGCATGTCGACTTTGTCTTGAAAGTCGGTTGTTTTAAACTCAAGTGCGGTTCTGTTGGCGTGATTTAATTGTGAAATTTGTTTATAAAAGTATATAAAACGTCCAATTATCACATAGGGGAAGTTACGATTTTTTATGGGGCCTACACACGCTTGGTAACCGCCTAGTGGTAAGCCTTTTATTTTTAAGTCAACTAGCTTAGAGGCGCTTAGCCAAGCACTGCTTGCGCCTAAAATACTGCCACCAATGGCGCCGGTCATAAAACTCGAGCCAGCAACAGCGGCATCTAACGCCGCACCACTGACGGCCCCTGCAGCAGTGCCCGCGTATATTAGTTGCTTTTTATCCAATCCCCATGCAAACCATTGGTCGCAGTCAAATAAATCGGGCGGTAAATCAAATTGTTCGAGTGTGACTTCAGTTTGATAATGAGCATAATTTTGCAATAGTGCCTGTAAGGCTGATTCTTCTTTCTCTTTCATCCACGCTTTATATTGTTTTTCTAAGACGGGTTTAACCAGTTTGGCTTGAGACTCACTGAGTACTTTTTGGCAAGTCTGATAGCGGCAGAGTGATTCGACTAGCGAAGAAAGAATATGAATACTCTGTGTTTTTTGCTCTTCGCGCTGATCTTGTAAATCTTCAATTACTTTAGTTAGTGCGCCCGACCAACTTGGATTTAAGTGTGTAAATGTCTGTAATAGTTCGATGTGCTTTTCAAAGTCAGCTTTCATCGGATTAAACACTCTCACCGACTTAAAATACTGCGCGAGAGCGTTTTCCCACTCTGCAATATGGTCACTATTTTCAATAGGGTTAATTAAGGCCATTGAGGGCTGCCCAGTCCAGCGCAAAATTTCCATTTCTGCTTCGTACTCTGAACCATAAGGTCTAGAACCATCAACAACATATAATATAGCCGCCCCGCTTACCACAGGGCTTAAAAGCGCAACCTCGTCTTTAAACTCTTCTTTGCATTGGCTATCGTCAACAAATCTTGCGACAGTCGCCGCGCGTTGGCTAGCCGAATCACAGTGCTTTTCAAGCCAAGCCAATACTTTTAAAGGACGCTGAAAGCCTGGAGTATCAATAAGATCGTAACTGCCATGTTGCGTGCCAACGGCAAAATAATCAGCATTTTCGGTGGTTCCGCTGCGACTAGATATATGAATATTATCATTGCGCGACAGGGTGGATACAATGGATGACTTGCCTTTGTTAGGGTGGCCAACAACAGCAAATTGGGCTTTATCTTTACTGGTCATTGTTTTTTCCATATTCAAAAGTGCTGTTAGGTAAATAAATCGACCAGTTATCGAGCTGGGCAGTAAAGCGTTGCCACTCTTGCAAATGCTTCTGTTCGGGTGACATGATTTTATTTTGTTTAAGGTTGATGGGGTACAACAAGCCACTTCCATTGTGCATATAATCTTGTAGTTCGCCCATTGGAGGTTCCCACGCTTTCACTAAAATCAGTTGCGTAGCTGTATTATTAAGTTCGGATGGCACCGCAACCAGTGGTCCTTTCGAGATTAATGATGCGGTGTTAAGCCCCGTTTGCGTGATAAGTTCATCGCTAAACGCAGCCCAATTACATATAACATAATCGTTTGGTAAAGCATGAGTGATGTCTGCCAATTTCGAAGAAGTACTAGATTTGAGAGGTGTACCTTGCGATTGTGAGCTGTTTTGATGGCTATCAGGTTGACTGTTAATAGGCTGATGGCGATTGGCTTTTTGCTGTCTTTTGATAGTGACTTTAGCGATAAACAGTAAAGTCCCTCGCAACAAAAAGGCATAAAAAATTTGCGTGGCTAAAATAAATGCCCACCATTGGCCAAAGCTTTGTGTGTTTTCATAGGTATCGCTTAAGCGCGAGTCTTGTGTAAAGCGCAATAGCTCGATGGTGGGTTGCGCTGATTCCCAAAACCACCACGGTGCAGCAATCACTTGTAGTGCGGGTAACAATTGCTCTGCAGTTAACAAAGTGCTACGCCAAACAAAATTGATATCGGTCACTAGCAGTAGTATCAAAAACGTCAGCAATGACGCACAAGCATATGCCAGTGCCGCCATTTGGCTTTGCATAAAAAACCATGATTTATCTACTTGTTGTTGGCGAAGTTCAAATAATTGAGATTGCTGTGCTTTTGTCCAAATGGGCAAAGCGCTAAGCAATCGTGCTATGTTGAGTCCTTTACCTTTAATTAATGAAACAACAGACAAAACTGCGCCTAGCAGTGGAATAAGAAGATAAACAAACAGCAGGTATAACAAGTTCACTCGGCCTGCCTCATCTCCGTTTAAGACACCTAAGCTCAATAAAAAACCAAGTAAAAAACTAACAACTGCGATAGGGCGAGAAAATCGTGTTACATGATAGTTTTCAGTATGACTAAAGGCAGATTGCACACATATCCCTTTGCTTAATTAATGATGACTAGTTGTGGTGATATTTATATAGACGCTGGTTGTGCATTGATTGTAACCAAAAGCACCAAAGATAGAAATAATAATAAAAAGACTTAGCCAATGATAAATCGATAAAAATTCTTAAGCTGCCTCTTGCAATTGTTACAATATAACATATCATTACCAACGTTATACAATCTCAAAGGAAAGCACATTGAATAACGAGAATAAAAACATTCTATTGCAGGCAAACAAGCTCTGTGTCGAGATTAAAAATACCTCTATACTCCGAGATTTAAGCTTTAGTGTCGCCAAAGGCGAGATATATGCTTTGTTAGGTGGGAATGGCGCAGGCAAATCAAGCACGCTAAAAACGTTTTTAGGCTTTAACCAAGCTTCAAGCGGTAGCGCCGTCATTGATGGCCACGAGGTTGAGAGTGCGCTAGACGAAACCCGTCGTAAAACCGCTTACTTGCCCGAAAATGCAACGCTTTACCCGCATTTAACCGCGATTGAAAATGTTGAGTACTTTTTATCTCTTGCCGGTATTTCAAAAGCTCGCTCTGCTATTGAAGATGCTTTTACACGAGTGGCTTTACAAGATAGTGCATGGAACAAAGCGCTGCAGACTTATTCAAAAGGGATGCGACAAAAAACCGCGATTGCCTTGGCGCTACTTAGAGAGGCCCCGATTTTTTTATTAGATGAGCCAACCTCTGGCTTAGATCCCATTGCGATTGATGAATTTAATCAACTGGCGCGAACCCTTGCCGCTAACGGCGCAACAATCTTAATGGTTACGCATGATGTTTACGGCGCCTGTCAGGTAGCCAATAGGATAGGTCTTCTTCGAAATGGCGAACTAGTAGGCGAGTTTGAGGCAAAAGAGGGCAATCGAATCGATACCGAAGAGGTACATGCAGCGTTTGCTCAACGTAGCGTTAATCAAGCAAAACAAGAAACCGCATAGGGGCCTGTTAATGAGTATTCATAAACGCGCTCAAATATGGAGTGTGACTAAAGACGAATGGCGCTACTGGATGCGCTCTAAGTTAGCATTGTCAGTGCTTATTATTGGAGCAGTCATAACCTTATCGTCGGTCGTTGTCACTACCTTTTCGATGTTAGAGCTAAGCCATGAGCGAATGGCATTGCAAAGCTCTTCAGAACAAACATTTATGGATCAGCCCGACCGCCATCCACACCGAATGGTGCATTATGGACACTACGCGTTTAGAACGCCTTCGCCTCTAAGTATGCTTGACCCAGGTGTTGATGCCTACACAGGTAATTCTATATTTTTGGAAGGTCACCGCCAAAATAGCGCCATGTTTGCTGAACATAAACAAAGCACCGGTTTAACCAAGCTTGGCAGTTTGTCGCCGGCTTTTGTGGTGCAGGTATTGGCACCGCTGCTTCTTATTTTGATTGGTTACAGTTCTATTAGCCGTGAGCGTGAATCACAGACCTTGTCTTTTTTAGTTGCGCAAGGCACATCTATATATACGCTTATTATTGGTAAAGGCCTCGCTTTGTTTTTGGTGGTTTGCTTAATTTCATTGCCACTTGTGTTGTCTTCACTTGTTGCGATTTCGCAAGGTGAAAGCGTGCTTGTCGTGCTTGGTTTTTTAGCAGGCTATATCTTGTATTTATCGGTGTGGAGTTTGCTTATATTGCTGTTCTCAGCAACATTCTCAAAAAATAGTGCAAGTTTTACCGCGCTAACTTTTGTGTGGATCTTATTATGTGTTGCCATGCCGCGTATTGCGAGTACGACTGCGTCGGTCAGCGTGCCAACCGCCGGAAAGTTAGAATCAGACTTTGCTGTAATTGCTGAATTACGCAAACTAGGGGACGGCCATAATGCTAACGACCCTGCTTTTAACAAACTCAAAGCATCTTTGTTCGAAAAGTATAATGTAGATAAAGTTGAAGACCTGCCCATTAACTTTAGAGGCGCTGTTGCCAGTGCATCTGAAGAAGAGCTTAGCAAGGTGCTAAACCGTTTTGCTGAGCAGCGAATGGAGCAAGAATTACAACAAACTGAAATAGCTAGGCATTTTGGCTGGCTGTCACCTAAAGTCGCTATAAAAGCCCTGTCTATGTTAAGCGCAGGGACGAGTATCGAAACCCACCATCGTTTTTTACGTGAAACCGAAGCGCTTCGGCTTGATTTTGTGCAGTCTTTAAATAAAGCGCACATTGAAAAGCTAAGTTACATTGACGATATCAACCGCAACAACGGAGAAGAGGGCTGGGCAAACGCAAGGATAAGTGCTGAAAATTGGAAAATGATTGAAGGTTTTGTCTTTAATATCGATGAACCCGCTACGCGTTTATCAAGAGCGTCGATAGGGTTTTTACAGCTGTTGTTTTGGGCAATGATTCTTTTAGTTTTAATCAATAAAGCTGGGAGACAAGCACTATGATTACCCAGCTACAGCGCGAAACCAAATTTATGTGGCGTCAGCGATACTTGCTTATGCTGTTGTTATGCAGCTTCGTCGTATCTGCGTTTTCGGTCGCGACAGGTGTTTTGGAAGTAGAAAAACAAAGAAACACAATAGAACGTTTGTTACAAGCTGACCAAGTCGACCGAGCAGAGGCACAAGCCAAGTATGATGACGCTGGCTCTCTTGCCTATTACACCTTTCATTTAAGTTATTCAGAGCCAACAAATTTAGCCTTTGCTGCCTTGGGTGAGCGTGATGTCTATCCGTGGAAACATCGCATTAGAATGCTAGCGCTTGAAGGACAAATATATGAAAGTGATGCGCAAAATGCTGAGTTGGCGCAGGCGGGTAAAATAGATTTTGCGTTTGTGCTTGCTGCTTTGTCTCCACTTTTCATTATTCTGTTATTTCATGACTTAAAAGCGAGTGAACGTTCTGCTGGCAGGCACGATTTTTTAGTGAGTAACGCACAATCGTCGTTTGCGCTTTGGGGGGCTAGAGTGATAGTGCGACTTGTTGCTGTTTTCGTCGCCTTAATGTTGCCTTTTTACGTTGGTGCGTTGATAAGTAACACAGCATTGATTGACGTGTTTTGGATCTCGTTATCGGCACTCGTTTATCTCATATTTTGGACTGCTATTAGCCTATTTTTTGGCAATAAATCAAATAGCGCGCCTCGCGTCGCATCAGCACTTATAGGCTTATGGGCACTCTTTGCTTTTATTATTCCTATTCTTGGTGATTTAAGCATAAACCACAGTATTCATGCACCAAAAGGCGGCGATATTCTAATGACCCAGCGCGAAGCGGTAAATGACGCTTGGGATTTACCTCAAAAAGTCACCATGGACGCGTTTGTACAGACTCATCCAGAATATGCGGACAAAACTGATTTAGGCGCAGAAGGATTTGCGTGGAATTGGTATTACGCGTTCCAGCAAGTGGGTGATCAAACTGCAGCGTCTTTATCGCAGGAATATCGCGAAGCGGCCTACAAAAAACATCAGTTAGCAGGCTACGTGTCTTTATTGTCGCCACCCACTCTATTGCAAAAAGTCATGACACGTAGAGCCAACACCGACGCACTCGCAGCATTTGAATACGAGGAAGATATTCGTCATTTTCATAAGGCTTTGAGGCACTTCTACTACCCGTCACTATTTAGCGTTGATGAGTTTGATAAAGCGAGTCTTCAAACTATGCCTAGCTTTGAGCAAGTACGGGAACAACAAAAAACTGAGCAAAAGGTCGAGTAAAAATACTTAACGAGAGTCGCTAATAGATCTAAAAAAGCAGCGAAACCTCAACAAGAAGAGCACTGATAAACAATTTAATTTTTAAAAACACAATAATCACTAGGGCAATACCATGTTTACAAAACAGCAAGTACTTAAGCTTAATCCAATTACACTTTGTCTATTAGGAACGCTCGCCTTGCCTTCGTTTGCTAGTACTGAAGCACCCACGCAGTCGCCAAGCGCAAGCAATGAGTCTGAGGTTGAGCGGGTCACCGTAATTGGTCAGCGACAAGCTTATAGAGGTGACTTTTCTGTGCTTGAAACACCTCAATCTGAAACTATTATCACTGAAGATGTATTAATTAATGCTGGCGCACTTGATTTATCAGAGGCGCTCGATTTATCGGCATCAGTCGCACGCCAAAATAACTTTGGTGGTTTATGGAACAGCTTTGCTGTGCGTGGTTTTGTTGGTGATGAAAATTTGCCAAGTAACTATCTTGTTAACGGCTTTAATGCTGGACGCGGTTTTGGTGGCGCCAGAGATTTATCGGGTATAGAGAGTGTTGAAGTACTAAAAGGCCCGCGTGCTGCATTGTTTGGCAGAGGTGAACCCGGCGGCACGGTAAATTTAGTGACTAAGCGCCCCACTTTTGAAACCGATGGTAGTGCCAGACTTTTATTAGGAAGCTGGAGCCAATACCGTTTAGATCTTGATTATACAACGCCAGTATCTGACGATGTTGCTGTACGTTTTGTTGGTTACTACGAAGATGCTGAGAGCTTCAGAGATACCATAGAAACAAAGCGTCAAGCAATGAGTCCTTCAATTGCATGGAACATTAGCGACGACAGCCAATTGGTATATGAATTGGAATATAGCCGTCAAGAAGTACCGTTTGACCGAGGTGTTATTGCGATAGACGGTGAGTTAGGGCTAATTCCTGAGAGCCGCTTTTTAGGTGAGCCCGGTGAAGGTCCAATGGAAGCTGACGTGCTAGGTCATCAACTTGAATTCCAACACGACTTCAACTCAATTTGGAGCGGTTTACTTGGTTTTAACTATCGCGAAACTTCTCTAGAAGGCTCGGCGACTGAAACAGGTTTTGGCGACGTGATAGACGGTGAAATTAACCGTTTTCGTCGAACGCGTGATTATGATGCTACTTACCATGTATTTAGAGCCGAACTAACAGGTGAACTCGAGCTAGGTGGACTAGAGCATCGTCTAATTATGGGCATAGATGCAGACGAATTTGAAAATGACCAAGTGTTCTTGCGCGTGCGCGGCGACCAGTTTATTAATGTATTTAATCCGGTTTATGGGGCATATCCTTTGCCAGAGCCAGGGCCAAATACCGACAGAGTCGAAATACAAGAATCGGTGGGTATTTTTATCCAAGATCAAATCAGCATTACCGACAAGCTTGATATTCGTATTGGTGCACGTTATGACGACTACGAGCAATCACTTAATAACCGTCGTTCTGACACCTTTGCAAAACAAACAGAGTCAAGGTTAAGCCCTCAGTTCGGTATTGTATATCAAACTAACGAAACAACCTCGATTTATGCGGCCTACGGTGAAAACTTCAGACCTTTGTCTGGCACCGATTCAAACGGCAATGGTTTTGATCCAAATACTAGTACGTCAATGGAAGCAGGTATTAAATTTGCGCTAAACAACGGCACCTTAGTTGGTACCGCGGCTATTTTCCAAGTTGAACAAGAAAACCTGCTAGTGGTTGACGATCCTGTTGCTTTTACAAGTGCGGCGATTGGTGAAGCCTCAAGTCGTGGTATTGAGCTTGATATTAGCGGCGAGCTTACCGACGATATCTATTTATGGGCATCATATGCTTATGTGGATGCAGAAATTGAAAACGAGTTTTTTGATGCGAACTTTGGGTTTGAAGTCGCGGCAGGTAGTCCATTATTAAATGTCCCTGAACATTCATTTTCGATGATGTTAGTCAAATCTACAGTGCTTGATGGCCAAGCGCTCGATTACGGAGTAAACGTTTATTATGTGGGCTCACGTAATGGCTTTTTTGGCACAGACTTTGAGTTACCAAGTTATAAGTTAGGCAGTGCATTTGTTGACTACGAAGTAAATCAAGCAATAAGCGTGCGCGCTGAAGTCGATAACATTTTGGATGAGACATACTATCTGAATTCGTTTTCAGACACTTGGATACAGCCGGGTGCGCCTCGTAACTTTAAAGTGTCGGCTACTTATAGTTTCTAAAATGGTGTGCTTATTTGCGTTCGTTTTTGACCTTATTGTTGATTTAAATTTTGGTTTCGGCCCCCAACAGGGGGCAAATCATTCGAAAGTTAATTTACATTTTTCGACCGCTAATGGCGTAAATCCGTTTGAAATACTTTGCCAATTTTACGAAAAAAAGCCACTTACTGACTAGTCACAAGTGGCTGTTTTACATAAAGTACTAAAATTTATATTATTAAGTTCTTTGGGGTCGATATAAGCGAAGTCCTAATACTCCTATCCCAAATAATACCATTATTGACGGCGCAGATGCGGGTATTATGTCAGGTTCATTTGTTACTAAAGTACCAGAAATTTGTATTTCACCCAAATGTGCCCAGTGCCCGCCACCTGAGACAACTTCGTACCTTAAGAATTGCCCGCTGACTTCATTGTCAGACATTACATTGTACCAGTCGTATACATGTTGAGCCGAGCCTGGAATTGCGTATGGTGCAGTCTCTTGCAGCGTATTGTTAAGCAGAGACCAAGTCGTGCCGTTGCCCACTAGAATATTAAAGTGATTTCCTGTGGTCAGATAAAGTTCTACTAAATCAATAGTATAGATATCACCTAAATCAATTTGGAGCCATCCCGTATATCCGCCAGCGTTCCATGCATGTGTGCTTGAATACGCGACAGGTAGTTCACCGTCAATTACAAATTCTGGCGAGTAATTTAGATATTGGCTTGATGCATTAACGCTTGATGGGTCAGTAATACTGATAATGCCAGCAAAGCTATTGAAAGGCAGCAATAAGGCAAATGCGACTACCTTGAAGATTTGTTTTAACATAGTTTTAGTTCCTTTTAATCAAACATACGTTTTCGGCAAAAAATTCCGAAAAAACTCAGTGATATTAATGAAAACATCGCGGGACCAGATACGTTTATTGGCGCATCAATTTCGACCATGGAGAGATTGTCTACAAACACGATCGGATTATTTCCAAGGTTTTTGAGAGATAATAAAGATGAATTTGATGTTGCAGTATAAAAACCGGTGTAAGTTGTCCATTGACCACTGACGGCAGCGACCGCAAGGTCTAAAACCTCACCATTTATACTAACTTGTGCATTGTCTCCTTGCCGGTCAATCGAAAACAAATACTCCAAACCAATTGACGTTGTCAGCGATTGGTTTATTTGGCCATTAGGTGAGTTATTACTAAATCCACTAAGGTCAATAAAGCCATTTCCGCTTGACGCGGCAAAACCATCATTTGGATTCATTCCCCAAACGACATCATCAATAATTTCCCAAGCGCTAAGTGACCCATCACCCTGTGAAAGTAAGTCATAGTTTGCGCTATCATTAGTGAAGGAGCCGTCCTCAAAATCTCCATTTGCTATTATAGAAGCGTTCGTCATTGTCGAGAATGACAGGACAACTAACAAACCAATCTTCTTTACTATTTTCATTGCAATACATCCTTTCTCTTTTTTAAAAAACTGCGTGACTCTGATGTTAGACTACTCAAAATCAACGATAAAAATTTACGAATGATTACCTAAAAAGTCTAGTGAAACTTCTTTTCTAACAATAATTGTCATGAAGCAACAAAGTGAAATTTGGGCTGACTTTGCGCTTAATTATCGAACATTCACTGTAGGAGAGATATCGTTTATCTAGTACAAAATAGTAATTTGATATCTATTCTTCTTAGTATCCATTTTTGTGTGTATTAATGACTGGTTTTCATCAATATTTGATCAACAGCAGCAATTGTATATCGTCCAAGTATGCCGGCTAATTCATGTTGAAAATGACTATCTAGTTCTTTGTAGACTTCAACATCGGTAAAGTGCTTACGTATGATTAAAGGCATGGTAAAGTCCACTGTGCCAGCATCTGCGCTTTCACATTTTCCCTGCATGCATACTACAACATGGCCTTTTATTTTAGCGATATAATTGATAACTAGTTCATCGTTTAATTTAGTGAGGCCAGCACCTGTCTTTTTAAGCGATAGCGTAAAATAAGGAAAAATGTTTGGACTTACGCCAGTTTGAGATACTGTGGAAGTTATATTGTAATCCACCGTTGGCCTTTTGTATGAGGTAACTGTTGCTGTGCGCATATGTTCCCATTGAGGGTCGAGATCTTCTTCTGGTAAATCGATAGGAAATTTAAGTGAGTCAACCTTGTCTGTGACAAGCTCCATACCAGCTTTGTTAAAAGTGTAGACGCTTTCAAAACCGCGAACGTCTATCAGGTGCTTCTTTACTATGTCTCGTGCTACGTTCGATGCGCCTAGAAAGCCATATTTAGAGTTATTGCCCGAGCCCCAAGATGATTCATGCTCTGCTAACGTATTTCCCGATTTATTTGGTAGCTTATTTTGATGAGCAACGCGCAAAGCCACCGCTTGTAAAACTACTCCTTTTTTATCACTTTCTATGGTCCCGCTTGTCTTCATTGTTGCAATCATTTGATCAGAAGTATTGTCAAATTCTTCAGCATATTGATTTTTGGGAATTTCATTTAAAGTAGCTAAAAAAGTCGCTCCACATCCACCTAAACTCATTGCACACGCAAGTACTACTGACGCTTTTATTTTTGTTGTTTCTAATATTTTCATGATTAACCTTATAAGTTGCTTTATTTTTATATCATCATGATTTTTTAACCTAGGCATTAGCCATAAGCGAATGTTGCCTCGCCATACCTATAAGCTATGCTTTGTTAGAAAAGACTAAAAGTGACAAAAGCTGTTAATAAGTGAATTACAAAAAACTAACAGCTTTTGTCACTTTTGAGTTGTGGCGAATGGGTTTAGTGTTAGCTGAATAACGTCTAGCAATATAGGCAGTAAAGCATGTAGTACTTACTTCTATTTTATTGCTTGCAGCTTTTCGTATTTTGCTAAAAGTGCGACAAGAGGAGTATGTGGAATCTACAGAAAATCGAGTGCTATTATTTAATTAGCTACGATGACATAATCAATGAGCGCAGTGCTTGTGTTTTCAACGACAAAGGTATGAGCTGATGTGTACAAAGGGGTCCACGAGCATGTTTGCAATTGTGTTTTTGACGCTATGTTACATACTGGTTTTTCAGAGATAAATACTGTTAACGCTAAGCCAGGTTGTTCGGCTAGCATGCTTACTTTTGCAATTTCAGTGGCATAAAACACCTCATCGAAGCGCTCACTAGTGTTAGGTGCTAAAGAATATTTGCGATAAGCAGGGCCTTTAACGCGGCCTCTGAATGGCGGATGTTGATTTGCGATGTCTGGAGAAATCACTGCGGCTTTTGCGGCCCACTCGTCAGCCAAATTTGGTGTATTTGCGATAGGCCTAGCGCCGGCTAGTTTTAGTAAGCTGGCGGATGACATCAAATCTTGAGCCGACGACGCTTCTGTAATGTTAAAAGCAGAAAGAATTAAACGATGGTTGTCGGGTATATCTGTATCGGCTGACCCTATTATTTGCGAATTTGGTTCAACAACGGGCTTAGTAGCACTGGTACAAGCGCTAAGCATAAAACTTAGAGAGGCACATGTGAAGCAGGCAATACTGAAAGGTTTAGTGAATTTTGTGAGCAATAATTTCATCTATTCGCTTGTTAAACTAGATCGTAAAATAAAACCACTTGTTTATACAGAAAAGTTTCCACAAACAAGTTCTACTTATTTTGCATGTTTTTATCATGCTACCATATGTCTAAAATGATAATAACTATTTATTTATGAAAGCACTGATAGTGGAAGACACGCCGGAAATTGCAAGAGAGATCCAAGATACCTTGGTAAGTCATGCGTGGCAAACTCAAGTTATTGTATCGGCACGCGAGGCGCAACATGCTGCCAAGTCAGCTGCTCTCTCATTGATCATTATGGACAGAATGCTCCCGGATGGCGACGGTTTGGATGTTGTGGAATCATTAAGAGATGATGGAATAGAAACACCAATAATAGTGCTCACAGCGCTCGGACAAACTGAGCACAAAATTGAAGGATATCAGCGCGGTGCAGATGATTATCTAGCAAAGCCGTTTTCTGCTGAAGAGTTGATGGCACGAATAGGCGCGCTTATTCGCCGCACTCAAGGCAAGGTCCGTACTGATTTAAAAGTGTTCGCTGATATTGAACTGCATGTTAAAGCAAGAAGAGCCCATCGAGCTGGACAACATCTCTCTCTTAGCCCCAAAGAATTTGAGCTGCTTAATTATTTTATAGATAATGCCAACGCGTTAGTCACCCGAGAGATGTTACTCAATCATGTATGGAAACTTACTTTTGACCCTGGCACAAATGTAGTCGATGTCAACGTTGGCCGTTTAAGAAAGAAGCTCGAGCCAGAAGGTTGCGACGCGATATTGCATACTCTGCGTGGTGAGGGTTTTTGCTTAGGTCACTACAAAAAGGCTCAAGCGTAAAATGCTGCGCTCCCGATTTACAAGGCTCGCTTTTGTCATGACCTTGGTGCCAACTATTACCATTTTGATTCTTGGCGCCTTCAGCTATCAGCGTATGTATGCTCAACTTAGTATTGCCTATGATTTACGACTAAACGATGAAATAGCCGCGCTGACGCTTATTTATTCACAAGGGGGTAAAACGGCGCTTGTCGATGCGATTAACCAGCGTGAAGCAATGTATCCTAGTGAGCGAGACCGGATCAGCTATCGTCTTTTTGTTGACCAGGTTGACCTTATAAACGCCGCTCCTTTTGTTGATGCAACGACAGGTTTTGTCGAGTATGAAAAATTACGAGGCCGAGTAACTCCTTTAGGTGAAAATGTGTTATTGGGTATTAGTACAAACACGTTTACTCGACAAAAGGCTTTGTTGTCTCTTTTCCAAGATACAGCCCTTGCTGTATTTATTTGTATAATAATCAGCGGGTTGTTTGGTATATTGGCTGCTAGAAACTTCGCTCAACGATTTCGCGAAGTCAATAACGTTATAGATAAAGTTTCTAACGGCGATATTGATGCTCGTTTAACAAAAGACGAGGCGGGTGACGAGATTTCATTTATGAGCAGGCGCATTAATATGATGCTTGACCGTATCCAGCATTTACTTAAGGTGAGAAAAAGAATTAGCGATCAAGTTGCCCACGAAGTGCGAACACCTCTGTCTCAACTCGCCAGTGCTATTGACAATTTGAATACGCAAACGGCCACTGAAAATGAAAAAATAACGTCAGCTAAACACAATCTACATCATTGCGTCAATTTGCTTGACGGCTTGCTCGATATCTCATCTCTAGAAGCTCAAATCGGCGATAAGCAAGGTTTTAGTCAAGTAAGTTTAGCCATCATTGTAAAACGAATAAGCGAATTTTATGACGCACTGGCTGAAGATAAAGGTCTCACACTCACACAAAGTGTTGAAAACGACGCTATTATTTTTGCAGATACGCCACAAATTGAACGTTTGGTAGCAAATTTACTAGACAACGCAATCAAATATACTGCTGAGGGTGGTACAGTGAGCATTGAGTTGAAACCGCATCAAAACGCTGTGTCGCTCATTATTGAAGATACTGGTGTAGGTATTGATGTAAGCAATACATCTGCTTTGTTCGATCCTTTTTATCGACATAGTAACGCTGTCGTGGCAAAAGGGCATGGATTAGGTCTTTCTTTAGTTAAGGCAATAGCAGACAGGCATGATGCCTCAATTCGTGTCGACAATAACACATCTGAAGACACCAATAATGCGGGTGTTGGCAGTCGATTTGAAGTCGTATTTACTACATTAAGAGGTTAGCGAATATATATGCAGTTTATTGTTACTACTTTACATACAACGCTTGCTCGTTACCGCTTAATGCTCTGCTATTACGTTCCTGCCGTGCTGATACTTTTCTTGGCGTATAACAGTCATGGGTTAGCGACGACGTCTGCAAACGAAAAGGAGCAAACTACTCCTTTAAAAGAATTAGCGGCCCTAACCGCTGAAGCAGAAGCGCTAGAAGGTGGTAAAGACTTAGTCGCATTTAATAGTGCCTGGCAAGCCGTTAAAGAAAAAGCGATCGAGATCTACGGCGAAGATCACATCGAAGTTCGTTATATCGACAGTGAATTAGCATTTCAGTATTTTTACACGGGAGAATACAAACGAGCATTTGATATTATTGCTCCGTTAGCTGATGAACTGGCACAAAAGGGAAAGGCTTATGATTATAAGCGAATACTCTTAACTCAAAAACTAGTGCCTTTGTATACAAACTTAGGCCAAGGAGACAAGGCAATACTGTTGCAAGAAGAATCGCTAGCTTACTGGCGGGCCTCCAACAACGAATCAAAACACAAGCATATCATAAATAGCTTAAATAATTTATCGTCTGCAAAGTTGCAACGAGGCGCTCATCTTGAGGCGCTAAAATATGCAGATGAAGCATTAGATATCATCGCTAATAATGAAGGCTTGGCTCTACAAGAGCCTTATATTTTGTATAATCGCACTAATTATTTAGCTGCCGCGGGTCGCAATTCAGAAGCAATGGAAGCCACTCGTTTGGGTATACGAAGAATGGCAGAGCGCGGCGAAAAAAAGCATTTGATAAATGGCTTTTTGCTGACATCGCTTGCAACACAGTTGCATTACCAAGGTCGTTATAAAGCATCCATTGAGGCGAGTAAATCTTCTATTGCCGTTTTGCAAGATATATACGGACCTCACGCACCTAGGGTATATCAAGTGCAAACCGTGTTGTTAGGTCTGCTCATAAAACAAGGTGAGTATACTAAAGCAATTAGGCTCGCGAATTCTTTGTTGCCAGTGCTAAAAGAGTCTGATGGCCAACAAAGCAGAAATTACTTGTTCTTTAAAATGGGAAAACATCGGGCTGAGTTTTTAGCCAAACCGAGTCAAGAGAGGCTGCAGGCCTATTCGATGACAATAAACGAATATGAATCTATCTTGGGCAAAGACAACCGCTTTAGTGTAAGTGCAAGAACAAATGAAATGTTGTTAACCGCCCAGCTAAGAGACTATAAAGGTGCACATGAACGAGCCGTCGCCATTCAACAACAAAATGAGAAACTATCAAAAGCAGAATCGTTAGCGGCTAAAAATATTGATATTCATGCTGCTTTTTACAAGTTGATGATGGGTAATTCTAAAAGTACAAACGAGATTTACGCTATTTATGAGCAAGTGAAATCAGATTTTGAAGCCAAGCTTCAGATTAGCGATAAAACGCTTACGCCTAATTTAGTTGAATCAGGCATATTTCAAGTGGCGCTTAAGGCCGCTATCCAAGCCCAAAATTTCGAGAAAGCGCTCGAGATTGCACAAATATACACTCATGGAGGACCACGTACAGCCTTAGCTAAAGCCAATGCACGCGTACAGGCTCTGCCAAAAAATGCCTTACAAAAAATTAGAGAACGGCAAAATTTATTTGAACAACAAGCCAGTAAAATCGTTGACCGAGATGCTGCCTCGCGCAATAAAAACAACGACTTAGTACTTCGCTTAAGCAATGAGATTGACCTAATCGCAAAGAGTCTCCTCGTTATTACAAATGATCTTGCGAATAGTTTTCCGCAGTGGATAAAAGCTGAAAAGATTCAGTTTGCCAATAGCAACTCCATTCAGGCTAAGCTATCGCCCCAAGACGCCCTCGTTATGCCCATTGTGTTAGACAACGGTCTTGTCGTATTTAGTTTTACTCAAGATAAAACCAATGTTGACTATGTGCCTTTAAACGCATTGATACTTAAACAATGGGTAGATGAATTTAGACACTCTATTAGTGAAACTTCATTGCTTAGCACCGCGATTAACACTACGAGCGAAAAAAATGCCTTTAACAAAAATTTAGCTAAAACACAGGACGCGTCTCGCAAAATCTATGATGCGATTTTCACTGAAAATACAAAGCAATTAATTATCAGCAAATCGATGCTATATATTAGCAGCAATCGATATTTAAGCACTATTCCTTTTGCCGCCTTAGCGACTAACAAATCCACAGTAGATAGACCTCACTATTTGTTAGATGACTTTGCAACTTCAACTGTGCCATATGTTGGCGCCTTGAGCTTAGATGGGCAACATACGAAATTAGCTGGTGATCAGCGTCGATATGTAGGTATTGGTGCACCTAACATAACACTTAGCAATGATGAAGACGCTCAACAATTAGCATCTTTACGATCAGTGGATACTAGCGCTATTATTGAGTCGTTACCTCCTTTACCAAACGCAGAAAGAGAGCTTAATACAATCGCTAAACTAGGGTTTGGTAAAGTCATATTGTTGACCGGCAGCGAGGCAAAAGAAAGCGTAATTAAACAGCTTCAATTTGCCAAAGATGACCTTATCGTTTTTGCATCTCATGGCTTACTTGCTGGCGAGCTTGAAGGCATAAACGAACCTGCCTTAATTCTAGCTCCTAATGAAAAAGAAGATGGTATATTGACTGCAAGAGAAATCGCTCAAATGAACTTTTCTTCCAGCTTTGTTGTGCTCTCAGCATGTAATACAGGTGGCGAAGGCGGGGGTTCTGCAGAAGGGCTCTCGGGCCTTGCGAGCAGTTTTTTATATGCTGGGGCAAAAGGCCTACTAGTGTCGCACTGGCCCATTAGAGATGATGCCGCCGCTTTTGTGACCATGAATACGATAAAAAATACTCAACGAGGATTGTCTAAAGCTAAGGCACTCCAAAAAGCCATGTTAGATCTTAGGAGCAACACTACTATTGCTTATGCACAGCATCCAGCAATATGGTCTTCGTTTGTACTTGTTAGCGATTAGAACTAATCTGATTATAGCTATGTTTGCCATGTTTATGAACACCCAAAAAAATTTCAAACAATGTTATCGAGTATACCATCTCTATTTATTTTCTATCTAAACTCGTTTTCAGACACTTGGATACAGCCGGGTGCGCCTCGTAACTTTAAAGTATCGGCTACTTATAGTTTCTAAAAGGTAGTGCTTATGCACGCTTATTTTTAATCCTAGTTTCGGCCCCCAAAAGGGGGCCAAGGACATGTTAGCGACACGTTCATCATGAATTGGAGTTGTGGTCATATTCTTGTTGCACATTTTGTCAATAAAGGAAAGTCGGTATTACTTAAGTGAAGCATCTTGCGCAACTATAATGCCTGTCGTGCTATTCATGGTCAATTTGTGCCAAGTAGGCCTGCAGATTTTTCTCCTTATCATTTTCATATTGGCTTTCTAAAGGAGCAAATTCAGATATACGATCGAGGCGAAAATTACGAAACGATTGGCGTAATTCACACCATCCAGCTAATAGCCAAACGGGGCTAAATGAAATAAGTGCCAATGGCCAAATGGTGCGTGTGCTGGCGTTTTGCTTCAGATCTAAGTAGCAAAACTGCACCTTATTCTTGCGCCGAATGCACTCTCTCACTAGGGTAAAGCTGACTTCCCACGGAATTTTGTATTGGCTGGGGGCAGAAAACGTGCTGATTTGATGCAACTCTTGTATGAGTGGTGCAGGTAAGGTTGCTTGAATTTTTGCAAAGGCACTTTGCGCTTTGGCTGCAAATTGCTTATCGGTCCAATTGCCTACCATACCAATACCAAGCGCTATTGCTTCAAGCTCGTGGGCGTCAAACATAATTGGGGGTAAATGATAGCGTTTGTCTATTACATATCCAATACCGGCTTCGCCCATTATAGGCACGCCCGAGTTGATTAAACTCTGAATATCTCGATAAATAGTGCGCGCAGAGACTTCGAAAGTTTCTGCTAGCGTATCGGCCGTTACTGCTTGGCGCATCCTTCGTAAATGATGAACAATGTCGTTGAGTCTTTCCGCTCTGTGCATGCCGACCTTACCTCTAGGCTAAATACTTATTAGTACTTAGTGTATTAAAACACTACTGACACATCCTGTCAGTAGCTTACAGATATGATATTGCTGTTGAACACAACAATACACAGGAGAAAATTATGATTGGATATGTAACATTAGGTACATCAGATATAGAGAAATCGAGTGCGTTTTACGACGCATTGCTTAACACTATAGGTGCGGGTCGCTTTATGGAGGAGGAAAACTATTTTATTGCGTGGGCAAAGTCCCCAGAAGAGCCTTCTCTTGCTGTATCGGTTCCATTTGATAAAAAGCCCGCAACAATAGGCAACGGTACTATGGTTGCCATGTTTATGGACACACAAGAACAGGTTGATAATTTTTATGCTAAAGCCATTTCGCTAGGCGCAAGTTGCGAGGGTAAACCCGGGTTTCGCCCCGGCGGAGCTACCTCAGGGTTTTATGCAGGTTATTTTAGAGATTTGGACGGAAACAAACTAAACGCTTTTTGTATGGTGCCTTAAAGCGCAAGCTTCCGTGTAACTAAAATGTGCTTTCGGCGTTTTTTGACGT